>NVWF01000006.1 GCA_002746155.1 Gammaproteobacteria bacterium | reverse complement strand
CTGCTGGTGACCTGTCTCTTGATCACATCTCAAGCATTTGCTGTTGCATAAAATTTGCCCCTTCTAAAAGTTTGGTTAAGGCAAACCAGCCATCCCATAATGCTTCCCAACCCACTACCCCTGTTCTTTTACTATCATGCCAGCGACCAAGTTTGGCAAGCGCATAATATGCCCAATACAACGAGGGAGCCTTTTTAGGTAATGCTTTGGTTTCTGTCTTTGACCACATTAATTTCCATTCCAGTGGTTCAAAACACTGCTCACAACTCTCTGACTTTGATTTTTCTTTATGCCCTATCAGTTCTCTTAATTGTAGTAACCTTACCGCTATAAACGCTGTTATCACAATTGTTTTTTCCAAATTTTGTCGTGTTTGTAATCTAAAAGACTCAACTTGCGTTCCTGCCGACTTCCAAGCTTTATGATATTCTTCTACTCGCCATCTCAACTCATAATATCTGACTACTTTCAGCGTATCAGCAGCACAATCAACGGGTTCGTTTGTATATAACTTCCAGCATAAGGCTTTAGCTCCTTCTGGTGGTGAAATTTCATTACAGCTGATAAGCGTTAAGTTTATTACATCACCTTTAGCTT
Source organism: Gammaproteobacteria bacterium (assembly GCA_002746155.1). Classification (GTDB taxonomy): domain Bacteria; phylum Pseudomonadota; class Gammaproteobacteria; order Enterobacterales. The sequence continues at coordinate 131,403 of NVWF01000006.1, read as the reverse complement.
GTTTCTTAGGCGGAGAAATAGTGACTGATGCAAAGCGTACCGCAACATTGGCAATACGTGCTTTACGACCTCCTTTTTGTTGTATTTTTACTTGGTAAGAAAGCTCGCTAGATTGTTGATTTATATAAGGTGTCAGTATATCCCCGTCACCAGTAACTATCCGTTCGTGTTTCGCCCGTACAACAAAACGTTGCTGATGTTTATCTTTATAATCAATGTAGTCAAAGATGTCGGATTCACGATCACAAACACTGATAATTTTATCCATGACGCTGGCATACCTAGTGGTCATTGTTTCAGAGGAACGTTGCCACTTATAGCTTTCTTTCGTTTTATATTCTCGCTGTTTGCGTTGATGTTTTGTGCCAAAATCTTCATCTTTTCGACACCAACGATGTTGCTCGGCTAAACCAATCGTATTCTCTGTCTGGGCATCTAGCATGAGAACAGAGTGGGCTAACATACCTTTAGCCTTACATTTTCTACTAGCCCCCGTATAACCCAATTCTTTGGCAACATTATGACGATAGCTTAGGGTTGAAGTATCTTCTAATGCGAGTATTTTATTCGACACCTCTAACGCGGGTAAAAGAGAAGAAAAACCAGCTATAGCAATATCATTAGCATCAATATTATCATTGCGAAGAAAGCGATAAGCGCCTTCAATGGAAGCTTGTGAGCCTGAGGCTTTCACGATGGAACTCCCTGTGTTATCCGCCATCTGGCGGCTTAATTTTACTAGACGTTTAGTCCGCCGCTCATCTCCTAATTTAGCCTTTTTAAATAAATTATTCGCCCATTCTTCGGTGTTTTTAATCAGCATGACTTTTCAAACCTTAGTGAGATTATTTCGTTATATGATCTGATCATCAACAACGATAAAAGTTCAATGTTAGTTTGAATTTATTTGTGTATAAGAGTCAGGCTGGTGACAGGGAGGTCATGAAGCAACAAGTACTTATTTTATTTGCTACTAATCAAAACTCTAATTGTTTTGCAAAATTGTACGACCTAAAGCTTAACCAAGAACTGGGACGACCTCAACTAAAAGAGCAACAAATATTGGATGATTATGATGGACAGTTTTCTAACCTGTTTGATGCACCAAAAGTGCCAAATGATTTAATGGAACAACTTACTGCCAATATCGAACAGTATGCTTACTCAGCTCACTGATTACTGATTACTGACCTTAAGCATAAAAGTAACGGGGCCTTGGTTACATAAACTCACTTTCATATCTGCACCAAAAAGACCCGTTGTAACCTTAGGATATTGTTCAGAACAATATTGACAGAAATACTCGAATAACATTTTACTCAAGTCAGGATCTTCAGCAGATGAAAAGGACGGTCTTGTACCTTTTTGAGTATCGGCAGCAAGGGTAAATTGAGGAACAAGCAGTAGGCCACCATTTATACGCTTAAGACTCAGGTTCATCTTATCTTCATTATCAGAAAATATTCTGTAGCCGAGCAACCTTTCACAAAGCCGTCTGGCATCAGCCTTTGAATCACCCTTTTCAATGCCAATTAAAGCGAGTATGCCCTGATCAATCTCTGCAATTAACTTACCATCAACCTTAACTTCAGCAGAAGAAACTCTTTGTATTAACGCTAACATTAATCTTCTAAACGTAGCGCCATTGTACGAGCTGCTCGAACGAGCGCATCGATATTTCCAGTTTCAGCAGCTGAATGACCTGCATCACGGACAATTTGTAATTCAGAAATTGGCCAAGCTTGATGAAGAACGTAAGCATTATCCAAAGTGCAGATCATGTCATAACGTCCATGAACAATTATGCCCGGTATATCTTTAATCTTAGCCATGTCATTTAATATTTGTCCATCTTCAATAAAACAACGATTAACAAAATAATGAGCTTCAATTCTAGCCACTGCTAAAGCCACATGGGAATCAGTGAAATTAGATATAAATTTGTGATTGGTATGGATAGTTGCAATTCTAGCCTCCCAAAGTGACCAGGCCWTAGCAGCAGCCATGCGCGCAAGCTCGTCACTGCCCGTTAGTCTTTTATAGTAGGCATCTATTAGGTTATCTCTTTCATCTTCTGGAATATGGCTTTTAAAGTCTTCCCAGTAATCGGGATAAACTAGACTAGCTCCTTCTTTATAGAGCCAGTCATAATCCTTTTGACGAGCTAGGAAAATGCCTCTTAAAATCATCGCTGTGACTCTATCAGGATGCGCCTGAGCGTAAAGTAGTGCTAGGGTAGAACCCCAAGAACCACCAAATAGCATCCAACTATCAACCTCTAGGGAAACACGTATAGCCTCCATATCACAAATCAGGTCTTGACTCGTGTTATCCTCTAAAGAAGTGTGCGGTAATGATCGACCACAGCCCCTTTGATCAAATAAAATTATGCGGTATTTTTCAGGGTCAAAATAACGACGATGATCCTTATCACAACCGGCTCCTGGCCCACCATGAATGAAAATAACCGGAATACCTTCTGGCGATCCACATTCCTCAACATACAGATCGTGAATCTCACATACCTCGAGTCTATGTTCGGCATAGGGTTTAATTTCTGGATGAAGGATTTGCATAATATCTCTCAATAATTATTATTTAGATACAGGCTTTAGGTACAGACTTTAGAGACATTGTATATGACAACTAGAGATGTGGAAACAAATCTCGAAATGAAATCTCGAAGTGATAATAATGATGGCCATAAAAAAACGAGCCTAAGCCCGTTCCTAAAATCTTAAAAAGCCTTTACTCTTCAACTGGTTTTTTTACTCTTGAAGCTCGCTTTCTTTCACTTTCAGATAAAAGTTTTTTACGAATACGAATCGCTGCTGGTGTTACCTCAACCAGTTCATCATCATCAATAAACTCTAGAGCCTGTTCAAGAGTATAATTAATTGGCGGCGATAATATTAAGTTCTCATCAGTACCCGATGCTCGTATATTGTTTAACTGTTTTCCTTTTAAGGGGTTCACTGTTAAGTCATTATCACGACTATGGATGCCCACAACCTGACCTTGATAGATTTCTTGCGCATGACCAATCATTAAACGACCACGTTCCTGCAAGTTAAACAGTGAGTAGGCAAGCGCTTTACCAGTTTCACTAGCAATAAGTACACCGTTTTGACGTTGTGCTAAACCACCTTGAATACAAGGGCCGTAGGCTTCAAATGAATGATAGATTAATCCGGTTCCTGAGGTTGCACTCATGAACTCAGTTTGAAAGCCAATTAAGCCTCTCGAGGGGATACGGAAATCTAGTCTTACCCTACCTTCGCCATCAGGAACCATATCGGATAGTTCACCTTTACGCTCCCCTAATTTTTCCATAATGGCACCTTGATGTTGATCTTCGATATCAACGGTCAAAAGTTCCCAAGGTTCTTCACGTACACCATTAACTTCCCTAAAGATTACCTCTGGACGAGATACGGCTAATTCGTAACCTTCGCGACGCATGGTTTCAATTAAGATTGAAAGGTGCAACTCACCTCGACCGGATACTCTAAACTTATCCGGATCAGCAGTCAAATCGACTCTTAAAGCAACGTTATGGATAAGCTCTCGCTCTAAACGCTCTCTAATTTGCCTTGAAGTAACGTACTTGCCTTCTTTTCCACAAAATGGTGAGTTATTAACTTGAAAAGTCATGGTTACCGTTGGCTCATCAATCGATAAAGCAGGAAGCGCGACTACCGTATCTAAATCACAGATCGTATCTGAGATCATCGGCTTATCGATTCCCACAACAGCCACGATATCACCCGCTGAAGCAGATTCAACTTCGTTTCTGGCAAGTCCCATATAACCTAATACTTGATTTACACGACACTTGCGAGTCTTGCCTTCTGTATCAATTATCATAACTTGTTGTGCAGTTTTGATAGTACCACTAGTAATTTTACCAACACCAATAGCGCCAACATAGCTTGAATAGTCTAAGGCAGAGATTTGCATCTGTAGAGGACCATCGGGATCCACATCTGGAACAGGAGCATGCTCGATAATTGCTTCAAATAGAGTCGTCATATCACCATCTCTAACGGTATCTTCAAGACCAGAATAACCATTTAGAGCTGATGCATAAATCACTGGGAAATCAAGTTGCTCATCCGTAGCACCAAGACGATCAAATAATTCAAAAACTTGATCCATGACCCAATCAGGTCTTGAACCAGGACGATCGATCTTATTGATTACAACAATTGGCTTGAGACCCTGTGCAAAGGCTTTTTGAGTGACAAAACGAGTCTGAGGCATGGGACCGTCGACTGCATCAACTAGAAGCAATACTGAGTCAACCATGGACATGATCCGCTCTACTTCACCACCGAAGTCTGCGTGACCAGGTGTGTCTACGATATTAATTCGGTAATCATTCCATCGGATGGCCGTATTTTTGGATAAAATAGTAATTCCACGTTCTCTTTCAAGCTCGTTAGAATCCATCATCCTTTCCTGAACATCAGCCCTGTCACCTAAAGTACCAGATTGCTGTAGCAGCTTATCAACCAAAGTAGTCTTACCATGGTCTACGTGTGCAATAATTGCTATGTTTCGAAGTTTCTTAATCAACGGAATTTCTCCGGCAAGACGCCAGTAATCAAAAGAGGCGGCATTCTAGCGCAAAGCAGGGAAGTAAGACAGTCTAATTTTTGTTCAAAGCTGTTCTTTTATCAGTTTTTCGATGAATTTAATGTCTGGTATGAGCATTTCCCTATTATTGAACAATACATCGGCCTTTATTGAATCATCTAACTGTGCAATATTTTTTGCATCTCTATGTTCAATTGAATCCTTAGTAACCAAACCGAGTCTAGGAATGCCCTTTACGCCAATGCCAAAATAAGGCGTTTCTTTTAAACCCAACTGGGTATTAATAATAGCGACCATCTTTAGTCGACGATCTAGGGGAGGATAATCATCATCAACAATATGTTCAAATGAAATTACAGGTAACCTTGAACCACGCCAGTTGAGGTAGCCCAAATGCCAAATCTTGTGATCCTTTGGAGGTGGCTCACTATCAATAAAAGGAGCAATTTCGGCCAAAGCCTTATTAGGGATCAGCATTGTAGTACCTCTCATGGGTACAATTAAACTATAAATTTCCTGATTTTTTTTAGCCATGCTAATTCCTAGATTCCAGATGGATTAATGCACCGATTCTTTTAATAAGTTTTTCCTCTCCAAAAGGTTTGCCCATGTAATCATTAACACCTAAGCTCATGGCTCTTTCTTTATGTTTATCTCCTGTTCGAGAGGTAATCATAATAATAGGAATATCTTTCAATTCGGGCTCTGAACGGATGATACTCGCCAGTTCAAATCCATCCATCTTGGGCATCTCAATATCTAATAGAATAATATCAGGCTTCACATCTTGAAGTTGGCTTGCTGCATCGACACCGTCTTTTGCTGTGATTACGTTAAAGTTGTTTCTTTCGAGCAATCGCGAGGTAACTTTTCTTACGGTAATAGAATCATCAACAACCATCACAGTGGGAACATACTCTTCCTCGTACTGCTCAATAACGCTATCTTCAACTTCGCTATCACTCGATGCCAACCTTCTCCAGAGAGATGGCATGTCAAGGATCAACACCACTGAACCATCACCTAAAATAGTTGCGCCGGATAAACCACTAATACTACTAAGCTGAGCACCCAGAGACTTCACCACCACTTCTCGTGAGCCTATCAGTCCATCAAGTTGCACTGCAACGGGATGATCCACACCGTGTAATAGCAACACTGGTACAGGTTTTAGAATACCTTCAAAGTCAGGGACAGCATTGTGGTCAAGCATAGTTCCAAGATAATTCAACTCATAGGTAATGCCAGCATATTCATACACGGGTTGATCAAGTTTATAGAGTTCATCAAGTTCATAAGGACTTACCGTAACAATACCTTCGATATTGGTAAGAGGAACAGCGTAAGGCTCATCATTAATTGTGACCATCAAGGCATTGTTTACCGAAACTGTAAAGGGAAGTCGTACGATAAACCGACTACCTTCACCTAAAGTTGATTCGATATCGATGTAACCACCTAGTTGTTTAATTTCATTGAAAACAACGTCCATGCCTACGCCACGGCCTGAAATCTGAGTGACTTTTTCTGCGGTACTAAATCCTGCAGAGAAAATGAGTTTCATCAAGTCTTTATCTGACAAGTTTTGATCTTCAGATATAACTTCACGCTCTATCGCTTTTTGTTTCACAGCTTGTAAATCAATACCTGCGCCATCATCTATAATGGCTATGACAACCTGAGCACCCTCTCGTGTTAAACGAATTTTTATTCGCCCTGATTCTTTCTTACCTTGTTTTTTACGCACTTTCTTAGACTCGATACCATGATCAATGGCATTTCTAAGCATGTGCTCAATGGGTGAAATCATTTTCTCGAGTACAGTTCTATCCATTTCGCCATCGGCATGAATTGATACTTCAATGGTCTTATTTAATTCTTTTCCAATTTGTCGTGCCATTCTCTGCAAACGAGGAACTAGGGTATCAAATGAAATCATTCGAGTGTCAATTAAACGTTCTTGTAACTCGGTATTAATTCGCCCTTGTTGAAGCAATAAGGCTTCGGTTTCACTGGTTAATTGATCAAAGTTATCTTGTAGATTCAGTAAATCGTTTGAAGACTCACTTAATCCCCTTGTTAGTTCCTGTTGGCGACTGTATCGATCCATTTCAAGCGGATCAAACTCATCAGAATCAGGTCCAACAACCTCTTGGCGGTATTGGATTTGGGCGTCAGTTTCAATTTCCATGGCTCGTAACTGGGATCTTAGCCTATCAATAGTGGAATTCATTTCATCCAAGTTAGTACGCAGAGTGTTAACTTGTTGTTCCATTCTTGAACGTAAGATACTCGATTCACTTGCTAAATTAATCAGATCTTCAAGAGTATCAGAGCCAATTTTAACCTGCTCACCAGTACTTTTTACCTTAGCAAGCACTTTCTTAGGCTTGGGATCTTGTACGTTTAGTTGATGTTTAGTCGGTACAAAAGGAATCGCCTGATCAAGGGGTGGTAGATGCAGATCCTCCTTCTTCATTACCTCAACTGCAGCTGGTTTATCTTCTTGTTCTACAAGGCTATCCTTTTCCGGAAGCTCAGAAGATTCTGCAACTTTAATATTTATTGATTCACCCGTTTCTTTTTCAAGTAACTCAATAAAGCTATCAGGAGGAGTCATTCGGCGATTTTCATCGATTTCGTTAATTAAAACTAAAAAGGTGTCATGGGCTTCTAAAGATAACTTAAATATGGATTCATCTGCTTTTTTACGGCCCTCAACTATGTCTTCATAGATTGTTTCTAGGTGATGACTTAAATCCCCTAACAAGGTCAATTCCGATAATCTAGCCCCGCCTTTGAGAGTGTGCAGATTTCTCTGCATAAGAGCTACATGTTCGCCATTAGATGGCTCTTTTTGCCAAGCAACAATAACCTCATCCATACTCTCAAGTATCTCTCTAGCTTCTTCCATGAATATATCAAGAATTTCTTCACCATCTTCATCTAAATCAACAGTGATATAATTGGCTTCTTCAACTTCTTCAACTTCTTCAGCTTCGACTGTTTCGACCTTGGCTTCTTCAGCTTCGACTTCTTCGGTTTTGGTTTCGGTCACTTCAGTTTTAGTTTCTGGTATAAGCTCACCTGAAACTACAGCATTAATTTTGTTTACTAACTCAGTTGCATCAGGAAGCTCATTCTGATTATTACAGGCTTCAACCATGTCAAGAAGCAGATCTTGAGATTCAAAACATAGAAGGATAAGATCTTTATTAGCATTAATTCTAGCTTCGGATACCGCCTCATAAATATCCTCTAAATGATGAGCAAAATCACCTAAGGCCATAATGCCTGCCATTCTTGCTCCACCTTTTAGGGTGTGTAATTCACGTTGTAACACAGCTACATTTTCTGTGTTTTTAGGAGTTTTTTTCCAGCCTTCCAATAATTCTTGCGTTCTCTCTAGGATCTCTTCGGCTTCTTCAAGAGCAATTTCAATAATTTCAGGATCTACTACTTCCTCAGCTACTTCCTCAGCTACTTCCTCAGTTACTTCCTCAGCTACTTCCTCAGTTACTTCCTCAGCTACTTCCTCAGCTACTTCCTCAGCTACTTCCTCAGTTACTTCCTCAGTTTCTTCTTCAGCTATTTCTTCATCAAATACATCAAGATCTTGTTCTTGTGTCTCTAGCGTATTTGGTGGAGGAGGTAATTCATTATCATCCTCAATTGATGTATTAAGATTGATCTCTTCAAGTACTTCACTTTCACTGCTTTCACTTTCTATATCAATATTCAAATTTAAATCAGTCTTTGAATCTTCTAATTCAATATTTTTATCTTCCTCTGTAAAAACAAGTGAATCTGAAAACGATATTTCATCATCAATTTCCAGTTCAATCTCATCTTCGGACTCTTCTTCCTCAAGCAATTCTTCATCTAACTCAAGTTCAAGCTCATCTTCGGATTCTTCTTCCTCAGGCAATTCTTCATCTAACTCAAGTTCAAGTTCATCTTCGGTAGATTCTATTTTATCAAGTAAGGAATTAATTACATCGCTTCGATCTTCTTGCTCTTTAACCTCTTGATTAGCAGCTATAACATCAATCATATCCAACATTAGATCGATGTTTTCAATTAAGATTATTTGAGATTCGGCAATTAGATCTTCGTTCATTGAAAGATTTGTTAACTTTTCAACTAAGGCTGCTGTTTCCTTTGCTGAATTAAAAATAATTTCTTCTTGGGCAATTTCAGCAAAATCCACTATTTCATTTATTTGAGGTAATAAGCTCCTACTGCCAGAATTAAGATCCTTGATATCTGACCATTGATCAATTTTTTCTCCAGCATCCATCAGGATGTCATTAGCTGTTTTTATTAAATTACTAACAGCATCTGGATCTCGTTGAGAATCGAAATCTGTATCCTCACTAGATATAACTTCCTCAAGAGAAGGAATATTGTCATATAGGTTTTCTATAGCAAACTGTAGAGCCTCTCTAGATTGATCCTCTTCAAGTTCAATGCCATTTTCAATAACATTTGGAATGGTGTTAATAAGATATTGGTTTAATTGATTGAGTTGCTGAAGTGATTGCTCTGTTAAAGGTAAGTTCCGTATCTGTAATTCTCTATAGTATTTATCAGCAAGAGCAATAGTATCACCTAATAGCATAATTCCAGCCATGCGCGCGCTTCCCTTAAGGGTATGCATAGCTCTTAGCAAATTATCGTTAGGTTTAGGGGTTAGAGGGGAACTTATACTCTCTTCATAGTAGCTAGTTAAAACTGCAATATGTTCATCCGCTTCAGCAGAGAATATCTCTAAAAGCTCTTGGTCAAAGCGTTCTACTTCTTCAATTGTATCCGGTTCAGATGTCGAATCCTGTTCAGCTGGCTTTTCACCTGAAGTTGATGGTGGTAGCCACTCTTCATTGACTCCCTCACCCTTAGCAAGTTGATTTGCCCTCTGGATAATACTGTTTGAGTCAATTGTTACTGGTCTTTTATTTCTAAAGTCATCAATTAAAGATGGCAAACAAGATTGTGTGAATGAAATAACTTGATGGATATCAGAATTGGCTCTTTGACTACCTTCAATAACCGTATTCAATAAATATTCAATGCTCCAGGCTAATTCCCCTATATCCTGGGCACCAACCATTCGACCACTACCTTTGAGTGTATGAAATGATCGTCTAGCAATGGTTAAGGCCTCATGATCGTCGCTATTATTGATCCACTTAGGTAGGTACTCCGTTAAGGTTTCAAGAACTTCCTCCGCTTCTTCCAAGAAGATCTCAATAACTTCATCATCAATTAAGCTTTCATCTGTCTCCTTACTTTCCCTGATAATATCTGATGGATCACGATAATCAGCACTCAGCGATACATCATCCACTAGTTGAGAGTCCGTTTCTTCAACCGGAACAATCTGAGCTAACTGTTCTTCTATGATTAGAATGCTTTCTTCAGCGGCATCGAGAACAGATCTCAAACCTTCTCGTGCTCCCGACTCCATACCTTCAAGATAATAATCTATGCTTGTTAGTACATCAGCAAGTGAATCTAAAATAAGTTCAGCAGGAATTAGCCGCTCACTTAAGACTTTTTTCTCTATATATTGATAACATTTTCTCAATAATATTGCTGGTTGATTGAGACCAATAACTTCTATTGCACCTCTAGCCTCTATTAAACGTACAGGTACTTCTTCAAGAAATTTATGATCCCAGTCATTAGTTATAAATTCTATGATCCCATCTTTAGCTTTCTGAAGACTACGGCGGCTTTCTTTAATGATAAGAATTCTGGATTCGTCATAGGCCACCTCTGCAGCTATGGCATCTGCATCATCTCCTAGTCCTTCGACGACTTCTTGTAAAGCCATATTAGTTTTAGGTGCCAAACTTGCTTCAATAAATAATAGAGCTCCAGCAATATCAATAATTAGACCGTCACTAGGTACTTCCTTTGAATCAATGGTTTGGCGAATAGCATCTATCTGCTCAACGACTAATTTTGAAGTACTCTCAAGCTCGAGCATGATTAGCGTGTCTGCAATTTGTTGCAGGCTGGGAATTATTTCTTTTAGATCAGTGGCATTCTTTTCCTTTGAACGCACATAAAGATCGAGTATTTCTTTGATTCCCGTTATATCATCTTTAAGTATATTAACAACACTAATCATTACATCTTGTTCAGGACCGGCAAGCTTCATTCTTTCCAGAGTAATTTTCGATGAACTTTCCGCAATTTTAGAAAGATCAAATTGGTCAACTAATTCCAACACTCGGTGGTGAGTACAACTAGATTGAGAAACCTCATAAAGCATTTTATTAAGCAAAGCTTCAGGAGGCTCAATGGAAACTGCCTTGGTTCCATCTTCAACAAGACGTTTAAGCTCTCTATCGATCTTGCTAAGGATTCCTTTTACTTCTTTATTTGAATAATTGTTATCGGCTTCAATGGCTTGGGCAAAACCACTGGCCACCCACCAAAATTTTCCCATGGGATCAGTTGCAGTTAACATCTCAAGTCGTTCGAATGTTTGATGGATCATTTCAAAGCTTTGTTCAATATTTTTTGAGGTCATAACACCAACAAGTGCTTTTTGGTATTGCTGACGTAACTTGCTAGATTCTGCAGAGAGATCGAAATCTTGCGGCAATTCAAATTCTTGAACACCAGCCTCTCTTTCTATATCAAGATCCACTGAAAAGAACTGACTCTCGAGCATTTCAGGCAGGTCACGCTGCACTCGAAGCTCATTTAATATGGGTAGTAAAACTGCAGGATTATCATCTTGCCCTGCCTGAAGACGTTCAAGATAGGTTGGTAACTGTAGAATTGATCTCATTAACACTTCAAAACGAGTTTCTTTCTTTTCAGTATCAGACTCATCAGATGTGGATGCTGAAATTTTACTCGCCAGATTTTCCATTTCTTCTGCGAGCATTGCTCCGCCAACAATCTCTAGCATCAACAGGGTTCCTTGAACCTGGTGTAGGCAGCTTATACAATGGCGAATTTGTGATTGGTCTTCAGAATTCTCATAATAAGACTCAAGCGATTGTTTCGCTTGATCGAGTGTTTTACTAATTTCTTCTTTGACCCAAGTTAGGGCAACTTGATCATAATTTACAGCCATTTAGCTTCCCCGCCGAACGTAGCTTAAACCACGTTCATCCGTTGTTATTATTTTATGATGGAGAGTCAAATTTGCATCCATGTTCTGGTATTTCCCATCTTGGCAGAAGTTAATAGTTTGTCATTATTCTGGTAATTTAAATCCTGCTACCGATCCTTTTAGCTCATCGGCAAGATCTGCAAGTTTACCAATGGAGTCTGCAGTTCTCTCAGTACCAACTGCAGTCTTAGTGGTAATATCTTGAATTACCATCATGGTATTGGTTACCTGACTAGCTGAGGCTGCTTGTTGTCTAGCAGTTTCTGAAATATTGGTGATGAGACCTGCCACATCGTTAGAAACCGATTCAATTCGCTCAAGAGCAACACCTGCATCCTGTGCTAAGCGAGCACCTGAAACCACCTCTGCAGTTGATGACTCCATTGATATTACTGCTTGGTTAGTATCTGTTTGAATAGTTTTTACAAGACTTTCAATCTGTTTTGCAGCATTACCAGAACGTTCAGCCAATCGTTGCACTTCATCTGATACAACGGCAAATCCTCGACCAGCTTCACCAGCCATGGTTGCTTGAATAGCTGCATTTAGGGCAAGAATATTTGTCTGATCTGAAATATCGTTAATCAAAGCAACAATATCTCCAATTTCCTGAGAACTTTCACCTAGTCGCTTAATACGTTTTGAAGTTTCTTGAATTTGCTCACGAATAGTATCCATTGCTCGTATCGTGTTTCGTACAATATCACCACCACTTTTTGCTATGGCAACCGATTCATGTGCCATTTCTGATGTCTCATTTGCGTCAGTAGAAACTTGCTCAACTGAAGTAGCCATATCACTAATAGAGTCAGAAGCGTCCTTAATTTCTTGTGCCTGATTCCTTGATGCCTGGGCAAGTTCAGTTGCAATTGAGCGGGTTTCAGTTGAGGCTGTTGAGACCTGTACAACTGTGTGGTTAATCGCTGAAACCAAACTTCTTAATTGGTCAATGGTATAGTTCATTGCATCTGCGATTGCGCCGGTAAAATCTTCTGTTACAGTAGCGTGGGCTGTTAAGTCACCATCGGCCAGACCCTCCATCTCATCAAGTAAACGTATAATGGCTTCTTGGTTTTGATCATTTTGTTCTTTTTCACGTATCGCTAATTCTTCAGAATATTGAATTGTCTCTTTTTCTGAACGGCGCTGCTGCATATAAAGCATCGTTAGTAATATTGCTGCGACGAATAAAAGACCTACTGAAAGAATAGGATTACCTGGTAACCTTGCATCAGATGAACGACTAAAGGCATTACTAAGTTCTGATGTTAGGATTAACATTTTCTCCGWATCAGAATATATTGATGCAGAGGCTGCGTGTACTTTTTTAAGGCTTTCTGAAGAAGAGATAATAGTATTTAAATTACCTTTTATCGTATTAAAAAGACTGTCAATATCATTTAAACTGGCTCGTACACCAGAATTATTGACTCGTCTGATACCTTTTTCAGTATTGCCGTTTAGCATGCCGTCAATCACATCACCAAAATTGATAATATTTTGACTAGAATTTGCTTCCGTTTCTTGGGCGCTTGATTCACCAGCAAGGATTTTCTGGACTGAACCTCTTAATCTCTCTGCATACCAAACTTGTCTAGCTGCATGACGAAGTTGACTGGCTGAGCCACCAATTGAAATTAATCTTGTGACAATCTGCTCAGATAAATCCTGAAGCTCTGGAATTGATTTTTCTAAAAGACCTGCAACATCATGCAAATCTAATACTGTATTGCGAGCTTTTAGAATAGTATCTGTATTAGTCAGAACTTTATTCCAAGCTGAACCTGTATTTTGAATAGCAGTATTGACGACATCTTTCGAAGTAAATCTAAAATCAACTGCATTGAGACTTAATTGTAAAAGTAGAAAGTTTCTCTCGAAGCTATTTCGAGTATCGGCTAGAAAATCATAGGCATTTAAATTACCATTGACGGCTTCTGAGGCGTTATTGGAAATCTGTTGAGAAAGTACTCGAAGCTCTTCAGCAGCCGTTAATCGTTCAGTATCTACTGAACTTTGATAAATGCTGTAACCAAAGTTGGCAACCATGGCTATGATAAAAACTACTAATAGACCAGCAACGGCTCCTCCCTTCCTAACTATACTTCCACCTGATGATACTTTTTTAGCTGCGTTCATAATCGACTTCCGCTGTTGTTAATGAAAAGTACTTTGAAGAGCACTCGTAATTATAAAATGACTATTTTGTTACTGTTCTAAATTCGGGGTATTCGGCTAAGGCATGTAAACTAAAAATTGGCCAGTCTGTTTCCTGTTTGCTAAAACCACCTGAGAGAAAGTAGTCGATTTTCTCATCAACTTGGGGCTCTTTATCCATTTGTTCAAATTTTTCAAAGGTCATGGCACCTAACACTTCATCTACGATTAGACCACTATAAATACCATCATGCTTAACAACCAATAACCTCTGTTTTCTGAGCTTACGTCGCTTATAGCCAAAAAATATATTTAAATCCATTACTGGCAATAAAGTTCCTCGAACATTGGCAACACCTTTAACCCAATCTTTAGCGCCGGGAACTCTCGTTAGAGCAGGTAATGACTGAATTTCTGCAACTTCATTCCATGGAGTGATATATTTTTTACCACCGAGAATAAATCCTATTCCTTTCCAGAAGTCAGTAACTTTGATTTCACTGGGAAAGGAATCCGCCATCTTGATACAAAGGGCATCCATTTCTTGAAGTAGCTCATAGGGATGTACTGTCTTTTTTAAGCTCATTATTTAGCCGTGTATTATTGTATTTATTGCATCTATTAATTCCGCTTCTTCCACAGGCTTTGTCACATAGGCTTTAGCCCCTTGTCTGCGACCCCACATTTTATCTGTAGCCTGATCTTTAGTCGAAACGATAATTACTGGTATATGTTTAGTTTCTTCACTTTTATGTAATTGCCGAGTTGCTTGAAATCCATTGATCCCGGGCATCACAACATCCATCAGTATCAAATCGGGTTTTGCTTCTTTGGCAGTACTGACACCCTGCTCTCCGTTTTCAGCAGTTATGACTGCATGACCTAGTTTTTCCATCATATTACTAAGAATATGCATCTCGGTAGGTGAATCATCTACGATTAAAACACGCATGTTATTCGAATCTCCTGTATCCCTACGTTTGGATACCGCTAGTTTGGTTGACTTGTGTGATTTCTAATTGCATCTAGCAACTCATCACGACTAAATGGTTTAGTTAAATACTGATCGGAGCCTACAATTCGACCCTTGGCCTTATCGAACAATCCATCTTTGCTGGATAGCATTACTACGGGAATGTTTTTATATTCTTTATTATTTTTAATCAAAGCACAGGTTTGATAGCCATCGAGCCTAGGCATCATAATGTCAATAAAAATAATATCGGGTTTTTGATCAGCAATTTTAGAGAGAGCATCGAAGCCATCTAATGCTGTAATGACTTCACAACCAACTTTTTTTAACAGGGTTTCAGCGGTTCGACGAATTGTTTTACTATCGTCAATGACCATTGCTTTTAAGCCTGCGAAACTATCTTCCATACCTGCCCTCTTATCCTTATATAATCAGTTGCATATAACTGATTATAGGTAAATTTTTAATATTGTATGAGAACTATGTTGTGTTTTAGCACATTTATTCCATGCGCTCCAACTTCATTCAATTTATAATAGAGAAATATCGTTCAGAAAGCTAAATTATGCAGTGAGAATTTTGATTTATTTCTGTATTCTGACGTATTAATAACCATTTTTAACGAGATAACCAAAATGACAACAAAAATCGGCTTTGTTATGGACCCCATCGAGTCCATTAACCCTAAAAAGGATTCCACCTTAGCCATGATGAGGGCAGCAGATAAAAAGGGTTGGAAAATGTTTTACATGGAACAAAAAGATATCTTTACTCGAAATGGTAAGGCTTATGGTCTCGTTCAAGAATTGACTCTTTGTGAAAATAAACAAGACTGGTACCAGCTAAGTGAAAAATTTAAAATCACCTTAGCCGAACTCCATGTCATTATGATGCGCAAGGATCCCCCCTTTGATAATGAATATATCTACAGTACCTATATTCTTGAGCTTGCTGAAAATCAGGGATCACTTATTGTCAACAAACCACAAAGTCTGCGTGATGCTAATGAAAAACTTTATACGGCCTTATTTCCACAATGTTGTCCTGAAACACTCGTTACTCGATCAGAAACCTTATTCCGTGAGTTCTTAGCTGAACATAAGGATATTATATTCAAGCCACTCGATGGCATGGGTGGCACATCAATTTTTAGAGTGAGGCATGATGATCCTAATATAGGCGTTATCATTGAGACCCTAACAGATTATGGTCAACAGCTTGCCATGGCCCAAAAATTTATTCCAGAAATTACCGAAGGTGATAAAAGGATTCTAGTCATTAATGGTAAGCCCGTGCCTTTTGCCCTAGCTCGTATACCTGCAAAAGGTGAAACTAGAGGCAATTTAGCAGCAGGTGGACGAGGCGTTTCAGTGCCCTTGTCAGAAAAAGATTATTGGATAGTCGAACAAGTCGCTGCCACCCTAGTTAAAAAAGGACTTATTTTTGTTGGCCTAGACGTCATAGGTGATTATCTCACTGAAATAAATGTAACCAGTCCCACCTGTATTCAAGAATTAGATATGGCCAACGATTTGGATATTGCCGGTCAACTTATGGATTGTATCGAGACGAAACTGTAATGCCCTTCCGTCTAATAAGCCTCTATCTACTATTTATAAGCTTAAGTAGTTGCCAAAAAGCACCCGAGGAAATGTTTAAACGGCAGATATTAAGTTTTGGTACCCAGATAGACATCACACTTTATGGTGTAGAACCTTCAAAAGCCGATCAAGCGATTAAACACCTAGAAACGCAACTAGATGTCATGCATATCCAGTGGCATGCTTGGCGAAAAGGCTCCTTAACTAAACTAAATGGACAGCTACAATCTGGAGAGTTTTTCCTAGCTGATGCTGAGGTTTTACCTCTTGTAATTGAGAGCCAACAGCTTTTTATTAAAACGAAAGGCTTATTTAACCCAGCCATAGGGAAACTTATCGAGCTTTGGGGATTTTATCGTGATAATCCCGAAGCAAATACCAAGATCCCACCCCAAGAGGCGATTCAAGCCCTACTAAATAGCAATCCTACCATGATGGATATTATTATTGAGGACAACCTGCTAAAGGGAACTAATCCTGATATACAAATTGACTTTGGTGGCTATGCCAAGGGTTATGGTATAGATAGGCTAGTGGAGCAACTTAAAGCGCAAAATATTAACCATGCTTTGATTAATGCTGGAGGTGATATTAAAGCAATTGGGCAGCCTGGTAATAGGGCTTGGAAAAYTGCCATACAACATCCAACTAAACAAGAAGCACTGGGTTGGATTGAACTAGAAGATGGTGAAGGTGTCTTTAGTTCAGGTGATTATCAACGTAATTTTACTAAGGAGGGTAGGGTTTATCATCATATTATTGATCCTAGGACCGGTTACCCAAGTCAACATGCCAAGGCTGTGACAGTCATTCACCCTAATGGCGCTATCGCTGATGCCAGTGCAACGGCCTTAATGGTAGCATCCCATGAGCAATGGCTTGAAATCGCCAAGAATATTGGCCTTAAACATCTATTAATAGTGGATGGCGACGGACAATTGTATAGTGACTCTTTATTTGCAGAACGTTTACATCTGACTGATCAGACAATGACTATAAATTTACTAGGCAACTTATGACTGCAACCCCAGAAATAACTTCTGCTGATAGAATGAGCTTTAGTTTGTTTCTTGCCGCTGCCTTTCATGCCTTGATTTTGCTTGGAATAAGTTTTGCGCTACCCGATAAAGCCATTGAAAAGTTTCAACGTTCATTGGATGTGGTGCTTGCTACAGAGTTTTCAGAGAAAAGACCCGATGAGGCCGACTTTATTGGCCAAGCGGATCAAGTGGGCGGAGGTGATAGTGATACGGTAGAAAAGCCATCAACCACGGAAATAACACCTTTCCCCGATGAAAAAATGAATGAAGTATCTCAACAAAAATCTGTCGAAGAAGTTGAGCCACAGGTTGATGAAAATCAAGTTTTAACAGCTGAAATTGCAAAAAAACTCCAAGTTCAACCTGATACTCAACCTCTTGAACAATTAGAAGCTGTAAAACCCTTATCTGCGGCTCAGTTTTATAACTCTAGTGAAGAAATTGCAAGTATCACTGCTCAGCTTGAAGACGAAAAAAAAAATAGCGCCAAGAAACCACGCAAAAGACAAGTTTCTGCCTCAATACATCGAGCAACGGATGCCCTTTATTTAGATGCTTGGCGTAGAAAAATTGAGAAAATTGGAAATCTAAATTATCCCACAAAAGCAAAACAAAATGGTATTTTTGGTAGCTTAAGTTTAAAGGTAGGAATTAATAAAGACGGTACAGTAMATGAGATTGTTGTTAGACGTTCGTCGGGTCATAAAATTCTTGATGATTCGGCTATTCGAATTGTTAGACTTGCAGCACCCTTCGCTCCTTTAACTAAAGATATTATGGTGGATACTGATATTTTAGAAATCATTAGAGTTTGGCATTTCTTACCCAATAAAGGCTTGAAAACTAATTAGCCGCTTGTTATTTAATGCTTGTTATTTAGCAATATACCCTCAATACTAGTCATATGACTAATTTCCCAAGCCTAAAAAATCACTTTCTGATTGCCATGCCAGATCTACTTGATCCTAATTTTTATCAGTCGGTCACCTACATCATTGAGCATGATGAACAAGGCGCTATGGGCATGGTAATTAATCACCCCCTTAATGTTGATTTTGATGAGCTATTTGCACAACTTGATATCCCTATTGAAAACTCTGAAAGTTCCCAAGGTAATAACAACTACATGGGTAACAAAAAGGTTATCTCTGGTGGACCAGTTCAAATTGAACGAGGCTTTATTATTCATTCTCCACATGGAAGCTGGGACGCCACCATGATGTTGAGTGATGAGATCGCCCTAACAACCTCTCAGGATATTCTCTCGGCTATATCAAAAAATAAAGGCCCCAGTGATGTTGAAGTTATACTCGGTTATGCTGGTTGGGAAGCAGGACAACTGGATCATGAGATGCTTGAAAATTCCTGGCTTAGTGTTAAAGCCTGCCCTGAAATATTATTCCACACACCCCATGCTAAACGCTGGAAAGCTGCTGCAAAATTAATCGGCATCGATATCAGTCAACTCTCATCTGAAACTGGGCATAGTTAACACATTTATGACTAGTGATGTTAAGCGAGTAATCGCCTTTGACTATGGTGAAAAGAGAATTGGTGTAGCTGTGGGTCAGTCAATTACTGGTACAGCGAACCCCTTAAAAGGATTAAAAGCTAAAGAGGGTCAACCAAACTGGTCTGAGATTGAATCACTGCTACAAGAGTGGCAACCAGATTACCTAGTTGTTGGTCTACCACTAAACATGGATGCTAGTGAGCAGTTACTAACTAAGCGAGCCAAGAAGTTTTCAAATCGTTTAAACGGCCGGTTTAACATTCCTGTAAAAATGATGGATGAACGGCTAACTTCTGTCGAAGCTCGTGAACATTTGTTTAGTGCTTCTGGCTTTAAGGGGTTACAAAAAAACTCCATTGACAGTGAGGCCGCCTGTTTAATATTAGAATCTTGGTTCCGTGAAAATGTCCACTGAGCAAACCCTATCAGGCTTGGCAAGGTTAGTTGAAGAGTTACCGGGCAGACAAGGTTTATTCAGCATCAATACTGAGCAGGTGATTGCCCCAGGTCAGTGGCTTGAAAGTGAAGGTATTAAATACCCTATTTTTCACTATAAAAATGAACAAGCTCAGTTTCTAGCTCCACTCAAGCACCCACTTCCTAATCGCTTTCAATTAGCAGGTCAACCGATTGAACTTCCTGATGACGATACTAAAATTCTTCTTCTAGCCGAAAATCAAGCCATACCACTGGTACTTTTTTTAATCATTCAATTGCAGCAGTTATGGGGGAAAAAGAAATTGCAGCAAAGAATGTCTAAAATATTATTAGCCAGTAAAAATGAATTCCCTTTTTTCCCCGTACCATCAAGATTTATGATACCCCGCATGCCAGTGGGTACAATTGCCAGTACACAACTACTAGAGGACTTAGCATTACCGGCCAGACTGGCAAGTGGCTCTGGAGCAGCGGGTTGTTTTGATGGCTCTCTAAGCTCATTACTCGAAGAAATTTATGGCAATGACTATCTTGAATCAAACACTCTAGTAGTAGCCATTGGCACAAATCAATTATCAGAAAGCATAAAAAAGCTGCTTGGCAAAAATACAACCAAACAGCTATTTATTCATTTTGAGTGATTAAATGAGTATCGCTTAACCCTTAATACATATCCGTGTCTTCAAGATTCATGCTATCTCCGGCTAGAGACATACCACCATCTTCGTCAGCTTGATCCAATTTAATCATCAAACGTAAATCATTGGCAGAATCGGCATGATGCAATGCATCCTCATAAGTAATTTCACCGGATTTAAAGAGTTTATAGAGGGATTGGTCAAAGGTTTGTAACCCTTGCTCATTAGATTTAGAGATCAACTCTTTTAACAAATGGACTTCACCTTTACGTATGTGATCAGACATGAGAGGTGTATTAATTAACACCTCTATTGCCGCCCGACGACCTTTACCATCGGGAGTTGGTATCAACATTTGAGCAACAATTGCTTTTAGATTAAGAGACAAATCCATCAATAACTGACCACGTCTATCTTCGGGGAAGAAGTGTAAAATTCTATCAAGTGCTTGGTTGGCATTATTAGCGTGCAGAGTACATAGACACAGGTGGCCAGTTTCGGCGAAGGCTATGGCGTGTTCCATAGTTTCACGGGTCCTAACTTCACCAATTAAGATAACATCTGGAGCCTGTCTTAAAGAGTTTTTCAAAGCCACTTCAAAGGACTCGGTATCAATACCAACTTCACGCTGAGTAACGATACATTTATCGTGGTTATGAACAAATTCAATCGGATCTTCAATACTAATGATATGACCGGTTGAATTTCGATTTCGATAACCAATCATAGCCGCAAGGGATGTTGACTTACCGGTACCAGTACCACCAACCATGATCACTAAACCACGCTTAGTCATGGAAATATCATTTAAGATGGAGGGTAATCTTAACTCATCAATTGTGGGAATTTTAGTTTCAATGCGTCTTAAAACCATGCCGATGTGATTTCGCTGTTGGAATGTACTAACTCTGAATCGTCCTATACCATGGGCTGAGATAGCAAAGTTACACTCACGAGTTCGGGAAAATTCTTTCCGTTGATCTTCATTCATCACACTCAACACCACTTCCCGAGCCTTCTCAGGAGTCAAAGCTCTTTGGGTCACGGGGACGACTTTACCGTTGATTTTAATACTTGGTGCAACACCAGCAGTAATAAACAGATCCGATGCCTGTTTACTTACCATTAATTTTAGGAGAGCTTCAAAATCCATTGATATTTTCCTTTCAAATCTAAAGCATGAATAATTTATTCAATAAATACACTTAAAAATCTTCTCGATTCTTAGCTTTTTCCCTCGCATCTTTACGAGTTATTAATCCTTTACCGAGTAAATCTTTCAAACATTGATCCAAGGTCTGCATACCCACGTTAAGACCCGTTTGAATGGAGCTATACATCTGGGCGACCTTGTCTTCTCGGATAAGGTTTCTAATTGCTGGTGTGCCAATCATTATCTCATGGGCAGCTATACGACCACCACCGACTTTTTTCAACAGTGTTTGTGCAATTACCGCCTGTAATGATTCAGACAACATGGAACGCACCATGCCCTTTTCTGCAGCTGGGAATACATCAATGATTCTATCAATAGTTTTTGCTGCTGAGGTGGTATGCAGGGTGCCAAAAACCAAGTGTCCTGTTTCCGCAGCCGTCAAGGCTAAGCGTATTGTTTCAAGGTCACGTAGCTCACCAACAAGGATAATATCAGGATCCTCACGTAAGGCAGAACGTAGAGCTTCGTTAAAACCAAGGGTGTCACGATGAACCTCACGTTGATTAATCAAACATTTTTTAGATTCGTGCACAAATTCAATCGGATCCTCAACACTTAAGATGTGTTCGTAACGGGTATCGTTAATGTAATCGATCATGGCCGCTAGGGTAGTTGATTTACCTGATCCCGTGGGACCAGTTACTAGGCATAATCCACGTGGCTTATCTGAAATGTCTTTAAATATCGCGGGAGCTCCCAAATCTTCCAAAGTTAGTACCTCAGAAGGAATGGTTCTAAATACTGCCGCCGCACCACGATTTTGATTAAAGGCATTTACCCTGAATCGAGCAACACCTGGTAGTTCAAAGGAAAAATCCGTTTCAAAGAATTCTTCGTAATCTTTACGTTGTTTGTCATTCATGATGTCGTAAATCAACCCATGAACTGTTTTGTGATCAAGTGGAGGTATATTTACCCGGCGAACATCACCGTCAACACGAATCATTGGAGGTAAATCAGCCGACAGATGTAGATCAGATGCACGATTTTTTACACTAAAGGCCAAAAGCTCTGTAATATCCATACTTGGTTCCTTAATCCTTTACTCGGTGTTATTAAAATTAATAACTAAAGTTAATTTTTGAGTAGTACAAACTATGTTCTCATTCTAGTTGAATAAAATGACTATTGCATTGCATCTTCAAAAGGTTTTTCAACGAATTGACGACTCTGTCAATCTTTCCAACAATAATAGCCATCCTGTCACATTATTGGCTGTAAGTAAAACCCATAAAATCAATAAGATACGAGAAGCTTTTGAAGCTGGTCAGAGGGATTTTGGAGAAAGTTACATTCAAGAAGCCGTAGAAAAAATTATTGCTTTGAGTGATCTAGATATTTGTTGGTATTTTATCGGACCAATTCAATCAAACAAAACACAAAAAATTGCAAAATATTTTGATTGGACACTCAGTGTTGATCGATTGAAAATTGCCAAACGATTGTCCGCTCAAAGACCTGAATCTAAGCGACCTCTTAATATCTGCCTGCAGGTTAATATTTCAGAAGAGGATAGCAAATCAGGAGTGCTTCCCACAGACCTATTGGAATTAGTAGAACAGATAGATCAGTTGCCTAGGTTAAAATTGCGTGGCTTGATGTGTATCCCCGCTAAAACCGATGACGTTAAACAACAAGCACAAGCATTTCACCAAATGCAAAAGCTTTTTACCCTACTCAAAAGCCAATATCCAGACCTAGACACTTTATCCATGGGCATGTCCGCTGATTTTGATGCTGCTATAGCACAGGGCAGCACCATGATCCGTGTTGGTACTGATATTTTTGGTAAAAGAAACTAATCCCTGGAGTGATTAAATGCCCTTTGAGACAACACAACCTGTAATCGCCTTCATCGGGGCAGGAAATATGGCAAAAGCGATTATCACTGGATTAATTAACTCGGGTTATCCAGCACAAAAAATCATAGCAACAAATCGAAGTGAGCAAAAACTTCAGCGCTTACACTCCAGTCTGGGGATCTCAATTGCTGAAACAAATGCTCAGGCGGCTCAGAAAGCCGAGGTGATTATTCTGGCTGTCAAACCTGGTGTTGTGGCTGAGGTTTGTAGTAAAATGGCTGATATGATTAATCACCAGCTTATTCTCAGCCTTGCTGCTGGCATAACAATTGAGTCAATACAAAAGCACTTCAAAACAAATCCATCAGTGATAAGAGCCATGCCCAATACGCCTTGTTTAATATCAAAGGGAACTATTGGTATTTATGGCGATGAAGGCGTTAATTCAGATCAACGTAGTTTTGTAGAAAGCCTTTTTGAAAATCTAGGGAAAACTGTCTGGATTGATTGTGAAAAACAAATGGACATTGTCACAGCCCTATCTGGCAGTGGCCCAGCCTATTATTTTTATTTAACTGAAGCTTTAATCAAAGCTGGGGTAGATCTTGGATTAGATGAAGATATTTGCAGTAGTTTAGTGAATCAAACAGCCTTAGGCGCCGTGGCAATGTTAAATAATGAAGATAATCAATCCGCTAAAGAACTTAGAATTGCAGTAACTTCCCCAAATGGCACCACAGCTGCTGCAATTAGGATATTCGATGAGCATAAACTAACTGAGATTATAGGCTCGGCAATTCAAAGTGCCACCAATCGCGGTATTGAGATGTCGAAGCAATCGGAATAAGTTCTTGCAATTTAATCAATGGAGCCTTATATCCATCCTGAGGTGGAACGGGTATATTCATCTTGATAAATTTGTTTTTTAAATCTTAACTACTGGAGAGACCAACAGAATGTCACCCTTTATATACTTAATTAACGCTATTTTTGACTTTTATATAGTTGCAATTATTCTGCGATTTCTGATGCAGTTATTTAGAGCTGACTTCTATAATCCACTTTCACAATTTATTGTTCGAATTACAGACCCAGTTTTAAAGCCCCTGAGACGCATTATTCCCGGTCTAGGTGGAATCGATATTTCATCGCTTTTGTTTGTCTATGTAATTTGTATGATAAAAATTCTACTTACCTACTCAAACCTCTCCTTAGTCTCGCTTTTGATTTTGAGCTTTCGAGAAGTGATCCTCACTAGCATTTATATATTTATCGCCATGATCCTAATACGGGTAGTGATAAGTTGGGTAAGCCCTGGGCTAAATAATCCTATTATGTCGGTCATCTACCAAATATCTGAACCGGTTATGGCCCCCGTACGAAGACTAATTCCTCCTATCGGAGGCCTGGACCTGTCTTCCTTAATACTTTTATTAGCATTACAGTTTTCCCTTCAAGCGATAGATATCTGGATTTTTAGCCCACTACTAAGACTGCTTTAAAGATTAAATTATCATTTTTACCCACTTCTACGACCAACGTTTAAGAATTTAAGATAGAAGGTTGTGCTAGTTCGCTGTTTTTGAAGCATTTTTTGCTATAATTTTGCAGTATTTAGTCACAGAGTGAATTGGGTTTTGCGTGATAAGCAATCGACAACTAATGCCTTAACCGGTCATATTCATAATTTTGATCGCTGGAAGAAGGACCTAACAAGATCCTTGAAAAGCTTCCGTCTATGGTTGGGGAGGAATCAACTCTCTTCCGATAAGGTCGATAAACACCTATCGGCTTTACTAAAAGTTCTTAAGGATGATTACATCACCATCGCTTTTGCCGGTGAGTTTTCCCGTGGTAAAACAGAGTTAATCAATGCGATGTTTTTCGCTAATTATGGTCAAAGGATATTACCCTCCCAAGCTGGCCGTACCACCATGTGCCCGACAGAGCTATTTTATGACCAAAGCAGAAACGCTACCTATCTTAAATTATTACCTATAGAAACCCGTTCTGATCCTCGGCCTCTCAATGCTTTTCGTGAACTAAACGATTACTGGCTTGAAAGCCATCTTGATACTGAATCAGCTGAAGCCATGGCAACAGCGCTTAATCAAGTCACTGAAACACAATTAGTAACTCCAGAAATAGCTGAAGAACTAGGATTTAATCCTAAAACCCTCGATAAAACAGAAAACAGTCATTTAGTAGAAATCCCTAAGTGGCGCCATGCTTTGGTCAGTTTCGATCACCCCCTATTACAAAAAGGCTTATGTATCTTAGATACGCCTGGCTTAAATGCCCTAGGTTCTGAACCTGAGCTAACCCTAAGTTTACTACCTCGCGCCCAAGCAGTAATTTTCTTACTAGCGGCCGATGCTGGTGTTACAGCTAGTGATAAAGGAATTTGGGATGAACACATCTCCCAGCTAAAAAATAGGCCTAATCTTGGTCTTTATGCTGTACTGAATAAGGTAGATGTACTTTGGGATGAACTGAGTTCAGCTAGTGAAATCAAAGCTAATGTGGATAAGGTCATTAACAGCACGGCTCAGCAATTAAGTTTGCACAAAAGTAATGTTATTCCAGTATCTGCACAAAAAGGCTTATTGGCACGGGTCAAAGATGACACGGCATTATTGGCAAAGAGTGGTCTTGCCTCACTTGAAGATGTTTTATCAAAGGCTGTGATGGTTACTAAGGAAAAGAGTCTTTGGGATAACGTGATAGCGGATGCAAGAACAGTAGTTGCTGAAAGTCTAATTACCCTAGAAAATCGCCGTAAACAACTACTAAATCAAAGTCATGAAATTGAAAAACTTAAGGGCTCAAGTGGCGATCAATTAGAGCAATTAATCGAAAATTGCAAACTTGAAAAACAAAACTATCAACAAAAAATGCTATCTATCAAGCCAAGCATTCGTTTAATGGAACGTCAAACAGAGTTATTGAAACAAACGATTGCAGTTGAGAGGGTGCAAATTGTCACGGATCAAGCTGCTAAAATGATAATCAAGGCCAAAACTACCTATGGCATGTTAAAGGGTATGCGTGAATTGTTTTTCTCAGTCGAAGCCATTATGCACGAATTTTGCCGTGAAGCTGAGTTATCCAATAAAATGTCACAATCTATTTTTGAACGCTTTCAACATGAACACCATTTGGATAACTTCACACCGAGACTTCTCACAGCCAAATTATTCCATAGGGAGTTAAAATCCATCATTCGGGATTCCGATCAGTTCAATCAGCATTTAAAGTTAGCCTTATCTGGGCAACACAAAGTCGTTAATCGGTTTTTCAATACTACTGTGCATAATGTGCATAGTTTTTTTGAGCATACTCGCAACAAACTCGAAAATTGGAGTAGTAATATTTTACATCCACTGGTACATCAGGTTGACGATCACCGTCAGGTGCTTGAAACCCATATGAGTGAATTGAAAGCTATTCAAGATAATGATGCGTCAGCCACAGGTCGTCTGAGGGCTTTAAAGTTAATACTCAGTGATGTGGATGATGAACTTGTACAATGTAGAAATACCCTAGCACTGCTAGATAAATTTAAGCCTGAAGAAAAAACTAGTAATATCCTGCAATTTCGTAAGAAAAAGTTCTATTCCAAGTTATACTAGTCAAGAACAAACCGTTTCAGGAGATTTCTATGCGTTTTTTTAACAAACCCTTTCGCTCTTTTATCTATACTCTAATTGTGAGCTACATTTGTTTAACAGCTATAACTGTACAAGCAGAACAGTTAATCGAAGCAGATGGCTTTAAAATTCACTACAATGCCTTTAATTCCTCATTACTTACTCCCGAGGTTGTGAATCAATATGGAATAGAGAGAAGCACTAGTCTTGGGGTTTTAACACTGTCAGTTTTAGATAAGTCAGATAAGGCCGTTTCAGCTTTTATAATGGGTGATGCTAAAAACCCCATATCACAACTAACAAAGCTTGAGTTTACAAAAATTACCGAGGGACATTCAATCTATTATATCGCCACCTTCAATTTTGCCGATAAAGAAAAACTTAATTTCGATATAATTGTTGTTCCGGAAGGAATAACTCACAAAATAAAGTTACAATTCAAGCAACAATTTTACGTTGAATAGGTTTTATCTAGATGCAACAAGTAGTTCTAGCTACAGGTAATAAAGGCAAGGTTAGAGAGTTCAGGCAACTGCTCAGCAATCAGCCATTTGAAATAATTCCTCAATCTGAATTTGATGTCAGCGAGGTTGCCGAGACGGGTTTAACCTTCGTAGAAAATGCCATCATAAAAGCCCGACATGCAGCGAAAATTACTGGCTTACCCGCCATTGCCGATGATTCGGGCATAGAGGTTGATGCCTTAGCCGGAGCGCCCGGAATTTATTCTGCACGCTATGCAGGCGAGGATGCTAGTGATAGAGATAATTTATATAAACTCATCAAGGATGTGGAAAATGTAGAAAGGCCCAATCGCACAGCCCGATTTCAATGTGTGCTAGTTTTTATGCGACATGCTGATGATCCAACTCCAATTGTCTGTCAGGCAAGCTGGGAGGGGACATTATTAAGTGATCCCCAGGGCGAAAATGGTTTTGGTTATGACCCTATATTTTGGCTTGAAGCTAATGAGTGTACTTCAGCCGAGTTAGCACCTGATATTAAGGATAAACTTAGTCACCGTGGCCAAGCCTTAAGAAAACTAGTGGATGAATTAGAAGCCACTGATTTCCTTAACACCCTTAGCTCACTCCAAAGTCACAAGTAAAAATGAGCTTGCTCGCACCTGGAATTCCCCTAAGCCTTTATATTCATCTACCTTGGTGTGTAGAGAAATGTCCCTATTGTGACTTTAATTCACATCAGTTAAATGAAAGTTTCGATGAAAAGAAGTATGTAACTAGCCTACTCACTGATCTCGAACAGGATCTCCCTAAGATCTGGGGCAGAAGTGTTGAAACGATTTTCATAGGAGGCGGCACTCCAAGCCTCTTTTCAGGAGCAGCTATCGATGAACTCATCTCAGGTGTTCGAGCAAGGCTAATGCTTAGAGCCGACCCTGAAATTACCTTAGAATCAAACCCCGGTACTGCTGACGCCAATAACTATCAGGCTTATCGAAATGCAGGAGTCAACCGACTATCAATCGGCGTGCAAAGTTTTGAAGATGCACAACTTAAAAAACTTGGGCGTATCCATGATGCCAGTCAAGCTGTTGATGCTTTTCAACTAGCTAGAAAAGCAGGTTTTGAGCGTATCAATCTTGATTTGATGTATGCATTGCCTGCTCAATCCGTTGAGGATGCCCTAGTAGATTTGGATAAAGCCATCGCCCTAAATCCTGAACATATTTCTTGGTATCAATTGACAATTGAGCCAAACACGGGCTTTAACCGATATCCGCCAAAGCAACTGCCGGAGGATGATCTAATTTGGGAGATCCAACAGGCGGGGGCTGAAAAGCTACAAACAGCCGGTTTTAAACAGTATGAAATTTCTGCTTGGAGCCGAGATTTTGAAGAATCTCAGCACAATCTTAACTACTGGGAATTTGGAGATTATTTAGGTATCGGTGCTGGCGCCCATGGTAAAATCACCGATTTAAGTGAAGGTAAAATTTTCCGCACAAGACGTCGCAAACAACCGAGCCATTGGCTTGATGATCAGAACAACTACTTAGCAGAATATTCTGCCATCAAAAACAATGACTTGGCACTAGAATTTATGATGAATATCCTGCGTCTTAACAGGGGCGTATCAGCTCAAGTCTTTACAGAACGCACAGGCCTGATGTTGCATGAAATAAGCAGCGCCCTCACCAAAGCAAGAAATAAAAGCCTAATGGATAAACGTTCAGATATACTAAGACCAACAGCTCGAGGCCTAAACTATTTGAATGACCTTCTAGCGCTCTTTATGGATGTTGAAGTAAAAAACAACATCGTCATTAAAGAAATAACCTGAACCCTCTATACAACACCTACCTAGGAATTTCACATGGTAACAATGAACATCGAATATCAGGGCACATTACGCACCCACTCAACACACCAGCCTTCAGGTAATACGATTATTACCGATGCGCCACTTGATAATAAAGGTAAGGGTGAGGCCTACTCTCCCACTGATTTATTAACCAGTTCATTAGGCTCCTGCATGTTAACGATTATGGGTATTAAGTCAGATGACCTTGGGATCACTATCAATGGCACTAAAGTTACTGTCTCAAAACAGATGAGTAGCGATCCACCGAGGCGCATCAGTCAGATTGATGTGGATCTGCACATACCTTTTATTGTTTCCCATGAGCATATGGCTTCACTTGAGCGTTCTGCCTTAAGCTGCCCCGTTGCCCAAAGTATCCATCCTGATCTTATGATTAACCTTAAGATGACTTGCGAATAAACATCAGATCCCAGACACCGTGACCAAGTCTCTGTCCCCTCTTTTCAAACTTAGTCAGGGGTCGACTCACAGGGCGAGGAATATAATCAGCCTTTTCTGAGAGATTTTTAAAACTTGTCGTCGCTGACATGACCTCAAGCATATGCTCAGCATAGTTTTCCCAATCCGTTGCCAGATGGAAAAAACCGTCTGGCTTTATCCTTTTAGCAAGGGCCTCAACAAAGCTTGCATTAACCAAGCGTCTTTTGTGATGCTTCTTTTTATGCCAAGGATCTGGAAAGAACAGCTGTACGCCCTTAAGGCTCTGCTCAGGGATCTTATTAGCCATCACCTCTACAGCGTCCTCATTGCTGACTCTAATATTGTTAATATCTTTCTCTGCAATACTCTTGAGTAAGGAGCCAACACCTGGACTATGCACTTCAATGCCTAAATAGTTTAATTGGGGATTTGCTTCTGCCTGTTCCACTAGAGAATGTCCCATGCCAAAACCTATCTCTAAAATCACCTCAGCATCATTATCATATAAGCTATTAAAGTCTAAAGGTCCTTGAATATGATCAACACCAAATTCAGGCAGTAGCTCACCCAGAGCCTTCTCTTGTGCATTAGTCAATCGCCCTTCTCTTTTCACAAAGCTTCGGATTTTTCGATTTCTTAATGGTTCTTTATTGTCCAGCGGGTTTTCCAATGTTTTTCCTTACAACTACTACTATCTAATTAATCTTATCAATAATTTTAAGATTTAGATCATGGACTAACAACAGCATATTTACTAGGATTAACCTAGAATTATCCTGGTATAAATCAACAATTAGACAGCATTGAGACTTTACCAACTAGTCTGATTATGTTTTAGTTGCAGGTTCAGTAATTAATAGTGTTATTTCATCTCCACAAATAGGGCCTAGAAAATTAAAATATGTTAATGCCTGATATGCCAAATACTCACGCTCTGTTCGTGATGATATTAACCATCTTTGCACTATGGTTATTCAGAAAAGATTCAATACCTCTAGAGACCTCGAGTCTAATCGTACTGGTGATCCTCGCCATGAGTTTTGCCCTTTTCCCTTTTCACCAGGATGGCGTTGAACTTGAAGCAGGTGATTTTTTCTTAGGCTTTGGGCATGAAGCCATGATCGCGGTTTGTGGATTAATGATTGCAGGTCAAGGGCTTGTTAGAACGGGTGCTCTTGAACCCATCGGGAGAAATTTAGCTAAACTATGGCGCATTGCACCTAAGCTTTCACTACTTCTCACTCTCCTCATAGGAGCAATACTCAGTGCTTTCGTAAATAACACCCCTATTGTTGTATTGCTATTACCGATTCTGATATCGGTATCTATAAGAACCAAAACCGATTCATCCGGACTACTAATGCCCATGGGTATGGCAACCCTCGTTGGCGGTATGAGCACCACCATTGGCACCTCGACCAATTTATTGGTTATCTCAGTTGCAGCAGATTTAACGGGTCACAGAATGGGCATGTTTGATTTTATGTACCCAGCATCCTTCGCAGCAGGTATTGGTATTTTGTATCTCTGGTTAATCGCTCCTAAACTACTACCCTCAAGAAAACCTGGCATGACAGACATCAAGCCTAGAGTTTTCGCAGCTCAACTAGATGTATTGGAAGACTCCTTCGCCGATGGTCAAACCTTGCATGAAATTATTGCCAAGACCGATGGTCAAATGCGAGTTAATGGTATTAAAAGAGGAGCTGATCGTAATTTAATGACCATGCCAGACATTATTATTAAAGTTGGCGATAGATTAAGAGTTCAAGACACTCCTGAAAACCTTAAGGAGTTCGAAAAAGTTCTAGGTTGTGCGCTCTTTTCAAAAGGCGCACTAGTGGATGATGATAATCCTCTTCAGGCTGAGGAACAGCAACTTGCTGAAATCGTCATTATTACTGGCTCACCTCTGGTGAACACCACCCTTGGTCAAATCAATTTTGCCAAGCGTTTTGACGTTACAACCGTCGCTCTACACCGTGCAGGCTCAGCCATGGATACCAAACGCCGTGGACTTGGCGGTATAACCTTGCAAGTTGGCGATGTGTTATTGGTTCAAGGTACCAGTGAACAAATCACGAAATTAAAACAAGGTGGTGAAGTTCTCGTACTCGATGCGACAACTGATCTACCCCATACCAAAAAAGCACCTGTAGCACTAGTCATCATGGCTGGCATAGTGGTGGCAGCAGCAACAGGAATTATGCCCATTGGCATTAGCGCCCTTACCGGTGTTGTTCTCATGCTATTAACCGGTTGCATGAAGTGGAAAGACGCAGCTCTGGGTTTAAGTATTCCTGTAGTAATGATCATTGCCGTATCTCTAGCTCTTGGTCTTGCCCTTGAAAGAACAGGTGGCGCTATGTATTTAGCTGAGCTTTATGTTTATAGCACCGACGGTATGCCTCCCGTATTTATCCTCAGTGGTTTAATGCTATTACTTGCCATCATGACCAATGTGATTTCAAACAATGCAGCGGCAGTCATAGGAACGCCCATTGCCATAGCAGTTGCCAACTCACTACAGATTGATCCTGAACCCTTTATCCTAGCGGTACTATTTGGTGCAAACATGAGTTATGCCACTCCCATGGCTTATAAAACAAATCTTTTGGTGATGAATGCCGGTGGTTATAAATTCTCCGACTTTATGCGCATTGGCATCCCCTTGATCTTACTCATGTGGGTAAGCTTCACCTTTATTCTAGCGAGCATTTATGATCTTACACCTGGCTCCCTCTAACTATTGAAAACTAAAAGCACTCCCTCAAAACTTAAATTACACATTAAACCAGCTGAGTTTAAGCAACGGGTAACTAAGTGGTTTAAGCTCCATGGCCGTAAGGATCTGCCTTGGCAACAAAATCCTACTCCATATCGTGTCTGGATTTCGGAGATAATGTTGCAACAAACTCAAGTTAATACTGTTATCCCCTACTATTTAAAGTTCATGGAGAAATTTGCTACTTTAGAGAGCTTAGCGAAAGCAACCGATGATGAAGTCATGGCACTTTGGAGTGGTCTGGGTTACTACAGTCGGGCGAGAAATTTACATAAGACCGCTTTATTGATATCTAACGATTTGAATTCACTGCCCGAGGATCTAGATGACTTAGTAGCACTGCCCGGCATAGGAAAATCAACTGCCGGAGCAATACTTGCTCTCTCCATGGACAAAAAAGCTGCAATATTAGATGGCAATGTTAAAAGAGTACTCGCAAGATATTTTCAAATATCAGGTTGGCCAGGAGAAGCTGGCGTTTTAAAAAAACTTTGGCAATTGGCTGAGATACTAACTCCAGACTTTTCAGTAAAAGACCACTCAGTGAAAAACTATACTCAAGCCATGATGGATCTTGGTGCAACTATTTGTACCCGTTCTAAACCTGCTTGCACTTCCTGCCCTCTTTCCCAAAGTTGCTTAGCTAATAAGGATGGCGACCAACTCAATTATCCCGGAAAAAAGAAGAAAAAAATCCTACCCATCAAACAACAAAACTACTATCTTATTACCAATGATAACAGCGAAATATTAATGGAAAAAAGACCAAATACAGGAATTTGGGGTGGTCTTTGGACACCGTTAAGTTGTGCTCAAGACATTCATGCGAATGGAAATAAGGCTGATGGTTTTCTGCTAGAAGAATTTGGTATTAAAATATCTGACCCAGCTAGACTGCCAGAATTTAGGCATACCTTTAGCCATTTTCATCTACAAATTACACCCATCAAAGCTAAGCTAAAAGGCTTCACTGGAATTCATGAAACTAAGCTCTCTTGGGATAGTATTGAAAACTGGCTTGAAAGAGGAATTCCCGCTGCTGTACGTACTATGCTACTTCAATATAAAGATTTGAATTAACGATTTAGATGGATGATCATCATTTAAGAATGACGTATCATTAGCTTAATGAAATTTACGACCTTTAGTGGTCACTAATATAGAGAACTTCCATGAGTCGAACCATTCAATGTTCAAAACTAGAAAAACAAGCCGAAGGTATGGACTTTTCTCCTTATCCAGGTGATTTAGGCCAACGTATCTTTGAGAACATCAGCAAAGAAGCATGGCTAATGTGGATGAATCATCAGACCATGCTGATCAACGAGAAGCAGTTATCCATGATCGATCCTGAGGCACGTACTTATCTTGCTGGAGAAATGGAAAAGTTCTTATTTGGTGGCGATCTCGATAAAATTGAAGGCTATGTGCCAGAATAAGCCATTTATTAATTATTAGACTTGACTTAAAGGTCGCTAGAAGTTTTAATACGCGACTCTTAATTGATGACGTTCTCTCCAGAGAATTCCGAAACGTCATACTAACAATTAAGGCCTGATTTACATAGGTTATGGCCGGATAGCTCAGTCGGTAGAGCAGAGGATTGAAAATCCTCGTGTCCCTGGTTCGATTCCAGGTCCGGCCACCATTCTTTCTAATCCTTTCCTCTTTTTTTTACTTATTAATATCAAGATGCTACTCTCAGGTTATTACTCTCAAGAGAATGCTTCTACAACTTTAGTCATGGATAAAAGTTGTATAAAAAGGAATTCCGTTTACCTCATGTCACTAAATATAAATGAATCAAACCCCAATAACTCAACACCTAACAATCTAGCAGCCTATTGCTGGTCCTTAGCAGATCTTCTGGCGTGGTGATTTCAAACAATCGCAATACGGCAGAATAATCCTACCGTTTACACTACTGCGTCGACTAGAAGGCGTCTTAGAAGAATGCAAAGAAGAAGTGCTCACTGAATATGAGAAAGTTCAGAAGATGGGAATATCGGAAGAAGCTCAAGAAAAGCTGCTTTTACGAGCCAGTGGATTAAGTTTTTATAATACCTCAAAAATGGATCTCTCCAAACTAGGTGAGTCAGGTATCAAAGACAATCTTGAAAGCTACATCCAGAGTTTCTCCAAAGATGCCCGTGAAATCTTTGAATATTTTAACTTTGCAGAATTTATTGGACAACTTAATGATGCCGATCTACTTTGGAAGATTGTACAAAAAGTACGCTCAACAGATTTAAGCCCTAAGGCTATTTCCAATCACGATATGGGACTGGTGTTTGAAGAACTGATTCGTCGTTTTGCTGAAGGCTCAAATGAAACTGCTGGTGAACATTTTACTCCTCGTGACATTGTACGACTTACCACCTCACTGGTATTCATGGAAGATGATGATGCACTAACCAAACCCGGGATTATACGAACAATTTATGATCCAACGGCGGGTACTGGTGGCTTCCTCTCCTCAGGTATGGAATATGTACACGAATTAAACTCGGGCGCTAAAATGGTAGCTTATGGTCAGGAACTTAATCCTGAGAGTTATGCCATTTGTAAAGCCGATATGCTGATTAAAGGACAAGAGGTCGATAACATTAAACTCGGTAATACCTTATCCAATGATCAGCTTTATGCCGATAAATTTGATTACATGCTGTCCAACCCGCCTTTTGGTGTTGATTGGAAAAAGATCGAACAAACCATTAAAGATGAAAACAAGCTAAAAGGTTTTGATGGGCGCTTTGGACCTGGCACACCAAGAGTCTCTGATGGCTCGTTGTTGTTCTTGTTGCATCTGATCAGTAAGATGAGAGATGCATCAGAGGGCGGCGGTCGCATTGGTATCATCCTCAATGGCTCACCACTATTTACCGGTGGAGCTGGTTCTGGTGAATCTGAAATTCGTCGTTACATACTCGAAGCCGATCTATTAGAAACCATTGTTGCCCTACCCAAT
This sequence comes from Gammaproteobacteria bacterium, assembly GCA_002746155.1. Taxonomy (GTDB): domain Bacteria; phylum Pseudomonadota; class Gammaproteobacteria; order Enterobacterales. The sequence continues at coordinate 96,122 of NVWF01000006.1, read as the reverse complement.
GATATGTTTTACAACACAGGTATAGCCACCTATGTGTGGATCTTGTCGAATAAAAAGGCTGCTGAGCGTAAGGGCAAAGTACAATTGATTAATGGCGTAAACCTCTTCAGCAAAATGCGAAAATCCTTAGGTTCAAAGCGCAACGAAATGTCAGCTGATGATATCGCTACCATTACTCGAACCTTTGGTGCTTTTGAAGTAGTAGATTCCCGAGAGTTAGATAAACCAGCCGAGCAGAAAAGTAACCGTGGTCGTCAATCATCAAAGCCTAAAACAGAAACACCCAAGACCTTTGCCAGCAAAATTTTTGATAATCATGAATTTGGTTATCGCCGCATTACTATCGAACGTCCATTACGTGAGAGCTATCAATTTAGTGATGAGCGACTTGCTGAACTGCGGTTTGCCCCGAAACCATTAAATGCTGCTATGAAGTGGGTTTATGAAACCTATAGTAGCTCTCCAGAAAAACCATGGTCGGACGATATTGATTGCGAAAATTATGGTGTATTGGCTGAGCATGAAGAGGCTATTCGCAAACATCTGAAAACCAATTTTAGTGAAGTAAAAGAAGCCAAAGTTAAAGAACTATTAGATAGCAAAACGTGGGCAGCACAAAAACAAATACTAATAAAGTCTAAGCAATTGCAACAAACTATTGGCATCGATCAGTGCGATGATATGAATGGTTATGATGTAACTATTAAAGCTGCCTGTAAAGTGCAAGGCATTATCTTAGATTCCAGAGAAAAGAAACAGCTCACATCAGCCGTTAGCTGGAAAAACTCTGAAGCTGAAAAGGTAATTAAGAAAGTTCATAGCAGCACCAAAGCTAATCCGATCTACGGTTTATTTAATGTGGATGGCCAAATAGTAGAATACAAACCTGATGGCGAATTGCGAGATAATGAAAATGTGGCACTTGATCCTACTAGTTCGGTAAATACACTCAACGAAGCCTACTTCAAAAAAGAAGTACAACCCCATGTACCTGATGCCTGGATAGATGCCAACAAAAAAGATGTGAAAGATCAGGAAGTGGGTATTGTCGGTTATGAGATTCCGTTTAACCGTCATTTTTATCAGTATCAGCCGCCAAGAGATTTGGTGGATATTGATGCAGATTTAGATGCTGTGAGTGCTGACATTATGAAGTTGTTGCAAGAAGTGCATTCGTAATGGCAAGGGAAGCAGCCTTAAGTAGAAAATATGCTACTTACCCTAAATACAAGGATTCCGTAGTTGAGTGGTTAGAAAAAATCCCAGAACATTGGGGCACAAGCAAACTCCGTTATATGTTTTCGTTTGGTAAAGGGTTAACTATTACGAAAGCAAATTTGTTAGATGAAGGGATACCTTGTGTAAATTACGGTGAGATTCATTCAAAGTATCCTTTTGAAGTAGAGCCTGCAACTCATCCCCTTAAATGTGTGAGTGAACAGTACTTAAAGTCTTCACAAAGCTCTTTATTGTTTCAGGGTGATATGGTTTTTGCAGATACATCTGAAGATATTGATGGCTCTGGAAACTTTACACAACTAACGAGCAAACAAAATATATTTGCTGGATACCATACAATTATTGTTAGACCAAAAGATAGGCAAAGTAGTCGCTTTTATGCCTATCTTTTCGATTCTCAGGAGTTTAGAACTCAAATTAGATATGCAGTCAAAGGCGTTAAAGTTTTTAGCATTACACAGGCAATTCTTAGAGGTATTGATATTTGGTTACCATCGCTTGAAGAACAAGAAAAAATCGCTAGCTTCCTCGATCACGAAACCACCAAAATTGACAACCTAATCGATAAACAACAACAGCTAATCAAACTACTAAAAGAAAAACGTCAAGCTGTGATCAGTCATGCCGTCACCAAAGGCCTCAACCCCAATGCCCCAATGCGAGACTCTGATGTTGAGTGGTTAGGTGAAGTGCCTGAGCATTGGGAAATCACAAAAATTAAGTTCATAGTAGAGTTAACTCCAAAAAAATCAGAAATAGAGAAACAAAAAACCATCGATTGTAGTTTCATTCCAATGGAGAAACTAAAAACCGGCTCGCTAATATTAGATGAAAGTCGAAAAATTAAAGATGTATTTGATGGTTATACTTATTTTAAAGATGAAGATATCTTAATGGCAAAGGTAACCCCCTGTTTTGAAAATAAGAATATGGTTGTTGCCCGCAATCTTGTAAATGGGATCGGATTTGGTTCTTCAGAAATTTATGTGTTAAGAGCAAAACTTAACTTATTAAATGATTTTCTATATTACCGTCTTCAGGAGGATGTATTTATCGAACTAGCAACTGGTGCTATGACGGGTGCAGGAGGATTGAAAAGAGTACCCTCTGATTTCTTAAATAATTTTGTAATAGGTTTACCTCCTGAAATTGAAAGAATTGACATTGTTGACTTTGTCAGGAAATACACTTTGAAATTCGATACTTTGATAAATAAGGCCGTAAGTGCAATAGAATTAATGCAAGAACGTCGCACAGCCCTAATCTCTGCAGCTGTAACCGGAAAAATCGACGTAAGGAAGAGGATCGCGCGTTGAGTAGAGAGCATCACATTTACGCACTACTAAAGTTTTTTTCAAATGAAACGTACTTGAATGAATTGTTATCAGGTAAATTCTACTGTAATTCTCCTGAGTTCTATCGTAATCATGACGCAGTAGGCGTTGGAGATAGAAATGAATCCTGTGCCTCGTCATTTCGAATCAGCCGAGATTCAAATACACCAAAACTATCTATAAATGGAATTGATGTGGAAGGATTGCAAACGCTAACGATACACAATAACCAAATAAAAGATAAATGGATGCACTGCTGGTTTGCTATTGCAAAACCAGAAACAGATGATGACTTTGCTGGTTTAATACAAGATATAAACCGAATGCGGAAAGAGTTCGGTAATAATTATGCCGTTTTAGATGGTGTTCACATTCAAAAGGTCGTTGATGCTCTAAAATCATCAAGTGACAAAGATGTAGTTCATGGACACATTGGCTACTCCAGCAATAAAAATGAATGGTCGGCAATTTGCAAGTCTTTAGATTATGAATATCAGAGAGAATATCGATTTTTAATAGGTAATTGCCATCATCTTGAAACAAATAATCTTGACCTGAACATCCCTGAAAACATTTCGAAATATATCGGCAAAAATTTACCTCTTAGGATGAACGATGCTAATACAGGTGAGATCTTATTCGAGCTCACTCCTCAGCATTTTAAATCTCTTAACGATTAGCTATACTGAATATGTAACTTGAAAAGTCCCAAAAAGGGTATTATAGTCCCCATATTGGGACTTTAAAGGCTTGAGCCATGCATAAACTCACCACAACGATTGGTGATGCACTTTTTACTAAAACACAACAACGGGTGTTGGCCTTACTCTATGGCAAGTCAGAACAATCATATTATTTAAATGAATTAGTGCGTTTAGTTGATATGGGAAAAGGAACGGTTAAACGTGAACTAGAAAAGTTGCACAACGCAGGCTTGGTAACCGTGCGACGTCAGGGAAACCAAAACCACTATCAGGCTAATCCTGACAATCCTATTTTTGCTGAACTTAAAGGAATAATCCACAAAACTTTTGGCGTGGTAGATATTCTTAAAATTGGCCTTGCCCCCATATTGGATGAAATTAAACTAGCATTTGTCTACGGTTCAATTGCCAAAGGAAGCGAAAATGCAGGTAGTGACATTGACGTTATGCTAGTGGGCAATGATCTTAGTTATAGTAAAGTGATGAACCTACTAGATAGTGCAGAAGAGCAGTTGGGAAGAAAGATTAATCCCACGATATTGACTGTTGACGAATTCCAACAGCGCTTAGACAGTGGACAAAACTTTTTACAACAAGTGTTGAAGAGCACTAAGTTGTGGATAAAAAAGGATAAGACATGTCTGATCTAACACCCCAGGCCCCTAATGGTGAACTGGTTTTATTTCAAGCTGCCGATGGTTCAACTCGTATCGAATGTCGATTTGATTCTGATACCTTGTGGCTGACTCAAGCCTTGATTGCTGAACTTTATCAAAAGAATGTGCGAACCATTAACGAGCATTTACAAAATATATATCATGAGGGAGAGCTTGAACAAACTTCAACCATCCGGAAATTCCGGATAGTTCGCGAAGAAGGTGGTAGACAAGTAAACCGAAACCTGGAACATTACAATCTAGAAGCCATAATAGCTGTGGGCTATCGAGTTCGTTCTGTTCAAGGCACGCAATTTAGAAAGTGGGCAACGGCAACCTTGCAGGAATATTTAGTTAAAGGCTTCGCCATGGATGACGAACGTTTAAAGAACCCTCCAATTGGTGCCTCGGCTGCACCTGATTATTTTGATGAAATACTGGAACGTATTCGTGATATTCGTGCCAGTGAGCGACGAATGTACTTGCGTGTAAAAGACATTTTTGTATTAGCCGCCGATTACAGCCCAAGTAACAAAGACACCACCACTTTTTTTCAGACTATGCAGAATAAATTACATTTTGCCTCGACAGGCCTAACGGCTGCAGAATTGATTACTCAACGAGTTAATGTTGAGCAACCCAATATGGGACTAACCACTTTTAAAGGGGATGAAGTCCGTAAAACAGATGTCACAATTGCTAAAAATTATTTACAAGAAGATGAGATCAAAGCGCTTAATAGAATTGTAACCATGTGGCTGGATTTTGCTGAAGATCAAGCTTTGCAGCGAAAACAGGTATTTCTCAGTGACTGGAAAGAGCGATTAGATGAGTTTTTAAAATTCAATAACCGTGAAGTCTTGCAAGGAGCTGGAAAAATAACTAAAACTGTCGCAGACAATAAAGCTAAATCAGCATATGATAAATATGCAAAAAAGAGACGGGATTTAAAAGAGATTGAAGGTGAACATCAGGCAATAGAAGCTTTAGAAAAGCAACTGAAGAAGAAAAATAGATAAGGAAATCAGCTTATGGCAAGTTCAAGTGAATTCGCTTTTCAAAATGACATGATCAAACAGCTAGTCGCTAATGGTTGGCTACTGGGAAAACCCGAAAATTACAATCGTAAATTAGCCTTGTATGAAGAAGATTTAATTGGTTTTGTGCAAGACACCCAAGATGAGCAGTGGCAAAAGTTCTGTAAGCTTTATCCCCCCCAAGAAAATAATAAAAAGTACCCCGAGCAAAAGTTCTTAGAACGTGTCGCCTCACAACTGAATAAAGCCGATCCTAATGCTGCTAATAAAGAGATGCGTAGCTTTGGTACTTTAGGAGTATTGCGCCATGAGCTACGAGATCGCGGCACACGTTTTAGTCTATGCCAGTTTAAACCCGAGCATGATTTAAACCCTGATACCTTAGCACGTTATAAACAGAATCGTTTACGTGTTGTTCCAGAGCCAGGGCAAACGGGTTATAAATAACCAATTTACCTAACTCAACCCAACTGTCAGTACTTTCATCATATATTCTTCATCCCATCCAGCCTTTAAACGCTTTGATTTGATGCCTATTTTTGTCGTCTTTTCATTTTTCAGTAAATTCAATGCTATTTTATTCAAAAATGAGAAATTAGCAGCCGCATTCCCACTTCTTAATCGACATTGATCTTCATTAAAGCTGACATCGAGTTGCCAGTGGAGGTTATTCTCTACGCACCAGTGGCTCCTAATAGCCTCGTTAATAAACTGAGCATCTTTATCACAATGACTAGTGATGTAATATCGTCGTTCCGTTGAGACTTCCTCACCGATTATTCGCTCTGACTCTATGACAGCTATTCCCTTAACTATTGACCAGCGAGGATGTCGTTTGACTAACCAATCTACTTCTGTGACCAACCAACATTTCCTTGATTCTACTCGCCCATGGTCGCCATTAACACTTTGGAAATAATCAAAGGAAAGGTTTTTTGGTTTATCAATACAAGTGTCCAAATAAAGACTCACATCCTCAAAAAACTCGCCTTGATTTCCTTTTAACGCCAGTAAAAAATGACCGCCTTGTTCAAGAACTTTTTCACCAATATCTGTTTGACAACCCATTGCATCAATCGTAATAGTTGCTCCTTTAATATCAAGCAATTCAAGGAGCTTTGGTATGGCCATTATTTCGTTAGATTTGTCACTAACCTGTATCTGGCCAAAGCACATGTTATTCGCTACAGACCAAGCATTGACTAACCATACCGCTTTGCTTCCGTTTATTTTATCGAGTGTTCGCCGCATCACTTTACCATCCAGTGCGATAACTGTTTCATCATTTATTGCGAGCTGTTTTATCCACTTTGTAAAGCAGCTTACAAAGGCTGATTGGTCGAGTCGGTTGATGACATCATTAAAGGTATCATGACTAGGCACACCATTTGGCATGTTCAGAAAGGACTCAAACCATTTCTTTTTGGAGCGACCAAATTCTGCCATGGCGACAAAGTTATCAGCGCCGCAAATAACAGCACAGATAGCAATAGTGATAATATTGATAAGTGAATGGCGCTGAGCGCGGGCCATACGAGGATCATTGAATTCTTTAAATACTTTAGACAAGGTAGTGGATGACATTTCTAATTCCCAAAGGTTAGAATAGATCACGTCTACCGATCCCAGTCAAATGTTTTTTACCTTTTGATTCAAAAAATTGAATAATTGGTTATTTATAACCCGTTTGCCCTGCATAGTATCGGAGATGAAATATCAAAATGAAGGTGGCGTTTCGCTAAAGCAAGCTTTTGATTTACTGCGCTCTGCCTCTGTGGTGCCTGTGATTGACTTGCAGCAGCTCTTGAATGCAGTGATTTTCAACTACCTGATTGGCAATAATGATGCCCACGGCAAGAATTTTTCATTGCTCTATCGAGACGGCCAGATAAGCTTGGCTCCGTTTTATGATTTGCTATGTACAGTATATTACTCTGAACTTTCACCAAAAATGGCTATGAAGATTGGTGGAAAGTATAAGCCTGATGAAGTCTATGCACGCCACTTCGAAAAGTTTGCAGTTGAAACAGGGCTATCTAAGCCCATGGTGCTTAAGCAGGTTGCTGTGATAGCAGGAAAAATTATAGGCTCTTTTGACGGGATAGAAGCCGAGATGCCTGCATCCTCAAAACTGATAGCTTTCATCCGTGAGCGTGTAGAACGCTTTAAAGCTCAGATTGTTTAGCGTTCAATGCCGCGGATTTCAAGGCGATAATAAGTATTCAAACACTCAGTAAGTCTGCTTGTTTAACTACAAGAGGCTTCTTACTTTAAGTTCAGGAAGATATGTTCTAGAAACAGGAACAATAATATTTTTTTTAAGATTAAGAGTAACTTTTCTCCCTTCTTTGATGCTTCCATTTATAGCCTTTTCAGAAACCCACCATGACCTATGAGTCTGAAGTCCTTTATGTCCTTCAAGCTCCTTTATAGCATCTTTCATACGCATTAATAATAGGTGTTGTCCCTTATCTGTATGAACTTTAATATAGTGATCGTCCATCTCAAGACAAAGAAGTTCACCTCGTATTATTTTTGGTATTTTTTGCATGAATTTATGAGCAGGGTCTTGTTTACTATTTTCTACAGATGCATTATTTATTAAGTCATTTTGATGTTTAATGTAGTCACTAACCCCATGCTTACCGAAATAAGAATTCCGCCTATTAAAAGTGTATGAGGGAAAAGAGTTGGTAGTCTAGCCATATATTCAGCAGGTACATCGAAGTAGACGGAGATAATGAAAGCAACGATAAAACACATTAAAAAACCTGCGAATACTGCTAAAAGAATTAACACCAATGGATAAGGTAGCTGTTGGCGCAATAAAAACTTCTCTCCAAAATAAAATACCGGAATATAGAGACAAGCTCCGGCTAGGCAAATAAGTACCCAATAACCTACTGACGTCATAAAACTAATATGATGAAGCCCAAATGGTTTTAGTAAAATCAGTAGGAAAACAACAACAGTAAGGAGGATACAGTTAAAAAGCCTGTTTTTGTTGCTTAAAGTTAAGGCGTTTGCCGTATAAGTTTTTAAGAATTTACGTATCGTCAAAGATCTTTTTTCCGGTTGAAGTTCAGTTTACGAATAATTTTACCAACTCACGAAGTAAGTCTTGTTCTTGATATTCAGTCTATTGTAACATTTTTAACTTCACCAATTAATGACTTAATCAACAATCTGTAAAACGAAGATTGATGGAGACAGTATAAAATGCATTCTTTAAGGTATACAAATGTCGCAAACAATTAATAGCTCAGAAGAAAAGACTTTAGATAAATTTACATTGGTTGCGCTTTTGGTAGCACTTGTAGTCTATCCATTACTTTATAGTACGGACTTTTTTAGTTCATTACTTTTTCCTTTTTTACCCGATGAGTTTGTTTCATCTTTACATAATGATGATGAAAGAACTGAATGGTGGTATTTTATTTTTTCTAATTTATTATTTCATTGGATCCCATTTTTATTTATATGGTTTTCGTTAATAAAAAATAATGAAACTTGGAGCTCTATTGGAGTTGACTGGTCATGGTTTGTTAAACATAAAATTTGGTTTGTTGGTATTCTGACTATATTAATAACCTCAGCATTTATTCTTCCTGGAATATATTATGGAAATGAGCTTCCAACAAGATCTCAGGCAGGATTTATTGGTCCGATTAGTACAGCAGAGCGCTTAGTTACCATTATTGTTATAGCATTTACGGTAGCTATTACTGAGGAAGTAATATTTAGAGGGTTTGCATTAACACGATTAAAGCGAATAATACCAAATCCTTGGTTTATATTACCGATAATTGCGGTTTCATTTGTATTTATTCACGGAGAAATTCGAAGCTTAGGGTTAACTCTAAATTATTTGATTTTTAGTCTGGCTTTTGGGTCATTTTTTATTCTAAAAGGATTTAAACGATTAGAAATTTTGATTCTGATACATTTCTTAATAAATGCAAGCTTAGTGTTCGTTCCTTAAGGTGTTTGAACGTAACAAGCTTATCCCTCTTCATCTGTTTTAAAGCCATTTTTTTTAGACTTCTGCAACCATATTTTTCTTGCCAGCTGTTGCATATCTTCCGTTTTGTCGCTCTCATCAATAATTTCTAATCCGAGTAGGGTTTCAAACAGATCTTCCATGGTGATGATGCCTTGCATAGTGCCGTACTCATCCACAACCATCAAAATTTGCGCGCGCTGTCGTAGTATTTCACTAAAGGCATGTGACAGAGAGACGGTATTAAGCAATACGCCAATATCGCGACGATATTCTTTTAGTTTACTGGTGCTATTGCCCCGTGCCTGAGCTAGTAGCAGTTCGCTGCGTATGACGAAGCCACTTATGTCGTCTTTGTCAGTGCTGTATAGCAATATACGAGTGAAAGGTGTGTGATCGTGTTTATGAAAAAACTCTTCGACAAGCAAGTTCTCCGATAAAGAAAAAACCACCGTTCTAGGCGTCATCACCTTTTTTACACCTATGTCTCGTAAGCGTAGCAAATTGATTAGAATTTTGGATTCTTCGTCTTCTATCATTCCTTCCTGAGCACTAAGCTCAGCCATGGCCGCAAACTCGTCTCGACTGAAACCGGTGAGAGAACTTTCATGGATCATGCCAGATGTAATTTTTTCAGATAACCAGACAAAAGGATGTAATATCCAAGTAAGATGTTTTACTCCCAACGCCGTAGTCGGAGCCAACTCACGCCAATAGTTAGCACCAAGTGTTTTGGGTATAATTTCGGAAAAAATGAGTATCAGTAAGGTTAATATTGCTGCCGCTAGGCCAACGTATTCATTACCAAATACAAACGCAGCTTGGGCACCCGCTCCGGCAGCTCCTATAGTATGCGCGATAGTATTTAACGTTAAAATTGCGGCAAGGGGCTTGTTAATATCAGACTTGAGACTTTTAAGAATGGGTCCAGCTGGTTTATTTTCTTTTTCTAAAACTGCAATATGTGCCGAGGTGACACTCAATAACACCGCTTCAGCAATAGAGCATAAGAAAGAAAAAAACAGGGCAATAGAGATATAGATAATAAGTAGTGTCATAGATGTGGTGCCTTTAATCCAAAGCCAACATAGCTCGACCCGCTTGAAGAATACCGTCTTCAGTCAAAGCGATTTCAACTTTCAGGTCAAGGGTATTGCCATGCTGAATAAAGCGATCTGGGATACCAATATTTTTAATCGAAACACTGGTGTTTAGCGTAGCGATGAATTCGTTCACAGCACTACCGGCACCGCCCATAATGGCATTTTCTTCAAGGGTGATGATTTTTGTATGGCTTTGTAGAATAGAAATAATCATCGCTTCATCAAGGGGTTTGATAAAACGCATATCCACAACAGTGGCGTTGAGTTTTTCAGAGGCTGCTAGCGCATCAGGAAGTAGATGTCCGAAGGATAATATTGCGAGCTTTGATCCTTGTCGAACTAGCCGTCCTTTACCAATTTCTAAGGCAGTCATTTTTGAGTCAACAGTAGCAGTTGGACCTGACCCTCTCGGATACCTTACTGCTGCTGTACCTTTATGCATAAATCCAGTGTAGAGCATTTGGCGACATTCGTTTTCGTCACTTGGTGCCATGAGTACGATATTAGGGATGCAGCGTAGGAAACTTAAATCGAAAGCACCGTTATGGGTTGCACCATCACCACCCACTAATCCACCTCTATCGATAGCAAATAACACATCAAGATTTTGCAGGCAGATGTCATGAATCAGCTGATCATATCCACGTTGTAAAAAGGTAGAGTAAATCGCTACTACGGGTTTCAAGCCATCTATGGCCATGCCCCCAGCGAGTGTGACGGCGTGTTGTTCTGCTATGGCAACATCGAAATACTGATCTGGGAACTGTCGTGAAAATTCAATCATGTCAGAACCTATGCGCATAGCTGGGGTGATACCCATTAGCTTAGGTTCAGTTAAGGCCATATCACACAACCACTCACCAAATATATTGGAGTAAGTTTTCGATTTTTTAGTTGAAACAGGTAGAGAGGAGGCTGTGGTATCAAAGTTTACAACACCGTGATAACCAATAGGATCGGCCTCAGCTGGGGGGTAACCTTTGCCCTTAGTAGTGCCAATATGCAGTAACTGACAACCACTGAGATTAAGCATGTTTTGAATGGTCGTTAATAAAACGGGTAAATTATGACCATCTACTGGGCCAATATAATTAAAACCTAATTCTTCAAACAGGGTCCCTGGCACAACCATACCCTTTAAATGTTCTTCGACACGATGAGCAAACTCGTTCACACTTGGCAGACTCTTGAATACTTTTTTGTGCCCATCTTTAAAGGTAGCATAAGTCTTGCCGGAAAAAATTCTTGATAAATAGTTATTCAAACCACCGACATTTTCAGAAATTGACATGTCGTTATCATTTAATATCACGAGCATATCAACACCACAATCACTGGCATGATTCATGGCTTCAAGTGCCATACCGGCTGTCATAGCGCCATCACCAATCACTGCAACCACCTTACGGTTAATTCCTTGGGACCGGGCTGCTAGTGCCATACCTAGTGCTGCACTGATAGATGTGGAAGAATGACCCACTGCAAAGGTGTCATATTCACTTTCTTTAGGATCAGGAAAGGGTGTCAAACCACCCGTTTGGCGAATACTTTTTAATTTGTTTTTTCGGCCGGTTAATACCTTATGAGGATAAGCTTGATGACCAACATCCCACACAATGCGATCATTGGGTGTATCTAATAAATAATGCAGGGCAATGGTTAGCTCGACCGTACCAAGCCCTGCAGCAAAATGTCCGCCACTCTGGCTAATGGTATTGATAAGAAACTCTCTAACATCTGAAGCTAACTGAGGTAGCTGAGATTCTTCCAATTCACGTAGTTGATCAGGTGTATTGATATTATCAAGTAGAGATAGTGCTTGAACAGTGTCTTTCATAAATGACTTATTAAATTCTCATTAATGCTGACGTTGAATGATGTAAGCAGCGAGTTGTTTTAATCGTTGCGTATTATACGGCAAACTACTCAAAGCTTGAAGTGCTTCTGTCACTAGTTGTTCAGCATAGTCTTTTGCTGCCTCAAGCCCCATTAAAGCAGGAAAAGTGGATTTGTTTAAATCAGTATCTGAACCCGTTGGTTTACCCATAACGTTAGTATCACCCTCAACGTCTAAAATATCATCCTTTACTTGAAAAGCGAGACCAATTAATTCGCCAAACTCTGACAGGGCCTTGAATATTTTTTTATCGGATATGCCGCTGCAATGTAGCGCCATTATGATACTTGCTCTTATTAAGGCACCTGTTTTCATTCGGTGCATCTTTTTTAGTTCTTCAAGTTGTAAACTTCTATTGGTAGCTTGCAGATCCAGCATTTGACCGCCACCCATGCCTCCAGAGCCACTGGCACAGGCAAGTTCTTTTAACATTGACAAGCGAAAAGGTTCTGCTTTATCAGAGAGAGGGTGGTTAATTAAAATGTTAAAGGCTAAGGTTTGAAGAGCGTCACCGGCTAATATTGCGGTGGCTTCGTCAAAATGAATGTGACAGGTTGCCTTACCACGACGAAGATCATCATCATCCATGGCTGGTAGGTCATCGTGGATTAAGGAATAAACGTGAATACATTCCACAGCCGCAGCTACGCCATCTAGGTCTTTAATAGCCGCTCCAAAAGCCTCACCACAGCTATATACTAAAAGAGGTCTAAGTCTTTTGCCTGCATCCAGTGTAGAGTATTCCATAGCTTCTTGCAGGCGACTGGGAGATTGATGGTTTTCAGCTAAGTAGCTCCTTAGAACATCATTAATCCGTAGCTGACACTGCTTTATAGATGATTGAAGATCCACAGATTATTCTTCGAAGTCAGCGAGATCAGATGAGTTATCTTCAGACAACAAAATTTTGACCTTTAGTTCAGCATCTTTAAGAGATTTTTGGCAAGAGCGGGCCAGCTTAATACCTTTTTCAAAGCTAGCTAAGGAGTCTTCAAGACTAACATCACCATTTTCCATCTGTTCTACTAAACTCTCAAGCTCTGCGAGTTGTTGTTCGAAATTCATTTTTGGAGCAGGCTTTTTAGACATAGTTACAATCCTTAGGTTATCCTTAGGTTATCCTTAGGTTAAGGTTTGCTATTTTCCCTGATTTAATAGCATTTTGCTATATCAAGCTGTATTTTTCCTGAAATTTTAATGCCTACCGAAGTAATTACTCTCTGTCTCTGCCATCTTTGCTAAATCAGTGCTATTCTTTTGAAAACTAATCGATGCATTTGAGTGAGGAGTAAAGAGTGGATTTAGCAACCATTATTGGTTTAGCCGGTGCTTTTGCAATGGTCATTATGGCCATGATGCTTTCAAGCGGTGGTGATATTATCATGTTCTTCGATGTACCCTCGGTTTTAATTGTTGTTGTGGGTAGTCATTTTGTCATCTTAATGAAGTTTTCTATGGGGCAATTTCTCGGTGCTGCCAAGGGCGGCATGAAAATTTTAAACTTCAAAGGCCAGCCTGCTGAAGAACTCATAGAAAAAATAGTCGAATTAGCTGATGCTGCACGTAAAGGTGGTTTGCTTTCACTTGAAAGTGCAGAAATTCCCAACGAATTTATGAATAAAGGCATTAATTTACTTGTCGATGGCCATGACGGTGATGTGGTTAAAAGCATCTTAAATAAAGAAGTTAAGATGGCTAGTGATCGGCATACACTTACCGCTGCAATCTTTAAAAATCTTGGTGATGTTGCACCTGCCATGGGAATGATCGGAACCCTAGTTGGTTTAGTTGCCATGCTTGCCAATATGGATGACCCTAAAACAATTGGGCCTTCTATGGCTGTTGCCTTGCTAACGACTCTTTATGGAGCCATTATCGCGAACATGGTTGCTATACCTATATCTGATAAATGTTTGCTACGCAATGAAGAAGAAAAACTTACTAACAACCTTATTATTGACGGTCTGTTATCGATTCAGTCGGGGCAAAATCCAAGGGTAATTGAACAAGCTCTATTAGGTTACATCGAAGCGGGTAAACGTCCAAGCGGTGAAGAGTAATTAATCCATGAGTGATGAAGATTTCGAAGAAAAAAAATGCCCACCGGAGGGCTTACCTGCTTATATGGGTACCTTTGCCGACCTCATGGCATTGCTCATGTGTTTCTTCGTTTTGTTATTATCCTTTTCAGAAATGGATGTTTTAAAATACAAGCAGGTGGCGGGTTCTATGCGCGCAGCCTTTGGTGTGCAAAATAAAGTAGAAGCAAAGGATATTCCAAAGGGCACCAGTATCATAGCTCAGGAGTTTTCACCAGGTAAACCACAGCCAACCCTAATTACAGCGGTGAATCAAGAGACCATTAATACCGATAAGCAAACCTTAGACTTTTCCGAAGGCCAGGGTGAAGATTCAGGTGAAGGAGAAGAGACTTCAGACAGCGATTCTGAAAGTGTTACCGTTGAACCTGTGTATATCATTGAATCTCAAAGTAAGGAACCAACACCAGAAACAGAAGCTCTAGCCTTAAAAATTGCTCAGGAAATGAAGGATGAGTTAGATTCTGGTCAGATAGAAATCGTGGCTCAAGGTAAATACCTAGTTTTCAGGATAAGAGAGCAAGGTTCTTTTGGTTCAGGGGAAGCAAAAATTAAAAGAAGTTTCTTACCTGTGCTTAAAAAAATTCGCAATTTACTTAGGGACACCAGCGGTAGGATCACTATAGCGGGTCATACTGATAATCGTCCCATTTATACCAAACAATTTCCTTCTAACTGGGAGCTTTCTGGTGCAAGAGCGGCCACAGTAGCCCGTGAATTATTAGCCACTAGTGAATTGGATCGGAAGCGTTTCAGTGTCATTGGACATGCTGAAACGATTCCAATAGGTGATAATGATACCCGAACAAGCCGTGCGTACAATCGGCGAGTTGAAATTATTATCGTCCAAGGTGCTCAGGTAATAGGATCTCAGATAGGTTTAACAGATGAATCTAAGCCTAGACAGCCAGATGTAACTAAGTCTGAAAATCAATAAGTCATGGAAATTGCTGAGCTTGATAAACTAATCGCCTGTCGCGAATGTGATTTATTAATAGAGCGCCTGGCCCTAATAGAAGACCAACAAGCCCATTGTCCCCGTTGTAACAGTCTGCTTTACCAGGGTAGACGAGACCATGTCTTAAAGACATTAATGGTCAGTGCGAGTGGTCTATTGATGGTTTTTCCCGCTTATTACCTCCCCATGATGAACATGGAAGTTCTAGGAATACAAAGTGCTACCTCGGTACTAGGTAGTATCCCCCACATGATGAACTCTTCCTTTTGGATAGCGGGAGTAGGGTTGTTATTGTTTGCAGTGGTTTTCCCAACGTTAATTCTTTCCATCTCTTTTTTTATTTCAATTCATTTAAAATTTAACTACTGCCCACTTTACCTAGCTGAACTACAGAAACTGTTTCAGCGTTTAATTCGTTGGGGGATGGCTGAAGTATATGTACTGGGAGTTCTAGTTGCTTTTATCAAGTTACTCGATGATTTTACGGTTAATTTAGGGCCTGGAATGCTCTGCTTTATCCTTTTGATGTTTTGTTCATTACTAGTGACCACAACGGTTTCAAGACAATACTTTTGGGAGACACTGTATCATGCAAAACTCCACTAGTGAGCAAACCTCTAATGATGTAATAGAGTCAGCTAAGCGCGCAGGTTTAATAAGTTGTGAATATTGCATGAAGTTAAATCATGACAAGCTAGCAATATGTCGTTGCTGTGGTGCTAAATTACACTCACGAATACATCAATCAATTAATCGTTGCTGGGCCTTAACCATCTCGGCGATTTTATTATTAATCCCCGCTAATATTTTACCCATCATGACCGTTAAGACCTTTGGACAGGGTGAGCCAGATACCATCATCTCTGGTATCATTAGCTTATTCCAACATGGTTTGTATCCCATTGGCGTTATCGTTTTTTTGGCTAGCATTATGGTTCCTATTCTTAAAATTATTGGTTTGGTACTTTTATTGCTTTCCTTAGAAGGAAAAATTACCATGGGAAGAAATGAGCGTACTAGGGTGCTTCGATGGGTTGAGTTTTTTGGAAAATGGTCAATGTTGGACGTTTTTGTTGTCTCCTTTTTAGTCGCTTTAGTTAATATAGGGGATATCGCTAATGTTAATGCAGGTCTTGGAATAACAGCTTTTTGTGCAACGGTTATTCTTACCATCTTTGCAGCCAATAGTTTTGATTCTAGATTAATTTGGGATCAACTTCACGATGAACGCAGAATAACTTCAGAAAGTTAAATTGTAAAAAGGGATTAGTGTGACGGATTCAAATCAACAACCACATATCAAGGCTAGAAAAACTGCTGACATGTATTTCTCGCCCATCTGGATACTGCCGATTCTAGCCTTGGTGATTACTATTTGGCTAGTGGTTCGAGTCGTGATGGATTCTAAAATTCCGATTACTATTGATATGCCAACAGCTGAAGGTATAGTGATTGGTAAAACACATATAAAANTTAAGGGCATTCATAGTGGTGTTGTCACTGATATAGTGATCACTAATGATCTAAAACGCGTCACGGTACATGCTGAAGTTAATCCTGAGCTTAGTTCTCATCTTACAACCAATACTCAATTTTGGGTTGTAAGACCTCAAATATCCTTGGCGGGTGTATCTGGTTTAGAAGCCGTACTAAGTGGTGACTATATTGCCATTGAACCAAATGATACTGGTGATTCCACTCGAGAATTTACTGTTTTGAAGTCTGCGCCACCCCTTGGTGAAGATGAGCCAGGACTAAGAATAGTTCTGCAAGCTGATAAATTGGGTTCGGTGAGTGAAGGCAGTCGCTTGTATTATCGGCAAATTGCCATTGGAGTTATTCGTTATTTCAAGTTATCTAAAGATAGTAAGTCAGTGCGAATTAATGCCTTAATTGAGAAGCAATACAAACATTTAGTTAACCAGTCAACGGTCTTTTGGAATTCAGGCGGAATTAAGTTAAAAGGCTCTTTATCAGGGTTTGAAATGCAGACTGAATCCTTATCCGCTGTGCTTGCTGGGGGTATTTCATTATATACTCCTGATCCACAAGCTGCTGAAATTGATAGTAATACGATTTTCGATTTGAACGAAGATTATGATTCTGCAGGTGTCGGGGTTCCCGTTAAAATTCATTTTCACAGTGGCTATGACTTAAAGTCAGGTATTACTCAGGTTAAATTTCATGGCATAAAAGTTGGACATCTTGACAGTATTCAAGTGAGTTCAGTTGACAATAAAGGTGTAGCTGCCACTGTGATAATCGACCCCGGAGCCGAGTCTCTCTTACATGCTAATACGCAATTTTGGTTAGTCAAACCCAATCTATCTCTTAGTAATCTATCAAATCTTGATACATTAATATCCGGCAACTATATAGACATGAAAATTGGCGACTCTGAAGATTACTCCCGAGAGTTTTATGCTTTGGATGGGCCACCACCACCTGACTTTGGAGAGCCAGGTCTGCATTTGTATTTAAAAGCTGAGTCAATGGCTTCCTTAAGTATTGGTACACCCATCCTCTTTAAAGGTGTTGAAGTTGGTCGAATAGCAGATGTTTTAATTGGTGATTTAAAACAAGGCGTTGGCTTTCACCTGCAGATACGCCCTGAATTTAGTAAACTCATTAATAGTAGTACACAATTTTGGAATACCAGCGGTGTTGATTTATCAGCAGGCTTAGGGGGTATTAAAGTACGCTCGGAATCAATCATGACTATCTTTAGAGGAGGTCTAGCTTTTGAGACACCTCAGAATAATGCTGAGCCAGTGGATAATGGTCATGAGTTTTTTCTGCTGGACAGTCAAAATGGTTCAGCAAGTAAAATTACTTTTTACATTCGAATGAAAAACGCTCAAAGCCTAGAGCCTGGGTTTACAAAAATTCGTTTTAAAGGATTTGAAGTAGGTCATTTAAGAAGTGTTATTTATGACTCTAGTTCTGCTGATAATTTAGGTAATGATGTGGTAGCAGAATTTGGTCTTGATCCAAGGTTTAAAGACTTACTGCGAGAAAAATCCATTTTTTGGTTAGTTAAGCCAACAATTAAAGCGTCGGAAATATCCGGCATAGACGCTCTTCTCGGTGGTGTGTACTTTACGCTTCAAGCGGGTGACGGGGAATTTATAAGTGACTTTATTCTAGCTGACTCATCACCAGCAATGGACTGGAGTACCGCAGGGCTTCATTTACAACTAGAAGCTAAATCAGCGGGAAGTTTACAGCCAGGTTCAGGGGTTTATTATCAGGATATTTTGGTAGGTAGCATTCAAGCTGTTAATTTAAATGATAGCTTGAATGATAGCTTGAATGATAACTTAAATAATGGCGTAACAATCCATATTCATATTGAGCCCAAGTATGAACATCGGGTAAAAAACCATAGTCAATTTTTTAATGTCAGTGGTGTATCCTTCAAAGCATCAGCGTCTGGTTTATCGATTAATACTCGTTCATTCGATAGCATGATAAGTGGTGGCATTGCTTTTTCCACAACCGGAAATATATCCGACACCCTTGTCGTTGAAGATGGTGAAAGTTTCGTTTTATATAACTCAAAAGATGCTGCCGACCAACAGGGCTTTAGTATTGTCCTAGAGCTCTTAGACTCTACACCAGTGAAGGAAGGCACAGGTGTTACGTATAAAGGCATTCAAATTGGAGAGGTGACTAAATCGCGCCTTAAGTTGGATAATCAATCCGTTGAGTTAACGGTATCAATAAAAAATGAGTTACGCCCATTGGTTAATAGTGGATCGAAATTTTGGTTGGCAAAAACAGAGTTCGGATTGTTACGTCAGAAAAATTTGAGCAACTTGTTATCTGGGCCAGAATTAAGACTAGTTGCTGGTACTGGAGAGTTGCAAAACAAATTTTCAATTTTGGCCTATACACCCGCCATTAAGTCTAAAAGCACGGGTCTTAACATCACTTTAGAATCCTCAATGCTTGGTTCAGTGAGTGTGGGAGTGCCTGTTTACTATCGACAAATTGCGGTGGGTGAAGTTTTGGGATATGAATTGTCTAGTACTGCCGATAAGGTGTTTATCTACATCAATATCGAACAAAGATACCAAGCACTTATTCGTGTAAACAGTGAATTTTGGAATTCAGGTGGCCTCGAGATTGAAGCTGGCTTGTTCAGTGGTGTTGAAATTAAGTCTGAATCCATTGAATCAATTATTGGAGGTGGGATTTCTTTTGCCACTCCTGATTCTCCAGGTAATCCGGTTGAAGCAACCCATCATTTTGAGCTCAATGATGAGATGAATTCCGCTTGGAAAAAATGGCAGCCCATTATTGAAATAAATAGTTCAACCCTTAAATGATAGCCTTGGCGCTTTTAACAATATCTTCTGGATCACCAGGGGGAGGCAAGCTACTTGCTTTGTTAACTGCCGGTCTTTGGTAAACCAAATCAAGCCAACGTTGTAGATGTTCTAAGTCACTAATATCAACACCTGACCAGGCATGTATTTTTGCCCAAGGCCAAGTTGCCATATCTGCAATACTATAGTCACCTACCAAATATTCATTATCTTTTAATTGACCGTTTAAAATGCTTAATAATCGTTTTGATTCATTCTGATAACGGTCAATGACAGCGTCGATTTTCTCAGGGAAGTATCGAAAGAAAACATTCGCCTGACCCATCATTGGTCCCACAGCTGACATTTGAAACATTAACCATTGTAATATTTGAGTACGTTGCTTAGGGGATGAGCCATAAAATTTACCTGACATTTCCGCTAAGTAGATAAGAATTGCGCCGGATTCAAAAATCACAAAATCATCATTATTTCGATCAACAATAACCGGTATGCGTCCATTAGGATTCATCTTTAGGAAGTCAGGTGTTTTTTGTTCACCAGCCATAAGATCAACATTGATAAGGTTATAGGCAATAACCATTTCTTCTAAGGCTATGGTTATTTTATAGCCATTTGGAGTCGCTGCTGTGTATAAATCAATCATTAATATTCTCCCTTGATAATTCTTATTCTCGATAGTATAGATGACTATTTATAGGGTGATGTTACAGTCCAATTAGCAAATTGTTGTTTAAGTTGTTCAGTTTCTTCATCTAAATACTCTTGGATAGGATGTCGTAAATTAACATCGCAAAAATAATACGCGCCATAGACATATTCAGGAATGAACCCTCGACGCCTTTTATAATCTCCTTGGGTGCCAGGTTGAAGACAGCCTATTTCATGATCAATACAATAGTCAATGGCTTGGTAGTAACAACAGTCAAAATGCAGACCATCGATTAACTCAAGGGCTCCCCAATAGCGTCCATAAAGTATATCCTTACCCTTGATAAAAAGAGAAGTGGCCAAGGGCTTGTCATTTTGATAAGCGCAAATAATCAGTAGTTTCTCTGACATGGTTAAACGAATTTGTTCAAAAAATTGCTGATTAAGATACCCTAGATGTCCAGAACGTTTTAGGTAGGTTTGTTGATAACAACTTATAAAGAAACTCCAGAGATCATCATCAATTTCACAGCCTTCAAAATGTTTAAAGCTCACCCCTTGCTCCATTAAATTACGTCGTTCACGCCTRATTTTTTTTCTCGGTGAAGAACGTAATTTTCCAAGAAAATCATCGAAGCTCTGGTAATCGTTGTTATACCAGCTGAACTGATAACCACGGCGTATCATCGCTCCGGCTATTTTCCAACCTTCAACCTCTTTTTCTTCTAGAAACAAACATTGTAAATTACTCACCTGTTTGTCAGATAAACTAGTATCTAGGCGACTGGCCTCTTGAACACTAGAGAATAGCTGACTAACTAGTTCATGTCTTATTTTTGGATTTTTTTGCTCGAGTTGTGCTGATATTAGAAGCCTCTGACCAGATACTGGCGTGAAGGGAATAGCAGCCACTGCTTTTGGATAATAGCCAATACCTGCTCTGGTAATTCCCTCTGCCCAAGCCCAGTCAAACATATACTCACCGTAAGAATGGGTCTTATAATAGTGAGGTAACACGGCTTGTAACAACCCCTGCTCATCAAACCAGGCTAGATGGGCCACTTCCCAACCGGTTTCCTTAGATACAGAGCCACTATTTTCCAGCGCAGCAAAAAATTCAAAAGATAAAAAAGGATTATCATGGCTGTTAAGTTCATTCCAGTCTTGAGAATGAAAATCATTAATTGAAGTGAGTTTTTTAAGTATTAGAGTCAATGTATTAAGGTCAGTGTATTAAGGTCAGTGTATTGGCGTTATATAATTAAAAGTGAACTGGCAATCATTAATGGCTCATTTTATATCAAAGTCTGTCCAAATTGGGCAATGATCCGACGGTTTTTCCATGCCTCGGATGTCGTAGGCTATATCGGATGCTGTTATGGTATCAAGTAATGACTTGCTGCAGAGAATTTGGTCTATGCGCAAACCTTTTTTTTCTTCCTGATCAAAAGCCCTTGTTCTATAGTTAAACCAGCTAAATTTTTCCATGGAATCAGGGTAAAGGTGCCGATAACTATCATAAAGTCCCCAATCCATTAGTTTTTGATACCATTCTCTTTCTTCGGGTAAAAAGGCGGTAACTCCGTCTCTCAGCCAGCGTTTGGCATTTTTTTCGCCTATGCCGATATCAGTGTCCTGTGGAGCGATATTAAAATCTCCCATGACGATAAGGTGCATATCCTCAGTGCAGTGGTTATTTAGATAATCTAGCAGATCAGCATAGAACTTTCTCTTGGCAGGGAATTTAATGGGATGATCGCGATTTTCACCCTGTGGGAAATAACCATTGATCACTTTCAACAGAGAACCATTTTCTAGTTTATAGTTACCGATGATCATTCGCCGCTGGGCATCCTCCTCGTCATTAGGATAACCGCGCTCAACAGATTCAGGAGTTAAAGAGGATAATAGTGCCACACCATAATGGCCTTTCTGGCCGAAATAATGAGCTTCATAGCCAAGATTAGTAATCATCTCAACGGGAAACTCTGGATCATAGACCTTAGTTTCCTGAATACCAATAATTGTTGGGTTATAATCATCGGTTAATTTCTTAAGTTGATGCTCTCTGACGCGAATACTATTAGTATTAAAAGATACAATTTTCATAAAGTGATTATTTATTTCCCATCAATGAATTGAATATGGAATAATGATGCACAGGGTTCACAGTAACTACAAGTATAAAATGATAGAAATACCAGTAAGGTGGAAATATTAATATGATTAATTTAGAAACAGGTAGTTGGTTACTAGTGGCCATTGCAACCTCGATTGCACTGGTGGCTGTCATTATATTAATTCTACGCTCCAAGCAATTTAACAATTTAAATGATGAACTTGATAAAGAGTTAGCCTTGACTCATCAACAGTTATCTCATTTAACTCAGCAGCATCAAAAATTACAGCTTGAGAAAGGTGATTTAGAGATAAATAATAAAAAATTAACCGAGTCACTGGCAGATTTAAAAGCTGAGAAGGCTGTAATAACTCAACAACAGCTTGATGCGAAGAGACATTTTGAAGATAAAGCTGCCATTCAACAAACACAAGCCGATGAAAAGATCGAACTATTACGAGTTGCTCGTGAAGATATGACCAAGGAATTCAATCTTCTGGCTAATAAGATCCTTGATGATAAAGCCAAACATTGGCGAGAAGATTCGAAGCAGAGTATGGAGGGAGTTTTAACGCCCTTGAAAGAGCAGCTGACAGATTTTCGTAAGAAAGTTGAGGATGTGTATGATAAGGAATCAAAGGAACGTAATTCACTGCTCCATGAGATTGGCACTTTAAAGTCTCTCAATCAACAAATGTCACAAGACGCAATTAATTTAACCAATGCCTTGAAGGGAGATTCTAAAATTCAAGGCAATTGGGGAGAAGTTGTATTAGAGCGGGTTCTTGAAAGTTCAGGCCTAACTAAAGGCCGTGAGTATTTTACTCAGGTGGCACTTAAAAGCGATACGGGTGAACGTTATCAACCCGATGTACTGGTTAAACTGCCAGATGGCAAAGACATTATTTTAGATGCCAAGGTTTCTCTCACCGATTATGAGCGTTACTGTAGCACGGATTTACCAGAAGAAAGAGCGATGTACCTTAAAGCCCATATTCAAAGTATTAGAAATCATATTAAGGGTCTAGGGGCAAAGAACTACGATAATCTTGAAGGAATCAATAGCCTTGATTTTGTCTTTATATTTATCCCCATTGAACCTGCTTATATGCTGGCTGCTGAGAATGAACCGAAACTGTTTACCGATGCCATGGCACAAAAAATCGTGCTAGTTAGCCCAACAACCTTATTGGCTACCTTAAGAGTTGTTGAGAATATTTGGCGTGTTGAGCGACAACACAATAATGCTGAAGAAATAGCCCGCCAAGCTGGCGATCTCCATGACAAATTTGTTGGCTTTATTGATGCGCTTGAAGAAGTAGGTTCACGATTAGCCAAGGCAACGGACGCTTATGATACAGCCCATAAAAGGTTATCTAGCGGCAAAGGATCACTTGTTAGTCGAACAGCTAAACTCCAGACACTAGGTGCTAAAACTCGCAAGAAAATTGATGAAAAGCTACTGGAAGACGCGTCTAATACCACAAATAATGAGATGAATCTTGAAGATAATTGATTTAACCCATCATAAAAAACAATCCTTTAGCCGTAAAGTTGCGGTAGTAGCCTATTATCTTGAGCAGAATGAGCTTAGTACGGTCCCTCACTTTTTGTTTACCGTCATAGCACCAAAACAATCCCTGAAAGTTGTTAAAGATTGGGACTCAGCCAAGAGTTATCGAATGCCAAGTGGATTTTCGATTATTAAAGGTACATCTGAAATGCTTCGACATGGAGAAATCGTTGATATCTCACCGGGTTATAAAAATTATTTTAATACTAAAATATCAACAGAGGATATTGTTTATCCGATGGTTACAGCTCTTAATGAGTCTGCTGAAGAAGGTGGTGTCAAAGTTAAAAATATTCATCTGATATTTGATTTAGGCTTTAAGAAAACTCGACTTGATGGCCGAGATATAAATGTTCGTCATTTCGCTATAGAGTTAAAAAAACCTAAGAATGGAAAGGCTATTGATTCCTTAGCCATTAAATATTTCACCCTAAGAGAAATTAAATTGGCTATTAAGCAGCGTAACCTTTTTAATATTCCCTTGATGAGGCCATCCCATGGAAAGTTTGTGGAGCAGACATTTAGAAAGCTAAAAAAATACTATGCAAATAAAGGAGTTAAATTAGAAAGAAAAGGCCCTTCGAAAAAGAAAGAAAAATTGCATATTAAAAACATAAACGAGCATTTTTTATCGCTAATAAATAATGCTCAAAAGGGAATTTTTAAATCACATAAATATACTGTAGAAGAAACAGTAAAGAATATTATCTTCAAGTCAATTCGCAGTCATAATAAGACAGTTAACCTGTAGCTCTTCCATATTTTTTCTTTTCTTTTTTCATGCGCTTGTGTTCCACATCACCAGGTATTACTACCTTGGAATTAGTCTTGAAATCCAATGTTTTAGAGCGACCTCTGTAACGAACAGAGTTTAATATTAATTTTAATGTTTCAAGACGAGCAAGGTGCTTGTCATCTGAGCGTATAATATTCCAAGGTGACATTTTGGTATGGGTTCTTCGTAACATGACTCGTTTTTTCTCAGTAAATTCATCCCAAAGATCTTGTGCTTGAAGATCAATCTCACTGAGCTTCCACTGCCTTAAAGGATCATTCTTTCGCCTCTCAAAACGAGCAGCCTGCTCATCTTTAGTGACAGAATAATAAAGCTTCAACAAAATAGTTTTTCCTGCATCCAAAATAAAATTTTGTTCATAAGCGATAACTTTTTTTAAAAAACGTTTGTACTGCTCCTGTGTACAAAAACCCATAACAGGTTCCACCATAGCTCTGTTATACCAGCTTCGATCAAATAAAACGATTTCTCCACCATGGGGGAAATGTTCTATATAGCGTTTCATGTGGAGTTCAGTTTTTTGATAATCATTAGGTTTACCTGGAGCGACTATACGGTAGTGTTTTTCATTCATATAACGAGATACACGTCGAATGGTTCCACCTTTACCTGAAGCGTCCCGACCATCAAACAAGACAATCATTTTCTTGCCGGTGGTTTCTAGGTGTTTTTGCATTTTAATTAACTCGGCTTGATAGGGTTTAAGCTCCTCTGCCGAATAATATTTAAGTAAGGCAGCTTCAATGATATCTTCTTTATTTTTGTCATTAAGTAGCTTCGACACTAGTCGACTTTTTTCTGAAGGAGGTTTGTTCGAGTCTGCTTTTTTTAATGTCCTCACAACATCACGAATAACAGCTGTAGCACCCTTTGCTGGGATAGTTACTTCTTGATAAGTTGTTTTCTTTGCTTTTGTATTCATATTCTTAAACCTTTATAAAAAGACCAATGTAAGATGACAGTTCTAAGGGTTATATGATCGATTATATAGCAAAATTATATAAATATAATTGATCCAAATCAAAAGTATTAAGAGAGATTACAGGTAGAATAATTGTCATCAGATTATAATCCCGTCATGGTGAAATTTATGAGTGACAAGGAAAAAAGATTAAAAATAAATAAGAAATTCTATGAGAAGGAACTGTTCAGATTGCAACTTGAATTAGTTAAACTGCAAGCCTGGGTGAAACAGTCTGGATTGAAAGTTGTGGTGCTCTTTGAAGGTCGTGATGCAGCGGGAAAGGGCGGGGTCATTAAAAGGATGACTCAGCATCTCAATCCTCGTATCTGCCGTGTTGTCGCTCTTCCTGCACCCACAGAACGTGAGAAAACTCAGTGGTATTTTCAACGTTATGTACCACATCTTCCTGCAGCAGGTGAAATAGTTTTATTTGATCGAAGTTGGTATAACCGTGCAGGTGTCGAAAAGGTTATGGGGTTTTGTACAGAAGATGAGCATGAAGAATTTTTACGTTCCTGCCCTGAATTTGAACGCATGTTGGTTCGTTCGGGTATTATTTTAATCAAGTATTGGTTTTCAGTTTCAGATGATGAACAAGAACAAAGGTTTCAGAGTCGCCTAGAAGAAGCTCATAAGCGCTGGAAGCTAAGTCCCATGGATTTAGAATCACGTTCCCGTTGGGTTGAATATTCTAAAGCTAAGGATCAGATGTTTGCCCATACAGACATTAAACAGGCTCCTTGGTATGTGGTTAAGTCTGATAATAAAAAGATTGCACGCCTCAATTGTATCAGCCACTTTCTTAGTTTAATCCCCTATGAAGATCTCACTCCAGAGTCTATAAGTTTGCCCGAGAGGGAGGATGCTGTTGGATATGTTCGACCGCCTTTTACGGATCAAACATTTATACCCGATACCTATCCGCGATAGCTGACTATACTCATTAATTAAAACCTTCATCCAGCGGTTCTTCTTGGGCCATGATATCGAGCAGTTGTATGGTAATTGCAACAAAATCATGGTCTGTGATGATACCGACTAGTTTGTTTTTGTAATCAGTTACAGGCAGGCAACCAATCTTTTTAGTAAAAATTAATTTGGCTGCATTGGCAATTGGTAAGTTTGCGGTAACAGATATTAATTTTGTTGTCATGATATCTGAAAGTAAAATGCCTGACTCGATCTTATCTAACTCCTCCTTCTCAGCATATTTCTGTGACGAAATACCTCGTGCTAAAATATCTCTATGTGAGACAAGTCCCAACAGTTGCCCTTCATCATCTACGATGAGAATATGTCTAACTTGCTTTGCATCCATCAAGTTTCTTGCGTCACTCAAGCTGTTAAAACGTGATAATGTGATAAGGTCAGAGCTCATCATCTCTCGTACAGTTATCATGGTTAATTCTCCCTGATTGTTTCTACGACTTTTATAAATAGTAAACCTATGAATAATAAAATCATTGATTTTGATCAATCAGTTGCTATTAAAAAGCTAACCACCTGTGGCAGACATGATGCGAATTATATTATCGGGTTTTTCTTTAAATTCATGTTTTTCAGGTTTTAACGCTAACGCCTTGATAAGGTGTTGTTTCAACTCTTCATCTGTCACACCACCTCGTAAGATGTCCCTAAGAGGATATTGATGTTCTTGACCTAAACATAAATACAAAGTGCCATTAACCCCCATCCTTACTCGATTACAGGTATCACAGAAGTGTTGTGAAATTGGGGTGATAAAACCAATATTGATATTTTTTTCGGGTATTGACATATAACGTGCTGGACCTGCACCCCTTTGTACAGCTGGAAGCATTTCATATCGCTCAGCAATTTGTGCTTTAATTTCATCAAGAGGTATATATCTTAAGGTGGCTTCCTTACCTGTGATTCCCATGGGCATGGTTTCTATTAAGCGAAGTACAAAATTATGTTCGGAACAAAAATCAATCATATTAAATACTTGATCATCGTTAATGCCGCGCATAAGTACCATATTAATTTTGATAGGACTAAAACCAGCCTTTTTGGCAGCCATTAAACCTGCAATGACTTTTTCGAGTTTGCCTCCACCAGTAATTTCACGAAACTTATCAGTATCTACACAATCAAGGCTGACATTGAGCCGTTGCACTCCACTGTCGTACAAGGCCTGAGCATGTTTTGCTAATTTAACAGCATTAGTACTTAAGGACATGTCTTCCACGCCACTGACTTTTGACAGTCGAGTTGTTAAATCCGCCAAGTTTTTTCTAACAAGGGGTTCCCCACCTGTGATCCTGACTCGTTTAATGCCAAGGCTTGCAAAGGCACTGATAACCCTTTCAATTTCGTCAAAGGTAAGCCAGTCTTCAGGCTCTTCAAATTCTTTGTAGCCTTTAGGCATGCAATAAAAACAACGTAAGTCACAACGATCAGTAACAGATAGACGTACATAATCGATACTACGTCCGAAGGGATCTACATATTTCGTATTGGTGGATATGTTATTCATATTACTAGTTAGGCTTAGTTTACGTTTTAATAAGAAGTATAGTTTAATCCAACCCTTAATCGGTCTCAAGCTACCTTGAGCTAACAGGGATATAAATTGCGTGGAACTTGATTGAGATCAACAGTTGACACACGAATAACTCAGTTAATTTAATTGCAAAGGGGGAACTGGACATTCTAAGTAAATGCCGGTGGCCCTAATCAGTTCAATTTCAGAAGCATTGATTTCGCCATCCTGCATGATTATCTCAGCAAGTGTTTGCATCAGAGGCTTTTTTAACAGAGGAGCTAGTTGATTTAATCGTATTAATGATTTGTCCAATTGATAGGGATCATAATCTTGATTTGAATCTGATAGTTGCCACTTAGGGTCAAAACTTTTCATCGCACTTGCAAGGCTAGCCTTATTCCTATGGCCACTGGCGGCTGTTATTACCTGAAGTAAGTATTCAATGTCCTTCAGCAAGGGTTTAAATTTTCGATAGTGTTTATCATTAAAACCTGCGTCTTTATGGCTTAAGTTTTTGCGTAGTAAGGCATAAAGAAAAAATTCAAATGGATCAATCTGTTTATCTGCGGTTATTAACAAACTTGCGCAGGCTAAAAGGTTTTTCTTCTGTTCATCCCCAGCTTGTTTTAAAACGGGCATAGAAAGTTCAATAAGCGGTAATATTAGTTTATCGTCTAATTTTGCCACCAATGTATTATGGTGTTTAATTCTATCGATTTGACTGCTGCTTAAGTTAGACGAAATGCTAGACAGTAGCTGATCAGTGTCTCCTTCAGAACGAGTAACAATGAGTGATAAAATCACCAAATCAGCGGAGTCAAGATCATGCACAGCGTCTAATAGTAGTTCTGGGATACTTTGATGTATTTCCCTAGCTTGATCTAGGTGCTGAGGTTTCATGGTTCCAATTTGTTCAACCAACTGCTCAGAGTTGGTAATGATCAGAGCATCTTCAGTGGCTAAGGTACTAGGTGTTTGTGATGAGGTGTTATGAGATTCACTAAAACTTGAGATGGCAGAGTCTGAACTGCTCGGAACTTTGTTATTGGCTTTAGATTGATGTTGTTTTGAATCCTTGTTACTTCGATATCCAGGTACCAGAGTTTTGATACGATCATCAAGTGGAGGATGGGTGGCTAATAATCCACTAAAAGCGGTAAATTTTACGGCACTGCCAAAGCACATGTGACTCATATCTTCAGCATGAGAAGACTCGAGCAGAGAGCCTTTACCATTGGTCTTAATCTGATACAAAGCATTAGCTATACCCATGGAATCGCGACTATATTGAACAGCCGAGGCATCGGCAAGAAATTCTCTTTGCCTTGATATGGCTGCTTTTATCAGTCGTCCAAAAAATACACCAATATAACCAACCACCAGAAGGGCGATGGCAGAGCCGAATATAACCATACCTAATTGGTTGTTATTCGACTTAGATGAGCTGCGTCTTCTACCTGAAAATCGCATGGTTCGCAGTAGGAAATAGCCCAGTTGACCTATGGCTAAAATACCACCTAGGATGGCAATTAATCGCACATTTAGGCGCATATCAGCATTGAGAATATGGCTGAATTCATGGGCCACTACACCTTGAAGTTCTTGGCGGTCGAGGGTTTCCAACAAGCCTTGAGTAACCACTAACACAGTATCTGAAGGTACGAGGCCTGCTACAAAAGCATTCATTCCCATCTCGTTATCCATGATAAATATTGATGGCACTGGCATACCAGAAGCAATTGACATCTCTTCAACTACATTGACGAGTCGCCGCTCAAGCGGCTCTTTTGTGTTCATCATAACGGCTCGTGCCTTGACCATTTTTGCCACGGCTTGGCCACCACCTTTTATTTGAAAACCTCGAATAAGTGAGCCTATAAGGATCACTCCCAAGGTGCCAAGGCTAGCTGCTACAAACCAGGTACTTTTGAACCAGTCATTGGCTGATATTTGGAATTGACCAAAATTATTGCCCAGATGAAAAAGTATCAGGTTAATAACCGTTACTATTAGAAATACGGCCAGCACAAAAAAGAAAACTAAGGTTTTAGTTTTCTTTTTTGCTTGATGTTGGTGTTCGAAGAAATCCATTGTCTATCTTTCCGCCAGGACGAGCATTTAAATTGTATTAGCTGAAGGAAACTTTTACGGCTTTTCTTACTTCAGGCTCATCAACTTCAAATAATTCAGCATCCTTGAAATTAAAATGCTTGCTGATCATATTATTCGGAAACTGTTCCTTGTAAGTGTTATAGGTCATAACACTATCGTTGTAGGCCTGACGAGAAAAGGCCACTTTATTCTCAGTGGTACTTAACTCCTCCATCACATTGTTCATGGTTTCACTGGCCTTAAGATCAGGGTAGCTTTCTGAAAGGGCGAAAAATTTACCCATGGCGCCTGTCAACATGGCTTCAGCCCCGACAATCCCTTGAATTGCTCCAGCATCATCAGGATTGTTGGCAGCAGCTTGATTGGCAGATGCAGCCTGATTTCTTGCCTGGATCACAGCTTCAAGGGTTTCCTTCTCATGTGCCATATATCCCTTGGCCGTTTCAACTAAATTGGGAATAAGATCATAGCGTCTTGTGAGTTGCACATCGATTTGAGCATAGGCATTTTTAAAACGATTTTTCAATGATACCAAACGGTTATAGACACCAACAAAATAAAATACGATGAAGGCTAAAATTGCAAGGGTGATAATAGTTCCGATTTCCATTCAATAACTCCTCAGTTATTTGATGTATTAACAAATGAAATATTACTTAAATTCAAGTATTAGGATAGAACTTACAGGGATTTAATTTTTTGATCCAGATCATAATTTTGATCTGTGATGATAGTCTCTAAAATTTTGATTCGCTCTTCGAGTTCTTCCAATTTGTGAATACGTTCACTCAAACCATCAATATTTTCAGTGCTTTTGTTTTTGAATGCTATGAAATTATTTAAAATACCGACGCAGGATACTACCACAACAATACCCAGTATTAATTCGAATAAAACCATATGAATCTCCCAGTGGTAAAATATTGTAGGTTAATAATGAATGCCTAGAAAATAGATATAAGGTCACAATAGCATAATTTCAAGTAAAGCTTATAGAGTTCCCCTTAATTCAGCAACTTAGTTTTAGTGTCACTCTGGCTAAAACTTTGTAAAACTATTAAAGTTAGTTCACTTAAGTACTTCAACTCATATCCATTAACTTAAAGTACATCAGTCTAAATACAAACAGGTAAGATTAATGTCTCAACAGTTACTAGTCATATCAGAAAGTGCTAAGCGTATTTGGCAGGAATTTAATAATCTATTATTAGCGTCAGACTATCCAGTCGATGATGCTTTCCAACAACAAGCCTTAAGAGTGTTTACCTTAAGTGAATTTGTTGCCAAGCAATGCCAGAGAAGACCTGAGCTACTACTTCAACTTCTTTTAGACAACCGCTTAGAAAAAGATTTCAGCTTTGAGGAATTTGACTCAAATTTGCAGATGTTGCTTGAAAAAGTCGATACTGAACAGCAGTTAGCATCAAGCTTAAGATTTTTTCGCAATCAGCAAATGGTCGCTATCTACTGGCGTGATTTACTGGATCTTACTGCCGTAAAAATAACTTGTCAGCAGATGTCCTACTTAGCAGACGTCTGTATTTTGCAGTCAACTCAGTGGTTATATCAAAAACAATGTCTAGAGATGGGCATTCAACTGGGTGATGGGTTAACTGATCCACCCCAACAATTAATTGTCATTGCCATGGGAAAGTTAGGAGGCAGTGAGCTCAATGTCTCATCGGATATTGATTTGATTTTCTGCTATCAAAAAAATCAAGCTATTCGAGCAAGTAATAGAAGAATCGATCAGGAAAAGTTTATCAATCTTCTCGGTAGAAAAGTCATTAAATCCCTCGATCAAATTACAGTAGATGGTTTTGTTTTTAGAGTTGATATGCGTTTAAGACCATATGGTGATAGTGGCCCCCTAGTAATGAGCTTTTCTGCATTGGAGGAGTACTACCAAGATCAGGGTAGGGACTGGGAACGATTTGCCTTGATAAAATCCCGACCCATAACGGGTAGTAAAGAGGCTAAACATCAACTAATAGCCTTACTCAAACCTTTTATTTATAGGCGTTACATAGACTACAGTGTTTTAGAGTCTCCCCGTCAAATGAAGAACTTAATTAACCAAGAGTTAAGACGGCGTAATCTAGTGGATAATATTAAGTTAGGTCCAGGGGGAATTAGGGAAGTTGAATTTATTGCCCAAGCGCTTCAGCTTATTCATGGTGGCAGGGAAACCTCCCTACAATGTCGTAGTCTATTTAAAAGTCTTCCTCGCCTCGCTGAATTAAATTTATTAAGCTTAGATGTTGTGGATGAACTCATGGATTGTTATTTGTTTTTAAGAAAAGTCGAACACAGACTTCAGGCAGCAAAAGATCAGCAAACTCAGGCGTTACCTCTAGACGAAATCCAACAACTTAGATTAGCAGCCAGTTTGAATTTTGCCGATTGGCAAAGCTTCAGAGAAAAAGTTTCTGTGACAATGGACACAATTCATCAACATTTTAGTGACATGTTTAAAGATGAAAGTGATCAGAAAAAACAATATCAGACAGAGATTATCTATGATGATATTTGGCAGGACTTTACTTCAATGGATTCAAATGTTGAATCTCTGCTTGAGCAAGGGAGTTTCAAAGATGTCAGTAATATCGCTAATCAATTACTTAGCTTTCGAGAATCAAGTTCCCTCAGACACATGGGACCAAGGGGAGCTAAGAGGCTTGATCAATTAATGCCTTCAATTTTGCAATCCATAGCTGGCATGGCAGATCAAAATGAGAGTTTGAAACGCATTCTAAGTTTATTAACCTCCATCACAAGACGAACCGCCTATCTTGAGTTGTTGGGTGAAAATAAAGGTGCCCTGGATCAAATGATAAAACTTTGCTCAGCCAGTGCCAGAATCGCTGATCAAATTGCCGATTACCCCTATGTATTGGATGAACTGATCAACCCTAATACTCTGTTTCATCCACCTGAAATTAGTCAATTCCCCGACATGCTTCGACAACTTCTATGTCGCATACCGGAAGATGATCCTGAACTACAGATGGATTGTTTGCGAGAGTTCAGACAGATAAATCTGTTAAGGGTAACAGCGGCTGATATTGCAGGTGCCCTTAGCCTGCGACAAGTGAGTCGGTATTTAACGGCCATTGCCGAAACTGTGATTGAAGCTGTCGTCAATCTAGCCTGGCAGCAATTAAGACATAAACATGGTGACCCCGAGTCAGAAAATAATATTATTCAGTCGGAGCAAGACAATGACTATCAAGGCAGTTTATCCGAAGGCAGTTCATTAGGTTTTGCAATTATTGCCTACGGAAAATTAGGTGGACATGAATTGGGATATGCCTCTGACTTGGATCTAGTATTTCTCCATGATGCAGATACGGGGATGACGGATGGCGAAAAGCCCATTGAAAATAATGTATTCTTTATGCGTCTGGCTCAAAAAATTATCCATCTGTTGAGCATCAGGACTCGCAGTGGTGTTTTGTATGAAGTTGATATGCGTCTAAGACCTTCAGGAAATTCGGGGTTATTAGTTAGCCATATTGATTCATTTTCCGATTATCAATATGAATCGGCCTGGACATGGGAACATCAAGCCTTGATCAGAGGGCGCTGTATATTAGGACCAGTGTCGATTCGGCAGCAATTTGAAAAAATCAGAACGGCAATTATATGTGGTGAACGTGATGTTGAGAAACTTAAACTTCATGTTGTAGAAATGCGAGAAAAAATGCGCGACAGCCTTCTAGAGCCAAATTTAAGCGCTAAGGGATTATTTAATTTAAAACAAAGTCCTGGAGGCATAGCGGACATAGAATTCATTACGCAATTTCTAGTACTTAAACTCGCATCAACCGATTCAACCCTCGCGATTAGCAGTAATACTACGGAGTTACTGTCATCATTAGCTAGAAACGATCCGCGCTTAAAAATACTGGTGAGTGTTTATGCCCAACTGAGACGTCTGATTAATGAGAATGCCATTCAAAATCAAAGTAATACACTTGAAGACAACTTTTTAACAGAGATAGATACCCAAGTAGTTGTTGATTTATGGAATGATCTACTGGGTTAGTTGCAAATACCAGTAGGCGTAATATTCATGCAATGCTCTGCTCGTTGAGGCTAGGGCTGAGGCCGAGGGCAGGTAATCATTTTCTGCTTTTGATGTGGCTGAAAATCCCATGGAGGCTGGTTTTACAGTAAACCCTTGTAAGTTGAACTCTTCCGCCGCTCGCTTCATATGCCAAGCGTGGGTTACTAGATAGATGGTTTTGATATTTTTATGGGCAATCAGCTTTTTTACCTCAAGGGCCTGTTGATGTGTATTGATGCTATTTATTTCCAGATATTGGGTGTTAATCTTAAAAACACTTACCATGAGCTGATTCATGATCACAGCTTCAGAAGTAGCTTCAGCGTTTCTTTTTCCACCTGAAAGTATGATAGGCAACTCAAGCTTTTCAGCAATTATCGCCCCGTAGCGTAACCTTTCTAAAGTGAGTGGACTAATTTCATCTCGATAACCATATTCCGGAGCTGAGGCATATCTACCAGCACCTAATATGACGATAGCTGAGTCAACTTCGCCCTTATTATATTCTGTTAATTGAACAACTGGATGAATTTGTAAACTTGAAAGTAAGTTTCTAGCAGTCAGTGGCATACTAAAAATATACAGCATTAAAATAGAGGTGAGGCTAATAAAGGTACTAGGGAGAGGGGCTCGCCTCGAAATTATCAGGGCGATAAAGAGAAATACGAAGATAATTCCCGGAGGCAAAATGAATAATTCTAGCCAGTTTAAAATACTCGTACCCATCAATTATTAAGTCTGTTGTTAATCATATAACCTGAAACCGTAACATATCGTTAACAGACTTGGAAATACATACCTCTGATTCTTTACTAATATTTGAGGTTTAAGGTTATGTATGCCCATCATCATTCAAGATGATAGCTTATAGCCTAGCCCTTCGGGTGCTCAGCTAGAAAGCTTGCACTGCGTTACAACTTTTGCAAAGGACTCGTCAAAGCTTGACCTATGAGTGAAGCGAATGTATTGGGTATTTACTGCAAGTCGAGCCTTGTCCAAACTTCCTAGCTGAACACTGAAACATGCATCTTGAATGATGATGGGTATAAGTTCAATAATTGCAATTCTTACAATTATTTGTTCTGAGTATTATTTTGTGAAATCAATTTTTTAATGCGATTACCAATTTCCCAATTTCGATGTATATCAGCAAAGTATTCTGCACCAGGGCCTTTTGCTAAAAGTGGAACTAAGGATGCAGTATGGCTCTTTGTAGACCATACCATTTGCATGTTTGGATCATTTTTGTTGGAAACTACAACAAGACCACCTGTTTCATGATCGGAAGTGAATATCACCAAAGTTTCTCCATTAGCTTTCGAAAAGTCAATTATATGAGAAAGAGTTTCCTGAATAGATTTTATCCCCTTCAATACACCTTCTGAATCATTTTTATGAGATTTGGAATCCATTTCTTCAGATTCCACTAACAGCAAAAATGGTTGGTCTTTGGAATTAAAATAGTTTAGAGCTACTGTGGTTAGACGTGTGAGGTTTGGATTAGAATCCAAATCCTGAACTTCGTCTTCGGCATAAATTGCTGCTAAGGGTTTTGTATTTGAATCATCACTTGGGAGTTCGAGGGACTTACCCAGTAAATGAAAGCGTTGGTTTAAAATTTCAATTGTAGCTTCGTAATCTGGGACGTTATCTTCCCCCAAATCTTCAAGCTCCCCAAAAATAAGATCAAGTCCACTGGAAGCAATTTGAATTAGAATATCCTTAGCATCTTTTCTTGATTTGGTATGTGCAACAAAGGCTGCTGGCGTTGCATCCCAGATGAAGGAATCTGTTACTATGCCGGTTGAGTAATTATGTCGTGTTGCAAATTCCATAATATTCTCTATATCATTTCCTTCAGCATCTTGACCAATTACTCCAAAAAATGTCTCTGTACCTGTGGCTATAGCTGTTGCTGAGGCAGCTGAATCTGTAAGAGGACCGTATGATGATCGTGAATCATGCCATCCTTTTACATCAAACTTCAGCCAGACTGAGGATGCTTCTTCTGATTGCTGAGTCAGTAAAGCCAATGATAAATGATTAAAACCCATTCCATCAGCTATAAAAAGAATAATGTTTTTAGGTTTTTCACTTAAACTATTTAACTGTGCTTTTGGCGAATATTGTACTGGAGAAAATTCAATATTTGATGTTGGTACAATAACTTTTAAGTTGATTATATAGAATAATCCTATAAGAAGAAGTAATAATATAAAGGTTGTAATAAGGCCTGCTTTTTTCGAATTTTTCATTATTGTTTTTTTTGAATTAAGTAATTAAATTATACATCATTTTTTCAGTAACCGTCAGAATAATTGCCAATGCTTACCCTATAAGAAAACCCTATAAGAAAACCCTATAAGAAAAATAAACACCATTGTTGTGGGTTACTAACCCGGACATTCAATTTTATATTACGAAGGCACAAGCAAGTCAGCCTTACATATTGACATTAAGTAAGGATTTGCTATAGCCTCAATAAAGAGCAAATCGTAGATACCGAGAAAACTATATCGCCAAACGAAGCAGAGAATCGCTATTGGAAAAACTCTAAAAAACTGGCTAAAATTACTTGACCACTATATGAGGGGTTAGCTATGAAGACAACGATTCTGCTCTCTTGCCTACTTGCATTACCAAGCCTGAGTTTTGCCGCTAGTGATGACTGCGCCAAGCTGCCTGGGCAGGGCATGGAATCGAAACTTAACTCAAAGCTTTTTAAGTCCCTAGATAATATTATTCGCTTCGGCAATCTTAAAGGTAGCTTAGAGACTTTGCCTAATGACACCAGGACTGTGCGCTCAAGCTCCTCTCCTAAATGGCTGCAGGCAGTGGGAAAAATGATCACTCATACTTCATCAACTAAACAAGTGCAATGCTCTCTTACTCTTTTAAGTGATCGCCCCGATAAGGACGGCATTATCGCCGTGACTGCTGGTCATTGTGTTGATCATTGGCTCTTTTCTAAAGGGTTCCAAATTGGCTATAACCAAGTGACTTTCACATCCAACTCAGGAAAAAAAATAAAAAGATCAATTGTCGAAGTTCTAAAAGTGGAGTTGAACCCCGGCGACTACGCCATCGTCAAACTCAATAGGGCAATTTCAAGGTTAGATATTCAGCCTTTATTAAGCTCTTATTATCACTATAGTGACCTTTTAAATGACGAAGACTTCAGCCAAGCGTTCGATGCCTACGCAACCATGGCAGGTTATAGTGCGGATAGAGGTCTGGGACAAAAAGGCAAGGTGCTGACCTATGATAGAAAATGCCTGCTCCACGGCGGCGGCCGCGGACTTAAAAAAGGTTATTGTCACGCCTATGACGGAGCTTCTGGGGGGGCAGTTGTTGTGACTGTTGCTCTTGATGATGTCACAGGCGATATAAGAGATGACCTTCAACTCTCAGGAACAACTCAACACTTTTTTGTTGGCTCAATCGTTGGTCAGCGCGTAGGAGATAATAACTCCAAGACGATGTTCACAGAGAATGCTCACTACTCTCATTTGCTAGATGGGATTTTAGAGGCTCATTAAACTCGTTGCCAACTACTGCTTACATCTTACCCGTAGAACACCATACTCAAGCCGTCCACACTTTAAGTATTCATCAAATTCCTGTTGCACATAGTTAGGCAATGGACGATATAGTGCCTCCATAAGTGCCTGTAATTCTGAGTAATGGTGCTCGATAATTTGCAATCCTTTGCATAATTTTCTAGGCAGTTTAAAATACTCCTACCCTTCAATTATTAAGTCAGTTGTTAACCATATAACCTGAAACCGTGACATATCGTTAACAGACTTGGAAATACCTACCTCTCAATACAATAAACAGATGCAAATAATACTGCTGTATGGTCACAATTACCACCACAATTATCGTCACAAATATGATCACAATAATGCTCATAGCGGTTGTTGTTATAAGCTGCCTTCGGTATCCTTAGTGCAATTAAAAGTGCAATTAAAAGTGCAATTAAAAGTGCAATAAATTTATCCCTTTAAACTAAACAAGAAATATCATCAATGGAAGAACATTATAATCCCGAAAATCTGGAGTTAGCCCTTCAGAAACATTGGCATGAAAACGATACATTTAAAGCAGTAGAGGATCCTGATAAGGAAAAATATTACTGTCTTTGCATGTTTCCCTACCCCAGTGGGAACCTACATATGGGTCATGTAAGAAATTACAGTATTGGTGATGTAATTTCACGATTTCAGCGTATGAAAGGCAAAAATGTATTACAACCCATGGGTTGGGATGCCTTTGGATTACCTGCTGAAAATGCTGCTATAAAAAACAAAGTTCCACCAGCCAATTGGACCAAAGAAAATATTGCCTATATGCGTGATCAGCTCAAACGCCTTGGTTTTGGTTATGATTGGTCAAGGGAAATCGCCACTTGCGACCCTGAATATTACCGCTGGGAACAGTGGTTTTTCACCAAGTTACTTGATAAAGGCATGGTTTATAAAAAGAATGCTGTTGTTAACTGGGATCCCATTGATATGACAGTGCTTGCAAATGAGCAGGTTATTGATGGTCGTGGTTGGCGCTCAGGTGCCCTAGTTGAACGTAAGGAAATTCAGCAATGGTTTATGAAGATAACCGACTATGCCCAAGAGTTATTGGATGATTTGGATGAACTTGATGACTGGCCAGAACAGGTCAAAACCATGCAACGTAACTGGATTGGTCGTTCGGAAGGTAGCAATTTACGATTTGGCGTTAAGGATCATACCCAGCAATTAGAAGTTTATACTACCCGTCCAGATACTCTTTATGGTGTGTCTTATCTGGCAGTAGCACCTCAACATGCCTTAGCTTCTGAGATGGCACAAGATAATGCTGAACTCGCTAGCTTCATTGAAAGCTGCTCTCAAATGAAAGTGGCAGAAGCCGATATGGCGACCATGGAGAAGAAGGGCATGGATACGGGCTTAAAAGCCATCCATCCCTTAAGCGGTGAAGAGCTTCCAATTTGGGTAGCTAATTTCGTGTTAATTGATTATGGATCGGGAGCAGTTATGGCTGTACCCGGACACGATCAAAGGGACTGGGAGTTTGCTACTAAGTATAAGCTTCCTATCTTGCAGGTTATTGAGCCTACTACAGACTCTGATCTTCCATGTGACTTGTCTCAAGCCGCTTTTACCGAAAAAGGATTACTGATCAACTCTGATAAATACACTGGTCTCGATTTTGAAGCTGCCTTTGCTGGCATTAATGAACAGTTAAGCCTTGAAGGTAAAGGTGAGAAAACCATTAATTTCCGTTTAAGAGATTGGGGTGTTTCAAGACAGCGTTATTGGGGTGCTCCAATACCTGTGATCAATAAAAAAGACGGCAGTGCTGTATCAATTCCTGAAGCAGATTTGCCAAAAGTATTGCCCCTAGATATCGAATATTCAGGTGTGGGCTCACCCATTAAATCCATGCCAGAGTTCTACCAAACCACTGATCCTGAAACAGGTGATGCGGCTGAATTTGAAACGGATACCTTTGATACTTTCATGGAATCTAGTTGGTATTATGCTCGCTACTGTTGTGCTGATAATGATCAGGCCATGTTGGATGAGCGAGCTGATTATTGGTTGCCCGTTGATCATTATATCGGTGGAATTGAACATGCAATTTTGCATCTACTCTATTCGCGTTTCTTCCATAAATTAATGCGCGATATGGGTTTAATTAATTCTAACGAACCCTTCACGAAACTGTTAACTCAGGGCATGGTCCTAAAAGACGGGGCCAAGATGTCTAAGTCTAAGGGCAATACTGTTGATCCGCAGATACTCATCGATCAGTATGGTGCTGACACAGTGCGTTTGTTTATGATGTTTGCTTCTCCCCCTGAGCAATCCCTCGAGTGGTCAGATACAGGTGTGGATGGAGCGAATCGCTTTTTAAGACGATTATGGCGCATCGTTTATAACCATACACTTGATGGTTMRSKGACMSRRASSSYWGMWATYMRKRSCTWRKRWRKKSSWKGMWMAKRWCKSMRKMRRADRHYSYMNMVSVYVMWWVVWRAAGTCAGTGATGATATTGAACGACGTTTTACTTTCAACACGGCCATCGCAGCTGTGATGGAACTACTGAATGACATCAGTCGTTTTGAAGCAAGTTCAACTCAGCAAAGAGCGCTGCAGCAGGAAGCGTTACAGACAACGGTATTATTATTGTCACCCATAGTTCCTCATATTTGTCAGACCCTTTGGCAGGAACTGGGTAATGATTCAGAGCTAATTGATGTGTCTTGGCCTGAGCATGATGAAAGTGCCTTGGTCAGTGACGAGATCACGGTGGTTGTTCAGGTGAATGGAAAGCTCAGAGCGAGACTAGAAATTGCTGCAGACATGGAAGCTGATGTAGTCAAAGAACAGGCCTTGACGGACGAGAATGTCATACGATTTCTTGAAGATAAAACCGTTCGAAAAGTCATTTATGTACCGGGAAAACTAGTCAACATTGTAGCGAATTAAACAGTGTTGCTAATTAATTATTTATGATAAATACAAACTTCTACACAATGAATACCCTCATAAGAATAACTCTGATGTTGTTTATTTCATTCCTGCTGCTTTTAGGTTGTGGATTTAAACCCAGAGGTGGAGGTTATGAAACATTAACCGGCCAGGCAATTATACTTTACAGTGACAATCCTTTTGGTCAGCTAGAGCGTAGTATAAAAACAACTCTAGGCGCTTATTCTGTCAAGC
Source organism: Gammaproteobacteria bacterium (assembly GCA_002746155.1). Taxonomy (GTDB): domain Bacteria; phylum Pseudomonadota; class Gammaproteobacteria; order Enterobacterales. The sequence continues at coordinate 55,243 of NVWF01000006.1, read as the reverse complement.
TTGAGACTTCCTCAAAGCTGTTTTCTGCTGCCCCTAGCTCTGAACAGTTGAGCAAAGAAAACCTTAGCAAAGCGATTGTTAATAACGGTATTCAAATTACTCATATCAACTTCAAAAAGAATATCTTATCTGTCGATGTTAATGGACGTCCGGCTGAATATGAAACCTTGATCACTGTTGATGTTAGTTTTATTTTCAAATCTTCAGTTCAACAGCAACAGATACAAGTTCAGCAATTTTCAGTAGAACGTGATTATCGATATGATAATAATAATACACTGGCAGCTGACCGCGAATTAGAGAATTTAATTTTAGAAATGTATGATCAATTAGCCAATCGTATTGTAGCTCAGTTTTCTAGACAAATGATCGGTAACTAGTATTGCTAAATATAAGTGTGCTAAACATAAGTATCCCTAAATGAAACTTAAGCCAGAACAACTTAGAAGACACCTTGAGGATAAGTTTTTACCTGTATATCTCGTTTCAGGTGATGAACCACTATTGGTTAAAGAAAGTTGTGATTTAATAAGACAAGCTGCTAAGAGTAAGGCTTTCATCGAAAGAGAATTGTTTCATGGTGAGAAGGGTGACATAGATCGCTTCACCAGCGCATCAGATAACCTGTCACTTTTCGCCGAACAAAAAATTTACGAGTTTAGATTTAATAAAACACCCCCAGCTGAATTTTCTAAGACTTTTGAAAAGTGGTGTGAACAACCTCCAGAGGATCAGTTCCTATTAATTAGTTGTGCTAAATTGGATAAAAAATCCACCAACAAATCCTGGTATAAAAGTCTAGAAAAACTCGGCGCTCATATTACCATTTGGCCTATCGACGCTAAAAGCCTTCCCACCTGGCTTAGTAGCCGAGCAAGAAAAAATGGTTTATCAATAGAAGCAAAAGCCTTAGAGATCCTCGCTGAACGAGTTGAAGGAAACCTACTGGCAGCCGATCAAGAAATCCAGCGTTTAAGCCTTCTTTATGCCAACAAGGAGAGTAACAGTGAGGCCATCACTGCTAAAATGATGCAAGAATATGTTGGCGATAATGCGCGTTATGATAGTTTTGAACTGTTAGAAGCTTGTTTTAATGGTGATGCCAAAAGACTCACCCGAATCCTCAAGGGATTAAAACTTGAAGGTGAAGCTGTTGCCAGAATTAATGCGCTGCTCACCTTTGAGCTTCGAAACCTAACTAAGATGGCTTGGGATTGTCATAAGGGTGAAGCGCCTGCCCAAGTTATGCAAAAATATTATGTCTGGGGAAACAAAAAACAAGGTTATGCTAAGTCATTGCTGCGTTACCCTGTGAGTGGATGGCAAAGACTTTTAGCCCGTTGTTTGGATCTTGATAAGATGATTAAAGGTCAGCAATCAGGTGATGCTTGGTTGGCTATGGAATCACTGTTACTGCAAATTTCAGGCAATGCTCTTTGGAAAGCTTCTAAATGAATTCTGAGCAGGTAAAGAAAGGGGTTGCAGTACTGGGAGGTACCTTTGATCCCATTCATCTTGGGCATTTAAGGCTTGCGACGGACTTAATCAAAAAACTTAACCTCGAACACCTTAGGTTAATGCCAAGCTATCAACCCGTTCATAGAGACACACCTTCAGCAACTATCGAGCAGCGTTTAGAGATGCTCAAACTTGCAGTTGTTGATAGTCCTGAGTTGATCATTGATGAACGTGAATTAACGCGCAAAGGTCCTTCCTATACACTGGACAGTTTAAAAGAACTAAGAGCTGAAATTGGTCCTTCCACCCCTTTATATTTTATTCTAGGAATAGACGCTTTTTGCCTTTTAGATACTTGGCATCAATGGCAACATCTTACAGACTTTGCTCACCTCGTGGTGGCGGTACGCCCGGGTAAGCATCCAGATCTTAGTGCTAAATTGTCAGACTATGTTCAGAAAGTTGAATATAAATTAGAGGGTTACCCAACTTCATCCAAGGGCTCTGTTATTTTTATGAAGAATGCCCTGTTAGACATATCATCCACAGCTATTCGTAAAGGGTTGAAAGAAGGCAATAGCGTAAGTAACTTAGTCCCTAAACAAGTGTCGGATTACCTTAACCTGCATAAGATATACTGTTCAAAGTGATTTATACTCGTTCCACCTCAAGATGACTGTTTTTAGTCAGACTGAAACATACATCTTGAGGTGGAACGGGTATACCAGCGCAGTTTATGAGATAATTAAACAATAGTAAGATAGAAACGATAAAAACTGGTGAAAAATGAAAACAAATGAAGTAAAAAATATGGTTATTGAGGCTTTACAAGATATGAAAGCCAAGGATATTGTTACTCTTGATGTAACAGCAACGAGCACCTTCACGGATATTATGATTATCTGTTCTGGTGGTTCAAATCGCCAAGTGAAAGCAATAGCCGGTGAAGTAATAATTCGAACTAAAGCCGCAAATAACCCTCCCTTGGGTGTGGAGGGTGAGAGTTCTGCTGAATGGGTGTTAGTTGACTTGGGAGATGTTGTTGTCCATGTAATGCAACAAGCCACGCGCGATTTTTATCAGCTTGAAAAATTATGGGATCCAGAACTAGCTGATGACTAGCTGATGAATAGCAGGTTCAAATGCGTATAAAGTTCATCGTTGTTGGAAAAAAAATGCCCAGTTGGGTGCAGACCGGTTATCAAGAATATGCACGTAGATTGCCAAGAGAGTTACAGCTAGTCTTGATAGAAATACCTTTGGCTCACCGAGGAAAAAATGCCGATATATCTCGATTACTCAATAAGGAAGGTGAGATGATGTTGGCGGCTATTAAGCCGACGGACTTCGTGGTCAGTCTAGATGTAACCGGCAAGTCTTGGACAACGGCGGATTTAGCAAAGCACCTTAGTAACTGGCAATCCTTAGGTAGCGACGTTTGTTTATTAGTGGGAGGACCGGATGGTTTATCAACTCAGGCTAGTGCTCGAGCCCAACAGCATTGGTCAGTGTCAAAATTAACCTTCCCCCATCCTTTGATTAGAGTTGTCATAGCAGAAGCCCTCTATCGGGCCTGGTCAGTGAATGCTGGTCATCCTTATCACAGGGAATGAAATAATATTCAATGGTCAGAAGACAGACAATAAAAGATCACTTTCGAGAGAGCAATCTCTATAATACTCGTACTGTTGCAGTGGCTTTTATCCTGTTCAGTTTGATGCTAATACTTGTGGGTAGGATGTTTTATTTACAGGTACAACAGCATCAAGATTTTCAAACCCTCTCTAATCAAAATCGTATTAAAGTGATTCCAATTGCACCAAATCGTGGCTTAATTTATGATCGTAACGGCGTCATCCTAGCTGAAAATAGACTTGTTTTTTCCCTTGAATTAATTCCAGAAAAGATTAACAACATCGAACAAACCCTACTAGATTTGCAGTCAATCCTAGGGTCAATAACCGATGATAAAATCGAGCAGTTTCATCAGAGTCGTAAACATCGAAGAGGATTTAAACAAACGAGTTTGATTAGTGGGTTAACTGAAACAGATAGAGCTATTTTTGCTGTTAATCAGTACCGGTTTTCAGGTGTTTCTATTGAAGCAAGATTATCAAGATATTATCCCTTTGGCGAAAATTTAGTACATGCTCTTGGTTATGTTGGACGAATCAATGAGAGGGATTTGGCCAATATTGATAAACAAAATTACCAGGCTACTCGCCACATAGGTAAGGTTGGGCTTGAGAAATTTTATGAAAACATACTCCATGGAACTATCGGATATCAAGAGGTTGAGACAGATGTAAGGGGACGAGTGTTAAGAGTCATTAATCGAAAAGATCCTATACCTGGTCAAGATATTCATTTGCATATAGACAGTCATTTACAGCTAGAAATTACAAAATTACTCAAGGGTCGACGGGGAGCTGTGATTGCAGTTGATCCTAATAATGGCGCTGTCCTTTCACTAGTCAGTTCACCTGCTTATGAACCCAATGCTTTTGTTCAAGGGATCTCATCAAAAGCTTATTCAGTCTTACTAAAATCGCAAGACCGTCCTTTATTTAATCGAGCACTTCGTGGTCAATATTCTCCTGGTTCAACTATTAAACCCATGTTGGGGCTGTTAGGGTTAGAAGAGGGGGTTATAGAGCCTGCAACGCGTATTTGGGATAAGGGTTTTTTTCAATTAGAAGGTAAGGAAAGACGCTATCGAGATTGGCAAAAAGAAGGTCATGGCTGGGTAAATTTAACCCGAGCTATCATTCATTCCTGTGATACCTTCTATTATGAACTTGCTCTTAAACTTGGTATTGATAAAATTTATGATGGTATGCATAGCTTCGGATTTGGTCAATTAACTAACATCGATATGGGAGAGGAAGTACCAGCCCTCATGCCTTCTCGGGGTTGGAAACAAGCTGACAGAAATCAACCTTGGTATCCAGGAGAAACGATTATTATTGGTATCGGCCAAGGCTATTGGAATGCTACACCACTGCAACTTGTCAGTGCAATAGCGATTATGGCAAATGGTGGAACTCGTTATGATCTAAATCTAGCCAAGGCTATTGGTCCGAGAGAGAAACTGAAGAAGGTGAGCATCACAGTTGCAGAAGAGCAAATTTTTGACTTTACTAAAAAGAATTTTGCTCTCGTTAATAAAGCCATGCGTGGTGTTAATTCACCTGGTGGAACAGCCTATGCTGCTTTTAGAACAGCTAATTTCACCTCGGCGGGTAAATCGGGAACCGTTCAGTTAACAGCCATCGCTCAAGATGAAGAGTATGATGAGGAAAAGCTGGCAGAAATACACAGAGATAATGCTTTATTTGTTGCCTATGCTCCCTATAAAAAACCTAAAATTGCCATTTCTGTGATCATTGAAAATGCCGGAGGAGGTAGTGCGAATGCTGCGCCCCTAGCCCGTAAAGCCATGGAGTTTTATTTAAAACAGGAAACATCGAGTAATGTTAGAGTCAGCACGAAGTAACGCCCATAAAGCACGCCATTCTGCTTTATGGAGGCTGCATATCGACCTACCTTTGTTATTAGGATTGCTCGTGCTTATTGCCATAGGGTTAGTTGTTTTATACAGTGCCAGTGGTGAAAATATTCAATTAATTCACCGACAGGTCATTCGACTTGCTTTAGCCATTGCTGTGATGTTTTTTATAGCGCAAATTCCGCCGCGAGTGTTAAAAGCTTGGGCCGTTCCCTTGTATGTCATAGGCATATCCATGCTGATTTTGGTGATGTTTTTTGGCGTAACTGGAAAAGGGGCCCAACGCTGGTTAGATCTTGGTCTGTTTCGTTTTCAACCTTCAGAAATAATGAAAATTGCCCTACCCATGATGCTTGCTTGGTACTTAAGTGAACGTAACTTGCCGCCCAGAAAACGTTATTTGTTTGTGGCTAGTTTAATTATTCTCATACCAACTCTTTTGATTGCTAATCAACCAGATTTAGGAACAGCCTTACTCATCGCTAGTTCAGGATTGTTTGTATTCTTTTTATCGGGGATTAGTTGGAAACTGATTTCTGGTTTTGCCATTTCAATTGCTTCTTTTGCACCCATAGCTTGGAATTTTCTACTTCACGATTATCAAAGGGACAGGGTGTTGATATTTTTAGACCCATCACGTGACCCTCTCGGCAATGGCTACCATATCATCCAGTCAAAGATTGCCATAGGTTCAGGTGGTTTATACGGTAAAGGTTGGTTAAATGGTACCCAATCACAGTTAGAATTTTTGCCCGAGCGTCATACGGACTTTATTTTTTCTGTGTTAGGTGAAGAGTTTGGTTTCTTTGGGATTTTATTATTATTATTGGTTTACTTGTTCATTATTGGACGAGGTCTTTACATTGGCACCCAAGCTCAAGACACCTTCACTAGATTACTAGCAGGTTCTTTAATACTCACCTTTTTTGTTTATGTGTTTGTGAATATTGGCATGGTGACTGGGCTATTGCCCGTTGTTGGTTTACCTCTGCCCTTAGTGAGTTATGGTGGAACCGCCATGGTTACCATGATGGCAAGTATGGGAATATTGATGGGTATTCGAACCCATAGGCGTTTACATTCCTCTTAACTTTGAAAGTAACCGAGTAATAAATTCATTTGTTACATTATTTGATTCAAAATCATTAGCGAAACAGGGTAAAAAAATGGTTAAATATTGTTTAATACTTAAGTTTCATCTTAAATCACTCAGGAGAGAGTTCTTGTTTAAACAAATGCTTATTTTATTACTTCTTAGTACAGCTATAAATACCGCTGTTTTGGCCGAAACGAAAAGCACTAAAATGCTTGACGAAAAACAATTAGCCCTAGACGTTGAGGCTTTTTACCTTATGATGACTTCAAAACATGGTTTTACAGAAACAGAGTTAAACCTCTGGTTTAATGATGTAAAGCCTAATAAAGGGATCTTAAAAGCCATACACCGCCCAGCTGAAGCATCCATGCCCTGGTTTAAATACCGTAATATATTTATACAACAGGAAAGAGTTGATTTGGGTGTAGAATTTTGGAAAAAAAATGCCGAAACTCTTCAGCGTGCAGAAAAAGAATTTGGTGTTCCAGCTGAACTTATTGTTGGCCTGATGGGTGTTGAAACTAAATATGGAAGAATTAAAGGTAAAAATGATGTTTTCAATGCCCTCTATACCCTTGGCTTTCACTACCCCAGACGAAGTAAATTTTTCCGCAAAGAATTAAAAGAATTTTTCTTACTAGCCAGAGAGCAAGACTGGACGCCAGGTTTGATCAAAGGATCCTACGCAGGAGCAATGGGTTATGGACAGTTTATGCCTAGTAGCTATCGTATGTATGCGGTGGATTTTGATAAAGATGGTAAAATTGATTTATTAAACAATAAGGTGGATGCAATAGGCAGTATCGCTAACTACATTAAAATGCATAAATGGAAAAAAGGTGGCGATATCATCCATAAAGCAGAAGTAGCAGGCCTTGGGTATAAAGCTTTATTGCAAAGAGGTTTAAAACCTTCGAAAAAAATTTCAGACTTTCGTAAAGCTGGCGTAACTGTCAATGATAGCCTTGGTTCAGATGAGTTAGCGTTATTAATAGAGTTAAAGCAAAAAGATCATAAGGAGTATTGGGTCGCCCTACATAATTTTTATGTGATCAGTCGTTATAACCCAAGGACTCTCTACACCATGGCAGTGGTGCAATTGACTGAGATGATTAACGAACGATACAAAACTTCCACGAATGGCGGAGCTAAATGAGAGTTTACATCTGCCTAATGGTCTTTATGTTGCTTCTTAATGGCTGCTCAAATCGAGTTATTCAAGATAGCGGACCATCTCACCAGGTTGATGTTAGTGGGATTGCAGATGCAATTCCTAGGGAAGAACCCCTGAGTGTTAGGGGTAATCCATCTTCCTATGTAGTTTTTGGCAAAAGATATTATGTTTTAGATTCAGCAGAAGATTTTAAAGAGAGAGGTATTGCCTCTTGGTATGGTTATAAGTTCCACGGCAATGAAACTTCAAGTGGTGAAATTTATGACATGTATAAAATGACTGCAGCCCATAAAAACTTGCCTTTACCGTCTTATGTAAGGGTAACAAATCTTGATAATAATCGCTCCATTGTGGTTAAGGTCAATGATCGTGGTCCCTTCCATAAGGGAAGAGTGATTGATCTATCCTTTGTTGCAGCTAGAAAGTTAGACATAGATAAAGTGGGTACAGCTCCCGTAGAAGTCGTTGCACTTAAAGCGGGTGAAAAACACCCTAGCCTAGCGGATTCACACAGTGGCGAATTAATAGCTGTGCAAATAGGCGCATTTTCTAATCGTCTTAGTGCAGAAAATCTAAGAAAAATCTTAGCTAAGTTAGTTAAGACTGAGGTTAGAGTGAGTGAATTAGTTAATAAGGGAAAAAGTTTATTTCGGGTACGTCTTGGCCCATTTAACAATGTCTCTTTGGCCAGAGATTGGATAATTAAACTGGATAAATTATCCTATCCCCACGCAAGCTTGGTTTATTTGAACTAAAGAAGCATTTTTAAGAATAAATAGCCTGAATTGGGTGAATTCATCTATCAGAATTAGTGGTTTGTGTAGGGTTTTCAAGGCTTYWMYRWTAAANTANACANMTGCAAATATCAGAATAATTATTAGCACTATTCTCAACAATATTCTTAACAGTAATAGCGATTAAATTATCAGGAGAAACTAGACAATCATGTCAAGAACTATAACATTTCTAAAAGCATTATTTATATTCTTGTCCTTAAGTGCAGGCAGTCTGTTTGCAATTATTCCAAAAGCACCTGAAATGTCTGGCAAGGCTTATATCTTGATGGATTTTGATACGGGAAAAATCCTAGTTTCAAAAAATGCTGATTTACAGGTACCTCCTTCAAGCTTAACTAAAATGATGACTTCCTATGTTATGTCACATGAAGTTAGCAAGGGCAATGTAAGTTATCAAGATAGTGTAAGGATCAGCAAAAATGCCTGGGCTAAAAATTTCCCAGGTTCATCTTTGATGTTTATTGAAGTGAATACTGAAGTCTCACTTGAGGATTTAAAAAGAGGGGTAATAATCTCATCAGGCAATGATGCTTCTGTGGCAGTAGCTGAGCATATAGCAGGTAGTGAGCAAGGCTTCGCTGAACTAATGAATTATCATGCAAAACTCCTTGGTATGCATGATACTTATTTTGTAAATAGCAATGGTCTACCCGATGAAAGTCATCTTACAACAGCCCATGACATGGCTCTTCTTGCACAAGCTCTTATTCGTGACTTTCCCGATGATTATGAAGTCTATAAAGAAAAAGAATTTACCTACAATGACATAAAACAATATAACCGTAACAGTCTTTTGTGGGATAGAGGCATGAATGTTGATGGTGTTAAAACCGGTCACACTCAAGCCGCTGGTTACTCTCTTGTTGTTTCAGCAACTAGAGATAATATGCGCTTGATATCGGTGGTTTTAGGCACTAACTCTAAGAATGCCCGCAAGCAACAAAATAAGCGTCTATTAAATTTTGGATTTCGTTTTTATGAAACCGTTGAACCTGTACAACCGGGTCAGATATTACACCAACAAAGAATTTGGTACGGTGAAAAAGAAAACATTGCCCTCGGACTCGATCAATCAATCCTACTGACTATCCCCCGTGGTGATGGTAATAAATTAAAAGCTAAATTCTTAATTGATGGTCAATTAGAAGCCCCCATAGCAAAAGGTCAAAAAATTGGTTTAGTGTTTTTTGAGTTAGAGGGTAAGAAAATCAAAGAACTACCCTTAGTAGCACTAGAAGCAATTGAAGAAGCGGGTATGTGGAGTAAATTTACAGACTATGTGGCGAAAGCAGTAGATGGTTGGATAAACGATTAAAAACACCGATAACAAAGATTCATGGAAGTTTCCCTGTGACTTCTCATTTAAAGCCATGTGTCTTGCTATTGATGGTATTGAAAATAATGTTGTTAGTGCCATCCAAAAACATGCTCCTAGGGATTATACTGCCAGCCTTAAACCTAGCAGCGCAGGAAAATATGTATCAGTAACGGTGCATATCCATCTAATTAACAAACAACAATTAGAGGATATTTATAAGGATGTTTACGCTGTGAAGGGCGTAAAGATGCTGTTGTGACCCGCGAAGCTAAAACAAAACATTGCCAAATCCTAGTAAGAAGCCTTGGACGAAGGGAATACGTTGGTGTCTGGGAGATGATGCAGCAGTTCACCGATACTCGGGATGAAAATACCCAAGATGAGCTCTGGTTTGTAGAACATGACCCTGTTTTCACCCAAGGTCAGGCAGGCAAGGCTGAGCATGTATTAGCCCCTGGAGATATTCCAGTCGTACAGGTAGATAGAGGTGGGCAGGTCACTTACCATGGACCGGGCCAGCAGGTTGTTTATATCATGGTTAATCTTAAAAGGCTGAACTTGGGAGTTCGTCAACTGGTTACTGCCATAGAAAATGGCGTCATAGATCTGCTTAAGAAATACAACATCAAGTCATCAGCTAGAGCGGATGCACCCGGTGTTTATACGCTAAGTGGCGAAAAAATTTGCTCAATTGGATTACGCATACGAAAAGGCTGTTCTTTCCATGGCTTGGCGTTAAATGTTGCTCCAGATATAGAACCCTTCGGCAGAATAAACCCCTGTGGTTATTCAGGTTTACAAATTACTTCCATGAAGTTACAAGCTGGTCCCGATACGTTAGAGTCAATAAGCCATGAATTAGCCAGTTCTCTTGCTCTATCACTTGGCTTTGATGGTTTTTCAAAAGCAACTTAGCAACAAAAGCAATGTTTCTGGTATAATTCATTTTTTATTTTCTATGTTTCATAGAATGTTTTCATAAAAAGTTTTTCCTAGAGGATCATTTATGGGCGATCAATCGATACCCATCCAAGTCATTTCTGGAGCCAAGTTTGAAACTAAACTGGGCCATTCGGCTATTAAAAATGGCATAAAACAAAAGTTGGCTGTGCAGACTAAACCCTTAGCAAGAAAACCTGAGTGGTTAAAAGTACGCTTGCCTTCTGGCAGCAAGTACCAACAACTTAAAACTAATGTCCGAAAGAATAAATTAAGTACGGTGTGCGAAGAATCCATGTGCCCCAATATAGGGGAATGTTGGAGTGCTGGCACTGCAACTATCATGTTGATGGGCTCAGTTTGTACAAGAGCTTGTAGGTTTTGTTCTGTTGATACGGGTAATCCCAAGGGTTGGTTAGATAGTGACGAGCCGAGTAACGCTGCTGATGCCGTTAATAATATGGCATTAAAGTATGTGGTGCTAACCTCGGTTGATCGAGACGATCTCAAGGATGGTGGCGCTCAGCATTATGCTGATTGTGTCATGGCCATTAAAAAACGTAATCCTGAGACGGCTGTTGAAACCTTAACCCCTGACTTTAAAGGCAATACTGAACATTTAGAAAAGGTTTTAGATTCTGGCATTGTAGTATTTGCCCAAAATATTGAAACCGTTGAAAGATTAACCCATCCGGTTCGTGATCCAAGAGCTAGTTATGAAACAACCATGTCATTACTTGCCCATGCCAAGCAATATCGTCCTGATATTCTAACAAAAACCAGTTTAATGGTAGGGCTTGGTGAAACGGATGAGGAAATTTATCAGACCATGGACCATTTACTTGATATCAAGCTTGATATCCTCACCCTAGGGCAATATCTTCGTCCCACAAGTAATCATCTGGATGTGGAACGATATGTTACGCCTGAGCGTTTTGAACAGTATCGCACTATTGGTTTAGAAAAAGGATTCTTAGAAGTGGTTTCTGGCCCCTTCGTCCGTTCAAGTTACCGTGCCGAACGTGCCCTTGAAATGAACAATGCTGGTCTAGACAATTTAAAAATGTTAAAGCCGAAGGATTAATCATTTGTCCTTTTTCGATCTAGAACAATTTATCAGTTGGATTAGTAATAACCCAGATTGGGCTCTGGCAATAGTGTTTGCAATCGCCTTTATAGAATCCCTAGCAGTTGTTGGATTATTAATGCCAGGTTGGTTATTACTCGTTGGGGTAGGCGTTCTTATCGGCACGGGCAATATCAACTTCTATTTAGCAAGTCTTTTCTGTTTTGCAGGTGCGGTAATAGGAGAATATTTAAGTTTCCTAGTGGGTGTTCACTATCAACAGAAGGTGCATAACTGGAGAGTTTTTAAACGTCACCCTGAGTGGTTAGCCAATACAGAACACTTCTTTCAACGCTTTGGAATCATAAGCATTGCTCTAGGTAGATTTATTGGTCCCGTTAGAGCGTTTGTACCCTTATTAGCAGGAATGAGCTCCATGCCTGCTTTGCGATTTCAAATAACCAATATCTTATCAGCACTTGTCTGGGCGCCTGTCTATTTAACACCCGGTGTTATTATCGGCGCGTCAGTACAGCTTGAGCCTCAAGTTCGCTGGATCATTTTATCGAACCTAGTGGTTATCGTGATAAGTCTATGGTTTTTATTTAGTTTTATAAAAGCAAAGTTGAAATTTTCCTCATTAAAAGTATTAGTATCCTTTAGTGTTTTTTGTACATCCTTGTTATTTCTAATCATGGGAAAATACCATCAGCAGTTTCTAGAGCTTGTTAGTGTCTTCTTAAGTATTGTTAATCAATAATAATTAATCAACACTAATCGTCTTTGTTATTGACCTTCCAACTTTCAAGACTATCTTCAGCTAAATCATGTAATTGATTAACTTGGGCTTCACTTTTAAGTAGTGAATTCACTGGACTTTTTAAATCCACAAGATGTTCTTTAAACACCGTAATACTGTGTTCAAGATAACGACTAAACAGGGAGTGCATGGGATCATCATAAAAACCTATAATTGATTTTAATAACTCAGAAGTAATCAAAGGCAGGTTATGTTCTTCTTGATCATAAATAATATGCAGTAGGGTAGAGCGGGTTAAGTCAGCGCCTGTTTTCACATCAATAACATGGAAACTCACATCATTTCTGACTAAATCATGAACGTCATGGAGGGTAATATAATGACTGTACTTAGTATCATACAGACGACGATTGGGATACTTCTTGATGATGCGCGGCTCAACTTTTAAGGTTTTAGCTTTTTTACCAACCATAGACTTCTCCACTTATCTAGTAGCATTACTTTACCCTAATTAAAGCTATTGAATCAAGAAAGTCTGTAATCAGTAGCACCCCTAGGGTACAATGCTTCGCAAAATAAACTGTTGTTAGAACAAGATGGGAAATAAAAATGGAAGTAAATCCAATTCGTGAAAAAATTAATGATCTAAAGCTTCGCGTAGATTCACTTCGGGGGTATCTTTGACTACGATCTGAAGGCTGAACAGCTCATAGAAGTTGACCGTGAGCTAGAACAACCCGATGTTTGGAATGACCCTGGACGTGCTCAGAATTTAGGCAAACAAAGAGCTGATCTAGAACTAGTGGTTTTTACCATTAGTAGTTTGGATATTTCCCTTGTTGATACCACAGAACTATTAAATATGGCCGTTGAAGAAAATGACACAACGACTGTGCAGGAGCTAGAAAAGGATTTAGCCTTCCAGGAACAAAAGGTTAAAAAACTTGAGTTTCGGCGTATGTTTAGTGGTGATATGGATGCTAATAGTGCATTTCTTGATATTCAATCGGGTTCCGGTGGAACTGAAGCTCAAGACTGGGCGAATATGCTACTAAGACAATATTTACGATGGGGTGAGAGGAAGGGCTTTAAAACCGAAGTGACGGAAATTTCTAACGGTGATGTTGCAGGTATCAAGAGTGCTACCATTCATCTTAAGGGAGAATATGCCTACGGTTGGTTAAGAACGGAAACGGGAGTCCACCGTTTGGTGAGAAAATCCCCCTTTGATTCAGGTAGCCGTCGTCATACATCCTTTGCATCTGTTTTCGTGTTTCCTGAGGTGGATGACAGCATTGAGATAGATATTAACCCTGCTGATTTACGCATTGATACTTACCGAGCAAGTGGTGCAGGCGGACAACATGTTAATACAACTGAGTCTGCAATTCGTATCACCCATTTACCGACAAATACCGTTGTACAGTGTCAAAACGATCGCTCTCAACACAAGAATAAAGCGGCGGCCATGATTCAGCTGAAGGCTAAATTATATGAGCTTGAGTTGCATAAGCTCAATGAAGGCAAACAAGACTTAGAAGACTCAAAATCAGATATTGGTTGGGGATCACAAATCCGCTCTTATGTTCTCGATCAGTCACGCATTAAAGATTTAAGAACCTCGGTTGAAACCAGTAATACCCAAGCAGTTCTTGATGGCGATTTAGATCAATTTATTGAAGCGAGCCTAAAGCAAGGCCTATAATGTACCTTGTGATGGACAAAATAATACACCCTGTTAGTTAACAAGAATGAGTAAAAAAGAATGAGTGATGAGCAGCAAATTGATAGCAATGAACAGATGGCAATTCGCCGCCAGAAACTTGAACAGTTAAGGGAAGAGGGTAGAGCTTATCCTAATGGATTTCAGCGTGATACCTTATCATCAGATATCCTCGCTAAGTGCGCTGGTCTTGATAAAGAAACTATTGCCCAACTTGATATGACAGTAACCATAGCAGGTCGAATTATGACCCGCCGTAATATGGGTAAAGCGAGCTTTATCAACATTCAAGATGTCAACGGCCGTGTGCAAGTTTATGTAAAGGGTGACTTACTCAAAGAGGGTGTATACGACGACTTTAAACGTTGGGATATCGGCGATATTATCGGCGTTACCGGTCAGGTTTTCATGACCAATAAAGGCGAAGTCTCAGTGCGTGGGAAAGCGTTAACTCTACTTACTAAATCATTGAGACCGCTACCTGATAAATGGCATGGTCTTGCTGATCAAGAAGTTAAGTATCGTCAGCGTTATGTAGATTTGATCGTTAATGAGCAATCAAGAAAAACCTTTATCATGCGTAGCCAAGTTGTTGAAGCCATCCGTCAGTTTATGATTGAACGTTCTTTTCTTGAAGTTGAAACTCCCATGATGCATGTCATCCCTGGTGGGGCTGCAGCTAAGCCATTTGAAACACATCATAATGCTCTGGATATTCCCTTGTATTTACGCATTGCTCCAGAATTGTATTTAAAGCGATTAGTGGTTGGCGGGTTTGAGAAGGTATTTGAGGTAAACCGTAACTTTAGAAATGAAGGTTTATCCACCCGTCACAACCCAGAATTTACCATGCTTGAATTCTACTGGGCCTACGCCGATTATAATGATCTGATGGATATGACCGAGGCCATGCTAAGGACTGTGGCAGATCAAGTACTCGGTGGTCAAACCTTCCAGAGTGGTGGCATTGATTATGACTTTTCTCAACCTTTTACCAGAATGACGATTTTAGAATCTATCATGTATTTTAACCCTGAGTATAAGTTGCAAGATTTGCAGGATCGAGATTCAGCAATAAAAATTGCAGAGAGTTTAGGCCTACATATAAAAGATTCCTATGGACTGGGTAAAGTTCAAATTGAAATTTTTGAAGAAACGGTTGAAGAAAAATTAATCCAGCCTACTTTCATAACCGCATATCCTGTTGAGGTGTCCCCCCTATCAAGACGTAATGATGATGATCATTTTATAACCGACAGGTTTGAATTTTTTGTAGCGGGCCGTGAAGTTGCTAATGGCTTTTCGGAGCTCAATGATCCTGACGATCAAAAGGCGAGATTTCTTGATCAGGTAGCAGCCCTTGAAGAAGGAGATGATGAAGCTATGCATTATGATGCTGATTATATCACTGCCCTTGAATATGGTATGCCTCCAACGGCAGGAGAAGGTATCGGCATCGATCGTCTGGTTATGTTGTTAAGTGATTCGCCGACAATCAAAGACGTTATACTCTTTCCCCATATGCGCCCTCAAGGCTAGGCCAACAATTGCTGGCCATAGGAAACTACCGAGGATCCCATCGAAGACCAATAGAAATCTGATTCCTTTGGTATTCATACTCTGAAGTTGAACTCTTAAAAGAGTCAATCTGGAGTTTTACATAGGCTGCCAAGTCATAATCATTGCCTCGGTTAAAAACCCATCGGTAATCAAAGGCATACTTAAAGCCATTATTTTGTTTCGCTTGTTCGTCAAGAGATAAACTTGAGAAATCTGAACGATTATCATAATCAAATACTGAATATCTTAGGCTGGTAGTTAAGATGTGTTTATCGGTTAATCTTTTTCTGAAATAGACAGATGCATAGTTTGAATTAGAATCCCAATAACCCATACCATTGTCTGTACGACGACCATATTTCAATGAATACCTTATCAATGTCGATTTTGAAATATTATCAACATAGGAAGCTTTAATATTAATTATATTATAGACTAAATCAGTTCCCGCTATATTCGCTCCACTAAGGTCTTTATTTCTACGGTCGTCATAATTGCGATTATAAAAATCCGAGTTAATAGTCAGCTTCGAATTTTTTGATATTGGATAACTATAATCCAAGCTTAATTTTTGATGAGAATAATCAAGATTACTCAAACCTACAACATCATAGAATTGATAGTTCTTATCTCTGTATTGATAGCCAAGACTAAATTTACTTTTATTTTTTGTTTTGAAAGACAATTCAGTATTAGCATTAATCAAGTTCGCATCATAACGGTCACCGAGAGCAATGCCAGATAGCTCAGCTTCAACACCGGTGAACCTGCTAATGTAAGTGCTATCTAACTTATTATAATCTACTGAAAAATTATATTTATATTTTTTTTTCTTAACTTTAAATTTTGATTTGTAGCCAAGGTCAATTTTGCCCCTATACCAATTGGACGAGTCGTCATCTGAATAGCTAGCTCCTTTGATATTAGCAAGTACCGAAAAATTATTTTTAAATTTTGTTTTAAATTTTAAATCACTATAAAAAAAATCATCTCGATTTGGTGAGAATGGATCCATTAGTCTGTGGGGATTGCTGTCACTACCAAATAGAGTGGAAATGGTCAGGTCAGCTGCTTGGCTTGAGAAGTTAACTAATAGTAATATCACACCAAGTAATTGAGTTATTGAGAGCCGAAACTGTTCACTATGCAAATGTAGCTTTGCGGAGAATTTCTTAGCCCATTGTAGTTTGAAAAAATTCATTTGGTAACCTCATATATTACGTTTGGATTATTAATTAGACTGCGTTAAGGACCCAAAATAGTCCATTTTAATACTTTGAGCTTCTTTGTTATCGGGCTCAAACTTGTTCACTAACATTAATTGATGCTGACATTCCTGCATTTTTTTCAATTCACAGAGCAGTTTGGCATCAAATAATCTTGCCTTAACATCGGCACTATTTCGTTGAAGGTAATCTTGCACCAACTGTAACGCCTTGATTTTTGATTGTGTATTAGCCGATAGATTAGCCGATAGTAGAACTGCCAATCTAAACTGGGTGTTACTGTAGTCGGGGTCAATTTCAAGAAGATTTGAAAAGTGACTAACGGCATCTTGAAATTTTTTCATTCTACTATAATAATCAGCGAGTCGATAAATAGCGGGCTTATAGGTTGGATGTTGCTTCAAGATCGATTTAAGTAAGTCAAAAACATTTTCCCGTTCTCCCATACGCCATTTTATTTTCGCTTCCAATAATCGATAGTCTTTTTTATCGGGTGAGCCTAGGATTGCTTTTGATATGGAGGCATGTGCAAGCACACTATCATTGTTAGCATAGGCAAGCTTTGCAACTTGAAAAGCAATATCAATATTTTGAGGTAGCCGAGCAAATAGTCGGTTAAAAATATTTTTTGCTTCATCTGTTTTTCCATGAATTATTTTTGTCATACCCAATCGATATTGAGCAATGTTGTAAAAAAAACTATTTTGTAGAACCTTGTTAAAATAGATTGCTGCATTTTTCGGTTTGTTTTGAGCAAAGTAAGTTTGGCCGATCATATAGTAAGCTAAATTATTATCTCTGTTTTTCTTTAAGGAGGCCTTAAATCCAGCTAAGCTATTTTCAAAGTTACCCTGTAAATAACTCCCCAAAGAATCAGCGAACATTTTTTGTTTTCGCCTAGAAACATACTTTTTTAAATAGCTGAGTTGTTTTTTTGCATTCGCAGATCGTTGTAATTCTAGGTAACTTATCACTATCAGTAATCTTTCTGAAATAGAGGTTTTCGATTGACGTAAATGGTTCCTTAAAAGCTCAGTTGTTTGTTTGAACAGCATGTTATGAAAAAGATAATTGGCAAATTCACTGGCGAGACGACTATTTGAAGGCTGGAGCGATAACGCTTTCTGATAACTCAAGGACACTACCTTCACAGGCATTTTAAGTTCACGCTGTGTTCTGGCTAATTTTTTCCAGGTCAGTGAGCTGGTAGGGCGGTACTCTATTGACTTTTGAAAACTTAAGAGGGCTTCTTTAGGTTTCTTTAACCCCATTTGAGAGTCGCCTAAACCTGCGTGTATCTTTGCCTTATGAACGCCACTATCAAATGTTAAGCCTTTACTGAAAACCGAATAGGCTTGAAGTGGTTGATGATTTGAAAGTAATAAGAGACCAAGGTTTACTAGTGCCGCTTGATGTTTTGGATTGAGTTTTAATAGTGACTCGTATTCAGCAATGGCTTTTTCGGTCTGATTGGTCTTACTCAAGGTCTGTGCGTATCTAAAGCTCATCTTTAATGAAGTGATCTGTTTTTTTGTCAAATATTGAAATATAGGTAATGCACTTGTGTATTTTTTTTGCTCAATCAGTCGGTTAATTAAAGCTGCGATCTTCTTTGCGAATTCATTTGGCTCAGTTGATTCAATGTCATTCATCCTACTTCGAATTTCTTCAATTTTTAACTTTCCATTTAAATACTGAATTGCAATTATTTCAATTTCCAACTGGTTTGCTTGAGTTAAGTTGTTGAATGATTCTACATTATCTATCTCTTCCTGTTGTTCTAATCGTTCAAAGGTTATGTTAATTGTATTTAAGGAAGTATTTTTCTTTGATAATAGGTGTTGTCCCAATATAATTGTGCTTAATAGCAGCAAAAAGAAAAAAGTCAGAGGGATCGCTGTGCCAATTTTATCATCGGAACGCTTTAAATGTTTTTCTTCTCTTAATTTCATCTCATCAGGACTAAAATTCTGCATATAAACCCCGATTTTGAATGTTCTGAATTTCAATCCCTGGTCTTCCGTTAACCTCTAGAACTAAAGGGCCCTGTTCTTTGTCGATACAAATATCAACGCCCATATAGCCTAATTCTATCGCTTGTTGACAAGCCATTGACATCTTAATAATTTCATTCCAAAAAGGTATTTGGATATCGATAAGATTAGCATCACTATCTGGGTGTTTGTCGATAGATAGGTTTTTTACTCTAGCGTTAGTGGTCAACCCTGTATGAATATCGATGGCAATACCTACAGCACCTTGATGCAGATTTGCTTTGCCGTCGGATGATTTTGTAGGCATTCGCAGCATTGAACTAACAACATGACCACGACTGACAATAATGCGTATGTCACTCAGCCCATAAGGCGCTAGTTTTTGTAATGATTCGTGTTGCACTAACAGAGGTTCGAAGTAGACGATATCATCATCTCCAGATTGAGAAAATGTACCGGAAATCACTTCAATACAATGCCTTCGAATTTGCTCAGAAGTTAAGCGATCTCCACCGGCGGTTACAAATACATCCTCTTTTTTTTCTACAACGATTAAAATACCATTACCTTGGGAGCCTTGATTCGGTTTCAATGCAAATTGACTTACTGTCGTTAGAAATTCGTTCAGCAAAACGAGTTCCGATAGGTTTTTAATAACTAAAAGAGTCCCCGGGCTTGGTATGTTAAAGGCTTTAAGCTTTTCTTTACTTGCCAGTTTATCACTTGCCAATTTTAACCATTTCATTTCGTTGTGCACATAAACTAGATTTCGGTTTCTTTCATTAATCCCTAATACAGGGTGACGTTTATTTTTCAAAATACCTCTAAATCGATGAAGCTCACTGATTCTCAACCCTGTCCATTGGCCGATATAGATTTGAAGTGCTAGCACTAACATATAAAACTCGGGATAAAAAGAAAACAATCCTTCCAATAGAAAAGAGCTTAACACTAGGAAGCATATTGTAATAGAAAATAGAGTTCCTAAAGAAACCGTCAAGAAGCCCAACCAGTCATGTTCATCTGACATGTGGTGAATACGTTCAGCGACAAAGCTAATTATAACCACTGGAAAAAGCGAAAGCATCCCGAATTCTAAATTGGTATGGGACCCGATTAAACTTAAACCGGCAATAAAAAACAGCGTATTTATTGTTATGATAGAAGCAAGCCTAGCAATCTTTAGCATCCTCATTTTATCAAACACAAGATGAGATAAATAGCTTACTGCAAGAATAACGGTAAATGCTACTATTCCCCTAAATAAGCCAGTAAAAACGCAAGCTGCTGCAATTAGCATAGGTAGAAAAACACCGAAAGTTTTGATTCCAATAACGTTTCTTAAAAAAGAAATTACCAGTGTACAGAGTGGAAACAATAGGAAAAGAGCAATAGTATTGGACGCTAAACCCATTGAGAGTAGCATTTGACTAATGTTGAAGAGTTGGTCATCAGTGTTAGGTAATATTTGCTCACGCTGGTATAAGTTAGGTGCTACCAATCGTTTGGATATGGTAAATAAATAATTGAAATTAATATCTGACGTACGCCTAAATAAAACTTTATCGCCTCGATAAAGGGATAGATAATTTTCAGGTAGATGAGCAAAATTCCCATTGGTAGGACCGAATGGAACCCAATGCCCTTGAATATAGACTTCTACCCATTGATGTGATGTCTTTTTACTACCTTCATTCAGTATCAATCCTCCTACCAGCCTAGCTGGAATATTGTTTTGCCTGGCTAGTGCGACAAATAACCGACTCTTTCCATTGCAACTCGCTTGTTTAAGCCGCAAGGCTGTCAATGCATCGGTAAACCCTTTGAACGGCGCACCTTCGAGCTGGTTCAAGGTGTAATCATATATTGCCCTCAAAACAGGTAGGATTTTGTTATCTTGGAGTGGTTTTAAGGTTTTCCAGAGAGCACTGATTTCCGGGTGTGTAACTTGAATAGCCTCTGTTTCTTGTAAATAGGGAGATAAAGCAGATGGGTAAGTGTTCGGTATTTCTAAGTCATTGCTGATTTGATAATTTACTTCCTGATTTTTCATCAGTAATTTATAACGCACATTATCGAATATCGCGTTGCCTGACCATTGTACAAGGCGACCCGTTTCGTCTTCCGTAATTAAAACTCCAAGTCCATTGTTAACAAATCGCTCTTCAATGATTTGCTGGCGTTCATTATCAAGTGGTATGTAGGTTTCAATACTTACTGGCTCATTGTCTTGTTCAAAGCTGAGGTCGTATATAACCTCATAGACATTTTGAGGGGTTAGTGTATTGACTAAATGCTCAACAGAGATAAACCTTAATCCAAAAACCAATACAAAGGCAAAAAGTAATACCAGATATAATCTTCGAAATAACCAAGAAATCGTCTTTTTCAACTTACTGCCCTACAACCTTGAAATAATCAAAAATTAATCGATATAATAGAAGATTCGAGCTGGATATTCTGCACTTACTGTACAAACTGTGTTGATTCTCTGATAAGCGGTATAAAGCAGTGTATGCGATAGAATAATCACCCACTAACTGCCTTTCCAGAAAGGTATTCAAGTAACTAGCACTATAATTGAAATAATGGAGTAAATATGAGGTCATTGTCTGTCCGAATATTGCTTAAAAGAAGATAAGCCATTAATAGATCTCAGAAATGTAGACTTTGAGTTAATTGAACACACTCTGATCTTATTGTGGTTTAAATAGATCACAGCTATTTCCTAGATCAGAAAAGCTTTAGCCTCTTCAATGTCTTCAGCAATGCCTTCAACTTCATGAACTTCAACATCCGTTGCTAAGCCTAATTTTGCGAAGGCTGGAACTTCTGACCAGTCGACGCTGGCAAGTGGATGATCCGTACCTGCATAGCTTTGTAGATTGGCAACACACACTACATCAGCATAGTCAGCTGGACCATCATGATCCCGACCAAAATCCAGATAGTCGATTGGTACGTGGGATAAATCATCTGGGAACTCCCAAGCGGATAAGATAGCTGTACCAATTTGTGGATGTAGCTGAGTGATAATACGATCAAGTGCCTCTTCATCTTCAAGTAAGGCTGGATTTTCTTCAGCAATGGTTAGAATAGGAAGAATACCAATCTCGTGTGTTAAACCTGCAAGAGTAGCTTGGTCTGGCTTAAGCCCAGCATAGTGCTTAGCTAGTACATGGCTAATTGAGGCTACTTCAATGCTGTGCTCCCAAGAAGCTCTCATTCGCTTATCGACAAATTCAGACGTTGCCTGAAACATTTGCTCCATGGCAAGGCCCGTCGCTAGATTTCTAACAAAGGTTATACCTAGTCGAGTAATTCCCATTTGCAGATTGTCCACAGCAACACGACCTCTGAGCAGTGGGCTGTTTGCTACTTTAATCAGTCGAGCACTGAGGGCTGCGTCGCTGGCTATGACTTCAGAAAGTTTTTGAGCCGATACATCATGATCTTCAACAGATTCACGTATCCGTAAGGCTACTTCAGGCAATGTTGGCAGAACGAGTCGGTCTGTTTTAATCGCGTCGAGTAATAAGTTTAGGAAATCATCTTCCAAGCTCATAAGTCGTTACTCTCCTTAATGGGGGTGTTCAATATTGCAAAGTATAGCTGTTTCGGATAACGATAGCTGTAATTTTTCTTGATCTAAAAGGTCACGTTTAATGCTGGCTAGAATCAAGTAACTATTATCCATTAATTTTATTTTCTCTACTAGTCGACCAATCTTAATTTTGTCTGAATTATCAACAAGTTGTACTAGTTTATCTGGTATTTCTTCGCTCGTTGCTTGGGTTGTAAGGGTCGCTAATAAATATTTAGGTGTCCCGCGATACTCCATTCTTGCCACGATCTCTTGTCCAGTATAACAACCTTTAGTAAAATTGATGGCACCCAGACTGGGTAAGCTTAAATCATGGGGCAAAAATTGCTCACGATTTTTCTCATTGATCCATACCATGCCAGATTTAAGATCTGCACTTGACCAGGCTAATGGAGATGAGTTATCAAGACTTAATAAATTGTCCTGCAAAGGTTGCTCAGTTAAACAATACCAACGAGACTCCTCTCCTGGAAGTTTTATAGTGATAACATTATCAAGTATTGACATTTGCCAGCTTTTTGAAGGAAATTGCTCTAAATCCACTGAGTTCCCTTTTTGTGACTCAGTGAGACCAAAAACATTCCACTGCTTAGTTTCATCTGAAAGGCTACATTTGAAGAAAGCAACATAGGGAGCCATTACTTCAATTAAATACTGGATCTGATGTTGCGGTAAAATCATCAAGAATTCATCTTCTGAGACTGAAAAAATAATAAAGGTTGCTCTAATTCTACCTTGGGGGGTGCAATAAGCACCGGGAAGACAGCGGGTTTTAGTAAGTTCAGTCAAGTCACAGGTTAACTGACCTTGTAGAAACTTTAAAGCGTCACTACCCGTAATCTTTAACATACCATTTACAATATTATCGGTGGTTAATGTCTTCATCTATTGTTGTATATACGCAAAGGGTATATATCCTAGTTATAAAATAGTAAAAGTCTTCTTGAAACACTATTGTACTTGTTGCAGGATAGAGGTGAAAGGGCTGTTATAGAAAATTCTAAAAAAACTCCAATAGGTAATTCAATTGAGTGACTCAAATAAATTAGCAAGAATAAAATGGGCTTGTCGGAGAGGTATGTTAGAGCTCGACTTTATTTTTAATGACTTTATGGAAAATGGTTACAAGCAACTGTCGGATATTCAACAAGATGCCTTTCAGACTTTCTTAGTCAATTCTGACCCGGATCTCTACTCTTGGTTAATGGGCTTTCGTGAAGCTACCAACGAAACGGATATTAAGATGGTTGAATTAATTCGTTCAACACAAAAAAAATTCTAGCATGAGAGTTGATTGGCAGATTAAACCCTCGGCTACTTTTCATGTGATTGTTTTTTCTATAGTACTACTGCCCATGGGATCCTCCATAGCAACTTCCGAAAGCCTTGTTTATGCTTCAATTACCACCTTAATGAGCTTGGTTTTGTTAAGACTGTTACTTAAGGAAAATCAAGACGTCACTGCAAAACTTCTGAATAACTTGTCATGGCGAGACGGGAATTGGTTTTATACTAATGAAACTCGAGAAATAGAAGGAAGACTTGCTAAACAGAGTTTCAATCTAGGCCTAGTATTATTGTTAATCATCGAAGATCAACAAGGCCAAGTTGTGAAATTGTGGTTATTTCCTGATAGTTTTTATAACATTTCCAATAGTTCACTAGGTTGGAGACACCTAAATAGCTGTTTTTATTTATCAGACTAGCTTTCTAAATCTGTTGGCTTTATTACCCTAGGCTGTATTACCGTAGGAATGCCATCCATAGCTGGGTCTATTTCCGGATAATCTAAGGTGAAGTGGAGCCCCCGTGATTCGTGGCGTTTTCTAGCACAAGCAACCATAAGTTCTGCCACCATCACTAGGTTCCTTAGTTCTAAAAGATTTGAAGTTACTCTGAAGTTAACATAATACTCACGGATTTCTTGTTGTAAAAGTTTAATGCGTCTTTCGGCACGCTCAAGTCTTTTATTGCTTCGAACTATGCCAACGTAATTCCACATTAAGCGGCGTAGTTCATGCCAGTTGTGATGCACCACCACCTCTTCATCAGAATCAGTAACACGGCTGGAATCCCAGGCTTTAATGTTGGGAATTTTAACCTCACGCTGCCACTTGCTGCGTATGTCATCGGCAGCGGCCTTAGCAAAAACTAGGCATTCCAAGAGTGAATTACTGGCCATCCTATTGGCTCCATGAAGTCCAGTACAGGCCACTTCACCCACTGCATAAAGTCCGTCCACATCGGTTCTACCAGTGATATCGACCCTAACTCCTCCGCAGGTATAGTGAGCAGCTGGTACGATGGGAATAGGCTCTTTTGTAATATCAATACCCAATGCTAAACATCGTTTATAAATGTTTGGAAAATGTCCTGTGATAAAGTCGGCGCTTTTATGGCTGATATCAAGATACATGCAATCTACACCTAGACGTTTCATCTCAAGATCAATGGTCCTAGCAACTATGTCTCTAGGTGCTAATTCGGCCATGGGATGTACTTCATCCATAAAGCGTGTGCCATCGGGACGAACTAATATGCCACCTTCACCGCGGATGGCTTCAGTGATTAAAAAATTATTTGCCTGTGAATGGTAAAGGCAAGTGGGATGAAACTGATTAAACTCAAGATTTGAAACAGAACAGCCTGCACGCCATGCTAAGGCAATACCATCACCAGAAGCCACATCTGGGTTTGAAGTATAGAGATAAACTTTACTGGCGCCGCCTGTGGCTAAAATAATAAAGCGAGATTGGAAAACTTCCACCTCACCTGTGCCTTTATTCAGAGCATAAATACCATAACAATAACTACTTTTAGACGAATCGAGCTTTTTAGTCGTAATTAGATCAATTGCGTTATATTGTTCAAAGAGTTTGATCGATGGTTGGGCTTTTACCGCCTCGACTAGTGTTGTTTGTACTTCTTGTCCCGTTGTATCCGCTGAGTGAATTATTCGACGATGACTATGACCACCTTCCTTTGTAAGGTGGTATTGTTTGTCATCAGTATCTCGGCTGAATTGTACTCCATTATCAATAAGCCAATTAATCGCTTCCCGGGAATGGCTGACGGTATACTCCACCACCTCTTTGTTACAGAGACCTGCACCTGCCATTAGGGTGTCATCTACATGGGATTTAACCGAGTCATTGCTATCAAGTACGGCAGCTATACCGCCCTGGGCATAAAAAGTAGAGCCCTCAGGAAGGGGGCCTTTACTAAGAACTGCGATTGAACCCAGATCAGAAAGCTGTAAAGCACAGCTTAGGCCGGCAGCACCACTGCCAATAATAATCACATCATGGAGTTTAGAACAATTGTTATTCATATAATTTTTAAGCCTATTAATCATGATTACAGAATGAGCATCTGTTATTCTTATTCACTCTATTACGGGTGATTGCTATAAATTTAAAGTGAGTTTAATGATTTTTTTGCTTAAACACGAACTAATTCTACATTCAGCTGTCTATGACATTAATCTCGGACTTTTCCGATTTCAGATGAGACTGAATAAATGACCGGAAATGAGGTTGATAAAGCCCTTGTAATAAGGGTGCAAGCTGGTGAAAAAGCTGCCTTTGATGTATTGGTAAAGAAGTATCAACAAAAGATAATGAGTTTGGTATCAGGTTATATAAAAGATCATTCTGAGGTGATGGATGTTACCCAAGAGGCTTTTATAAAGGCCTACAGAGCACTACCAAATTTTAGAAATGACAGTGCTTTTTATACTTGGTTATATAGAATTTCGATTAACACGGCTAAAAATTATTTGGTTGCAAGAAGAAGAAGGCCACCCAATACCGATGTTGATGCTGCTGACGCTGAACAGTATGGTCTAGCGCCAGCTTTAAAAGAACAAGCTAGTCCCGAACGTCTTTTGTTAACAGAAGAAATTCGAAAAATAGTTTTTGATGTAATAGAAGAGTTGCCCGAAGATTTACGCTCAGCCATTACATTAAGAGAACTTGAAGGACTAAGTTACGAACAAATAGGTGAGATCATGAGTTGCCCAGTTGGAACCGTACGATCTCGAATATTTAGAGCTAGAGAAGCAATCGACGAGAGAGTTAAACCATTAATTACTCGATAATGTTGAATATTATTTTGAACATTATCTAGGACATTATTTAGCGCAGTAAAGGTCACTAAATAGCTTATTTACAATTAAAATTGTAAATAATTGATCGAAAATTGATCAGAAAGTGTCTACAAATGATGATTTTAGTGCTAGATTGCAGAAGTTACAATAAAATAGGCAATGACCTATTAGAGGATTTAAGCATAAATGACTGAACAAAAACGACAATTAGTAGCCACTATCATGGATAGTGATAACATTTCTGAGCAGGATGTTGATCAACTGATCAATGATTCAGAAACTCGATCCATCTGGTCACGATTTCACTTGGTAAGGGATATAATTAAAGGTGAAGTTCCAAAAAATCTCGATTTAGATTTTGATCAGAAGGTTAGTTCTGTAATCCTAGAAGAGCCAACATTACTCGTGCCATCAGCTAGACGAAAATCCGAAAAAGCTATACCCACCAGATCCCCCCTCGTAACCAATATACGTGAATGGGCTCAGCAGGGAACTGGCCTTGCAATTGCAGCTTCAGTTACAGCTATAATGGTTTTTGGTGTACAACACTTAAATTCACCTCAAGTTAATGATTTTTCAGCGTCTGCTATAACCTCATTAGAATTTCTAGAAGTTGATAGTTTAGATTTAGCGAACAAATTACAACTAGTGGAACAACCCACCTACACAAAACTTCAGGAAGATCTGCTCGATGTAACCAGGAATAGAAGTCAATATGGTTTACAGTTTTTGAAACCTCAAGTTAGTGTTGTTAATCATAGTGTTACAGTACCCTTAACCTTAATAAAATCAAACTTTGATTCTCTTTTACAAGTATCAGAGTTACAAGAATCTGAGCTTGATGAAAACAGCTTAAATGAGAGTAAAGAAACTAAGTAATAAACAGTTTTTTTGTTTAGTTTTCCTTATGAATGATTAAACAACCAGCTAAAGTAATCTCAGAAACAAACACTTCCTACCTATTGGAGTCTTTACCAAAATCTGCCTGTCCAAAATGTGATGAGGGTAAAGGTTGTGGTGGTGGATTACTCTCAAAAGCCTTCTCAAATAAAACCTATCAACTTAGCATCAATAAAAATAAAATATTAAAAGTAAGTGAAGTTGTTCAAGTTGGTATTCCTTCTAACTTGCTAGTCCGAGCTTCCTTGATTGTTTACCTCCTACCATTATTATTCATGGTGATATCAGCCGTCCTTTTTGGTAGTTTAACCAATAATCAAGATATTTATACCGTAACAGGAGCCATCTTTGGTTTTATATTAGGTATTTTAATTGGTAAACATTTATCAGTTAAATTGTTTAAGGCTGGTATAGCATCACCAATATTGATTGAAGATGATGCTGAAAGCTGCTGGTATAATGCAGAGTGAAACATAATTTGTTACAGAAATTAGTAAACCAAATCTGTTAAATACACTCTTAGCAATTAACATTAGAAGTAACATTAGAAGTAACTAGGGAGTAAATCACTAGTTTCAATTCATATATAGTTCATATTCAATTCTGGAGAAGCAAGTGCATAGCTTTCGCAAATTACTTATTAGTCTAATTTTGGTGTTTCCTTGCTTACAGCTTTTAGCTGTTAATTATAATCTTCCCGACTTTACGCAACTTGTTGAACAAACCAGACCAGCTGTAGTGAATATTTCAGCAACACGCTCAAGCAAGTTAAATTCCCGAAGAAGTTTATTGGATGACTTCTTCCAACGTAACCGACCATCCGAGCAACAGCAAAACAGCCCCCAGAGTAGTTCAGAGGGTTCAGGATTTATAATTTCAGAAGATGGTTATGTGTTAACTAATCGTCATGTTGTTTTATTGGCTGATTCAATCACCGTGCGATTAAATAATGGTCGAGAATATGCTGCTGAGTTGATTGGTGAAGATAGTGGTACCGATGTAGCACTACTAAAAATTGATGGTAAAGGCTTACCAGTGCTTGCTACCGGTCACTCAGATAAACTAAAAGTTGGTGAATGGGTACTTGGCTTTGGAGCACCTTTTGGTTTTGACCAGACAGTTACTGCTGGTATCGTCAGCGCAAAAAGACGAACGCTAGGTAGAGAACAATACGTGCCATTTATTCAAACAGATGTGGCTATAAATCCTGGTAACTCAGGCGGCCCCCTAGTGAGCTTAGATGGGAAAGTGGTCGGAATAAACTCACAGATTTTAAGTCGAACAGGTAGTTACATAGGTATTTCATTTGCTATACCGATTGAATTAGCTCTTAACGTGGCTGAGCAATTTAAAACATATGGCAAGGTACATCGTGGCTATTTAGGAGTTCAGTATCAAAATGTTACCTATGCATTAGCCCAAGATTTCGGATTAGAAAAGGTGGAAGGTGCTTTGATAACAAGAGTTACTGAAGATTCAGTTGCGGAAAAAGCTGGAATAAAAAATGGTGACATTGTCTTAAAATTTGACGGTAAGCCTGTTGTACGTTCAGGAGAATTGCCTTTCATCGTTGGTTTGATTGCTCCAGGCACAACGGTCAAAGTTGATTTGTTTCGCAATAATCGAGCCTTGCAAGTTGATTTAAAAGTAGGAGAAAGGCCTGTTTTTGAGCAAGAAGTCGCCGTGACGGAGCCTGAAATCGATGTAAATAATCTAGGGTTGATCCTTGAAGAGATTAACGATGAAATTCGTCAAACTATTGGCTCAGAAGGAATTATTGTTGCAAGAGTTCTCGGTGGTTCAGCAGCTAAAGCAGGTTTACGAAGGCAAGATATTATATTAATGTTGGCCAATGAGCAGATTAGTTCAGTCGAACAGTTTAATAAACTCGTGTCGAGTTTAGCAAAAGGTTCGAGTTATCCACTGTTAGTTTTCCGAGCTTCGGGCGGATACCGCTTCCTTTCACTGCGTATAGCTAACTAACAATAAACACACCCATGGTGATCAGACTAGTTGCCTTGCTAGGCGGCAATTAGTCTGAGTATTGAGATAACTGCGAAAATATTTCATTATCACTAAACCCCAAAATAAGCTACAATCCACCTCTTTTTTATAGGGGTCTAAAGCCTTAACTATGTCATACAGTCAATACATCCGAAATTTTTCAATTATTGCCCATATTGATCATGGTAAATCAACATTATCTGATCGATTGATACAGGAATGTGATGGCTTAAGTGAACGGGAAATGGAAGCGCAAGTTCTTGATTCCATGGAGATTGAACGAGAGCGTGGTATTACAATTAAGGCTCAAAGTGTCACGCTAAAATACAAGGCTGATGACGGGGAAACTTACCAGCTGAATTTTATTGATACCCCAGGCCATGTGGATTTTTCCTATGAAGTATCCCGTTCTCTTGCTGCCTGTGAAGGCGCGCTGCTTGTTGTGGATGCCGCTCAAGGTGTTGAAGCTCAAACTCTAGCGAATTGTTATACTGCCCTTGAACAAGAATTAGAAGTATTTCCAGTGCTTAATAAAATTGACCTACCTCAAGCTGATCCTGACAAGGTCATACAAGAAATTGAAGATGTTGTTGGTATTGAGGCCATGGACGCTATTCTTTGTAGCGCAAAAACTGGTCAAGGTATCCATGCGCTATTAGAAGAGCTAGTTAAAAATATCCCAGCCCCTAAGGCTGACCCGGACGCACCATTAAGAGCTTTGATCATTGATTCTTGGTTCGATAATTACCTGGGTGTCGTGTCTCTCGTAAGAATCGTAGACGGAACCCTTAAAAAGGGCGATAAGATGAAAGTCATGTCTACAGGCAAAAGTCATCTTGTGGACAGTGTTGGAATATTCACACCAAAGAAAAAAGCTTTAAAGCAACTACGTGCAGGTGAAGTAGGATATGTCATAGCGGGTATAAAGGAAATCAAGGGCGCACCAGTGGGTGATACATTAACACTACAAAATTATTCTGCAGAACAAGCTCTTGAAGGGTTTAAAACAATCAAACCTCAGGTTTATGCGGGTCTATTTCCCATTAGTTCTGAAGATTATGAAAACTTTCGAGATGCTCTATCAAAACTAAGTTTGAATGATGCCTCACTATTTTTTGAACCTGAAAACTCCTCTGCCCTAGGTTCAGGTTTTCGTTGTGGCTTTCTTGGTATGCTGCATATGGAAATCGTTCAGGAGCGACTCGAAAGAGAATATGATCTAGACCTAATAACCACCGCTCCAACGGTTATCTATGAAATAAAAAATACTAAAGGTGAGGTAATCATCGTTGATAATCCAGCAAAACTACCTGATCCCAGCTCAATAGACGAAATGCGTGAGCCCATAGTCGAGGCTAATATTCTAGTACCCCAAGAGCACATCGGAAATGTCATTAAGCTTTGTATTGAGAAGCGTGGTGTGCAGAAAAAAATGGATTATCATGGAACGCAAATTTCTCTAACCTATGAAATACCCATGAGTGAAGTTGTGTTGGATTTTTTCGATAAATTAAAATCCACAAGCCGAGGTTATGCCTCCCTAGATTATCATTTTATTCGTTTTCAAGAGGCTAACCTTGTGAAACTCGATATATTAATTAATGGTGATAAGGTTGATGCCTTAGCGTCTATTGTGCATCGGGAAAGAGCTCATAGAAGGGGTAGGCAACTTACTGATAAAATGCGTGAAATTATCCCCAGGCAAATGTTTGATGTGGCTATTCAAGCGGCCATAGGAACACAAATTATTGCTCGCCAGACTGTTAAAGCCTTACGTAAAAACGTTACGGCAAAGTGTTATGGTGGTGATATCAGCCGTAAGAAAAAGCTACTGGAAAAGCAAAAGGCAGGTAAAAAACGCATGAAGCAGGTTGGTAGTGTGGAAATCCCTCAAGATGCATTTCTTGCCATATTAAAAGTAGATGGTGATTAGTTTTAATCATCATTTGTGCTAAAGTATTGCAATAAAAGAAATTAAGGAGATTGACCATGAGTACTAGACTAACCCCTAAGAACAGACAACAAGGTGTTACCTTTGTAGGCTGGCTATTAATTCTGGGTTTGGTGGGCTTTTTCGTCCTTCTTTCACTAAGATTATTTCCTATTTATAGTAATCACTACAAAATCAAAAGCGTTCTAACGTCTTTAACAGAAGAAAGAAACCTCTTTAGAATGACCAAAAAAGATATGCTGCGAATTATTGACCGTAAACTTAACATTAATTTTGCTAAAGGATTTAAACCAGAGCATTTAATATTTGTAATGGCCAAATCTGGAAATCGAGAAATTCATATTACCTATGAAGATCGCAGAGCAATTTTAGGTAATTTAGATGTGGTTGCTCAATTTAGTGATTATATTGTGGTAACGCCAAATGGCAAAGCTAAGATTGGACTCTGATAATCTACCTCGCTTAGAAAAAATATTAGGATATACGTTCAAGGATCCTAATCTACTGCGCCAAGCCATCAGCCACAGAAGTTATTGCGCTAATCATAACGAAAGACTTGAATTTCTCGGAGACGCTATTCTTGGGTTCATCATAGCTGATGAACTCTATCAGCGTTTTCCTCATGCCAGTGAAGGTCAAATGACCCGTTTACGCTCCAATCTCGTGAAGGGTAAAACACTAGCGAAAC
The DNA here is from genome assembly GCA_002746155.1 of Gammaproteobacteria bacterium. Classification (GTDB taxonomy): domain Bacteria; phylum Pseudomonadota; class Gammaproteobacteria; order Enterobacterales. Next base: position 23,369 of record NVWF01000006.1, on the reverse strand, counting down.
TCGCTCTAAAACTCTCCCTCGGTGACTACCTGTTATTAGGTGCAGGGGAATTAAAAAGTGGAGGCTTTAGGCGAGAGTCCATTTTAGCCGATGCATTTGAAGCCATCGTGGCGGGGATATATTTAGAAGTTGGCATTGAAGCTTGTCGGGATCGGCTAATGTGTTGGTATGAGACATTACTCAATGAGGCTGATCCAACACAAATTACTAAAGATCCTAAAACCCGCCTTCAGGAACAAATGCAGTCATTAAAATTACCCCTTCCTCACTATGAAACTCTAGACATTAGGGGTAAGGATCATGAGCAACAATTTGAGGTACAATGTACCTGTCTAGGTAATGACAAAATACAAGGGTGTAGTACGACGGCTATAGCATCAAGTCGTCGCCAAGCAGAATCCCTCGCTGCTGAAAAAGCCCTTCAGGTTTTAAATAACTGAATAGTTGCATTGAATATTTGCATTGAATACTTGCATTGAATAACTAAAACTGAGTTAAAAATGAAACAACAAGCACCGAATACCCACTGTGGTTATGTAGCAATAGTGGGACGTCCTAATGTTGGCAAATCAACGCTATTGAACCATCTTGTTGGTCAAAAGATTTCCATCACATCAAGAAAACCTCAAACCACTCGACATCGTATGCTTGGTATTTATACCAAGGACGATCTTCAGGTAGTCTTTGTCGATACTCCAGGTCTACATCTTGATGAAAAAAGAGCCATCAATCGATTGATGAATCGAGCCGCCAGTAGTTCGTTGACCGATGTCGATCTGGTGATATTTCTCGTCGATGCAACCATATGGAATGATGATGATGCTCTGGTTCTTGAAAAAGTAAAAAACTGTCAGTCACCGGTTATCTTATTGGTCAATAAAGTTGATAAAATCACCGATAAAAGCAGCCTTTTGCCTCACCTAGATTGGTTATCTAAACAATTTGATTTTGATGCAATTTTTCCAGCTTCTGCCTTAAAGGGAACTAATATTGATGCTCTCCACGAGAAGATCGCAGCTAGTATGCCACTGGGTGAATTTATTTATCCCGAGGATTATGTCACGGATAGAAGTATGCGCTTTTTGGCGGCAGAAGCTGTGCGAGAGAAGTTGATACGACAGTTGGGTAATGAATTACCTTATTCCATGACCGTTGAAATAGAGAAGTTTGAAAGTGATGCCAAGGGCATTAAGCATATTTCTGCTGTTATTCTGGTAGAGCGAAAAGGTCAGAAGCGAATCGTTATTGGTAAAGGTGGGTCTCGTCTAAAACTCGTGGGCAAGGACGCACGACTCGACTTGGAAAAATTGTATCAATGTAAGGTTTTTTTGCAACTCTGGGTCAAGGTCAAAGACGGTTGGGCTGATGATGAAAAAGCCTTAAAAAGCTTAGGCTTTGATGAGTCTTGAACCCTTCACAAGAGTTACAGTTCGCCTTTGTACTGCATACCAGACCTTGGAGAGAAACCAGCCTAATTGTTGAATTTTTCACAAAAAACCATGGAAAAATAGCCCTCTGTGCCCGAGGTGTGCGTTCAAAAAAATCTCCCAAACGTTCAATTTTACAACCTTTAACGCCATTAGTTATTTGTTGGAAAGGACGAGGAGAACTGCCAACTTTAACTAAAATTGAGGCGACTGAGAAATTTATAAAGTTGTCAGGTGACGCCTTCTATAGCTCTTTTTATCTCAATGAGCTTTTAGTCAGGCTATTGCATCGGCATGATCCCCATCCAGAACTTTTTAGTCATTATAAGCTTGCCTTAGAGCAGCTTATTCTAGCTGAGCGACTCGAGGTGACTCTTAGGGAGTTTGAGTTAGCATTATTACAATCTATCGGATACGGTTTAACTCTAGATCGTGATCATAATGATGACTTGATAGATGAGGGACAAAACTATCTGCTACACATTGATGGTCTATTGCAACCAGTCGTTGATAATAATCAAGATCAAGTAGTTGGTTCTAGGGTCTTTTCCGGTGGACAATTAATTTCAATCGCTGAAAGAGACTGGCATGATAGAAAGGTATTACAAGATGCTAAACGTTTATTAAGATTATCACTTAAGGCGCTACTTGGTGATAAGCCACTAGAAAGTAAAAAATTATTCAGGAGAAAAACATCATGATTGGCGGAAACATTTTACTCGGTGTGAACATTGATCATGTTGCAACACTACGGCAAGCCAGAGGCACCAGCTACCCTGAGCCTGTGCAAGCTGCCTTGATGGTTGAGCAGGCTGGTGCAGATTCTATTACCATTCATCTGAGGGAAGACAGACGTCATATCAATGATCGAGATGTTGCGGTGATCCGAGAAACATTACAAACTAAACTAAACCTTGAAATGGCCGTCACAGATGAAATGATAGCCATTGCAATAAAAACAAAACCACACTTTAGTTGCCTAGTGCCTGAAAAACGTCAAGAACTAACGACTGAAGGTGGACTTGATGTTGTGGGAAATATAGCAAGGGTTACAGATGCAGTCTCAGCTTTAAAAGAACACCAGATAAAGGTTTCGTTGTTCATCGATGCTGATCCTCGACAAATCGAAGCCGCAGCTGCTTCTGGTTCTGAGATGATTGAATTACATACCGGTCACTATGCTGATACTGAAGATTCTGAACAGGCCAAAGAATTAGCTCGCATTATTCAGGGAGCGTCTCTAGGTGATAAGTTAGGGCTTCAGGTTAATGCAGGTCATGGACTTCACTATCATAATGTACAACCCATTGCTTCTATTCCCGAGATAGTTGAACTGAATATTGGTCACTCGATTATCGCTAGAGCAATATTTTCAGGATTGCCCTTAGCGGTTTCTGAAATGAAAAAACTAATGGTTGCCAGCAGGAGCTAGATCCAAGGCAGCTTGATTGACATTATCAAGCTCAATCAAGATTGATGGGATTAATTTTTTTAGATTTTCAATGGCTAGTTTACTTTTAATTTGTTGTTCGAAGTTCAGGATTAAACTCTGTAGGTGAGGCGCCCCTGTATAGCAAAGCAGACCATGGAATTTATGGGTTTTAGATAATAAATCTCTCATTGCATCAGCATCATCAGCAACAACTTGCTTTAAAAGTTGCTTGAAGGTTGGCAGGGCAGATACCAGGGATTCTAAGAGTTCTAAGGCTACATCTTCTCGACCACCAGCTATGTGTAGAGCATTATTCCAATCAATAGATGATTGGTTGGATTCCCCATTTATCTCAAGTTTTTCCCCTAACCCCACTTCACTTCTAGACCACTTAGAGATTAGCTGTCTTAAGTGCTTATCTGAAATGGGTTTAGTCATGTAGTCTTGAAGGCCTGAACTAAGTAATAGCTCTTTTTCACCAGCCATGGCATGAGCCGTTAAAGCAATGATCGGTGTTTTTAAATTTAACGCCAGTTGATGAATTCGATTTGATGCBTCTATGCCATCAATGCCTGGCATACGAATATCCATAAATATCAAATCAAAAAGCTCATCATTACAAATTTCAATAGCACTCAGACCATCATAAGCCTGAATAACTTCAATCTGCATATCCTCAAGCATAATTGTAATTAACTTTAAATTATCAGGATTATCATCAACTACTAGTATTTTCATCTGTGGAAATAATGGCTTATGTGTTTTAAATGGCGAGGTAACTTCATTTGAAATTAATCCAATCTGCTGCAATGGTTTTCTAAGCTGACATCGTGTTAGAGGCTTATTTAAAAATTTAAAATCACTAGCGTTCATAGAATATTCCGTTTTACTCTGCTCAGATAATTGACCAATAATTAATATTCCTTGATTTTCAATGAGCGTTATTTTTAGTATGGCTTTTAGTAATGCCTTATCATGATTAGCTATACCAATAACAATTAATGGTTTTGTTTTGTCATCAGAAATTTGGTCATCAGCTAAATTAATAGCCGCCGTTTGCAAAGCGCCGCGTAACTTATGGATATTTTGAAAGCCAATTGTTTTCATCTGCAAACTTTCAAATAAATGTTTCATGGCTAGTAATGCCATGGGATGAGAATCATATAAATAGACATACTGCTCAGGTAAACTTATTGTTGGAAAATCATTAACCAAAGATGGTAGAGGTTTGGCGCTCTTAAAAGTAAAAGTAAAACGAGTACCTTCATTACTTTTACTCTCAATACTAATTTTCCCTCCCATTTGTTCAATGAGCTTTTTACTAATCACTAAACCTAATCCTGTGCCGCTATGATGACGATTTATTTGCTGGTTAACCTGACTAAAGGGTTGGAAAAGTTTATTAATTTGTTCGTCAGTCATGCCTATGCCCGTATCAGAAATAGTGGTACGAATAATAATATAATCGTCACAATTACTATCAACCAAAACCCGCACAAGGATGGAACCCTTCTCAGTAAACTTAACGGCATTACTAATTAAATTGGTTAAAACTTGCTTCAATCGAATGGCATCGCCAACCAGTAACTCAGGTACATCCTTATAGATCAAAGGAATAAGTTCTAACTGTTTTTTCTTAGACTCAGTTGATAACAAAGTTACCACATCTTCAACACAGTCATAAAAAGAAAACGGTAGTTTTTCGAGGGACATCTTGCCGGCTTCAATCTTAGAGAAATCTAAAATATCTTCAATGATGCTCAAAAGCTGATTGGCAGACTTACGAATGATCAACAGATAATCTTTTTGCATAACATCAACATTGCTTTTTAATAACAAATTAGTAAATCCAATCACACCATTCATAGGAGTGCGAATTTCATGACTAATATTCGCTAAAAACTCAGACTTAACACGACTAGTCTGAATAGCCTGTTTCCTCGCCATATCCAACTCAATATTCTGCACCTCGATAGTTTCCAAAGTTTGAGTCAAATCCGCAGTGGCCTGCTCAACATTGGACTGCATATTTTTCCGAGCCATTGCAAGAGAAGCAGTAAGAGAATTAATGGATTTAGAAAGATAAATAGCCATCAAAAAAACAACAAAAAATATAACTGCAGAAATTAAACTAGCAATAAAAATAGACTCATAAAAAACGATTTGTAAATGCTGACGATTAAATCCCACAACAAGATAAACAGCCTGAGATTCAACTGCAGACTTCGATATTTCTAATGGAGTATAAATATAAAAGTGTTCAGCAATATTTTGCTGCATAGTATTTTTTGGAACTTTCTTGAGTAAAAGGTTTTCATCAAAACGATTACTCATGGAGTTGAAGAGTAATTTATGTTGTTCATCAAAAACAGCAATCAATTCAAGAGTGTTCATTGATTGATGAAATCGTGAAAGCCGCTGCTCAATTTTTTGTGCGTTATCAAGGTTCTCGCCCTCGTATAGAATCTCAATACTACTAACCAATAAATGTGCGGTATTTTCAAATTCAGCCTCTGCATTAGCCACCCTCTGATGAACAAATAAAGCAGAAAGTAAATAGCAAATAAAAAAACAAGCCACCATTAAAAGAACCAATGCATTACAACGAAAACCAAAAAAACGATCCATGTATAATCCTAAATGTTTAAAAATTAAGAAGCCACAGATAAGCTACAAAGGCGCAGGTGATGACAGGCTATTCCACAGGTCTCTGCTGCAGGGATGCAGCAGCGAAGCCCTACAGGGAAGTATTCACGGGCGTCCTGTGGAATAGCCTGTCATTACCTGAGCCAATGAGCCATTACCTGAGTCAATGAATCATTACCTAAATCAGTGCACCCAACCGCTCACCAAATAAATAGAATTAGCCACCATAATTAGCTAACGAACCAAAGATTAAGCCTCTAATTAGACCCCTATAAAGCGGCATGGTTAAATCATCAACTATTAGCCAATCAAATCCAATAGACATTAACTTAGATCACTGTGAGACTGTGACTAGTCATAAGGATCAGGTAAACTGCACATCAAATCAGAACATCAGTGCTAATAAACTAATCATTAAAATCAGAGCTAAAAATGTCAAGAAGAAGACAACGCAAAAAGTTACCCACAGAACACTTCAAAATAAAAATTGAATCCTTAAGTCATGAAGGAAGAGGAGTGGCCCATCATCCAGACGGCAAGACAATATTCGTCGATGGAGCCTTACCCGGAGAAGAAGTGGAGTATGTCTATAGCAATCAGCGAGCAAAGTTTGATGAAGGACGAACGGTCAAAGTACTTAGCGAACACCCATCAAGAGCAATACCAGACTGTGAGTTTTTTGGACTTTGTGGAGGCTGTAGCATGCAGCATCTATCATCAAAGGCACAAATAGAACATAAACAATCCATACTGGTTGAGCAGTTACAACACTTTGGCAAGACAACAGCCCAGCAGGTAATGCCACCCATGCAAGACCAACCCTGGGGATATCGTCGTAAGGCACGTCTGGGTGTTAAATACGTCCATAAAAAAGATACCGTGATGGTTGGATTTCGGGAAAAGCAGAGCTCATTTCTAGCTAATATCGATAATTGTTCGATTTTGGATCCAAGAGTAGCTAGTTTAATCATGCCGTTACGTGAATTAATCTATGGACTCATTTGTCGAGAAGGCATACCCCAGATTGAAGTTGCCTGTGGCGATAAAACCGTAGCACTGGTTTTTAGACACTTACAAAGCCTCTCTAAAGTTGATAAGCAGGCCTTAAAAGATTTTGCCATTAAGCATGACTTGGATTTATATCTACAAGCTGGTGGGCCTGCTACGGTGACTAAACTTTATCCAGAAGAGGGAGAGGACAGATTAAGCTATTATCTAGAAGATTTTGATCTCGAGATGCAGTTCCACCCCATGGACTTCACACAGGTTAATGCCGGTATTAATCGTAAAATGTTAAATCTGGCCATTGAACTATTGGATATCCAGCCAGAGGATAGCATCCTCGATTTATTCTGCGGCCTAGGTAATTTTAGTCTACCCATAGCACGTCATGCAAAACGGGTCAGTGCCGTTGAAGGTGATGAATCCATGGTAATTCGAGGTCGTGAGAATTCTGCCCACAATAAACTTGATAATCTAGACTTCTTCGCAGCAAATTTAGCCGGAGAGTTTTACAATGAGCCTTGGGCTACTCAGGGGTTTGATAAGCTTTTAATCGATCCTCCTCGAAGTGGTGCCTATGAAATATGCCAGCATTTATCAGCTTTCGGAGCAAAACGAATCGTCTATGTGTCCTGTAACCCAGCTACCCTAGCCCGTGATACCAGTGTTCTTCTCGAGCAAGGCTATGGGTTGAAAAAAATCGGTGTCATGGATATGTTTCCCCAAACAGCTCATGTAGAATCAATAGCACTTTTTGTAAAAGAACCTTAATCCTTCAATTATTTGAGATATTTGAGTTATTGGATAGTTACCCATGGTTAAAATTCGCAAAACTATCGATAAAAGCCTATTAGCCGATGGTGCTCCCGGAGATTGGTTAGAGCAAATTCAATTTGAGCGTGATGATGAAATGACGCCTATTTTGGATGCTCTTACCTTGGCACGAGATAGTGTCACAGAGCACCAAGAGCTAAAAACAGCAGGTATCAGGCAAGGTCTAGACATGGCTGGAATTCTTGCTGGGTTAAAACTTGATTCAGAAACCTTAGCTGCAGCTAGCATCTATGGTCTAGTGAGAGATGAGATCCTTAGTTTAAAACTAGTGAAGGAAAAACTCGGACCGGGTATCGGAAAATTGTTATCCGGTGTAAATAAGATGGCGTCTGTGCGAAGTTTACAAACCTCAGCTAAGGTCAAGGGCAAAGTGGCCATGGATCCGCTTCGCCATATGCTACTTGCCATGGTTGATGATTCTAGAGTCATTCTAATAAAACTTGCAGAGCAGGTGAGTCTACTGCACTCGGCTCGCAATTGGGATGAAGCTAAAAGACTAGAACTAGCTATTGAAACTAAGGATATCTATGCTCCCTTGGCTAATCGCTTAGGTATCGGGCAACTTAAGTGGGAATTAGAAGACTTTTCATTTCGATACCTTGATCCAGAACAATACAAAACCATTGCTAAATCCCTGTCTGAAAAACGCATCGATCGAGATATTTATATTAAGGATATTGTTACATTATTACTTGATGAGCTTAAAAAGCTTGGCGTACATGCTGAAATTGAAGGTCGTGCTAAGCATATTTATAGTATTTGGCGAAAAATGCAGCGTAAGAATATTGGCTTTGAAGAAATCTATGACACCAGAGCCGTACGGATTGTGGTGAATGAGGTACAAGAGTGTTACTCAGCATTAGGTGTCGTCCATAGCCGTTGGTCACATATACCAAAAGAGTTTGATGATTATGTGGCTACTCCAAAGGAGAATGGTTACCAGTCAATCCACACGGCGGTGATAGGTCCTGAAGGCAAAGCCTTGGAAGTACAAATTCGCACCCATCAAATGCATCAGGAATCAGAACAGGGTGTTGCCGCTCATTGGCGTTATAAAGAAGGTGGTAAGGTAGGTGCAACTGGCTATGAAAAGAAAATTGCTTGGTTACGTGAGCTACTAGAATGGCAGGAAGAACTTGCTGACTCTGAAGAGTTACTGCAAGATTTTCGAGAGCAGGTTGTAGAAGATAGGGTTTATGTATTTACTCCAGGCGGTGAAATTGTCGATTTACCTCCCACATCTACACCTCTGGATTTTGCCTATCGTATCCATACTCAAGTGGGCCATACTTGTCGAGGAGCAAAAGTTAATGGTCGCATAGTACCTTTAACCTATCAGTTAAATACTGGCGAGCAGGTTGATGTTCTGACATCAAAAAAGGGTACTCCATCTAGAGACTGGATGAACCCCACCATGGGTTACTTAAAATCTTCAAGGGCCCGTTCAAAGATCCATCAGTATTTTAGGCATCAAGATAAAGATAAAAATATCTTAGCGGGTAAACCCATTCTTGATAAAGAACTGCAACGACAAGGTCTTAAGGATGTTAATTTATTAACCCTAGCTAAAAAATATAACTATAAAGCGATTGAGGATCTCTATGCTGGCATAGGAGCAGGCGATTTACGCTTACATCAAGTGGGTAATGCCGCTCGCCTACTTATGACACCTCAACAGGATATCGAGCAGCCTGTAAAAATTCAAAAGCCACATAAATCAAGAAAAAAAGCTATTAAAGGTAAAGGTATAACGGTAGAAGGTGTTGATAATTTATTGTCAGCCATAGCTGGATGCTGCAAGCCTGTACCGGGCGATGAAATTGTTGGTTTTATTTCACGCACCAGAGGCGTTGTTATTCACCGTAATGACTGTAATCATATATTACGTGCCCAGGAAGACAATTTTGAACGTCTTATTGAAGTGGATTGGGGAGAAGCAACAGAGTTCTATGTTGTGGATGTGGCAATTCGTGCCTACGATAGGCAAGGATTATTGCGTGATATCACAACGGTGTTAGCGAATAACGATGTAGGTGTTATTACCTTAAATACCAATTCTAAACGTGTTACCGATTTGATGTTTGATATCTCACTGCAAATAGAAGTGCCAAGTACGGAAATTCTAGGTGAGATTTTAAATGCCCTGAATCGATTGCCCAATGTTTCTGAAGTTAAGCGACGTTAATTGTGAATAAAGAAATTGTGAATAAGGAAATTATGGATACTAGTGCCCTTGATGATATTCCTCTCGCCTTACCGGCCTTAACACGTGCGCAAAAGTTACAAAGCCATGCTGCTAATGAGGGGTTTGATTGGCGACATGTTAATTCGGTGTTTGATAAGTTAAATGAGGAAATTCTGGAGCTAAAGCAAGCGATAAGTAATAATAACAAGCATGAAATAGAAGATGAAATGGGAGATTGTCTATTTACTCTAGTTAATCTTGCCAGACATTTGGATGTTGATGCCGACAGTTGTTTACGCCTAGGTGCAAGTAAATTTGAACGGCGCTTTCGCTTAGTTGAAATGCATCATCAGCAAAACAATCAAAAAATCAGTGATAGTTCAGATGAAGAACTTGAAGCGCTTTGGCAACAGATAAAGACAGAAGTAGTTAAAAAATAAATCGATCTTAACAATAACCTTATTTGAGAATATTTTTATGACACAGAAAACAATTAACGTTTCAGGAATTGCTGTTAGTAATGAATTACCCTTCGTTTTACTTGGCGGGATGAATGTTCTTGAGTCGAGGGATCTTGCTTTTGAAATAGCAGAAAAATATGTTGAAGTGACCAATAAACTTAGTATCCCCTTTGTTTTTAAGGCCTCATTTGATAAGGCTAACCGTTCTTCCATAAGCTCCTACAGAGGACCTGGAATTGAACAGGGGCTCAAAATATTAGCCGAGATTAAAGAGACATTTAATGTACCGGTCATAACCGATGTTCATGAACCTGCCCAAGCACAACAGGTGGCAGAGGTGGCAGATATCATTCAACTCCCCGCCTTTTTATGCCGTCAAACTGACCTTGTCACAGCCATGGCAAAAACTGGTGCGGTGATTAACATTAAGAAGGCGCAATTTCTCCACCCGTCAGAAATGAATCATATTCTTAAGAAGTTTACCGATTCAGGCAACGAACAATTACTGTTATGTGAGAGGGGAAGTAGTTTTGGTTACAACAATTTAGTTGTGGATATGCTCGGCTTCGGCATTATGAAAAAGACAGGCTACCCCCTATTTTTTGATGTCACCCATTCTCTGCAAACACCCGGAGGTCGAAGTGATTCAGCGGGTGGCAGACGTGCTCAAGTCACAGAACTGGCACTTGCAGGTATATCTCAGGGTATCGCAGGCCTGTTTTTAGAAGCGCATCCTGATCCCGATAATGCCCTTTGTGATGGTCCTTGTGCTTTGAGATTAGACATGCTCGAACCTTTTCTAAATCAAGTAAAACAGCTAGATTCACTGATTAAAGGTTTTGATAAGTTAAATACCCAGTAAAACTGACAGAAAAGCGTTTTTTCCAATTGCCCTGAGGTGGGATCTTTTGTTAGAATTCTATCCCGTTCGGGAGTACTCCTGCTCTAGCTCAAATCGATAAATTTTATACAAACTTTCAGTCATTAAATCAACGGGATTCATTATGGCGCGTTATATTTTTGTTACCGGTGGTGTTGTTTCTTCTCTAGGAAAAGGAATTGCAGCTGCTTCTCTGGCCGCTTTGCTAGAAGCTCGTGGTTTAAAAGTAACACTTCTCAAGCTAGACCCTTATATTAATGTCGATCCTGGAACCATGAGCCCTTTTCAACATGGCGAAGTCTTTGTGACAGAAGATGGGGCTGAAACGGATCTGGACCTTGGTCACTATGAGCGGTTTGTAAGAACTCGGATGCGTCAAAGCAATAATTTCACCAGTGGCCGAGTTTATGCTGATGTTATTCGCAAAGAGCGTCGTGGTGATTATCTTGGCGGCACGGTTCAGGTTATTCCCCATATTACCGATCAAATTAAAGCAAAAGTTATTAAGGGTGCCGCAGATGCCGATGTTGCTCTGGTCGAAATTGGCGGTACAGCCGGTGATATCGAATCATTACCTTTTATGGAAGCTATACGTCAGATGGCCTTTGAGCTAGGCCGTGAACAAGCAATGTTTATACATTTAACATTACTTCCTTGGATCCAAACCGCGGGTGAGTTGAAAACTAAACCCACTCAACACTCGGTGAAGGAGATGCGTTCCATAGGTATTCAACCGGATGTTCTAATCTGTCGATCAGATAGACCACTACCTAATGCAGAGCGTATGAAGATAGCTCTGTTCACCAATGTGGCAGAAAAAGCCGTTATCTCACTGCAAGATGTGGACAGTATCTATAAAATCCCTGCAATTCTTAATGCACAGGGTCTTGATGATCTTGTTGTAGAGCGTTTTAAATTAGACTGCTCAGCCGTTGATTTAACTGAATGGGAGCAGGTTCTCTACGCCCAAGCTAATCCTAAAGGTGAAGTAACGATTGCCATGGTGGGAAAGTATGTTGATTTAACAGAGGCCTATAAGTCACTTAACGAAGCACTGCATCACGCGGGTCTTAAGAACAGACGTGTGGTTAAAATTCAATACGTAGATGCTGAAGATATCGAAAAGAATGGCACAGGAGTGTTAGCTGAAGTGGATGCTATTTTAGTACCAGGTGGTTTCGGTGAACGCGGCGTTGAAGGAAAGATTCAAGCCGTGCAGTATGCCAGAGAGAACAAGATCCCCTATCTAGGTATTTGTTTAGGCTTGCAAGTGGCTATGATTGAATTTGCTCGTAATATGGCTTCCATGCCTGATGCTAATAGTACTGAGATGACAATGAATACAACCCATCCTGTAGTGGCATTGATTACGGAATGGTTAAATGAAGACGGTATAATAGAAACGCGAGATAAAGATTCCGATCTAGGTGGTACTATGAGATTAGGTGCCCAGACCTGCAAGTTGACAGAAGGAAGCCTTGCTGCAAAACTTTATGGTGACAGTGAAATTGTGGAACGTCACCGCCATCGATATGAAGTGAACAATAGCTTCTTACCAGAACTAGAAAAAGCAGGTTTAATCATATCGGGTCGTTCAGTTGATGCTGATCTGGTTGAGATGATAGAACTTGCGGATCATCCCTGGTTTGTGGCTTGTCAATTTCATCCTGAATTCACTTCCACACCAAGAGATGGCCACCCCTTGTTTTCAGGATTTATCGAAGCGGCTATTGCCCATCAGCAAGCAAATAAGTAATTAGAATTGGTAAAACAACTATCACATTAAAGAAAACCTATTAAGGAATTTGTATGACCGTTATTAGTAGTATTGTTGGACGTGAAGTTCTCGATTCAAGAGGAAACCCTACGGTTGAAGCTGAGGTTACTTTAGACTCAGGACTATCAGCCATAGGTATTTCACCTTCTGGTGCCTCCACAGGTAAGCGAGAAGCTGTAGAACTACGTGATGGTGATGCAAACCGCTATCTGGGTAAAGGCGTTCAAAATGCTGTTGCTAATATCAATGGAGCTATTTCAGATGCTCTAGTGGGTAAGCAGTTGGACCAAGCGACTCTCGATCAGAAGATGATTGATTTAGACGGCACAGAAAATAAAGAAAAATTAGGTGCAAATGCAATGCTTGCTGTATCGATTGCCTTTGCAAGAGTTGAAGCCGCAGCTAACAAGCGACCTCTTTTTAAGCAAATCAATCCCGAAGGTCCTTTTTGTTTGCCAGTACCCATGATGAATATCATCAATGGTGGCTGTCATGCAGACAACAGTGTAGATGTGCAAGAATTCATGATTTTACCCGTTGGCGCGAAGACTTTTTCTGAAGCTCTTCGTTACGGTGTTGAAATTTTCCATTGCCTAAAAAGCGTTTTAAAGAAAAGAGGACTTAATACGGCGGTGGGTGATGAGGGTGGTTTTGCACCTGATTTAGAATCCAATGAAGCTGCACTTCAGGCCATTGTAGAAGCTGTAGATTTAGCGGGTTATACACTTGGAGATGATATTTTATTAGGCCTTGATGTGGCAAGTTCTGAAATATACAGTGATGGGCTTTATCATCTTGAATCAGAAGGACGTTCCCTAACACCAGCCGAGTTTACTGATTACCTGGTTGATCTTGTGGATCGTTACCCGATCATCTCCATCGAAGATGGTATGGCAGAAGATGATTGGGAAGGTTGGAAGTTATTAACTGAAAAATTAGGAGATAGAATTCAATTAGTAGGAGATGATTTATTTGTAACCAATACTAAGATCCTTCAAAGAGGAATAGATGAATCTATTGCTAACTCAATATTAATTAAAGTTAATCAAATTGGCACCATGACTGAGACGCTAGCAGCGATAAAAATGGCCCATGATGCTGATTTCACCGTAGTGATTTCTCATCGGTCCGGTGAAACTGAAGACACTACGATTGCTGATTTGGCGGTTGCTGTTTCTGCAGGTCAGATTAAAACAGGCTCACTTTGTCGTTCGGACAGAATTGCCAAGTACAACCAGCTACTTCGTATAGAACAAATCCTTGGCGACCAAGCACAATATCCTGGGCGCAGTGCTTTTAAGTGGATAAAATAAGACTAACCAATGATTTTAAAAATAAAACAATTTTTTGAATTAAGACTGTCAGTTGTAAAAGTTGAATCTGAACAAGAGATTGAAAAGCGTTTGCAACTGGCCAGTGCTGTTTTACTTTTTGATGTTGCCCAGTCTGATCAGCATTATACTACTGCTGAAAAAGAAAAGATTCAGCATGCAATTGAAAGTAAGTTTTCTCTAAGTAGTGATGATATCAATGAATTAATAGCCATTGCAGATGAACAAAGTAAGCAGGCAATCGATTATCATCAGTTTACTTCTCTGCTGAATAAAGAATTCACTATTGAACAAAAAATCAGATTAATAGAATTAATGTGGCAAGTAGCCTTCAGCGATGGAGAACTTGATCCCTATGAAGACCATTTCATTCGAAAAATTTCTGGTTTGCTGCATCTTAGACAAATAGAACTTCTATCTGCAAGAGAGCGGGCAAGACCATAATTTATTCATAAAGCTGACATAACCAAAGAACACCAGTAAGCAACACCATAAGCGATGGCCTGATCATTAAAGTCATAAAATGGATTATGTAAGGGTCGCGAATGGTGTTCGCCAACATCGCCATTTCCCATAAGAATATAGGCCCCGGGTTTCTGGTTTAACATTTTGGCAAAGTCTTCTGAAAAGCTAACCCGACCATAACTTGAATCAATCGTCGCATCAGGTAAGTTTGTTACGGCTTTAACACAAACTTCGGTTTGTTTTTGATGATTTACTACTGGCACAAAGGACGTTGAATAGTTAAAAGTAAAATCAGCACCTTGAGCAGTACAGGTGTGACTGACTATTTGCTCCATATGGGCTTTAATCGTTTCCGACGTCTGGTTATCAAAACCGCGACAATCACCACTAAGAGTTACGTTACTAGCAATAACATTGCGCGCGCCATCGGTTTGAATGTTGGTAATTGATACCACAGCATGTTTAGCCGGTGCTATGGTTCGCGAAACAATGGTTTGAAGGTTGAGTACAATACTAGCAGCAATCGGGATTGGATCGATACCCTTATCCGGCATTGATGAGTGACCGCCACGGCCCTGGATGGTAATTTCAAAATTATCTTCGAAGGAACAAAAAGGACCTGATTGAATGGCAAAATGTCCAACCGGAAGACCGGGTAAATTATGTAGACCATAGACTTCATCCATAGCAAATCGAGTAAACAGCCCATCGTCTATCATGGCATCGGCACCCGTACCATTTTCTTCATCAGGTTGAAAAATAAAATGCACGGTACCATCAAAGTCAGCAAATTCTGCTAACTGAAGTGCCGCTCCGAGTAACATTATAGAATGACCATCATGTCCACAACCATGAAACTGCTCTGGTTTGGTCGAACGATGAGCAAATTCATTTGATTCGTTGATCGGTAAGGCGTCCATATCGGCGCGAAGCCCGACTGACCGAGTACTGTTGCCGTTTCTTAACGTTGCAACGAAGCCAGTCTTGCCTATATTTCGAGTAATATCTAGACCTGCGGCTTCAAGACGATCGGCAAGTGACGAACTGGTGCGATCAACTGCAAAAGCAAGTTCCGGGTGGCTGTGAATATCGTGGCGTAAGTTGACCAGCTCTTTAAGTAAACTTTCTGATGGTGTAAAATTTTTCAAGATCTTCCCTCCGAGAAAATAATAAATGGAGTACTGGCTGCATCCATGTCTAAATTAAAACGCTCTGTGTTCATAACTGCTGCTAATCCAGCCGCACCCGATGGTGTTGTTTGGATACCATTCTCAGCTGCCAAATCGACAGCTGCTTTAGCATCTTCGTCGCTAATTATCACAAAATAATCGGCGCATTTATTAATGACATCAAGGGCAATAATTGACGGTGTCTTACAGTCCAGTCGGCCCATGTTGGAGGCTGGCCCCTTGACGGTTATAGGTTTGCCAGCAAGATTGCTCTCACGTAAACACGGGGCTGCTTGTGGTTCAACGATGACAATCTTCGGCTGCTTCAGCCAATTTTTTCTAATCATATAAGCAATTGCTGCCGCCATACCACCCACACCCGCTTGCAAGAAAACATGGCTTGGCCAGATGTTGGATGACTCAAATTGCAAACGAGCTTCTTCTGCCATTACTGTGTAACCTTCCATGACTAGAGCGGTCGGTCTTGTATATCCTTTCCAGGAGCCCGGAGCATGATTTTGAATAAAATAATAATAACTCTATTATCTCTCGTAGTTTTTGTGCCAACGTGTTTTGCAAGTCGGATTCACCCCCATATGATCCCAGTGGGCTGCCATTCAGGTTCTGATATGATACCTACCCTTACCCACATTCAAGTTGATGACTTACAACCAAAAACTGTCTAATCGATTGCAAATCCAACCAAATTAATAAAGTGTAACTAGAAAGAAATTATGCAAAGGATTGCAATATGCTTTTGGCAAGGACTGCCGAAAAGGGTTTCACTCTAGGTTATCAACGTCACAAGCCTGAACAAACGCTTCTCTATCAAATAATAGAACACCATTACCCTCATTTTCAGGTACTTATGGATGCTCAAAATCGTCCATTACCTAAATATGTGCAACAGGAATTTGATGAATACTTAAAGTGTGGTCGACTTGAGTATGGTTTTCTGCGGGTAAAATGCGAGCATTGTCATGATGAAAAACTTGTTGCCTTTAGCTGTAAGAAAAGAGGCTTCTGCCCAAGCTGTGGGGCGAGACGCATGGCTGACAGTGCAGCGTTACTGGTCGATGAGATATTACCGGAACAACCCATAAGGCAATGGGTGCTGAGCTTTCCATTTCAACTAAGGTTTTTGTTTGCAAGCTATCCAGATATTATGAGCAAAGTCCTCGGTATCGTAAATAGAGCGTTATCAACTCACTTGATCCATAAAGTTGCCCCAAGTTTATTGTATCAAGCCTTAAGGCTTTTTCACTAGACTAGGGCGAGTTTCAAACCCACCATCAGTAATCCATCACAGGTGTAAGGCGGCGACGGGGAGGATTAAATACCGGCTTTTCAATCACAGTGCATTTCGCCATAACTTTCGACCAGTGTAGCTCCCGTTGATAATAAATCTCGGCAATTAATAGATCACCCACTTCTCCGTATTTAGCATCCACCTGCGCCAAGGCAATATTCGATTTAGCGGTGGGACACCAAGCCGCTGAGGTAACGATACCCACCTGCTTCTTGCCCTTAAATATGAATGAGTGGGCAGCAGGTTTATTGCCTTCCACATCTAAAAATACAAAGCGATAGCGAGAACCTTGTTGCCGCTCTTTTAATAAAGCTTTCTTGCCATTAAACATCGGCTTGTTAAAATCAACCATCCACTCCAAACCTAACTCCAGAGGAGAACGGGAACGGCCTTGGCGGACTTCATCCTGTGCAGGAATAAAATCAACTGTCGCCTGAACAAATCCCGCTTCAATTCTTGCCATCTCTAAGGCATGACTGCCAAAAGGTTTGATTCCTCGATGCTTTCCAGCCTCAAAGAGCTTATCCCACAACACCTCTGCTTTAGTTGGATCAATCCACAGCTCATAACCCAAATCTCCTGTGAAACCGGTACGACTCACCAGTAGATCCGTGCCTTCAAAAGCAAAACTCTTGATACCAAATGATTTTAACTGTTCGAGTCCCTCGCAACCCATCTCACGGAGGATGGCGCAGGAAGTCGGACCTTGAACAGCAAGAGCTGCCACCTCATAGGTTTCATCAACGATTGAAACGTCAAAACCCATGGCAGACCAACAGAGCCAATCCATAGCACGGGTATAGGAACAGAGACGATAGTCATTTTCAGCGAGATGGAAGATGGTGCCATCATCCATTACCTGACCATTATCATTGCACCAAACCGTATAGGCAACGCGACCCACTTTTATCTTGGTGATATCTCTGGTTATTAAGCGATTCAAATAGGCTTCAGCATCAGGCCCAGAGATTCGATACTTGGTCATGGGACTTAAATCGAACACTCCAGTGCTGTTACGAATGGCAAAGTATTCAAGCTCAACATCTGTGTAAGCATCCGGCGTCGTCACACCCTTCCACTCAGACCACTGATTGATTTCGCAGGCTTTAACTATCCTTGAATGGAATGGCGAGGTGAGCATCATGGTTTCATCGCGGTGTTTTCTTATGCGGTCTTGGCTCATGCGGTCTTGGCTCATGCCTTACTACCTCGCTTAATTATTTCATCTGCTGCATTTTTCCCTGCCAGACCCATCACGCCACCACCGGGATGACTACCCGCACCGCAGAGATACAGACCACCAATGGCCGTAGCGTATTGAGTCGCACCTGTGAATGGACGCATCATCATTATTTGATCAAGGCTCAATTCACCTTGATGCCAATGACCACCCGTTAAATGGTACTGCTGCTCAATATCCTTGGGCGTTAATAATTCACTATCGATGATTAGGTTCTTAATACCTGGAGCAAAATCTTCAAGTCTGTCAATCACCAGTTGTTTGAATGCTTGCTTAGTTTGATCGCTCCAACCTTGCTTCAAATCATAGGGAGCAAACTGTACTATCGCCGATAAAACCTGCTCACCTGCTGGTGCTAAGGTATCATCATGCACTGAGGGGATGCTGATATCCAAGGCAGGTTTGGAAGAATACTCACCGTACTTGGCATGATTAAAAGCCCTCTCTATATAATCCATACTAGGCGCTATCAGTAGGCGATTTCCTAAATCTTTCTCAGCCAACCCCGTGAACTTTGGTAAGCCTTTTAATGCAAGGTGCAACTTCGCGGTATTTCCCTTCATGCGGATATTATGAACATTTCTTGCCATGCCCGTTTCAATATTTGGATATCCCACAAGTTGTTTAAAAGTGGCCTTCGGATCCACATTAGAGACAATAATATTTGCCTTAATACTTTCTCCATCAGCAAGTTCAACTGCCGTGGCGCGGTAGCAGTCTGTCAGTATTCTTACCACCTTAGCGTTCCTACGAAGGGTAACACCTGCCGCTTTTGCAGATGCAGCGAGGGCATCACCCACAGCGCCCATACCACCCTTAACCACTGCTGGTCCGACAAATCCATAGACATCACCCAGTCTTCGATAGAGGAATCCAAAAACAGTATTTGGAGAGCGTGGTCCCATGTGCGACCCTAGAACACTATCAAAGGATAAAGCAGCTTTTACTAACTCATTATCGAAGTTTTCCTCCATGATGTCATACATGTTGATCAGGGCAATTCGCATCAAATCACGCATATCATCTTGACCTAATAGTTTCAGGCCAAGGCCAAGTTTTAGTAGGGTGATCCTATCGCTAAAATTAGCCTCTACAAGTTTCGGTGGACGATGACTAAAAGCCGTCGCCAGAACTTTCGAAAATTTTAATATCTGTTTATAAAACTTTTTATACTGCTGTTTGTCTTCGGCAGAGAGAGAGTCACCCTCAAGCTTATCGCCTAGGATCTTAATATGACTGGCATCTTCGCCTAGGGCAATAGTGCTGAGATTTTTAGCCGCAAGCGTTAAACCGAACTTCTCCAGCGCAAGATCTTTTTGTATTTGCGGGCTTAACTGCATCAGCCACTGGGCACAGCTTGAGACTGAAAATCCATCACTAAATTCAGACGTTGCCGCTGCGCCTCCAAAGGCATCTCTGGCTTCAAGCACCAGTACTTTTTTGCCTGCCTTGGCTAAATAAGTAGCGCAGATCAATCCGTTATGACCACCGCCGACTAATATGACGTCAAACGCGTTATCTAACTTGGTATCAGTCATCTGCATAGCCCTCCGGAACAGTGCTTTTGAGCTTGAGATCCCGTAGGATTTCCCTCGCAGCATTCGCGCCAGGTGCCGCCATCACACCTCCACCGGGGTGAGTGCCTGAGCCACACATATACATGCCCTTAACCGGGCCTCGATATTGCGCATACCCCGGAAAGGGTCGGTTAAATAAAAGCTGATCAAAGGTTAATTCACCTTGGAATATATTGCCTTCTGTTAAACCCACTTCGCCTTCAATTTCCCTAGGCGTTCGCACCTCGCAATGCAAAATTAAATCTTTAAAATCTGGGCTATAATCAGAAATTTGATCAATCACCGATTTCGCAAAACCATCTCTGTCTTCATCTGTCCAGTCCTTACCTTTAATTTTTGGCGGTGCATATTGTACAAAAACTGTCATCATATGCTTTCCAGGTGGAGCCATGGTTGGATCGGTCAAACTTGGTATTAACATATCCATGTAAGGATCTTTAGACCAGGTGCCATCCTTCCAATCGTCATAGGCTCTCTCAAGACGTTCTAGGGAATCAGTAAAATGCATATCGCCAAACRTCAAGGGACTCGACTTTGGGATGGCTGTGAAAGTGGGCAAACCGTCTAGGGCAATATTGAGTTTTCCCGATGAACCACGAATTTTAAAATTCTTAGCCTTAGTGACGATATCATCTGGCAGATCGGCGGCATCCATAATGTCAAGATAGGTGCGTTTCGGATCAAGATTAGATACCACCACATCCGCATAATATTCAGTGCCGTCTTTTAAAGCCACACCTTGAGTAACACCGTTTTTCACCATCACCTGATCCACATCAGCATCACATTTAATTTCACCGCCGAAGGCTTGAAAGGACTTAGCCAAGGCCTCAGATACTGAGCCCATTCCACCTCGGGCAAAGCCCCAAGCGCCAATGGTGCCATCCACATCACCCATATAATGGTGCAGCAAAATATAGGCTGTGCCCGGACTGTAAACGCCAAGCGCTGTACCGATGGTTCCTGTGCCTGCAAAGTTTGCTTTGATCACGTCTGTTTCAAAGTATTCTTCAAGAAAGTCCGCAACGCTCTTAGTCCAAAACTTTAAGGTTTCAGCTAAGCCTTGCTCGCCCATATCAAGGAAGGCTTTACCAAGCACAGATAGCTCTTTTAAATCTCGATATTTTAATGAGGTAGGATCGGGTGGAGTACGCAGTAAAAAAGGCCTAATCAACCGAGTTTGTTTCATCACATCCGCAGAATAACGCTCATAGGCATTAGCATCTCTGACCGAATGCCTAGCAAGTTCTCGGTACTGCCGACCGTGATCCGAATAGCTGCCGAAATAGTCACCATTTTGCATAAATGTCACACCGCCACCGTAAGGCACAACTTGCAAACCATGGCGAGGTAATTCAAGATCACGGGTAATTTCAGGGCGCAGTAGACTACAAACATAGGAACAATTGGAGTATTTCCAGTCGCTATAAAGTTCGCGGCTCAC
Source organism: Gammaproteobacteria bacterium (assembly GCA_002746155.1). Classification (GTDB taxonomy): domain Bacteria; phylum Pseudomonadota; class Gammaproteobacteria; order Enterobacterales. The sequence continues at coordinate 2,190 of NVWF01000006.1, read as the reverse complement.
CGTCGCGCCACCAATATAGGCGTTACGTTCGACCACTAGCACTTTAAGCCCTGCCTTGGCGAGATAAGCCGCATTGGTTAAACCGTTGTGGCCTGCGCCAATAACGATAGCGTCATACTTTTTCAAATTATTTTTCTCCAGATTTCGCTGCTTATTTTACTTGTTTTACAAATCCAGCTTAAGCTCTGTATAAATCAAAGTGTCCCAAAAGTCAGCCAAGGTATCACCCAACGTATCACCACTCCATGAATACTCAACTTCAGTGCTCCGTTTCATGCCAGCTAACAATTCTTCGCTTGAGACTTTCTCTGACCATAAGAGTGTTTTACGATAGGTCTTCAAACCATTTTTTTCACCGAGATACACGGCAAAAGCTTGATCAAAATCACTGGCATTTCGACTAGGATCGATAACCATCGATTTCAAAGAATGGGATTTAGTCAAGGATTGGATTTGATGAGCAAGACCTTTGCTATCAAGAAGGTATCCATCAATTTCATAGTTATCGAGACTGTGCACTGTAACAAAAACCGACTGAATATCATGGCCAAGATAGGTGGTATTTTCATGTGCAGGACTGGCACAGGCAGCCAGTAGACATGTCGCTATAAGCAACATAGGTATTTTTATACTAGGTATTTTTATGCTAGGTATTACATCTACCATTCGCTGTCACCTTCTGATTATTTTTCTCAAGCTCGCGGATAAAGGATTAGATTAATTTTTGAAACTATGTAAGTATCAAGATAGTGCTAATTTTACTTATACGCAACATCTTTCGCAGAGAGACTATCTTACTCACTTGGAAAAATAATTTTGAAAGCCATACTTCTACTATTCGCTATAATTTTTTCACAAAGCTTAATCCTTTCAAAGTTAAATGCTCCCTTTTTCGCATCGATAGAAGATATAAACCGATTTGCGAGTAAGAAAAAGCTTATAAAAACTCTTCCTAATGATCCACGCAAGGTAAGGTCAAGATCATCTCCAAAGTGGCTTGAGGCGGTAGGCAAAATGACTTCTCGAATTTCTACTACCGAGCAAGAGCAATGTTCTCTTACCCTTATAAATGATCGGCCTCAGAAAGATGGCATTATTGGTATTACTGCAGGCCATTGTGTTGATCATTGGTACATTGATCTTGGTAAATTTGATATTGGTCATAATGTGATCACCTTTACTTCAAATAGCGGTAAAATCATTAAGCGCTCAATTATAGAAGTCCTAGTCACTGAGATGGATTCTAGTGTTGACTACGCCATTGTTAAGCTAGACAGTTCTATTGCGCGAGCAGACCTTAAGCCTCTGTTACATTCTCCTTACCATTATTCAGATCTCATTCATGAGGATGACTTTAATGAGCAGTTTACATCCTATGCGACCATGGTAGGTTTCAGCGCCGACCAAGGGATTGGACAAAAGGGCAGGGTTATGACTTATGATGAAAAATGTCAACTTCAGGGTGGTGCCAGAGGGCTCAAAAAAGCTTATTGCCATGCTTATGGAGGGGCTTCTGGTGGTGCTGTAGTTGTAACTGTGGCACTTAACGAAGATACAGGAGATATTTACGATGACCTGCAACTCGCGGGAACAACACAGCACTTTTTTGTTGGCTCAATCGTCGGAGGAAGGGTAGGAGATAATAGCTCTAAGACAATGTTCACAGAGAATACCTATTATTATAGTCGTTTGATTAAGATCCTCGCAGCTCACTAGGGCATTTCAAAGAAATCAGGACGATTCAGCTAAAATAGAAGCTAAAGTATCGCCATCAATATTGCCACCGCTTAATATAATTCCAACTTGTTTTTTTAGGCTTTACCTTTTTACTCATCAAAGCCGCAAGCCCTAGGGCGCCACTTGGTTCAACAACTTGCTTAAGTTGATAAAAAAGAACTCTAACCGCCTGCTTAATCATCTCTTCGCTCACCGTTTCCATCCGTTCAACCTTATCTAGCATAACGGCTAGCGTAATATCACCAACACTTAATGTTCGAGTGCCATCCGCTATGGTATCTGGATAGTCAATGGTTACTATCTTTCCCGTGTTAAACGATTGGGTTGCGTCATCAGCGAGCTCTGGCTCGACTCCAATCACCTCACATAAGGGCTTGATCCCCTTGATGGCGATAGCAGTACCAGAGAGTAGCCCACCACCGCCACAGGGTACTAGGATCTGATCGAGTTGTG
>NVWF01000001.1 GCA_002746155.1 Gammaproteobacteria bacterium | reverse complement strand
AGATCCATCGAATGGAGATAAGGGAAATATTATTCTTGAATAGGACTTTCAGTCCGTGGACTGCAACCTATGGACTTTTAGTCCATAGTCGTTGAGTTTTAAATTGTTCTACATTCAACACTGGATAAAACACTCGGCTGCCAGGCTTAGATATTAATAATGGGTTTATAGGTTGCCATTTTTCTACAACAGCATTGATTAACTTTTTTCCTTCAATGATTTTTCCATACTCTTTTATTGCACGCCATTCATCACAAACATCATCACTTATAAAATTAATTTTTTTCCAGTTCAATTACAATACCAACATTTTTTAATTAAGCATTGTTTGACCACTGTATAAAACTAAACACTGTGATCAAACAATCAACTCTATTATGATATATAGTACAAAGCAGCGGCAATTGGTAGAGCAAAAGCGAAAGTAGCAGGACCACCAATAGCACCAAGAGCCAAGATTAATCCAGCTCCTTCATTTGGATCTAAACCACCACCGCTTACAACCATAACTTCATTTACGTTTAATTCACGCATTATAAACTCCTTTTTGCACCATCTTAAATGATACAATATTTAAAATTAAAAGAAATGTCCGGACAAATGGGATCATACAAGGGTTTACATCTCCGCACTGTCCAAACCTTGCCAAAAGCTATCCATAACTTGCCAATCACTATCCAATTTGTGCCATTTCTAATAAAGTTTGATTATCTAAACTAATTCCTGTCACTCAATCAAGATTAATTACCTATATATTCTGACGGACTTACACCAAAGCACGCCTTGAAGCATCAGCTAAAAGAGCTATGAGTTGAAAATCCAGTTGATAATGCCACATTAAAAACAGGTTCACCCTCATCACGACCAATTGAGTTCGCCCGTTAGCGTCTTACCTGTCTTGATTATTGGCGAGTGTGCTTGTCCAATTCTTGTAGTATACATAGGATGAATCTCTGCAATTTAACTGCCAAGTGCCTACAACATTATCCTTTTTTATTATAGTTGACTCAACTGTCAGAGTATTATAGTTAGTTTATCTAGGTAGAAATGCCATGATTGATATGCTGTTTGCAAGGTAATATAAGAAACAAAAAATAGGAATTTTTTAAGGACTAAAGTCGCACGTACACTATAGCCAATGTCTCACAAAATGTATGGAGGCTGTCCATATGGGTCGTGCCCGATATTTGTTAATTTTGTAAATAGTTCTGTGACGAGGTGATAAGCAAAATCAGTCTGGTGCTATGCATCAGACTGTTCTAAAAAAATAATAAACACCATACTAGAGGAAATTATGTCAAAGTTAACATGTTGTCTTGTCTGCGCAATATTTACACTATTTTTCACGCACCCACTGCGGCGCCTTGAAATATTTGAACAAAGATAATAAATATATTTGGCATCGCTAGGATGATTTGGTTTGTTTAATAAAACCAGTTAAATGGAAGTATAAATGAAAATGGACACAGTTGAGCACTCTGTACAAAACTCTCCTTCTCAATTAAAAGTTATTTCTTTGTTACTCGAAATGAAATCTTTATCGAAGGTGTGATGAGTTTTTGCAGATGAAACCCGCTGAGTTGCTAAGGGAATTTCGATTGAACGAAGCGATTCTGTTAGCTAAAGAGGGCGAATCAATTAACAACATAGCGATGAGTGTTGGTTTTTCGACGCACAGTTCCTTCAGTCGATGCTTTAAATTGAGGTTTGGAGTGAGCCCTTCTAAATATTTTAATAGCCTTTTATAATGTTGGCAGAAAAAGGATTATACAAGGCTTTACCTGGTTACAGCTAGTGACGAGACTAACTATTGAGCATTTAGATTACCAATTATCCCTCTTGGAGTGTAAAGCCAGAAAAACCTCTTTTTGTTGTGGGTTATCTAGTCCAAGGGATTTAATAATCTTACTCTAGAGAGCAGATATGCTTGGTCCCTAAACAGAGATTTTATTCTAAACATGAAAATGAAACACTACTCTCAGACAGACTCTGTAAGTTATTAAATATTCATTTTTTGACTCCAAAAAACACCTGCGTTCGTTTTGCTCTCTTGCCCCAATGCTACACTTTGGCCTGATAATGACGCGGCAAGTCTTCGGTTGTCTCGTTATTGATGCTATATTGCATCATATCAACATCAATTATTTTGGAGACCAAGACATGACAAGAGCCAGTGTTTCAATAACAACACCCAATGACGCCTGGATAAAATTGCAAATCGACAGCGAGGAATTTTCTAGTCGTAGTGACGTTATAAACGACCTGATACGCAAAGCACGAAAAGACGACGACGAAATTCTAGCCATTCGCGCCGCTCTAATTGAGGGCGAGGAAAGCGGAACGAGCAGCAGAACGCCGGACGAAATCATGCAAGCCGTGATAGAAAGAAAGCGTAAAAACGGCACGTTATGAATTAGCTAATGCCGCCGATGAAGATTTTGAAAATATTTTTAATTTTGGAATTGATACTTTCGGTATTGCTCAAGCTATGCATTATCAACAGGGCATGAAAAACCGATTTAAAGAACTGGCAGAGCAGCCGAAACTTTACCAAGCCGTTGACCATATCCGCGCAGGATATCGCCGGAGTGTTTACCATTCGCATTCGATTTATTACAAGTATGAGACACATCGCGTTTATATAGTGCGGATTTTGGGACAGCAAGCCCCCACTAGAGCATTAACAGTCTCTTAAAAACATTGCTATACTTTGTTTTTGAGAATAAAAGAAAGAAACGCCATGAAGGACAAGAGGCCTCTATTGCTCCGTAAATCACCTTCTGAATTGATTGTTTTGGAACTTGGGAGAGCCTTACAATTTCTGAATGTTGCTGTTAGAGCCGAAGAGGYAAGRGAGCAATTTTGTAAGGCAGTYGGACTAGTTGATAGTAGAAACGTACATGAGGTAATGCCCATTGAAGCTAGGGAATCGCCACTCGAAGCGACAACTAGCTTGAAAAACGCCACTATTGAGCATTTGGATTACCAATTATCCCTCTTGGAGCGTAAAGCAAGAAAAACCTCTTTTTGTTGTGGGCTATCTAGTCCAAGGGATTTAATAATATCAAGATTTCCAAGCCTCATAAAAGTATTAAAACTTTTTTCATTACCGATAGTGGTTTGAATGGAACCCGGTTGATAATCGGTTGATTCAATTCGTTTTAACCACTGCTGGGCTTGTTGATTATTGGGTTCGAAATTTAAGGTGAATTTTAAATTATTTTCTAAATAATCATGACCAGGATAAACCATGACTTCATCGGCTAATGTTTGAAATTGCTGGGAAATCGTTTCATAGAGAGTTTCAGCATCACCACCACGACAATGACCTACACCAGCATTAAATAGGGTGTCGCCAGTAAATACCGCTTTAGCCTTGCCATCTTGTTGTAGAACAAAACACAAATGGGCAAAGGTATGACCTGGAGTATCAAGCACTAATAATTGATTCGTCCCATCAAGCTCGATAATTTCATCTTTTTGTAGGCACCGAGTCAGCCCGGGAATTTTACCTTGGCCATTTTCATGGGCCCATACCTCACAGCCATATTGCATTACTAAAGCACTGTTACCCTGAATATGATCCCAATGTTCATGGGTATTAATGATTGCCTTAAGATTCAAATCTAGTGATTTAAGTTGTGAACTTATTTCAGCAGCATCCCATGGATCAATGACTAGAGCTGTTTTATCGGATAATTGAATAATATAGTTAAAATTTCGTAAGTCATTATGGGTGTAATATTGATGAATTTTCATAATTTAGCGTCTGTTTATGCGTCTGGTAGAGTTAGATATAACTTAGTATACAATTTTTATGGTGATTGGCTATCACTTCAGCAACTTCCGTCCTTTTGTCAGACAAGTTAAGTGATTAATTGCTTACTTCTTACCCAAATTCAGCTAGAATGCGCGCCCTTAGAAGTTTCAATTCTCTTTATCAGTCTATTTATAGGTAATTACAGTGATATCTACAGCAAACATCACCATGCAGTTTGGTGCTAAACCTCTTTTTGAAAATATTTCAATTAAATTTGGCCAGGGTAATCGTTATGGTTTAATTGGTGCTAATGGTTGTGGTAAATCAACATTTATGAAGATATTAGCGAATGATCTTGAGCCTTCATCAGGTCAAGTGATGCTTGATCCTAACGATCGAATTGGCGTGCTAGGTCAGGATCAGTTCGCCTTTGAACAGGAAACTGTTATTGATACGGTAATAATGGGCGATAAGGAATTGTGGGATATTAAGAGGGAAAGGGATCGTATATATTCATTGCCAGAAATGAGTGAAGAAGAAGGCATGCAGGTAGCAGAGCTTGAAGTGTTATTTGCTGAAATGGATGGTTATACAGCTGAATCAAGAGCTGCTGAACTACTATCAGGCCTGGATATACCAGAAATTCAGCACTTTGGGCCAATGAGTGAAGTTGCTCCGGGGTGGAAGTTGCGCGTACTTTTAGCCCAAGCTTTATTTGCTGATCCGGATATCATGTTACTTGACGAGCCTACTAACAATTTGGACATTAACTCCATTCGTTGGTTAGAGGAGACACTCAGTCAACGAAAATCAACCATGATCATTATTTCCCACGACAGACACTTCTTAAACAGTGTTTGTACCCATATGGCAGATTTAGATTATGGTGAGCTACGTTTATTCCCAGGCAATTATGATGAGTATATGACAGCGTCAATTCAAATTCGTGAACGTTTATTATCTGATAATGCCAAGAAGAAADCYCAAATAGCHGAGTTACAAMMSTTYGTHAGTCGCTTTTCHGCCAATGCKTCAAAAGCCAARCAAGCMACHTCVCGWGCAAAACGDATTGATAAAATTCAATTAGATGAAGTTAAGCCCTCAAGTCGAGTTAGTCCTTTCATTAGATTTCCACAAAATAAAAAATTATATCGCCAAGCTTTTGAGCTAGAGGCTGTATCAAACGGTTATGATGAGATGCTTTTTAAGGATTTAAATCTGATGTTAGAAGTCGGCTCAAGGCTTGCTGTAATTGGGCCTAACGGTATTGGCAAGACGACCTTCCTCAAAACTCTCACTAGAGAAATGTCTGTGAAGCAGGGTGAAGTAAAATGGTCAGAAAATGCCAGTATTGGTTATTATGCTCAAGATAATAATGAAGAATTTGTTTTGGGCCAAACACTTTTCGAGTGGATGAGTCAGTGGCGTGAGCCAAGCGATGATGATCAAGTAGTGAGAGGCATTCTAGGTCGTATGCTTTTCTCTCAAGATGACATCACTAAATCTGTTGCAGCTCTGTCAGGTGGTGAAAAGGGTCGCATGATGTTCGGTAAACTAATGATGCAAAAGCCTAATGTTTTAATCATGGATGAACCAACAAATCATATGGATATGGAATCCATTGAGGCACTAAATTTGGCTCTGGAAAATTATGAGGGTACCCTCGTCTTTGTATCTCATGATAGAGAATTTGTTTCTTCCTTAGCAACAAGAATTCTAGACATGAAGCCAGAAGGTATTGTAGACTTTGAAGGCAATTATGACGATTACTTAGTTTCTCAAGGTGTATTAAGTCCTCAGTAATTTACCTTAAAAAATATAATGACGCCTCTGGACATTTATACGGCTATAAACAGTCGTTCAGCTTGTGTTCAGTTTACTTCTGCTATGATGGGTAGCATTTAAGTGGTTAACTCCTAAAAAGGTAATTTATACTATGTCTAAAATAAATACGAAACGCTTATCACTTGTCCTAATCTCCAGCCTTCTCATGGCTAGTTGTGCATCATCAATAACCATGAGCAGTGATGAAAAAACCAAAGCCTACGCAAACTATGCTGTGGATAAAAATCTTGAAAGTATGCAAAAAATCACATCTTTTAGATTTGATGGCTTCAGTTCATTAAGCGATGAGAATATTATTATTAGAACTACTTTTAATAGGCCATACCTGATTACTTTACGAGACAGGTGTGTAAATCTAAGCTTTGCAAATGTTATTAAAGTAAATAATACAGGTTCATCCTTGCACGTAAATTTTGATTCAATTTCCGTTCCTGAAAATATGAATATGAATATGAATATGAGTCCAAAATGTTTTATCAAAGAGATACATAAATTAACAAAGGAACAGCAGAAGGAAATTTTAAAAATAGGTAGAGAAACTGAGGAAGAAAAAACTTAATCTTCTTTTAATTAACCTAAACTACTGATGAGAAAAGTAGTTTAGGTTTGATGTTCTGCGATCACTTCGAGAAAATCCTCACTGTAATTGTCACACTTACTTTCACCAACACCGTTTACCATTAAAAATTCAGCTTTGTTTTTTGGCATTAGATGGCACATATCGTGGAGTGATTTATCACTAAAAATCACAAAAGAAGGTACCTTTTTCTCCGTTGCGATAAAAAATCGTAAATCTCTTAATGATTCAAATAGACTGTCTCTTCCGTGGGTTGAAGTAATCGCATTGGATCTGCGTTTTTTAGGAGATGCTTGGGCCATAAACTTTCGCATATGAAAAGTTGTTTGATTTTTTAGAATTTCACGACTTTTTTCGGTGAGGGCTAGATTGCCATAATCCCAATTAGTAATGAATATGTAATGCATATTCAAGAGTTGTCTAAGTACGATATTCCAATGATTTTTAGACTTGTCTTTGCCTAAGCCATAGACAGATAATTTATCATGTCCCTTACCTAATATTTTAGCATTTTTACTGCCCCGTAAAACATCGACGATATGTCCGGCGCCAAAAATTTGCCCAGTTCTGAAAATGGTTGATAATACTTTTTGGGCATCAATAGTGGCATCCCAAGTCTCAAGGGGTTCAAGGCAGGTGTCACAATTACCACACTGAGCCTTTCCTTGTTCTTCAAAATAATTTAATAAATATTCACGTCTACAAACAGTGGTTTCGCACAAAGAGAGCATGGCATTAAGTTTATGACGGGCAACTTTTTTGTAAGCCTCACTAGCATCTGTGGTCTCAAGCATGCGTGATAATTTAATGACATCCTGTAAGCCGTATATCATCCAAGCATTTGAAGGTTTTCCATCTCGACCAGCACGACCTGTCTCCTGATAATAACTCTCGATACTTTTAGGTAGATCTAAATGAGCTACAAATCGCACGTTTGGTTTATCGATACCCATGCCAAAGGCAATCGTTGCGACTATGACTATATTGTCTTGTTTATTGAAGGCATCTTGAGCTTCTTGTCTAGTTTTAGTTGCTAAACCAGCATGATAGGGCACAGCATTATGACCAAGAGCCGTTAGATCAGCAGCAGTTTTCTCAACTTTACGTCTCGACATGCAGTAGACAATACCTGTTTGATTTTTGTGATTAGCTTCAATGAAATCATCAAGCTGTTTAATTTCATTGGTCCTTTCATGGATACTGTACTTAATATTCGGACGGTCAAAGGATGATACAAAAATCTTCGGAGCTGACATGTGCAACTGTTTAACAATATCATCCCGTGTTTTTGAATCTGCCGTGGCTGTGAGACCTAAAAATGGCGTGTCAGGAAAGGTATGTTTCAGCTCGCCTAAACGACTATAGTCCCGGCGAAACTCGTGACCCCACTGAGAAACGCAATGGGCTTCGTCGATGGCAATTAATGATATATCAATCTCCCGAAAAAAATGAACAAGAGAGCCGGATAATAAACCTTCAGGGGAGACATAAACTAATTTCACCTTACCGGATAAAATACTTTCTTCAGCCTGCTGTCTCTGTTTAATATTTTGCATTGAATTTAAGAAGCAAGCCTCAATACCGTCTTCCTTTAGATTTACCACCTGATCAGTCATTAGTGATATTAAGGGAGATACCACCAGAGTAATGCCTTCACTAAATAAGGCAGGTAGTTGGTAGCAGATTGATTTTCCACCACCCGTTGGCATGACGGCTAAGGCGTCATTACCGTCAAGCACTGTCTTTATTATATCCAGTTGATCAAACCGGAAACTTGAGTGACCGAAGGTTGTTTTTAGAAGGCTATGGAGTTTTGTTTCTTGCATAAGGCGCACTCTAACTTAGCTTGACATACATTTCTACAGAAATTAACTCAAGATGGCTTGAGCAATGACGATTTAGCTTGGCGGTGAATAATCATGATATAATAAGCACAATAATTTTAGTTAATATTGGCATTACTTTCTTATGTGTAAACAACAATGAATAGAAAAAACTTTTCATCCTTAAACCTTAACCCAGCTTTAATTGAAAATCTGGCTACTCTTGGTTATAAAGAGATGACCCCAATCCAGGCTCAGAGTTTACCTAAAATCCTTGAGGGAAAAGATGTGGTGGCCCAAGCGAAAACAGGCTCTGGGAAAACAGCTGCCTTTGGTTTGGGACTATTGAATAATCTTCAGGTTAAGCGATTCAGGGTACAATCCCTAGTACTTTGCCCCACAAGGGAGCTTGCCGATCAGGTTGCTTCTGAAATTCGTAAACTTGCCCGCTCCATTCATAATATCAAAGTACTTACTCTTTGTGGAGGAGCCCCCATTGGTCCACAAATTGGCTCCTTGGAGCATGGCGCTCATATTATAGTTGGTACACCTGGACGATTGGTGGATCACCTTAATAAAAAGCGACTCAATCTTGATGATCTGAACACCCTTGTACTCGATGAAGCCGATAGAATGCTAGAAATGGGATTTCAGCCTGCTCTAGATTTGATCTTCTCCCTCTGTCCGAAGCAGCGACAAACCTTGTTATTCAGTGCTACTTTTCCCGAACAGATCATGCCCATCACTAAGACCATCATGAATGATCCCCTCACCGTCAAAGTGACCTCCACCCATGATGACAGTGTAATTAAACAGCATTTTTACAAAATTAAAGACAATAATCAGCGTTTAAAAGCGGTAAAGCGATTACTGTTAAATAACAACCCAGAATCATCGGCAATTTTTTGTAATACAAAAATAGAAACCAATGAACTGGCTAATGAGTTAAAAATGCAAGGGTTTAGCACCCAAGCTCTCCATGGAGATATGGAACAAAGAGATAGGGATTTAACCTTGATTAAATTTGCTAATAAAAGCTCATCTGTTTTAGTTGCTACTGATGTAGCTGCAAGAGGTCTTGATATTGAGAATATGGATCTGGTCATAAATTATCACCTTTCCCACGACCCTGAAGTGCATATTCACCGTATAGGACGAACGGGAAGAGCGGGCAGTAAAGGTTTGGCCTGCACAATCGTTTTAGAACGAGAAGCTCATAAAATCCGTAAACTTGAAGAACTGCTGAATCAAAAAATTGAACTTGAAGAACTCCCCAGAGCGACGATACAAGACAATATCATTAGTAAACCTAAAATGGTTACTCTTCAAATTGATGGTGGTAAAAAGCAAAAAGTGCGACCTGGCGATATCTTGGGTGCACTAACTGCCAAGGATGGAATAACTGGAGCACAGGTCGGCAAAATCAATTTGCAACACAACCGAGCTTTTGTAGCAGTCAGTCGAGAGGTAGTGGACACAGCGCTTAAAAAGCTCAGCCTAGGAAAGTTAAAAGGCCGAGCGTTTAAAGTTAGACGAATTAGTTGATTAGTTGGCATAAAGTGCTGAATAACTTCTTGTGGTGTCCGATGTCGTTTGGTATGAAAATGTTAAGAGTAAATTGAACTTTCTCGATTTTCATGTATCCTAGGTATTATAAATATAGTCCTTTAGAGGGTTTTTGTTAGTGTTTCTAAAAAATAGCAAGTTGTGTATTGTAGTGCTAATGTTATTGACCTTCGCCGGTCAAGCGTCGTTTGCGGCTACGCTCACTTGCCAAATGGAAACATCTAATCAACCAAGTGTTATGGATCACTCCACCCATATGATGGGCGAGCAAAATAGTGATTTAGACGTAAACTTTGTCAATGACTGTTGCTCCGAAGTTGGTAATTGTTCAATGAGTGGTTGCATTACTATTAGCCTTGCCTTTCTTAATGTGAGCAATGCTTCAGAAAAAACAATTTCTTCAGAAAGTATCCTATCTCCTATCAACTTGGTGTCTAGCCAAGCTTTAACTACCCTTTACCGTCCTCCAATCCTGAGTTAATACAAGGTAGATCCGTCTATATTTTATAGCGGAAGCTAATCTACTTAAGCTATTAATCGGGAGAGTTTCACTCTCAAATTATTATTATTTGGCACTTTTGGCCTGTTGGCCACTGAAGTTTAACTTTTTAAAAGGCCAATTACCCTGAGGGGAGAGATATGTTTGTTAACCTAAAGTTAATAAAACTATTTACTATCGTGACGATTATTTCTATAACTGGTGCTTGTACAGACAATATGCAAGTCCAGGGAAATGAGATCACAGCTACAGATCATTTGACTGTTTACAAGAATGCCAACTGTAAATGCTGCGATAAATGGATCCTTCACATGAAAGATAATGGGTTTAATACAATATCGCAAAATCTAAGTGATTTATCTGATATTAAAGAAAAATTTCAGATCCACCCCAAATTGCGCTCTTGCCATACGGCGACAAAGGATGGATTCGTTTTTGAAGGCCATATTCCGGCGAAATTCATTCAAAAATTCCTTGATGAAAAACCTAAAGGCGCAAAGGGTTTGTCTGTGCCTGCAATGCCTACGGGAACGCCTGGTATGGAGTTTGGCGATATGCTACAGCCCTATAAAATTTATTTATTAAAGGTCGACGGCACGATTGAAATATATGCAGAAGTCAATTCTGCTGAGGAGCAGATTTGATGCCTTCTGTAACTGGTACTGTAACTAGGAATATCACTAAATTGAAGTATGCGTTGATATCTTTGAGCTTTCTTTCGAATATCCTGCTTGCGCAACCTTACCAAGAACCTTACCGAGAGTTGGAAGACAAGACAACTGCGCTGCTATCACTGGAACAGGCTGTGATTGCCGCTCAGAGCAACGATCCTTGGTTAGTTGGCAATCGACATTCTCAAGATGCCATCGAATCAATGAGCGTGGCCGCGGGAACCTTACCCGATCCTAAAATATCACTTGGATTGGCTAATATTGCTGCTGATAGTTTTGATTTTGGTCAGGAGGCGATGACTCAGTTTAAAGTAGGGGTTTCACAAATGTTTCCTCGTGGGGACAGTCTAGCGATTAAACAACAGCAATTGAAGCTTCAGGCGAGTCAATTTCCTTACTTACGGGAAGATCGTAAGGCGAGAGTCGCTGTTATTGTGGCTAAGCTCTGGTTAGACGCTTTTGAGGCTCAAGAAAGTATCGCTTTAATCGAAAATGACCGAGCTCTCTTTGAACAATTAGCCGATATAGCTCAAGCAAGCTACTCCTCTACTGTAGGCAAAACCCGACAGCAGGACATTATACGGGCTCAACTAGAGCTAACGAGACTTGATGATCGCTTAAGTAAGTTGAAACAAAAACAAGAAATATCTCAGAAACGACTTTCAGAATGGCTCAGCGAATATCTTAATGGTAGAACTCAGGATCAAACTACTGTTACCGCCATAAGCGATTCTTCTTTTCTGGTCGCGAGACTTTTACCCAATATCGCCATGTTAGAGCAAGGGTTGTTTACATCCAAAACAGATATAACCCCGCAGATGTTATCCAGCTATTTTTCGAAACATCCTGCTGTAAATGCATTGAATCTAAAGATCAGAACAGTTGAAGAAGGGATAAAATTAGCCAAGCAAAAATACAAACCTGAGTGGGGAGTCAATGCCAGTTATGGGTATCGAGATACAAACCCACTTGGTATTGATCGATCAGATCTGTTTTCCATTGGAGTGAGTTTCGATTTACCACTGTTTGCGAGTAATCGACAAGATAAGCAGGTTCAATCTGCCGTCTCCAGAACCTCAGCAGTAAAAACAGAGAAGTGGTTGTTAATCCGACGTTTTATAGCTTCATTTGAAGCGATTCGAAGTCAATTACTTCGCCTGAATGAAAGACAAAACTTATATCAAGAACGATTGTTACCACAAATGCATGATCAAGCTGAAGCTTCATTGACGGCTTACACCAATGACGATGGTGATTTCTCAGAAGTTGTACGTTCGAGGATAGCAGAGCTCAACGCGTCGATTGATTCATTGGGCATAAATGTGCAGCGACAAAAAAGTATTATCCAGTTGAATTATTTTTTTATGCGATACGCGAATGAAATTGTTAGGCAAGTTTTTGGAGAAAAGAATGAGTAATGAATTAAACAAAAAATCGACAAACAGTATTATCCCACTGATTGTCGCTGCAGTTTTCGGCTCAGCAGTTACATTTGCTGGATACACTATTTTTGATGGTTCAGATAATAATATGAGTGGTGAACCTGCTGTCGTAGAAAAAAAACCTAAGTATTGGGTCGCTCCAATGGATGCCAATTACCGAAGGGATAAACCCGGAAAATCACCTATGGGTATGGATTTAGTGCCTGTCTACGAAGATGGCGGTTCTAGTTCTGACTCTGGCGTTGGTACCATAAAAATATCACCCGAGGTGGTCAATAATTTGGGTGTCAGAACGGCGATGGCAGAATATAAATCCATGCATTCGCGTATCAAAACGGTCGGCTATGTGGCTTACGACGAAGAACAATTGATTCATATTCATTCCCGAGTACAAGGCTGGATAGAAAAGTTATATATGAAAGCGGATGGTGATATCGTCACCAAAAATGCACCTCTATACGAGATTTATTCACCGGAACTCGTGAATGCTCAGGAAGAGTATTTAATAGCGTTAGATCGAAACAATGCCCGTTTAATTAAAGCAGCAGAAGATCGACTTAAAGCTTTACAAATACCGAGTCGAGCGATCAAAAACATTAAGAAAACTAGACAAGTTAAGCAAACAATTACTTTTTATGTGCCACAAGATGGAGTGATCGATAACCTTAATATTCGCGAAGGATTTTTCGTGAAGCCCAGCATAACTATGATGTCAATTGGCAAGCTTGATCAGGTATGGGTAGATGCTGAAGTTTTTGAAAGCCAATCATCATTAGTGACTCAAGGGTTGGCTGTGACCATGAGCTTAGGCTATTTACCAGGTCGAGAATGGCAGGGTAGAGTCGATTATGTTTATCCTACACTCAATCCAAAAACACGTACCTTGAAAGTTCGTTTGCTTTTTGAAAATAAAGACCGTCAGCTCAAGCCTAATATGTTTACACAGGTTATTATACATCCCAATAATGAAGGAAAATCATTACTGGTTCCCAAAGAAGCGGTGATACGTACTGGCAGTACAGAACGTGTTGTACTAGCGTTGGGTGAAGGTCGATATAAATCTATTGAAGTCAAAGTAGGTCGTTATGACGATAAGTCTGCAGAAATTTTAGCAGGCCTTGATGAAGGCGAGTTAGTTGTCACATCCGCTCAATTTTTATTAGATTCGGAATCGAGCAAATCATCGGATTTTAAACGCATGCATCATCCGCTTGAAGAAACAACCTTATCAGATAAAGCGTCGGAATCAGCTGAAATCTATCCGCAAGCAGTAGATTCAGTTAAGCCAAATTCTAACAAGAGCGAACCGGAGTAACAGCGATGATTAAGTCTATAATTCAATGGTCAGTCGATAATCGTTTTTTTGTGTTACTAGCGACTTTTATGGTAGTCGCGGTAGGTTTGTATTCCTTAAAAAATACGCCTGTGGATGCGCTTCCAGATCTATCAGATGTACAAGTCATCATTAAGACTACTTATCCTGGTCAGGCACCACAGGTAGTTGAAGACCAAGTGACTTACCCTCTAACCACAGCAATGTTATCGGTTCCAGGTGCTGTGACTGTGAGGGGTTATTCTTTTTTCGGTGATTCCTATGTTTATATTATATTCGATGAGAAAACCGACCTCTATTGGGCTCGAAGCAGAGTATTGGAATACCTTAGCCAAGTGGCACCTTCACTGCCAGCTAATGCCAGACCCCAATTAGGACCGGATGCAACGGGCGTTGGTTGGGTCTATTTATACGCTTTAGTCGATAAGACCGGCGAAAATGATATCAGCCAACTCAGAAGCCTCCAGGATTGGTTCTTAAAATATGAATTGCAAACTGTTCCCGGCGTTTCGGAAGTGAGTGCGATTGGCGGAATGGTTAAACAGTATCAAATTAGAGTTGATCCCGACAAGCTGAGAGCCTTTGGTATGCCCTTGTCTCATATTCAAAATGCGATTAAACGAGGCAATCAGGAAATAGGCGCATCGGTGATTGAAATGGCCGAAGCTGAATATATGGTACGTGCGACAGGCTATCTTAAGAACGAACAAGACTTGGGTAATATACCGCTGGGCCTTAATCAAAATGGTACGCCTCTTTTGTTAAAAGATGTTGCCGAGATCGGTATAGGCCCACAAATGCGCCGAGGTGTTGCAGAGCTAAATGGTGAAGGCGAAACGGTGGGCGGGATAGTCATTATGCGCTTTGGCGAAAATGCTCAAAATGTCATTGATGCGACTAAAGCGAAGCTTGAACAATTAAAAAAGGGGTTGCCAAAAGGTGTTGAAATTATTCCGGTTTATGATCGCAGCGCCTTGATCGAACGAGCAGTGGAGAATTTGTGGTTTACATTGTTAGAAGAGTTTGGCGTGGTTGCGCTGGTTTGCATTGTTTTTCTATTCCACGTTCGCTCTGCATTAGTGGCTATTATAAGTTTGCCTGTGGGAATTCTTGCTGCATTTAGCATCATGCATTGGCAGGGCTTAAATGCAAACATCATGTCACTGGGGGGTATTGCGATTGCGATTGGTGCGATGATTGATGGTGCGATAGTGATGATCGAAAATATGCACAAGCATATGGAAAAAACGCCGCTTACCAATGAAAATCGTTGGAAAATTGTTGCCGAATCAGCAGGAGAAGTCGGGCCTGCATTATTCTTCAGTTTACTCATTATTACCGTGAGTTTTTTCCCTGTCTTTACCTTAGAAGCACAAGAGGGCCGAATGTTTGCACCACTGGCTTTTACCAAGACTTATGCAATGGCAGCGTCAGCGATTCTTGCGATTACATTGGTTCCTGTATTGATGGGCTATTTTATTCGGGGGAAGATTATACCGGAGCATAAGAATCCCATCAATCGGGTGTTGACTGCCACTTATATTCCCATTCTTAAAAAAGTTTTAAGCTTTCCTAAAACAACATTGTCTATCGCGCTAGTTGTTTTATACATTGGCTTTTGGCCGGCTGATAAAATTGGTAGTGAGTTTATTCCACCCTTGGATGAAGGCGATCTGATGTATATGCCAACCACCTATCCAGGGATTTCAATCGGTAAAGCGAGAGAGCTTCTCCAGCAAACAAATAAATTAATCAAAACGGTTCCCGAAGTTGAAACGGTTTTTGGTAAAGTTGGCAGGGCGGAAACCGCGACTGATCCAGCTCCCTTGTCTATGATAGAGACCTTTATTCAATTAAAACCACGCAGTGAATGGCGAGAAGGTGTAACCACTGAGTCCTTGAAAAAAGAACTCGATGCGTTGGTTAAATTTCCAGGTGTGACTAACGCTTGGGTTATGCCAATAAAAACCCGTATTGATATGCTAGCCACAGGGATCAAAACCCCAGTGGGGATTAAAATTTCCGGGCCACAACTAACGGTAATACAAGATATTGGAAAACAGCTTGAAGATATTTTAAAGGATGTGCCAGGTACAGCTTCGGTTTACTCGGAGCGAGTGGCGGGCGGTCGATATATCAAAGTGGATATTCAACGCGAAAAAGCGGCCCGTTATGGATTAAATATCGCAGACGTCCAACAGGTTGTTTCCACCGCAATTGGCGGCATGAATGTCACCCAAACTGTGGAAGGTCTTGAGCGATATCCAGTTAATATACGCTATCCACAAGACTATCGAAACTCGCCTGAGCAATTGGCTCAACTGCCCATAGTGACACCCTCAGGACAACGGATTGCCTTAGCTGATGTCGCAAAAATCTTCATTGAAGATGGGCCTCCAGGTATAAAAAGCGAGAATGCGCGTCTCAATGGTTGGTCATTTATTGATATAGAAGGAGTTGATGTGGGTAGTTATGTGGTCGAGGCTCAATCGGTTGTAGAGCGAGAACTGATTCTACCGGTGGGCTATTCCATTGCTTGGTCTGGTCAATATGAATATATGGTTCGGGCAAAAGCTAAGTTGATGTACGTGGTACCATTAACTTTATTTATCATTGTTGTATTACTGTTCGTTTATTTTAGAAATTTTGTCGAAGTAGCTATAATCATGGGAACTTTACCCTTTGCAATGGTGGGTAGTATTTGGTTGATGTATTTGCAAGGGTTTAATTTTTCCGTGGCTGTTGGAGTTGGTTTTATCGCATTGGCGGGTGTATCAGTCGAAATTGGCGTTATTATGTTGGTCTACCTAAATCAAGCTTATCAAAAGATGATAGTGGCTTGCCAACAGAAAAATATGAAACCAACAGTAGCCATTCTAGCAGAAGCCGTTTTGCAGGGTGCCGGAATGAGGATTAGACCTGTTTTGATGACCGCTGCTGCGATTATTGTAGGGTTGCTACCAATATTGCTTGGTAGTGGAACTGGATCTGAAGTTATGAGCCGTATTGCTGCGCCAATGGTTGGAGGAATGCTAAGTTCGGTTATTTTAACCTTGCTTATTGTGCCCGCGATTTATTTTTTGTGGCGCAAACAGTCTTTTAAGTAAGATAAATTTACGACCATAATTTTTATTTTAAACCAAGAGGAAACTAAATAAATGAAAAATAAACTTATAGTTACTTTATTAACGGCTACAGCAATAGCGACAATTACATTGTTACCTAGTGCACTATCAGCAGAGGGTGATGATCAAAGTAATAAACAGCAGATTATTTCAATTATCAAGCAAATTAAATATGGCTGGGAAAATGGTGATGGAAAACCTTTTAGAAAAAACTTTTTAGATTTTAAAGGAGCACGTTATGTTGAATCTGGCGGGCAAAATGCAGGTTTAGATAGTCTCGTTATTCATCACGTCGAGCCAGAAAAAGAAGCTCTTGAATATTTAAAGTTAGACTTTTCAAATATCGAAGTTAATTTTGAAGGAAAAGATAAACCGATTTTTGCCTGGGCAGTTGCCGATACAAGAGTAAAAGGAAAGGTTAGAAATAGCGACAGGACGTTTGATAAAAGTGGCTATCAAACATTTTTATTTCGTTTAATTGATAACCAATGGAAAGTAGTGCATTCACACTCATCTGCACGTGATTACAAACCCAAAAAAACATAGCCATTAAGTAAGGAGTTTATGCTGTTATACGAGGATAAATTTATCATGTAACAGCAAGGACAAATTTTATTAAACATTTGAGGAAACAAGACATGAACAAATTAACTAAACTAGTATTTATTGTTACACCTTTATTAGCATTTTCTTTTGCATCTAATGCACATGAGCCAAAACTTCACAAGAAAAATGTAGAAAAAGCCAATTGTGCGCCATTAGAAAAAATGAAAAAAGAAGGTAAGAAAATGGATATGACTGATCCAGTAATGATTGCCATGATGAAAAAATGCAAAAAACAAACAAAGAACTCAGAGCATCATGATGGGAAAAATGCAGAAAAAATGAACCATAAGGAAATGAATCATGAGAAGAAGGCTAAAAAAAAGCAAGGTGATGAAGATAAACATGACCACTAGCATTCTACTATAACAAGTACTAATTAAAGCTCGCCATGCATTGGTGAGCTTTCGTTATAATTAATTAGGATGATTACAATTGAATTTGGAGAACGTTTGACGGATTACATTTGAAAGTGACAATTACACAGAATCATTTACAGGCCCATAAAGTTCTAAATATTCAATCTTTTACTAGAGCCAAATAAACTCTAAAGCACGTATTGTCATCGGAAGAAACATCTATTTTACCACCATTTGCTTCCACTATAGCTTTGACAATCGAAAGCCCTAATCCAGCGCCATCTCTGTGTCGCTGTCTTGATTTATCGGGTCGATAAAAACGATCAAATAGATAGGGTAAATGTTCCGGTGCTATTTTTTCTCCTGGGTTTATGACTGAGATACAAATTTGGCCATCGTCTATTTTTTCACTATTTACCGTTATCGACGAACCTTGTGGTGTGTATCTAAGAGCATTTGATAAAAGATTTGATAATAATTGACGAAAATGTAATTTGTCGCAATAAAAATCTAAATCTTGTCCTTGCTTTACCAGTGTAATATTTTCATCCTCAGCTAAGGCATCAAAGTACTCAAATAATACATCTACCTCTGTATTATAGTTTAATACTTGTTGTTTAAGCTCTATTAAACCATTTTGTGTTTTTGCTAACCACAACATATCACTTACCATTTTAGTTAGCCGATCAAGTTCTTCAAGGTTAGAAAATAGCACATCCTTATATTCTTCGAGCTTCCTTGGCCTCGATAGGACTACCTGGTTTTGGGTAAAGATATTCGTCAGTGGCGTTCTTAATTCATGAGCAATATCAGTAGAAAAGTTTGATAAGCGTATAAACTCATCTTGTAGCCTGTCGAGCATCGAATTAAATGATTGCACCATATTTACAAGTTCTATAGGAATACTATTTTCATCTAGCCTGACATCCATTTTATTGGTTTGAATATCATGCATATTTCTACTCAGGCCGCGTAAAGGGTTTAGACCTTGATGAACAGCGAACCATGCCGCTAGCAAAACAAGTAACCCCGAACCTATCATAATAACCCACAAGCTTTGTCTGAATTGAGTTAAAAATGCTATATGAAAATGCATATCAATAGCGACTGTGATTTTGTAACCGGAATATTGACTTTTATAATTAGTAACCAACATTCTGAATATAGATTTTCCTACTCGCTGTCGAGTTATATTTTCACTACTAAAACCTATCACTGACGGAAGAGACTGACTTAAGTCGCTAAAATTGTTAGTTGAATTACTATATAGAAAATCCCCTTTTGAAGTATTAACTTGGTAATAGACACCGTGATGGCCAGCAACTGCACTTGATAAGTGCGTGATGAGTTGTTCTTTTGTATTATGATTTTGGGATAAAATATTTTCAATTGAATTATTAATGACTTTAAGCTCACCATTGTCTTGCTGAGAAAAGTGATGGTTAATAGAACTATCGATCAATATTCCTATAAATGAAAGGCTAAACACAACGGTTATTGCTACAAATAACACAACTCTTAAAGTCAGTGACATTGGTCGAAATTTAGTTTTCATCTATATCTACCTCTAATCTATAACCCATACCCCGAACGGTATGAATCAGCTTTACTGAAAAGTCATCGTCTACTTTCCCTCTTAGTCTTCTAATTGCGACGTCAATGACATTGGTATCACTGTCAAAATTCATATCCCAAATTTGGGAAGAAATAAGTGAGCGCGGTAACACTTCACTTTCATGGCGGAGTAATAATTCAAGTAAGCTAAATTCTTTGTTACTGAGTAAAATTCGTTTACCTGCACGTTGTACTTTTCGCTTTGGAACATCCATTTCTAAATCTGCAATTTTGAGTATATCTTCAATTCTTTGTGTCCCACCACGACGAATAAGGGTGCGCACTCTTGCTAATACTTCAGAAAAGGCAAACGGCTTTATCAAATAATCATCAGCGCCAAGCTCAAGCCCTTTTACTCTGTCATCAACACTATCGCGAGCAGATAAAAATAATACGGGTGTATAATTATGTGCTTCACGCAACGACTGTAAAATTCGCCAGCCTGATATATCAGGCAGCATTACATCTAATATAATGACATCAAATAATTCGGTCATCGCTAGATGATGACCATCAAGACCATTATCTGCTAATGAAACTTGAAAGCCAGCTTCGCTTAAGCCTTGCTTTAAGTAATTACCGGTTTTGGTTTCATCTTCAACGACGAGTAAATGCATACACTTCCTTTTATTAAATTTATTCACTATTGCCAGTGTTAATACTATGCAATATCAATCATGACAGCAACATGACACGGAAATTACAGCTTTGTCATGTGTGAGTCATCTTAGTGACAGGTCTAGTCTCTATACTGTTCTGTACATTTCGCATAATAGAATAACGAAATGGGATTTATAATTACCTTACAACTTGATTAAAAGTCAAATTAGCTTAACAGTTCGCTTAAAAAATTATATCGACCAATAAAACAATCTAAGGAATTAAAACATGCTAAATAAAATAAAATTAAAAGGCTTAGTTATTGTAATGGGGATGGGGATGACTAGCCTAGCAATACCAACCATAGCTGCTGAAGAGGAAGTAACGGAAGAACAACTTATTACAGTAACAGGATCACGTATTAAACGTGGTGATGTTGAAGGTGCTAACCCCGTACAGGTAATTACTCGTGCCGAACTCGTTGCAACTGGCATTACAAATATGGGAGATCTTCTACAAAGGATACCATCTGTAGCTGGTGCAGGCGAAAACGCGAATGTTAATGATAAAGGTTCTGGTGCGGTGCGTGTATCTCTTCGCGGGTTAGGCGCAGAACGTACTTTAGTACTTTTAAATGGCCGTCGTATGGTTGGCTCTGGTACAGGTGCCGACAGCTCTGTAGATATGAGTAGCATTCCCACTTCAATTGTTGAGCGTATTGAAGTTTTAAAAGATGGTGCATCTGCTGTCTATGGTTCTGATGCTATAGCTGGCGTTGTAAACATCATCACTCGCAACGATTTCGAAGGCATAGAATTCAACACAACTTACGATGCTAGTACTAAAAATGGAGATGGCGAAACTAAAACGATTGATATGACCATGGGATTTTCCTCAAATAAAGGTAATGTAGTGATTAATTCTTACTACACTGAAATAGGTCCACAATGGAATCGCGATCGTGCTTGGTCTGCTTTTTCATTTTCACTAAATCCTGACGGTACATTTAGAAAAGGTGGTTCTTCGGCTCCACCCTGGGGGCGTTTTTACAGTATCGATGGTCCCGGTGGTGCGTGTGCTTCAGTTACACGTGGCGCTGCTAATGGGCCAGGTCAATCTGATCCATCAAGCCCTAGAACCCCAGACGGGGAATTTGAGTGCTTTGATCCTGATAGAGACTTCTGGAACTTTCAAGCAGGAAATTATCATCTATCGCCATCAGAAAAATACGGTGTTTTTGCTAGTGGCCTATACGAAATAGATGACTCAACACGATTCAAAACGGAATTAAGCTTTAACCGTCGTGTATCAGCCTTAAAAATCGCATCACAATCACTTGCGCCATTAGCGTTCTATGGTCAGAATATACCTTATAGTGCTGATAACTATTACAATATTACTCAAGGTCCAAGAACTACTGCTGATAGTCCTCTTGGTGCGAATCAGACTGTAGAAATTCAAGACTGGCGTCGGCGATTAGAGGAAACAGGTTCGCGTGATACTTTTTATCAAAATGACACCTTCCGTGTCATGTTTGCTGTAGAAGGTGAGGTCTTTGACGATTGGAATTACGAAGCCTATTATAGCTTCGGTAGTAACAGTTCCATAACTACTGCCCTAGGTGAACTCAACTTTGATAAAATTGAATTAGCAGTAGGTCCATCTTTCCTTGATCCTACAACGGGTGAAGTTGTCTGTGGTACCATGGCTGTTCCAATACCTGGTTGTGTGTCGTTAAATATATTTGGTACGCCATTCACTGCTACCGCTGCTACACAAGCCATGGCCGATTACATCTCGTTTAAAGGACAAGATGTAGGAGCGAACGAGCAACAAATAGTTTCGGCTTCAATGTCTGGTGAGGTATATGAACTTCCAGCGGGTATGGTAGGCGTCGCTTTTGGTATTGAAAGCAGATCAGAAAAAGGTTCAGATTCCCCAGATGCGTTAGTTGCATTAGGTAGAACAACCTCTGATAGAACTCGCTCCCCTACTTCCGGTAGTTATGAGGTTAGCGAAGCATACATTGAAACAACCATTCCTATTGCCGAATCTTTAGATTTAGACTTAGCAGGTCGCTATTCTGAATACACGGTGTTTAGTAATAAAACTGACACAACTAACTATAAAGTAGGTATTCGCTGGGAGCCTCCTGTGGATGGCTTAATCCTTCGTGGTACGGCGTCATCAGCATTTCGTGCGCCATCAATATCTGATTTATTCGCCGGAGCTTCTAATTTTGGCCCAGTAGTTCTTGATCCTTGTAGCGTTAATCCAACACCATTCTGTATTGCCGACGGTGTTCCCCCAGGTGGTTTTGTACCACTTGGTGAAACTTTGTCTTCTACACGAGGAGGTAATGAGGCAGCAAGACCTGAAGAAGCAGATATATTTACGGTTGGTTTAGTATACAGTCCCGCATTTATTGAAGGCGTATTTATAACTCTAGACTACTGGGACATTGAAATAACTAATGCAATCAGCACGTTAGGTGAGCAATTAATCCTTAATAGCTGTGCGGCTACGGGTCTACATTGTGATCTAATAGAACGTACCGGCCCTGACGTTCCTAGCTTATACGGTAATTCAAATGCGATAAATAATCGTACGATTAACATTGGTGGTGTAGTATCTTCAGGTTTTGACTTCAGCGCTCGCTACTTCGATGGAGACTTTGCATATGGTCAATTATCAGTGACCTTAGATACTACGTTCTATGATACATACGATGTTGAGCAAGCGAATGGCGATATCATTAATAATGCTGGTTTTTTCTTCGACGGTGCTAGAGGTGGTGCTGGTAACTTCCCTGAGTGGAAAACAAACATTAATGTCTCATTAGCTACTGATGATTGGTCTGCAACTTACGCATTCCGTTATGTAGGTGAAGTTGAAGAAAACTGGTATGTTGATAATGGCACACAAATCACTCGTATGATTGATTCGCAACTTGTCCAAGACGTACGATTTACCTATTTTTATAGTGAAAATGTAACTACAACTGTTGGTATGACTAATCT
The DNA here is from genome assembly GCA_002746155.1 of Gammaproteobacteria bacterium. Classification (GTDB taxonomy): domain Bacteria; phylum Pseudomonadota; class Gammaproteobacteria; order Enterobacterales. The sequence goes on along the minus strand of NVWF01000001.1, from coordinate 309,042 downwards.
TTTCGATGTAGATCCACCTTTTGCACAAGGCGGTTTTAGTGATAATACCGATCCTCGTACCTACTCGACAGCAGGACGTCATGCATATGTATCAGTAAAACTACGTTTCTAATAAAAGTATGAATTATTGATAATTTTTCAATAATATATAAAAAGCTAGTCAGGTTAATTGACTAGCTTTTTTGTGCCTTTTTGGTCATGGGTAAGGTAAAAAATAGTGACCGAAAGTTTGATAAGTTAGGCTATCAAACCTACCTGTTTCGCTTAATTGATAATCAATGGAAAGTCGTAAATACACACAGTCGTCATCACGTGACTATAAACCTTAAAAGCAAAGCCACTAGGTTCTGGCAATAATTAAACTCAGATAAAGTTTAACCGTAAAACAGTATTTAACTAAAGGGATAATTATCATGAAAAAACCTGAGAAGGCTAATTGTGCTGAGATGGAAAAATAAAAAGTAATGATATGAAAAAACAGCAAAAAGATAAAAGTGATGACAATAATCACTAAATTATCTTCGATGGGTATTGTTAGGGCTTAGCTTAATGGTTAAGTCTTAACCACAATTAATTTTATGCGGTCATGGCGGAAGAGCAAATGAAAACGATTAAACTTTTTTTATCTTTAGGACTAATAGGCTTGATTGGTGCAAGTTTATTTATCTATTCAGGTATTTTCCCTATCGGTGCAGATACACCTCACAGTCAACCCGTTTATTGGGTGTTAGAGCAAGCAAGAGAACGTTCGATTAAACGAGCATCTGCAGACATTAATGTACCTTCATTAGACGACCCTTCACTTTTATTATCTGGCGGCGCTGATTACAATGACATGTGTTCAAGTTGCCATTTAAAGCCAGGTCAATTGGAAAGTGATATGAGTATCGGGTTATATCCAAGCCCACCAAACTTAGCGCTTAAACATACTGAGCATGATCATAGTGATGACGCTGATGCAGTCAAAAGGAGACAGTACTGGATCATCAAACATGGTATTAAAGCGTCTGGTATGCCAGCCTGGGGACCCACTCACGATGATGAACGACTCTGGGCTATGGTGGCATTTTTGCAGCGCCTACCGGAACTTACGCCTGAACAATATCAAATTTTAACCGCTAGAAATTAATGTGTTTTATAAACTTGTGATATTTGGAGTTATTATGAAAAATCGTTAAGATAAGACTTCTTCTTAGGAATCTATTGATCTAGATAATTTTAATAAACAGCTAATTTGCTACTATTAACACTCTTCCTACTTAGAGGTTTCGTTAAATACGAATAGTAAAAATGTTGTTTTCTTTGAAATATTTCGGCATTCATGTATTAGTGATTATAGGACTATTAGCCAGCACTATTAGCCAGCACTATTAGTCTGTCATCTACTCCTGAAAATGCTCTTAATGGAAACAACACAGAAACAAGTCACTCCCCCGTTGCAGCCGACCGCATATTCTTTCAATTAGCAGTTGGTTTTTAAGGAGAACCCTTATGAAATTATCACAATTAATATTACCTGTAATCCTGTTAACCATCAGCACCTTTTCAGTACGAGCACAAAATGTAACCGAACCTTCATTAGTTGCTATAGGCGCAAAGCTTTATGGTGATAATTGTGGTCGCTGTCACAATCCTCGTCCAGCTGAAGAGTATTCTAAAAAAGAATGGTCAGTGGTTATTCCTCATATGAGAGCAAAAGCACACATGACTGGCAAAGAAGCTTTAGCTGTTGAGGCTTTTCTTGCAAGTACGTTAACTGCTGATCTTTTAAGCACCCCAAGTAATACAAAAGTTGACGCACCTAAGAGAACGGGAGCTGAGTTAGTCGCGCAATTTGGTTGTCAGGGATGCCTCCAAATTAAAGGCATCGGTGGAAATCTAAGAGCTTCACTCGATGGTATAGTTGAAACAAAGGGTATGGGATTTGTATTGAAAAAACTGAAGAACCCAAAGTTTAACAATGCATCATCAGCTATGCCTCGTTATCCAATGTCCCATGCAGAAATGAAGAGGATCATTGATTACATTAACAAGAACTAGCCTACCACCCATTATGTTAGGTTTTGATGGGCGAAAGCCCCTTTTTTAAAACCAAAGCATGGGATTGTGGAAAGAGTTTATTAGCTGTAAAGAAATGATTGCTTGACCTGTGACCTGCTCATAGGTGTATATTGAATTAAGTAATTTAACACTTAGGACTTTAACCTAAGATTAAGCTTTTGTTTAATAGGATGAGGAAAGTAAAGTGAGGGTCAGTCAACTCGCAAAAAGTCTCAATGTCACCCCTGATACAGTTCGTTATTACACGCGAATTGGTTTTCTTTCACCGAAGAAAAATAATGAAAATGGATACAAAAGTTACGATCATCAAGATCAAAAAAGATTACATTTTATATTAAACGCTAGGCACCTAGGGTTTTCGGTAAAAGATATTCAGGAAATTCTAAGTGAGTCTGACAAGGGTGTGAGCAGTTGTCCGGTGGTCAGAAAATTAATCGAAAAACGATTGGAAGAGACCGAACAACAATTTCAGCAGACGCTCGCGCTGAGAACAAGAATGCAGTTAGCGATTAAACAGTGGCGCGATAAATCTGACATGGAACCGACAAGTGAAATGATCTGCCACTTAATAGAAGATTTCTCTCAAACACTTATAGAGGATAAGCAATATGAAAGATAATTCTCAGGAATTAATTATTGAAGGTGCTGGGTGCGCTAGTTGCGTTGGCAAAATTGAGAAGGCTATAAAACAAGTGAAAGGTGTTACAAGCGCTTCCATGAATTTTGCTCAACGAACGGTAAGTATTACCGGCGATGCAGATCAAAATTTGCTTATCCTAGCTGTCGAAACAGCTGGCTATAACGCCATAAGTACTGCTGGAACCTCTGACGATGAACTACTGGAGGAAAAGGACAAGGCTGACTGGATTTATTACAAGCGGCTCATGAAAGAAATGACGATTGCCTTGACACTAGGTATTCCTCTAATGATCTACGGTATTCTAATTGGTGAAATGACGGTAACGACAACAACTGAGCGTATAGTTTGGTTAACTGTTGGATTAGTGACCTTAGCTGTGATGTATTTTTCAGGTAGGCATTTCTATATTGGAGCTTGGAAATCTTTTAAAAACCATTCAGCCAATATGGATACCTTGATCGCTTTGGGGACAGGCACGGCGTGGTTGTATTCCATGGTGGTGGTTGTTACTCCAGAGGTAGTGCCCGAAATGGCTCGACATGTCTATTTTGAAGCCACTGCAATGATTATCGGTCTGATAAATCTTGGTTTAGCTTTGGAAGTTAAAGCACGAGGTCGTACTTCAGAAGCAATTAAGCGATTAATAGGATTGCAACCTAAAACGGCAAGAGTAATACGAGATAAAAAGGAACTTGATATCGCCATTGATCAGGTTCTTCTAAACGATATTGTGCGTGCTCGACCAGGAGAAAAAATACCCGTTGATGGGGAAGTTGTTGAGGGACACACTTCAATTGATGAGTCGATGTTAACTGGTGAACCCATGCCCGTTGAAAAGACTGAAGGACATGAAGTTGTCGCTGGCACAATCAATAAAACGGGGTCAATTCTTTTTAAGGCAACTCGCGTGGGTAAAGATACAGCCTTGGCACAAATTATTAATATGGTAAAACGCGCGCAAAATTCGAAGCCGCCGATTGGTCGTTTAGCTGATGTACTTTCTGCTTATTTTGTTCCAGTGGTTATGATTATCTCGGTTGTTAGCGCCTTGGTATGGCTAAATTTTGGGCCGCAACCTGCAATAGCTTATGCCATGGTTTCTGCCACGACTGTTTTGATTATTGCCTGTCCATGCGCATTGGGTTTAGCGACGCCCATGTCTGTCATGGTGGGTGTCGGAAAAGCCGCCGAAGCTGGCGTATTGATCCGTAACGGAGAGGCATTACAAACCGCGTCAAAGATAACAGCAATGATACTCGATAAGACTGGCACCATTACACTGGGAGCCCCTAAAGTCACTGATATAGTTTTAGCCGGTGATTTTCTTGAAGATAGAGTTTTACAGTTGGCCGCAAGTTTAGAGTCAGGTTCCGAGCACCCCTTAGCGCTGGCCATAATTGAGTCTGCAAATGAAAAAAATCTATTAGCAGAAAAGGTTGAAAATTTTACAGCTATTGCGGGTCATGGCGTTGAAGCAACATTGAATGGTGAAACATTATTATTCGGTAATCACAAATTAATGAATCGGAAAAATATAGAAATTGCCGACTATTATGCGACTGCACAACAGCTTGCTGAAGAGGCCAAAACGCCGATGTATTTCGCCATAAATGGTAAACTTGCTGCAATTATCGCCGTAGCCGATCCCATCAAGGAAGACTCAATTGCTGCAATAAAACGCCTTCAAAAAAATAACATTCGAGTCGTCATGTTGACCGGAGACAATAAAGCAACCGCTCAAGCAGTTGCAAAAAAAGTAGGCATCTCAGAATTTTATGCAGAAGTGTTACCTGAGGATAAAGTAGAAAAAGTAAAAGAATTACAAATGGCTGGTGAAACGGTTGGCATGACAGGTGATGGTATTAACGATGCACCAGCGCTGGCAATGGCAAATGTGGGTTTTGCCATTGGTACTGGGACTGACGTAGCGATTGAAAGTGCTGATATCACGCTAATGAGAGGATCATTGCACGGACTAGCTGATGCAATTGCGGTGAGTAAAGCAACCTTAAATAATATTAAGCAAAACCTATTTGGTGCGTTTATTTATAACGTGGCTGGGATTCCCTTTGCTGCCGGCATCTTATATCCATTTTTTGGCTTATTGCTTAGTCCGGTAATTGCAGGTGCTGCAATGGCGTTTTCTTCATTGACGGTTGTAACCAATGCTAACCGGTTGCGCTTCTTTAAACCGCAGAAACACTAGGGAGATTAGAATTATGTTATTAGTCAATTTATTAGGATTTTTTTTAATTGCCTTAATTATCTGGTGGTTCTGGATTTTTAAGACCAAAGAAGTCAATGTTTCGGAGAATGGGATCGTAATCAAAGTTAACAATGGAACCTATGAGCCTTCCCGTATCAAGCTAACGGCTGGCAAACCTACTGAGCTTCATTTCTTGCGTTCGGATGAATCGCCTTGTTCGGCAACCGTGCTTATACCCGACCTTGAAATTAGTTTGGAACTGCCGCTTGAGAAGATGACATCAATTACTTTACCTGATATGGCGAAGGGGGAATATCCTTTTCATTGTCAAATGAAAATGTACAAAGGCACACTATTAGTGGAATGAAGTATCTGGCTATGTAACCAATGTTAAGTATATTTTTAATAGAGTTAAGTGGGAGAGTTATATATGAAAAGTAGTTCTAAGAAAAAATTATCCTTACTGGGATCAGTTTCTTTAGGAACAGGTGTGATGATTGGCGCCGGAATATTTGTATTGATGGGACAAGTTGCGGAACTAGTAGGGGATTTATTTCCTTTTGCTTTTCTCGCTGGTGCTATTGTTACCGGATTCAGTGCTTACTCTTATGTCAAGTTCTCAAACACTTACCCCTCAGCTGGTGGCATCGCTATGTTTACTAGAAAGGCTTATGGTCCTGGAACGATGGCAGGAACATTTGCTCTGTTAATGTATGTTTCTATGGTAATTGCGCAAAGTCTTGTCGCACGAACTTTCGGTACTTATACGCTCCGTCTTTTTGATGTTGCTTCATCAAGCTTTCTAGTACCAGTGTTAGGCATCCTGTTGCTCGCGGTAGCTTACATAATAAATATTTCAGGAAATAAAGTCATTGAAAAAACTGCAAATATAACTGCAGTTATTAAAATTGTTGGTATTTCCATGTTGGCGTTGGCTGGACTGGCATTTGCGGACTTATCGGTAGTAGACAGTTGGTTCGAACCAGGCGAAAATTTAAAAACGGCTGGTGCGTTTAATTTCGTCGCGGCTCTCGCCCTTTCAATTCTGGCTTATAAGGGGTTTACCACTATCACGAACCAGGGAAGCGATATAATTGACCCACATCGAAACTTGGGACGCTCGATTATTATATCTGTTTTAATTTGCACAGTTATATACACTTTACTTGCGCTATCCGTTGCAAGTAGTTTAAGCGTAGAAGAAATCATCCTGGCAAAAAACTATGCTCTCGCCGCTGCCGCCAAACCTGTTTTTGGCGATTGGGGACTTATTATAACGGTTTTTCTTGCAATTATTGCGACCGTTTCGGGTTTAATCGCAAGTGTTTATTCAGCGTCACGAATGTTAACAATGTTAAGTGAGATGAAGCAATTACCTAAGCTATATCGCGGATTTAAAAATCCGGGCTTAGTCTTTACTGTGCTTTTAGCGACGGTTTTAACTGCACTTTTCGACCTCACACGGATCGCATCTATAGGGGCGATTTTTTATTTGGTTATGGATATTGCTATTCACTGGGGGCTTTTCAGATACCTTATTAAAGAAACCAAAGCTAACCCCATTATCCCATTGATTGCTATCGTTCTCGACGTTGTTATTTTGGTCACGTTTATATTGTTAAAATTTAATACAGATCCCTTGGTTGTATATGTTGCCTTGTTTGGTTTTTTACTTATTTTGGGTATGCAGCGAGCGTTTATGACCACCCATACTGACGCGGATGGAAAAATGCACATGGAAATGGATAAAGCTATGAATATGACTGCGGAATCACACAAAGACATGGAATCACATAAAGATTAATTTATTTGTAAGGTGAGTAGTCTACGGATATCTATTATGATGCTGTTACTATTACTACTATGGTTTGACAGCATCAATCCCATAGAGCTAGATTAAATACTTGTTATTCAAAGAGATAAGAAATTGTTCACGGACCTTCAATTAGCTCTAAGCAGCAAAGATATTGATAACTTAACCGACTCTCTGAAAATTGCTTTGGATAACAAGTATTTAACATTTCAACACCTGCATATGCGTGCGAGTCATTGTTTGAAATCAGGGCCGATGGTTTAGCTTGCTCTTATTGTGCCTACGGCATCGAGAAAAATTCATGGCAATTGAAGAAATTACTTAATGATTCGGGGTTTACCTATCGGACTATGAAAAAATCACCACCGAGAAACTCAATATCAAATAATACTTGACATGGAGTTGGCTCAAGCGAGTAAGCTGTTAGTTAGTCAGTGTTAAACAAGCGTAGAAATAAGGTATAGTCTATGTCAACTCAAACCACAGCAACTTTAAAAGCTGTTCAATCAAGTGCCAAGAATGCAAAAAAAGAAACCAGTTTGACCTTGTTGGTGTTATTTACCACAACCGGCACACTAGTGTGTTGTGCCATACCTATTGCTCTAGTCACACTTGGCATGGGGGCTACAGTCGCATCCATGGTGAGTAATTTTCCGTTTCTTGTGACTCTAAGTGAGCACAAATCTTTGGTGTTTGGAATATCTGGTGGGTTATTGCTACTTTCAGCTTGGATGATGTATCGACCTGGCCGCAGCTGTCCTGTCGACCCTGAATTAGGCATTTTTTGTAATAAAACCCAGCTCTGGAATCGACGCCTTGTTTGGTTCTCAGTGGTTTTGTGGTGCATTGGTTTTTTCGCGGCTTTTCTCGCATTGCCGTTGCAGATTTGGCTCGAAGGATAAAGGAGAATAATGATGAAAAAATTAATTACAACTGTTTTGGCCGTATTACTTTTCAGTCATGGGGTCTTAGCCGCTGAAACTCACTATCAATTACAGGTCGATGGTTTAGTTTGTCCGTTTTGTGAATACAATATTGAGAAAAAACTCAGTAAACTCGATGGTGTGCTAAAAGTCAAAATTAACCTTAAAGAGGGTGTGGTCAAGGTGTTTGTCGCCGATGGTAAAACTCTTTCAGAGAAAATAGTCAGACAGGAAATTACCGACGCCGGATTTACTTTGAGGTCCTTCGATGTTTATGACCCGGCTAAAAAATGATGAAACGAATAATCCTAACCTTTTTCATAGCGTTATCTAGCACAGTTTATGCAGCGCCGATTACTTTTAATACTGCACTGCCAGTTGCTAAGGGTGCCTTTATTAATCGTGAACAACTCATTGTTCGTCGTTTTGATGAAGATAACACTAGCGCGAATAGAGACTTGGAAGTCAATGGGTTAGTGTCGGTATTAGGTTATGGTGTCACGCCCAAATTGGCTTTGTTTGCCGCTATGCCTTATTTCAACAAAACTCTGGATATAACACCGAGTGGACAGCGGTTCTCCCGCTCTAGTGAAGGTTTTGGTGATATTAAACTATTTGGCCGCTATACCTTCTTGCAGCACGACGGGCGTAGTAAAACCTTTCGTGTAGCGGGTTTTGCTGGGATTAAAGCACCAACGGGCGGGGACAATCAGCGTGATAGTTTGGGTTTGCTACCCATTCCATTGCAATCTGGCACCGGAGCCTGGGACACTTTTGGTGGTGTGGTCATGACCTATCAAAGGTTGAATTACCAAATTGACGCACAACTCAGTGCCAATAAAAAGGGCCGCGCTAAGGATTTTAGAGGTGGTGATGAAGTTCGCGCTGATCTTTCATTGCAATATCGTTTGTCAGCGCTCAATGAGGACACCCGCCGTTTTGTATACGGCGTATTGGAAGTGAACTGGGTCAATCAAGATAATAACCAGATTTCAGGAATCAGCGATGCTAATTCTGGTGGGACGACGTTGTATTTGACACCAGGTATTCAATATGTCACCACTGAATATATTTTGGAGGCGGCGGTTCAATTGCCAGTGGTGCAAAATCTCCATGGAAGCGCGCTGGAAACAGACTATATATTCACCACTGGTTTTCGAATCAATTTTTAGAGCGATTGATTAGGTGGCTCATCAATCATCTAGAATGGAGTAGATAACATCCATGTCAACGGCGATCGTGATTGAACTCATTTCAGCATCAGTATGTAATCGTTGCAGCATTGCTAAAAAGCAACTACGAAATTTGGTAGAGGAGTTGGATAACGACCGAATTCAATATCGAGAAATCGATGTGCTTGAAGAGTTTGACTATGTCGTTTCTTTAGCTGTTTTGAGAACTCCTTCCATTGTCATTGATGGTAAACTGATTTTTACAGGCATGCCTTCATCGAAGCGACTAAAAGTAGAATTACAAAAGCGTTTGGCAATCTAATGAGAGAGTTTTAAGGATATTAAGAATGTACCAAATCGGCGGAGTGACTAAGCAACTTAACATCAGTGCAGATACATTGCGATATTACGAAAAAATTCAGCTGTTACCAACCATTTCACGTAGTACTTCCGGTTTAAGGATTTATTATGATAAAGATATTTCTCGACTTAAGTTCATCAGACGTTCTAAACGCATGGGATTTAGTCTTAAAGAAATTGGTCAGTTACTTAGTTTTAGAGAATCACCTCAACAGGCTAAACCAGCAGTTAGGCAACTCGCTGGAGAAAAATTAGCTGACATTGAGAGCCATCTGAAAGAATTAAATGTACTGAGAAATGAATTAGAGTTACTGGTTAATTTATGTTCAGCAAGCGAAGATGGCTGTCCCATTATCGAAGGTCTGGAAGACAACTAATTACAGAATAGAAATGACGGTATAGGAATACTAGTATGACCAAACTATTTTTCATGACAGGCACTCTGGGAGGATTTTTTAGTGTTGCCTTAGGCGCCTTTGCAGCCCATGGCCTAAAGGCACAGTTGACTGCTCAACTTTTAGTAACCTTTAAGACGGCAGTTGAGTATCAATTTTTTCATTCACTAGCCTTAATTCTGATTGCACTGGTGTTAACCATTAAACCAAAAACGCAATATTTAAACATTGCTGGTTGGGCCATGATAATTGGCATGGTGTTATTTTCAGGTTCCCTCTATGCCTTGGCTATAACAGGAATAAAATCCTTAGGCATGATTACGCCTTTAGGTGGCGTTGCTTTTCTAATTGGTTGGCTAGCTTTTACGCTGGGCATTTGGAAAGCTAATGTGTAGCTTGAGACGCCTGCTCTGTTGATACTTCATCTTGTTCAACTATCTTAAGATCAGCAGTAAATTGGGGTTTTCCGTCTTTTATCTGATAGAGCTTAACCATTAAATAATTGAGTTCTGGTGCAAACCAAGCATAAGTTATTTTTTCTTTATCAACTACCTCACGTTTCAACTTTATGGTTTTGATAGTTCCATAAGGTAGCACTAATTCCTCCTCACCTTCATTCGTAAAGCTATAATCCTTAATAGAACCGCCGGTGCTTATCACAGGAAAACTATACTCTTTCTTAGTGGGATCTTTGATAAGATCAAGTTGAAGCTGTAATTGATAGCTAAGTTTATCTTGGATCCTCTGGGGAAATTCAATGTTGATCTGTTTAGCCTTTTTTAGATCCACTGCGGTATTCTTGTCTAGGTCATAAGTCCACTCATATTTTTTATCCCTGCCAGTACCTTTACGTTGAAACAAATAATGACTGGGTATAACCGTATTTTCTTTGATTTGAACGAGGGATGTTTCTTCACGAGTATCGGTAAAAATAAACAAGCTGGCCTTAGTCTTGTAACTGTATTTTATTGAACCATCATCTAGGTATTCTAATCTTCGAAGGGCTTCGCCCACGGAGTCAGATTTTTTTAATAGATCATATTTTGCAGTAAAAGCGCTTATTTTTTTAGCCACTGTCTGTTCTTCAGCAAGAAGACTCATGTTTAATAATGTAAACAGTAGGATTATTAGTTTGAAAGTTTTTTGCATTAAGCACCTAAATTGATAAATGGGCAGAGTAAATGAGTGGAGTAAATCAGCGTGCAATTATACGATCAAAAGCTGAAATTACATCCTCAATGGAAATTAACTTCATTAAATGATCACCCTTAACTCTTTTCCCCCAAGGATTATCCTTAATTGATTTGACTGTTTGTTTAACAACTAGTTCCTCATAAACTGAAACAGTTGTGTCGTAAGAAAGGTAAGGGCCGGTGCGTTTAGGGTTACTATGGGCATAGAGGCCTATAACTGGGGTCCCAACTATAGTCGCCATGTGTGCCGGTCCTGAATCTGGCGCTATGACCAACTTCGCACCTTCAAGTACAGCCAAAAGTTGAGGAAGAGTAGTTTTTGCGACTAGATTCATAATTGAACAGTTACTTAGATGGTTGATTGATTCAGCTAACTGTTGTTCCATAACTGTGGGCCCACCTGAGATGATTACCCTATAATTTTTACTTGCTGCATAGTCTGCTATAGCTGCATAACGTTCGGTTATCCAATTTCTTTGAAGCTTACTAGCGGCAGGTGAGATGACGATATAGGGTTTGGATATATCGAGTAGCTTGTTTCTCCATTTTAGCACTTCGGGTTCAATAGCCATGTTCCAGCTTGGCTTTTTGCCCTGTTCCACTCCTATGGCCTGAGTAAATGCCCAAAACCCTTCAGCTACATGGGGTTGTTCTTGGGGTGTGATTTTTCGGTTGGTGAAAAGCCACTGACCTTCCTTGGCTCGGGAACGATCAAATCCCCATTTTTCATTAGCCCTTATACAGAGGGTCGCTAAACTCGCTCGAATGGCTACTTGCATATGCAGTAAAATATCAAAACGTCGCCCTTTCAATGCTCTCCATAGGTTTTGATAGGCTTTGATGCCTGATTTTTTATCAAAGACCACAAATTCAATGCCAGCTAATCCGCTAACCAACTGGGCTTCTATTTTGCCGATAATCCAGGTTACCTTGGTATCAGGCCATTGTTTTTGTATTGCCTGTACACTAGCTATGGCATGACAAACGTCACCAATAGCGGACAGGCGTAGAATACAAATTGATTTAGGCTGGGCAATTGTAGTCAAAATAATACTTTTAGTTTTATAGCTTGGGTTAATTTAATCTTTATTCTAAAGTAAAACTAAGATCAGCTCTAGTGATTGCTTGTTAACTGTTAATTGTTAACAAGTCGTCAAATAATGTTAAGATAAAAGCTCATTGAGTAGTGAACATTTATATGACTAAAAGCGCGCAGGAAGAACAGACAAATTCCTCAAAGGATATACCTTCTCAAAACAAGGTTGCTCATTATCAAGATTCGCGTGGACATTACATAATTTTACCTTCAATAAATAATATCACCTTATCTGATATAAATTCACGTTGGTTCGACCCAAGCTATTGGCAAGCAAAAGATCGCATCACTGGACAGTCAAAAGGCCGTAATATTACTTGGTTTCTTAAAGCTCCAGAAAAAGCCGCCGACATGGATTGGGCCCTTCGTCATTATTATCGTGGTGGCCTAGTTTCCAAATTGTCCAATGACCGTTATTTTTTTAATGGCTTGACTAAAACAAGAGCCTATAGAGAAGTAAGCCTTTTGCAACAAATGATAGAATTAGATTTGCCGGTACCAAAACCTATAGCCGCGAGGGTGATAAAAAACGGTTTATCCTATAGTGCCGATTTATTAATGGAAAAGTTAGCAGGTATTGACCTTGTTCATAAGCTTAAAAGTGATGTGCTTAGCCCCGAGACTTGGGAAAGCATTGGAAAAACAATTGCTGATTTTCATAAACACGGTATCTATCATGCTGATCTGAATGCTCATAACATCTTAATCGGTGAGGATGATTCCATCTCAATTATTGATTTTGACCGGTGTAATAAACGACAGATTCAGTCTATGTGGCAAAGAAATAATATAAAAAGATTAGAGCGCTCTTTCTTAAAAGAAAGAGGACTTGATAATTCGATTAACTTTTATAATGATGATTGGATAAGTCTTAAGAAAGGTTACGCTGCTAGTCTTAATAGGAATAATTTAGTTGAATAATTTAAATGCAAGACTTGGGCTTACCTTAGCTAGATTGATTGTACGGTTACCTCGACCTATGCAATATGGATTGGGTCGACTACTAGGAAAATTTCTTTACCGATTTGGCAAGAGGCGGCGACATATTGCTGAGGTAAATATTAGTCTGTGTTTTCCCGAGCTCTCTGATGAGCAGCAGAAAATTTTAGTGAGAAAAGTCTTCACTGAAAATGCTATTGGTTTTATTGAAACAGCGGTTTCATGGTTTCGAAAACCTGAATATTCCTATCAGCATATCGCCGTTGAAGGACTGGAATACTTAGAAGCAGCAAAGAGCCTTGGACGAGGTGTAATTCTAGTTGGTTCGCACTTTTCAACCTTGGATTTAGGCGGACTTTTAGTAACCGCTAATACAAAGCTAGACGCCAGTTATCGACCTCAAAAAAACCAACTTATTAATGATGTCATGCTAAAATCCCGACAAGGCTTTTTAGAGCGTGTTATTAGTCACAAGAATATGCGAGAAATTATTAAGAGCCTTAAAGATGGTCATGTGCTTTGGTACGCGCCTGATCAGGACTATGGACGAAAAGTCTCTGTTTTTGCACCCTTTTTTGGTATAGAAGCAGCGACGGTAAAGTTTACTGCTAAGCTTGCCAAGGTGTGTAACTCTCCCGTTGTCGTCCTAGGTCATTATCGAAAAGCAGACGATTCGGGCTACGTCCTAAGTTATTCCAAAGCCCTTGAAGGATTTCCCTCTGGTGATGAGGTTGCTGATGCCACTCAGGTAAATCAAGCTATTGAGCATGAAATTAGAAAGTGTCCCGAACAGTATATGTGGGTTCATAGGCGCTTTAAAACTCGGCCGGAAGGTGAAGATGGATTTTATTAAATTAAAAGCCTATTTACTCACTAAGCCTGAATCAAAGCTTGATTATCCCTTTGGTGATGATGTGCCAGTGTTCAAGGTGAAGAAAAAAATGTTTGCATTGATGGGTTATAGAGATGATAAGATGCTCTTGAATCTAAAATGCGATCCAGAAGAATCTTGGATGTTAAGAGATATCTTTTCAGCTATAACGCCAGGTTATCACATGAATAAACGTCATTGGATAACCATCTATTTTGATGGCTCAGTACCCCAGGGGGAAGTGGAAAGGCTAATTGATAATTCTTACCAACTAGTCGTTAAATCATTAACGAAAAAGCAGCAGCTATCCCTGCTCTAATGGCTCTATTGCAGAAAAATAAATCTTCAGAAAAGGTATTGAATTGGAACATTCTTTAGCATTATTTATTTTTACCCTGACTGCTACCATAACGCCTGGCCCGAATAATATTATGATCATGACTTCGGGTCTAAATTTTGGCATTAAAAAAAGTTTACCGCACTTGTTTGGAATTTGTCTTGGATTTCCTCTGATGGTGGTATTGGTGGGGTTAGGATTTAGTGTGGTCTTTGAGCAGTATCCGTTATTTCATCAGGTGATAAAAATTCTTGGCATATTATATTTGCTTTATCTTTCTTGGAGGATCGCAACGTCTCCTATTAATGAGTTGGATCAAGGAAAAGCTAAGCCCTTAAGCTTTATTCAAGCTGCAGCTTTCCAGTGGGTTAATCCCAAGGCTTGGGTCATGGCTAGTGGTGCTGTAGCAGCCTTCACAAGTGCTACATCTGATATGACTTGGCAGGTGCTCTACATCGCTTTAAGTTTTTTACTGGTGGCTTTCCCATCCGTTGGTATGTGGCTTGTCTTTGGCCAGAGTTTGAAACGATTACTTCGTAATCCACTGCACCAGAGATTGTTCAATATTAGTATGGCAATCTTACTGGTTCTTTCTATGGTGCCTGTGATCAGAGAAGTCTTAACTTCAACCTAATAACTAGGAAAATAGAACATAAATTAGTACAAAGGTTAGTAACATAAATCCAGAAACAAATTGCCATAAAAGCGCTTGGTTTTTATCTTTCTTGTAAGTGGGATCATCTAATAAGTAATCTGGATTAGGGGTGTGTAAATCCTTTAAAAATTCATCAATAGTTGAGTAACGTTTTTGCAAGTCAAAATCCACACCACGCTCTAGAGCCCTGTCAAACCAAAGTGGTATCACTGGATTAAACTGATTTGCAGTTCTGTATCTTAAACGGTCATAATCTAGAGCAGCTTGACATTCTTCGATAGCTTTACCGTAGGGCAAAACGCCGGTAAATATTTCATAGGCGAGCGTTGCTAGGGCATATAAATCACCCTGTACACCTGAATTAATACCCATTAAATATTGAGGGTCAGAATAGGATGCTGTCCCCAAAGCGCCTTCGTGTTCAAGGGGTTTGAATATCTCTGCAACACCAGCTACATAAACAGAACCGAAGTCGATGATTTTCACATCACCCTGTTGAGTAATCATCACGTTACCAGGTTTTAAATCCTGATGAATTGTTTCTTGATTATGAAAAGCCTTTAGACCAGCTGCTATTTGTTCAACAATTTTAATGGCTATTTTAGGTCTTGGAAAAGGGTTATTCAGCATCCAATTTTCTAAGGTATCACCTTCGACAAACTCCATAAGGTAATAAAGAAAATTACGTTTGGTTTTTTGTTTGAGAGTTTTTACCACAAAGGGACTATCAACTCGTTTTCCGATCCATTCTTCTTGAATAAATCTATCAATAAAGGAGGTATCATTCTCAAAATTGATGGATGGAGTTTTCATGATGACCACATGACCCGTTGCAATTTCTTCCACCAAATATAGCTGACTACGACTACTGGCAAATATTTGTTTGTTTATCAAGTATCCATCGATTTTCATGCCGGCTTCAAGCTCAGGAGGAAAGGGCAACCTTGTTAGTTTAGTGTTAAAGTCATTGAGGCTTTGTTTTGGAAGTTGATCAACAAGCAGTACAGCGCAACTTATGTTGTCATCACTGTTAGCTGCTGTTGATAAGGCTACAAGTTTTTCAGCTTTTACCTGAACAGTTGTATCATCTTTCAGAATATCAATGATTTGTTGTTCACTTAAAAAATCATGGACGCCGTCAGTGGTCAGTAAAAAAACATCATCTTCTTTTAATGATATTTTAGAATAATCAATCTGTAAGCTACTATCCATACCAACAGCGCGGGCTAAAATACTTCTACCCTTACCAATCATAGCCGTATGATCACGGGTAATTTGTTTAAATTCATCCCCTCGTAAATGATAAAGTCGACTATCTCCGGCATGAAAAACATGGGCAATTTGTGACTTGATCACTAGACCACTAAAAGTACAGAGATAGCCTTTTTCTTCATTGGAAAATTCATGACTTTTTCTGAAGAGCTTTAAATTAATAGCCGTGAGAATTTTTTGTCCCGCATGACTAACTGACCAAGTATCGGGCGTTTGAAAGTAGTCTTCAATAAAGTTTTCCGCGGCGGTTTTACTTGCCTCTTTTCCTGCCTCAGCACTGCTTACTCCATCGGCCAAGGCAACTGCTATACCTTTTATTTCAAGTTGCAATGGATCGTCTGGAATGAAGCTAGAGACAAAATCTTCATTCTGCTCCTTCAAGCCTTTTATCGAATAACTTCCAATTTGGACTTTCAAGCTAGTAGTTGTGGCCTCAGGATTTGTCATTACTTAACTTAACCTTTACGTTATTCAACATCAATTAAATGTACACTACCGTCGGGCATAACTTCAGCTATATGGCCCTTAGGCTCTTCAATAAACCAGCAGAAGAAAAAGATGATTGCTGCTGAGGCTGAGATTACATAAAAGAATGTACTGTAATCAACGAAGGATAAAACAGTCAAGTAAGTTACCGCTCCAACATTACCATAAGCACCAGCCATACCTGCAATTTGACCTGTCATTCTACGTTTAATCAATGGCACGATAGCAAATACTGCACCTTCACCTGCTTGAACGAAGAAAGAGCAACACATGGTAGCGATAACTGCTAGAGGTATCCACCAAGTACTATTGATATTACCAAGTACGAAATAACCTATGGCTAGACCACCGATTAAAAACATTAGACTTTTACGACGACCAATCTTGTCACTTAACCAACCGCCTGTAGGACGAGATACTAAATTCATAAAGGCAAATCCAGAGGCAAGTAAACCTGCTTGAACAGCTGTTAATCCTTCAAAAGTATCAAGGAAGTAGAGGGGTAACATTGAAACTACAGCTAATTCAGAACCGAAAGTAACGAAGTAGGCTATATCAAGAATTGCTACTTGCTTGAATTTATACTTTTCAAGGTCCGGAACACCCTTTGCTAAATGTTCTTTGTTCACCTGCCAGATAGCATTTACTTGGAAGATAAATAAGGCTACTAAAAGAGCCCACATGATATACATAGTCTGAACAGTTAGTAGTGCTACACCTGAAGGAGATAATTTCCATGCCAGAACCGCTAAAGCGATATACATGGGGATATTCATGAACAGGTAGAAATAGAAATCGGCCTTAGAACTA
This sequence comes from Gammaproteobacteria bacterium, assembly GCA_002746155.1. Taxonomy (GTDB): domain Bacteria; phylum Pseudomonadota; class Gammaproteobacteria; order Enterobacterales. The sequence goes on along the minus strand of NVWF01000001.1, from coordinate 291,813 downwards.
ACTTCCAGCCCACCTGACTTCTTAGGTTTAAAGTAAGTAGAACCCTTAGGAGTATTTCTGGCGTTAAAGTAGAAGAAAATACCGTATAAACCTGCTATAACCCCAGTTGATCCTAAGGCGTATCTCCAACCATCATCACCACCAAACATTAAGGCGAGAGTAGGTAGAGTCATGGCAGCTGCTGCTGAACCAAAGTTACCCCAGCCACCGTAGATGCCTTCAGCTACACCCACATGCTTAGCTGGGAACCACTCACCAACCATTCTAATACCGATAACGAAGCCTGCACCAACGAATCCCAGTAGGAAACGGAATAGGGCAAGTTGTTCATAGCTATCTGCCATGGCAAACCCAACACAAAGGAAACTCGAAGTTACCAACAGTCCACTATAAATAACTCGGGGGCCAAATTTATCCACCAGAATACCTATGACAATTCGTGCTGGTATAGTCAGGGCAACATTTAGAATTAACAGAGCTTTTACCTGGGCCGTTGATAGATCAAAAGCTTCCTTAATAAAAACCAACAAAGGAGCATGGGAAAACCAAACAACGAAGGTTAGGAAAAAGGCAAACCAAGTAATATGGAGTGTTTTTATTTTTGGATCTGAAAAATTAAGTAGGTTGAAACTATTATCTGTAGCCATCATCATTCCCCTTAAGGGTAGAGTTTTAAATAAGAAAAACTTTGTTGATGCTATTGTTAGCTATCACGACATATAAAAAACTGATCTAAATCAACTCCATACCATTAAATTAAAAATATATTGATTTTGATTAAGTTTTGTCTACCTCTTAAGTGATAGTATCTACTACCAAAGAGATAGATTTTCAGCTTATTATTGATATTCATCCTTTAAAATTGAGGCCCTATGGATTTTCAAACTAAACAAGCTCGACGGGTATTGTTCATAGCAACCCTTGCCTTCGCCGCTAATTTTTCTGTGTGGACGCTTTATGCGGTCATGGGTATTAGTATTCAAAAAACCTTGAACCTATCAGCTACGGAATTTGGATTTCTTCTGGCTTCTCCCATGTTAACGGGGGCTTTATTACGTTTTCCCATTGGTATTTTATGTGAGATCTATTCGAGTAGAAAACTCTTTATTGCCCAGATGTTCACTATCATTCCTGCTATTTTCGCCCTGCGTTGGGTAGAAACTTACACGGGCTATATTCTCATTGGTTTTTTAATTGGAATATCAGGAGTCTCTTTTACCATTGGCATTCGCTATGTGACGGCTTGGTTTGAAAGTAAGCAGCAGGGTTTTGCCATGGGAATTTTCGGAGCAGGCAATGCGGGCGCGGCCATTACCCTTGCTCTAACACCTCAAATAATTAACTACTGGGGTTGGGATGCCATTGGATTAGTTTATTCAATAGGTATGCTTGTGATGGTAGTACTGTTTATTATCATTGCTCCCGAAGAAACGCCCTATATGCAAAAACGCCGCACCAAAGATTTTGATTTTTATATTAAACCTTTAAAAGATATGATGGTGTGGCGATTTGGACTTTATTATTACTTTGTATTTGGTAGTTTTTTAGCACTTATTCTTTGGTTACCCCAATACTATATGACGGCTTATAAACTGTCTCTTGAAAAAGCCATGCTGTTCACCCTGATTTTTGTGGCTTCCTCCAGTATAGTCAGGGCATTGGGTGGCTGGTTCTCCGATAGGTATGGTGGAAGAGCGGTAAATTGGAGTGTATTTTGGGTTTGTCTAGTGTGTTTGTTTTTCCTCAGTTATCCTCCCACCACCATGATTATTCATGGCGTTGATAAGGATGTTAATCTGTTTATTGAAATTAATGTTTGGGTGTTTACACTACTGATTTGTATCATTGGCATAGCCCAAGGATTTGGTCGGGCAAGTGTGTATAAAATCATCCAAGATTATTATCCAGAACATATGGGATCAGTGGGAGGAACGGTTGCAACAATCGGTGCTTTAGGCGGTGTTACCTTACCTATAATGTTTGGTATTGCAGTGGACTTTATGGGCATTCATACGGCCTGTTTCATGCTGCTTTATGGGGTTTTGGCCTTTTGTATGGCAGTGATGTATTTTTCGATTAAATCTGAACAACATAAGACTCTGCTTCGGGATGCCATAGCCAATAACTTCTTAGAGCAGTAGCTTTATCGAATGAGTATACCTATGGAGGTTAGTGGGGAACATTATTCTCCACAGCCCAGACAGCGGCCTCAACTCGAGATTTCAACTGAAGTTTTCTCAGTAAATTTTTCACATGAACCTTAACGGTACCTTCAGTAATTCCTAATTTATGGGCAATCATTTTATTGCTGTTGCTACCGGCTATGGCGCGTAGAATTTCATATTCTCTTTGGGTTAAGCGATCAATAGGATTTTTTTCTTTTCCAGCTTGCAGTGAACGGGCAACAACCTGAGCAAGGGGACCGCTTAAGACAAGTTCACCTGAAAGAGCTCTATTGATTTTATCAATTAATTCTTCAGGTTCACAATCTTTCAACAGGTAGCCATCGGCACCAAATTTAAGTGCTTGGATGACATCAGACTGACTATCTGATACGGAGAAAATGATTACTTTGGCCGTCACTTCAGCTCGCTTTAGGGCGATTAACGTATCGATACCACTTAAGCCTTTCATATTAAGATCAAGCAACACCAAGTCAGGTTTGTGTTTAAGGATCAGGCTAATTCCTTCGTCACCAGAGCTGGCTTCTGCAACAACGGTAAGATTATTTTCAAGAGAGATCAGTTGAGCCACGCCTTTTCGAAGCATGGGATGATCATCAACTAAAATGAGCGTTGCTTTATTCATTGTTGTTCTCTCTACAAGTTTGAGTGTTACTTAAAATTAGAGCTAAAATTAGAGTTATCATTAGAATTCAAATAAGACACGGGTGCCTTTGGGAATTCTCGGAGTAATGTTAATTTCCGTGTCTAAGGACTTGGCTCTTTCCTGCATGATCCCCAAACCAAAATGACCTTGTTCTTGGCTAGTGTCTTTAAGGCCTATACCATTGTCCCAAATTTCGATTTGCAGTTTACCATTGTTTAATCTCAGTTCGACACCTGCAGAAGTTGCCTTAGCGTGTCGATGAACATTTGATAGGGCTTCTCGAATAATTTGCAACACATGTATTTCCTGATTTGCTGTAAGTGTATTTTCAGGTAGCTCAAAATTCAAATTAATATCATGTTGACACTTTTGGGCAAATTCTACCACGGTTCCTTTTAAAGCATTGGCTAAAGACGGATCATCGAGTTTTAATCTAAAGGTTGTCAGTAATTCTCGCAGTTGCCTGTAGGCATCATTAATTCCTTGTTTTATGTCACTCATGGTTACATCAAGCATTTCACGACTAACATCTTTTTGCATTTTGCGTGTCAACAAACTCATTTGAACTTTTAAATAGGACAAGGACTGGGCTAAAGAATCATGAAGCTCTCTGGCAATGACAGCCCTTTCTTCGACGATAATTAAACGGTTTTGAGTATTTCGCTGTTGTTTTAATTCAACGGATGTTGCAAGAATGTCAGCCATGGCTTGCAACATTTTAGTTTGCCATTGTCTGGGTTGCTCTGGTTTAGGCAAGTGCCATTTTATGCAACCATATTGTTGATTGGGTTTTTCTAGAGGAAATTCCAGTATATTTAAACAATCAAACTGCTGAGCAACATCAGGTTCAGTTATGGCGATGGTCGGACTAGTCGTATCTCTCGAAAAATACTCGATACTGATCTTTCCTATTCCAAGGGATTTTTCAAGTTCCTGAATAATTTGTTCATCCGTCTGCTGACGATCTTGAGTTGCCAAGGAACTAGCTGCTCGATACAAAACTTGAAGTGCGCGATTACTACGAGACAAAGCCTTGGTTTTAGTGTCAACCATTGACTCGAAATCCTGATAGGTCAAGGCAAGTTCATCTGACATATGATTAATTGTTTGAGCTAAAAGACCTAATTCATCGTCAGATTTATGGGTAGCCTTAATACTAAAGTCACCCTTAGCAGCATGTTCAGCTACCTTCACCAATTGCTTAAGAGGGATCACCACTGTTTGATTTAAACGATACAAGACTACAAAAGCAATGAACATCAAGGTAAATAGACTCGCTCCCTGAATAAGGCGAAGTAAGGCCAATTTTTTCTCAGATTCTAATTGCAGTAGTGTAACTAACTTATCAATTTCTAATACAAACTCATCATAGGTCAGTAAACTTTTATCAGAGTCAGCAGCTTTTAATTCTTGCCACTGATTTAAAATCAACCGATACTGTTTTTCAACCATCTCATCATCAAGGGCATTACTCATCCCACCCCGAAATAGTTCAGAAACATGCCGCTCAAAAGCACTAAATTCATCGCTAATAGTACTCTTATCAGAAGCATCAATAACCAGAGCCCGAGATATACGAATAGCTTGCATACGAAGAGCCCCAGCACGATTGATCTGAGAAGCGTCACCACTCAAGCTCTCAGTAACCAACATGGACGAAATCATACCAATAACACCAATGGTAATAAAAATCCCCATGATCTGCCCGGCCCGAGCAATAATCGAAGAACTAGACCCCGCACCAAAACTATCATTCATGAAATCATTCTCAACACCATATTAAATAAGAATCTATTTGCATTTACCAAAATCTGAAAAAGGCAAGGTGGTAGTTAATAATTCAACAGGTCTCTGCAGCAGGGATGCTGCAGCGAAGCCCTACAGGGATGTATTCACGGGCGTCCTGTGGAATTATTAACTACCACCTTGACTCTTGAACCCATCCAAAGCAAAACAAGATTCAAAACCCCCAACTACCACCAAATAGCTCACCTCTATCACCATCTTTTATCATAATCCAAAACATCTAAAAATATCAAATAAAAACAATGGCTTATGCTAAGTCAAAGACTACCTCTTTAGTAGTAGTTGTCAAGTATTTAAGTATTTTCAACAGCAAAACTCTTGATCCAGATCAAGGTGACAAAACTCTATCTTGATAGTCTGCTCCTGCAATATTAATAAATAGTCACTGAAGTTAAATCTAAAGGTTATTTATTAATATTGCAGGACGATACAAACAAATCATTGTTTAAAGCTAGTTGAGATTACTAGCACAAAAATAGTTGGAGACAATAATGTCAGATATCAATAAATGGGATGTTGAAGATCCCAAGTTTTGGGAAGAGGAAGGAAAGAAGATTGCTTATCGTAATCTTTGGATTTCGATTCCAAGTCTACTCACAGGATTCGCCGTTTGGTTATACTGGGGAATCATTACTGTTCAAATGCTAAACCTTGGCTTTCCTTTTGCTAAATCAGAGCTATTTACTTTAATGGCAATAGCAGGTTTAACAGGAGCCACCTTAAGGATACCGAGTAGTTTCTTTATTCGATTATGTGGTGGACGAAATACCATCGTATTTACGACATCTTTATTGATGATTCCAGCCATTGGCGCGGGTATCGCTCTACAAGATCAAACTACACCTTTATGGGTTTTCCAGTTACTAGCGCTTTTATCTGGATTTGGTGGCGGTAACTTTGCATCATCCATGTCTAACATCAGTTTCTTCTTTCCTAAGAAGCAACAGGGTTTAGCTCTAGGCTTGAATGCGGGTTTAGGTAACTTTGGTGTTACTACTATGCAAATTCTTGTACCACTGGTAATGACTTTTGGTATCTTTGGCGGTGAGTCAATGATTCTACAAAGCACAAGTGGAACACTAATTGGTAAGATTCCAGCAGGAACTGAAACTTGGATCCAAAACGCTGGTTTTGTCTGGGCATTATTTCTAGTACCCCTAGCTTTCATTGGCTGGTTTAGAATGAATAACCTCAAAGCATCACACGTATCGCCTGATCTTGGAAGTCCAATTGGTGCCATAGCTAAAATTGTTATGATGTTAGCTATCGGTTTCTCAACTGCACTATTTGGTCTTTGGTTATTGCTACCAGAAGCCGCTAATGGTTCAGGATTTGGTGTTCCAAAAGAAATCGTGCTAGTTATTGTTGTTGTCCTGACTGTCTTTGCACTTAAATTTCTTCCAGGTGGAATTGGAGAGAGTTTAACTCATCAATATAAAATCTTTGACAATAAACATACTTGGGCCATGAGTATTATCTATACCATGACTTTCGGATCGTTCATTGGCTACTCAGCAGCCTTCGCCCTAGCGATTAAAGTTATCTTTGGATATCAGCACATAATGGTTGACGGCATCATGACCCATGAAACTATCAACAATAACGGTCCAAGTGCATTAATGTACGCTTGGATGGGGCCTTTTATCGGAGCTTTGATACGTCCACTAGGTGGATGGATTTCGGATAAGATGGGTGGCGCAAAAGTGACTCAAATTGTCTCATTTGTCATGGTTGGCAGTGCATTAGGTGTTGCTTATTATATGAAGGCAGCCTATTCGTCAGCAACTCCTGAAGAGTTTTTTGTACCTTTCTTCGTACTATTCTTACTACTCTTTGCAGCAACGGGTATTGGTAACGGTTCTACTTTCCGTACTATCGCCATAGTATTTAATAAAGAACAAGCGGGCCCAGTACTTGGTTGGACTTCTGCTATCGCAGCCTACGGTGCTTTCTATATTCCTAAAGTATTTGGTGAGCAAATTAAAGCAACTACTCCTGAAAATGCCCTTTACGGTTTTGCAATATTCTACGGAGTTTGCATCATCATCAACTGGTGGTTCTACTTGAGAAAAGGTGCTGAATTCCAGAATCCTTAAGCTATAAAGTATAGCAAGGATATTGGGTAAAAAGTAAAAGGTGTCAGAGAGCACCTTTTACTTTATTTAGATAGATTGTAGTTTTTTGAGTTAACAACAGAACAATAAGGTTTTGGAGAAAAATAATGAGTCAATTTTTGGATCGCTTACAGTTCTTTAAAAAGAAAACTGGCGAATTCTCAGACGGTCATGGTGAAACCACCAATGAGAGCCGTGAATGGGAAGATAGTTATCGTCAACGCTGGCAGCATGACAAGGTAGTACGTTCTACCCACGGGGTAAATTGTACGGGTTCTTGTTCATGGAAAATTTATGTAAAAAATGGTTTAGTCACTTGGGAAACTCAACAGACTGATTACCCAAGAACTCGCCCAGATTTACCTAATCATGAACCTCGTGGTTGTCCACGTGGTGCAAGTTATTCTTGGTATTTGTATAGCGCAAATAGACTGAAGTATCCTAAAATTCGTAAGCCTTTGATGAAACTCTGGCGTGAAGCTCGTAAGACAATGGAGCCTGTTGAAGCTTGGGCATCGATAGTTGAAGACAAAGAAAAGACTCATTCTTATAAGTCTAAACGAGGTCTTGGTGGATTTGTTCGTTCCAGTTGGGATGAAACAAATGAGATGATAGCTGCGGCAAACGTCTATACGGCTAAGCAATATGGCCCCGATAGAATTATTGGCTTCTCTCCCATTCCTGCCATGTCAATGGCATCCTACGCAGCCGGCTCTAGATACTTATCCTTAATCGGTGGTGTTTGTTTAAGTTTCTATGATTGGTACTGTGATTTACCTCCAGCTTCTCCCATGACTTGGGGAGAACAAACTGATGTACCAGAATCAGCCGATTGGTTTAATTCAAATTATATTATTGCCTGGGGTTCAAACGTTCCCCAAACCCGTACTCCTGATGCTCATTTTATGACGGAGGTTCGTTATAAAGGCGCAAAAACCGTATCAATTACTCCTGATTATGCGGAAGTTTCTAAACTAACCGACGAATGGTTAAATCCAAAACAGGGTACGGATGCAGCTCTTGCCATGGCTTTTGGACACGTCATATTAAGAGAATTTCACCTAGAAAATCCAAGCGAATACTTCACTGATTATGTTAGGCGATACACAGATTTTCCTATGCTTGTTGTACTTGATAAGTATGATGATGATTCATTCAAATCAACACGCTTTTTGAGAGCTTCAGATTTAGCCGGAGACTTGGGTCAGGAAAATAATCCTGAGTGGAAAACCATTGCTATTGATGAACTAAGCGATTCAATGGTCTCACCTCAAGGTTCTATCGGCTATCGCTGGGGGCAAAAGGGTAAATGGAATATCGAAGCCAGAGAAGGTAAAGATGGCAAGGATACTAAACTTCAATTGTCACTAATTGGTGGTGATATCTCTCCTGTAGCCTTCCCTCATTTTGCTGCTGGTTCAAGTGMTWSMRRSYMWWRGRMARSTTKWKATSAKRAWGMWRTKCARSWWMKAAAKRTKSCRAMWAAAACCGTACAAGGTGCAAATGGTGAACAATACTTAGTTGCTACTGTTTATGATTTAATSATGGCCAACTACGGCCTTGATCGTGGTTTAGGCGGAGAAAATGTTGCATCAAGTTATGATGATGACATTCCGTTTACACCAGCTTGGCAGGAAAAAATTACTGGTGTATCTCGCGATAAGGTAATTAAGATTGCCCGTGAATTTGCGGATACTGCTGATAAAACCAATGGTAAAGCCATGATCATAGTGGGCGCTGCCATGAACCACTGGTATCACATGGACATGAACTACCGTGGTCTAATCAACATGCTAATGATGTGCGGCTGTGTAGGTCAGTCAGGTGGCGGTTGGGCTCATTATGTGGGTCAGGAAAAATTGCGTCCCCAGACAGGTTGGTTGCCCCTAGCCTTTGGTCTTGATTGGTCCCGTCCACCTCGCCAAATGAATGGAACTTCCTTCTTCTATAATCATTCTTCCCAGTGGAGGCATGAGAAGGTGAGCATTCATGAAGTGCTATCGCCCATGGCGGATAAAGAAGAATTCCCAGAGCATATGCTTGATTATAATATCAAGGCAGAGCGTATGGGTTGGTTGCCCTCGGCTCCCCAGCTTAATAAAAACCCTCTGCAGATAACGAAAGATGCAGAAGCAGCTGGCATGGAGCCCAAGGATTATCTGGTTCAAGAGCTTAAGAATGGCAATATCAAATTTGCCGCCGAAGCCCCGGATGCTGAAGAAAACTTTCCCCGTAATATGTTTATCTGGCGTTCCAATTTATTAGGTTCTTCCGGTAAAGGTCATGAGTACATGCTGAAGTATCTTTTAGGTGCAGAAAAGCATGGAGTGATGAACGATGATGCTGGCATGGTTGAAGGTATTAAGCCAAAGGAAGCTGAATGGGCTGATGAAGGAGCAAGAGGAAAACTCGACTTAGTGACCACGCTTGATTTCAGAATGTCATCCACTTGTATGTATTCCGATATTATCCTACCCACAGCTTGTTGGTATGAAAAAGATGATTTGAATACTTCAGATATGCATCCTTTTATTCATCCTCTTTCAACTGCAGTTGAACCCGCTTGGGAAGCAAAATCAGATTGGGATATCTATAAAGGTATTGCCAAGAAGTTTTCTGAAATTTCTGAGGGTCATCTAGGAGTTGAAAAGGATATTGTCACTGTTCCAATGTTACACGACACACCCGGTGAATTGTCTCAACCCTTTGATGTAAAAGATTGGAAAAAAGGTGAATGTGAGCTGATACCAGGTGTCACAGCTCCAAATATGGTGGTGGTGGAAAGAGATTTTCCAAACACTTATAAAAAGTTTACCTCCCTAGGTCCACTACTAGAAAAACTCGGTAATGGCGGTAAGGGAATTAGTTGGAATACTGATGCTGAGGTTAAACTTCTTGGTGAGCTTAATCATCGTAATACCGATGAAGGTATCAGTGAAGGTCGACCCATTATTGAAACAGCGATTGATGCATGTGAGGTTATTTTAACCCTTGCACCTGAGACAAATGGCGCTGTGGCAGTGAAAGCTTGGGAAGCTATTGGAGAATTTACTGGTCGTGATCATACACATCTGGCAAAACCTAAGCAGGATGAAAAAATTCGCTTTAGAGATGTTCAGGCTCAACCTCGAAAAATCATTTCTTCACCTACCTGGTCAGGACTTGAAGATGAGCATGTGAGTTATAACGCCGGTTATACCAACGTCCATGAGTATATTCCTTGGAGAACCATTACCGGTCGTCAACAGTTCTATCAAGATCACAAGTGGATGCAAGCCTTTGGTGAGCAATTTGTGTCTTATCGGCCACCCATTGATACTAAAACTATCGATCTGATCAAAGGCACTAAGGACAACGGCAATAAGGAAATATTACTGAACTGGATCACTCCTCACCAAAAATGGGGTATCCACTCAACCTATTCCGATAATCTCTTAATGCTGACGCTTTCCCGTGGTGGTCCGATCATCTGGTTAAGTGAAGTTGATGCTAAGCAAGCTGATATTGAAGATAATGATTGGGTTGAAGTGTTTAATGTTAACGGTGCTATTGCTTGCCGCGCAGTTGTTTCACAACGAGTAATGCAAGGCATGGTGATGATGTATCACGCCCAAGAGCGAATCGTTAACGTTCCAGGCTCTGAAATGACAGGAACACGTGGCGGACACCATAACTCGGTAACTCGAGTTGTGATGAAGCCAACTCATATGATTGGTGGTTATGCACAGCAATCATGGGGATTCAACTATTACGGTACCGTGGGTTGTAATCGTGATGAAATGGTTGTGGTTAGAAAAATGTCTAAGATTGATTGGCTAGACGGTTCTGACACCGACGATTTGCCTCGTGCACTTCCAACTAACCCAGATTTGGCATAAGGAGAAGACCATGAAAATCAGATCTCAAATTGGTATGGTGCTTAACCTTGATAAGTGTATCGGTTGCCATACTTGCTCTATAACCTGTAAAAATGTTTGGACATCTCGTGAAGGTGTTGAATATGCTTGGTTCAATAATGTTGAAACTAAACCTGGAATTGGTTATCCCAAAGAGTGGGAAAATCAGGATAAATGGAAAGGTGGTTGGGAAAGAAAATCGAACGGTGATATTCAACCTCGTATCGGTGGCAAATTCCGAATATTAGCGAATATTTTTGCTAACCCTGACCTACCAGAAATTGATGATTATTATGAACCTTTTGATTTTGATTATCAGCATTTGCATACTTCACCTGAAGTTAAGCATCAGCCAACAGCTCGTCCTCGCTCATTAATAACTGGTAAGCGAATGGAAAAAATTGTTTGGGGACCTAACTGGGAAGAAATTCTTGGCACTGAGTTTGAAAAGCGCAGTAAGGATAAAAACTTCGACAATATGCAGAAGGAAATGTACGGAGAATTTGAAAATACCTTCATGATGTATTTGCCACGYTTGTGCGAGCATTGTTTGAATCCAACCTGTGCTGCAGCCTGTCCTTCTGGCGCTATTTATAAGCGTGAAGAAGACGGAATCGTGCTGATTGACCAAGACAAGTGTCGTGGTTGGAGAATGTGTATCAGTGGTTGCCCTTACAAGAAAATCTACTTCAATTGGAAGTCAGGAAAATCTGAAAAGTGTATTTTCTGTTATCCAAGAATTGAAGCAGGTATGCCAACTGTTTGTGCTGAAACTTGTGTAGGTCGAATTCGCTACTTAGGCGTATTGCTTTATGATGCTGATAAGATCAAAGAGGTTGCCTCAACAACATCTGATGTGGATTTATATGAAAGGCAATTAGAGATATTTTTAGATCCACATGATCCTGAAGTGATCAAGCAAGCTAAGAAAGATGGTATTACGGATAATATTATTGAAGCTGCGAAAAAATCACCGGTTTATAAAATGGCTGTTGATTGGAAATTAGCTCTACCACTTCATCCTGAATATAGAACCCTACCAATGGTTTGGTATGTGCCTTCATTAAGCCCTATTCAAAATGCCGTTGAAGCTGGAACTTTGGGTATGGCAGGTGTTATTCCAGATATTAAATCCTTGCGCATACCACTTAAGTACTTGGCAAATCTTTTAACCGCTGGAGATGAAAAACCAATTGTGCGAGCCTTGGAAAGGTTACTTGCAATGCGTGCTTACAAAAGAGCTGAACATGTTGAGGGAGTTGAAGATTTAGAGGTTCTCGAACAGGTTGGTTTAACTAAAAAAATCGCCGATGACATGTATCGCTATTTAGCCATTGCTAATTATGAAGATCGTTACGTTATCCCAACAGGTCACAGGGAGATGAATGTTCCTGAGGCCTATGCTGAGAAAAGTGGCTGTGGATTTACCTTTVDWAATKBDTRMHRDVDYGGMVATADBVATAHGAHCDTSTYTBBTGCCAANNAWWKTCAHDAAACGTCATGTCATCAAAACATTCAATGCGGGGGAATAGTCATGTTAATACTTAAAGTAATATCGCGACTTCTCGATTATCCATCCCAAGATCTTTTTGATGCTAGGGATGAAATAATTAGCGTTGTTGGTGATGACAAAATGTTAAGTGATGGCAATAAAGAGGAGTTAATCACCTTCATTGAATCCTTAACGAGTCGTGAGCTTTTAGATGCTCAAGAAAGTTATGACTTGTTATTCGACAGGGGTAGAGCACTATCACTACTTTTGTTTGAGCACGTTCATGGTGAGTCACGTGATCGTGGTCAAGCCATGGTTAATTTGATGGAAGTTTATAAATCCAAAGGCTTCGAAGCTGATACTTCACAATTGCCCGATTATATTCCGCTTTATCTGGAGTTTTTAAGTGAGCAGGATGAAGTATTTGCAGAAGAGTGGCTTGGTGATATTTGTCATTTAATGACCATGCTTTCAGAACGGTTAATCGATCGTGAGTGTTACTACTCAGTTCTTTTTGACTCCCTCATTGAAATTTCTGGTTTAGAAGTTGATCGGGCGGAAGTTGCTGAGTCCGTTAAGAAAGAAGAAAGAGATGACACCATTGAAGCCATCGATAAGGAGTGGGAGGATAAGGAAATTAATTTCAACGACCCTATTCAATCAGGAGAAAATTGTCCCAGCGCAAGCTCTGGAATTCAACAATCTGCAAACTCTCTTGATCCCAACAACATTCAAAATATTCCAATAAACTGGCATGATAAAGATGCCGCTCAAGTTTCTGGTTTGTAAGGAGAATACCATGTCAAATTTAAATAATTTTTTGTTTGGGGTTTATCCCTACATAGCGATAGTAATTTGTATTGTCGCCAGTTGGATACGCTTCGATCGTGAAGCCTATACCTGGAAAGCTGATTCTAGTCAGATGTTAGGTGGTAAAGGTTTTCGGCTTGCGAGTAATCTGTTTCATGTTGGAGTGATCTTCATCTTAATAGGGCACTTTGTTGGACTACTAACACCAGTCTCGGTTTATCATCACTTTATTTCAAGCGCCGATAAACAAATGGTTGCCATAGTTTCTGGTGGCTTTTTTGGTGTCATGTGCTTGATTGGTTTGTTGATGCTAATTAAAAGACGACTGACTAATGATCGGGTTAGGGCTTCATCAAAATTTTCAGATATCATGATCCTGTTTATGTTACTTGTTCAACTAGTATTAGGTTTGTTGACGATATTTATCTCAATGGATCACCTTGATGGTTCTGTAATGATTATGCTAAGTAACTGGGCACAATACATTGTGACCTTCCAAGCTTCAGCTGCGGCTGCGGCAATTGAACCGGTCCATGTCATCTATAAACTACACGTTTTTGTAGGTTTGACGATGATATTATTTGTACCTTTCACAAGACTTGTACATGTAATTAGTGCACCAGTTTGGTATCTAGGTAGACGTTATCAAATAGTAAGAGAGAGATAATTATGAGTTCATGTAATTCACATTTATATCAGGATGCATCCACACCTTCTAATCAGGATAACAAGCCTTCAGAAGCCTTGCCGGTTTTAACTGTTGATGGCGTTACCATTGAAGAATCGGCGCTTGCAAATGAGTTGCAGTATCATCAAAATTCAGAGTTTGAAAATGTTATTCAGATGGCTGGTCAGGCACTAGTTGTCAAACAATTATTGCTTGCCAAGGCCATTGAGCTAGGCATTGATGTGGTGAAAGGTTCTGAAGAAGATGCCTTGCAAAAATTAATGGCGGATTTTGTTAGTTATAGCGATCCAACAGAGCATGATTGTGTTCGTTACTTTGATAATAATCGCAGTAAATTTACCACTGAACCTCTAATGGAAGTGGATCATATTTTACTGACGGCTGGCAAGGATGATATAGCTGAGCGAGATGCTGCTCGTAGCAATTCTGAGGTAATTATTCTTCAGTTACAACAGGATGGATCTCAATTTAAACAGCTTGCTAATGAATATTCCTCCTGCCCATCTAAGAAAATGGGCGGTTCTCTTGGACAAGTGAGTAAGGGAACAACGGTTCCTGAATTTGAGCGTCAATTGAATTTGCTACCTGAAGGCCTTGCTGATAAAGCCATTGAGTCACGATATGGTTTTCATGTTGTTCATGTGAGGAGAAAAATTGAAGGTAAGGCGCTTGAATATTCAATGGTGACTGACAAGGTGCGTGGATATTTAACCCATCGTTCTTCTCATCTTGCCATTCAAGCATTTATTCAAGAGCTTATTGAAAAGGCTGATATTCAAGGTATTAAGATGAAGTTTATGGAAGAAAACATTCACATTTAGCGGTAAGTGAATTAATGGCACTTAGAATAAAAATAATCAGTAATAAAACTATCAATGTGGTATTAATATATTCCTAGATGTTAGTTTTAAGGTTGCAGACAAATGACAGATGATTCTAAATCCCCATTAAAAAAATGGCGAGTTGCTGATAAAAAGCTCTGGTTAAAAGAGCAACTCATCAAGCGAAGTTATATCAATGATGTTGTCAGTAGATTAAAAACACTTAAGAGTGACCTTTTAGTTGTAAAATATGGTGCACTTTCTTATAACATTGAGAAATATCCGCTGTTTATTGTGAAGTCTAAAAATTGGTCTAAAAGCAAACCAACTATCCTAATCACCGGTGGAGTTCATGGATATGAGACCAGCGGAGTCCATGGCGCTTTGGGATTTCTAGAAACAATAGGGAATTTCAAAGATAGCTTTAATTTTGCAGTGGTTCCCTGTGTAAGTCCTTGGGGTTATGAAACCATAAATCGCTGGAATCCAAACACTCTTGATCCAAATCGTTGTTTTTATCAAGACAGCCCAGCTGAAGAATCGGCAGCTTTAATGGATGTTGTTGCAAATTTGCAAGGGGATGTCTTCGCTCATTTTGACTTGCATGAAACCACCGATACTGACAATACAGTATTCAGACCAGCCTTGGCTGCAAGGGATGGTATAGAACAAGATAATTGGAATATCCCCGACGGCTTTTATACGGTGGGAGATTCTGAAAACCCTGTGCCTGCATTCCAAAAAGCGATTATTACATCGGTAAAAAAAGTTACTCATATTGCACCTCCTGACTCTAGTGGGCGACTTATTGGAGAGTTGATGACTCAAGAAGGAGTAATCAATTATCCTGTTAAGAAGTACTGTCTTTGTACGGGGTTTTCTAATAGTAAATATTCAACCACCACAGAGGTATATCCTGACAGCCTTAATTCAACACCTGAAGAATGCGTGCTAGCTCAAATCGCTGCAATAAGCGGTGGACTTAACTATTTAATGGAAAATACGCTTACCTAGTTTTGAGTTAGACGAGTAAGTTGTGGGAATGTATAAACACAGGATAACTATTTTGTGTTTGTTTTTGTCTTAATCTTTGTTATAAGGTGTAGAACTTCAGTTAATTCTTAGAAAAATAGGTGGGTAGGTTAATGCAATTAATTAAATACATTTTTTTTATTTCTTTGTCTCTAGTAGTTTTTGTTACTAATTCACTGATATCAGCTAAAGAGCGTACCGCCAAACCTGTGTTACATGGCAAGCACTGGGTAGCTATTACGGGGAAACCCCTTGCTGTGAGCGCTGGTGCCATGACCTTTACTCGAGGCGGCAATGCTGTTGATGCTGCTTGTTCTATGTTAGCTGCCACTGCTACCATGTGGGATACCCTAGGTTGGGGGGGAGAGACCCAAGCATTAATTTATAATCCTAAAACAGGCGAAGTGAAAGGAATTAATGCTCTCGGAGTTGCCCCAACGGGAGCCACTGCAGAGTTTTTCAAGAAAAAAGACATGGTGTATCCTCCAGAGTTTGGACCTCTTGCAGCTGTCACACCAGGTACTCCTGGAGGGTTGATGGTGATGCTTGCAGAGTACGGCAAGTTGAGCTTAGCTGAAGTTTTAGCACCGGCTATTGAAATGGCAGAGGGCTACCCCATTGAGCAATCCCAAGCTGATAATATGGAGAGACAACGCAAAATTATATCCCAGTGGCCAGATTCTAAACGAATATTATTACCTCACTGGCAAGAATCTTCTTCCAAGAGAGCGGCTCCTCATGCGGGTGAAAACTTTCAGCAGCTCGATTTATTGGTTACACTAAATAAGCTGGTTGAAGCAGAAAAATTAGCCCTTGCGGCAGGAAAAACCCGAAAAGAAGCCATCATGGCTGCTTACGATCGTTTTTATCGTGGAGATATAGCTGAAGAATTAGTGCGTTCAACTCAAGCTGCCGGTGGATTAATTACCCTTGAGGACTTAGACAAGTGGCAGGTTTATATTGAAGATCCGGTAAAAACCAATTATCGCGGTATTGATGTCTACAAACTAACCCATTGGGTTCAGGGGCCTGTTATGTTGCAAGCTCTGAACATATTGGAAAATGCCGATTTAAAATCCATGGGATATAATTCCGTCAAATATATCCATACCCTATATCAAGCCATGAATTATGCTTTTGCTGACAGAGATTTCTACTATGGTGATCCCTATTTTCCACCTGTGGAACCTATCGAAGGATTACTGTCAAAAGAATATGCCTTAAAGCGATACCAATCCATTGATAAGAGTAAGAATAATCTAGATGCTAGACCTGGTGATCCTTATGGATTCCAAAAAGGAAAAAACCCATTTCTTAAACTACTAAAGCAATGGACACCCATACCGCCTAAGACAGGTGCTCTAGGTGAAGAGGGTTTTCAACAAGCAAGTCATTTTCTTAATCAAAATCCAATGAGCCATGATGAAGCCTTTGTGGCTGGAACTACTTCAATTCAAACGGCGGATGCAGAAGGCTGGGTGGTTTCAATCACACCTAGTGGCGGTTGGATCCCACCTTTTATTGCGGGTAACACAGGCATAGGATTAAGTCAGAGAATGCAAAGCTTTGTTCTTAACCCTGCACTAAACCCATACAATGTTTTACGACCTGGTCAAAGGCCAAGAGCGACACTCACTCCAGGCATGGCTCTTAAAGATGGTAAGCCATATCTGTCTTTCGCAGTTCAAGGCGGCGATTCACAGGATCAAAATTTATTGCAATTTTTCTTGAATATGGTTGAATTTGATATGAATGTTCAACAGGCTGCGGAAGCTGCAAATATAACAAGTTATCAGATGCAAAGTTCTTTTGGTGACCATCAATCACAACCGGGACGGCTGATTGTTAGAAAAGATGTGCCCAAGTGGGTACGAGCTAAGTTAGAAACAATGGGCTATAAGGTTGAGACGAGAGCTAGAACATCTGGGCCAATAACTGCAATCTATTTTGATCAAATAAATAAAACCTTCTGGGGAGCTGCCAGTGACTTTGGTGAAGACTACGGCTTAGCTTGGTAGGATTCATTTATCAGTGGTTATTGCCTCTGTGATTGCTGAATAGATATTAAAAACTATCATTACACTGGAGAACAATGCTACCCAAGTATTTTATTATCGCTTGACTTAATTGGTTAGCTCAGTGTTTGACCAGAAGCATAGCCAAAAGGAAGTTCGTTACCATGCTTTAGGGAAAAACAATAATGCTCGATTGTTGCATGTAACGTTTACCCTACGCTCTCTTGACACATTGATCCGCGTTATTTCAGTTCGTGACATGCATCGGAATGAGAGGAACATTTATGAGCAACCTGGAAGTGGGATAAGCACCGGACCAGGAGCTGTCGGAGTTCTTACAACGTCCGCAGGTGTAAATGATGATGAAGGTGGGTGTTTTTTGACTTTGTTTTTATTGATCTTGGCTTTTGTTAGGTTTTCTTTTTTCTTTTTTATCCTCGGCCATAACGGATGCTACCGCTAAGGATATTGTAGACCTAATCAGAGCAACTATTACACACTAAATATCTTAACTATTCCAGTCGCTTATAAAGTCGATACTTACGATAAATCAATTATTCGATGCAAGGCACAAATTTTATTGCCTGTTGGATCGCGTAAATAGGCTAGATAAAGTTTACCAGCAACTCCTTGACGAACACCTGGATCGTCTTCGCAAGCTGTTCCACCGTTGGCTAAACCCGCAGCATGCCACTTATCAGCTAATTCTTGTGTCTTGGCTGCAAAGCCAATAGTACTGCCATTGCCGTGGCAAGCAGCTTCTCCGTCGATGGGTTTGCTTAATGCAAAAGCACCGGAAGAATTCAGATAAAAGCAACGGCCTTTTTCGTCGATAAAACCAGGCTTGTAGCCCAAGGCGCCTAATATAGCATCATAAAACTTCTTTGATTCTTCGATGTCATTGGCACCGATCATTACATGACTGAACATAGTATTTTCCTAGTAGTTAATGGTGTTTATTTTGTTTTGTTCTGAACTCGCAATTGTACCTGTTGTATTGATTAAATATGTTCACAGATGATAAGTCAAACATGTTTCTAACTCATCACCTAGAGCATTAGGTTATACTCTCAGCGGGCGGTATTTTAATTGCGAAATTTATGTGGGAAAATAAGTGACTAATGGAGAAGTTTTTAACAATTTACGAGCGTGCTCTAGAGCGAAAAAATGGCGAACAAAACTTACAATCATTAATGCCGAGTCAGGTCAGTAACAGCCAACTTATTAATTTTTCCAATGCAGAGTATTTAGCTGCCATGACCAAGAAAATTTTTCAGTCAGGCTTTGTATGGCGGGTAGTGGAAAATAAGTGGGATGGATTTGAACAGGTATTCTGGGGTTTTGATCCTGACAAACTAGTGTATGCAAGTGATGAGCAAATTGAGAGAATGGCTCAAGATAAACGAATTATTCGCAATTATATAAAAGTCAAAGCCGTTCGTGAAAATGCCTATTTTATCCAAGATGTTGCTAAATCACATGATAACTTTGGTAGTTTCATAGCGCAATGGCCCAGTAGTGATATTACCCAGCTCTGGCTATATCTTAAGAAAAATGGTTGCAGACTAGGTGGTAATACGGGCCCGTATTTTTTAAGGGCCATGGGCAAAGATACTTTTTTACTCACAAGAGACATAGTTAGCTATTTAATTAATCATGGACTTGTGGACAGACAACCAAATTCTTTGAGAGATTTAAAGTTAGTTCAATCAACCTTTAATGATTGGCAGCAAGAGAGTGGTAGAAGTATGGCAGAGCTAAGTAAAATCATAGCCTGTTCGGTGGGTGAAAATCATCCTGGTCTAGGGAAAAACAATGCGACTTAGGGTCTTTAGAGTTAGTTACTCAAATTCCTGAGCTCGATAAGAATAACGTTTTCTAGCAGTGATGATCATGCTGGGTAGGGTGACCTCTCTACCACCATAAATATCCTGTTTGAGATAATCGAGCTCTTGTTGTTGTAGTTCTTCACGAACGGTTACCCACCAAGATTTAGGTAAGCTTCCACTGCCATCACTCCACCTGTAACCTCTTTGTTTCAATAAATCTTTCTTCTCGAATGGCGCATTAACGGCACAGATCATGGCTTCTTTTTCTCTAACACTTATTTTCAATTCATCAAAAGCAACGGGTTTTTGTATAAAAAGATTAAGTGTTGCCCAACAATCCACAAGTGCTCGATGACCTTCATAGAAAAATCCCATTTTTAAATTTAAATATTCTAATTTGGCACCTTCAAAACCTAGAGCTGCCCAATTAATGCCCCGCGATGAACAACCAAAGGCTTTTGATTTGATCAAGCGACTAAAATGATCTGGGCTTTGTAGCTCCATGAAATTGCGATCAAAGTAGGCATTATGACAGATAATTAAATCAACACTTGTCAGTTCATCTTCAAGTTGCTGCCAATTAATGGCTCTACCTTCAACATCCTCATTAGTGATGCCTGTAATATTGGTTATTTCTTCTGTTATGGGGCGAGAAGGTTGTTGCAACTGATTATCAGAAAATTCAACTTCAATAAAACCCTCTTCATTGGTGAAACTAACAATCAAGAGACCGATTTCAATAATTTCTTCAGTTTTGGGATCAAGACCAGTGGTTTCAAGATCGATAACAGCTGCTTTAAATATTTTTCCCGTGGCTGTTTTACCAGAATTTAGTGTTTCAGGTACTCTGGCTAATACCTTGTATTGGCCAGTGGCTTCAAGAACCTTCATTGAACTTTGCGTCTGTTGATCGATCATCAGTGAACCTTAAAAATGTTGCTTACTTTGGAACGGTTTGAACAAGCTTATGACAGCGTTGGGCGTTTTTAAGTAGGATTTTTTCAAGCACGGGAATAAGTAAATCTTCAACCACAGCGTCATCTGGAATTGCTTCACCCTTCTCAAATATTCTACAATTTGGGATTGTGTTAAATATTTTGCAGTAGGCATAATAGATATCTTGGACCGTTGCCTGAGCATCATGATAAAACTTTTGTTTTTGTTTAGATAATTTATCAATAGTGATGCATAAATCAACCAGCTTCCCATGGATGTTGTCGATAGCACGGTCAGCATTTTTTGCTTCTTCATGGAGTTGTTCAGGTGCTTGATTTACTAATGAGCTCAACTCAGTGGTGAATCGGGCTAATTGGTGGGCCTTATCATCAAGTCTCATGAAAAACTGCTCATATTCTTTGATGGTTTCATTGTTCGAAGCTGCCTGTTGAGATAGATGGTATGAAGAAACAGTATGTCTGATTTTATTGATGAATAAATTTACTTTTTTCTTATCAACACAACTCAATAAGTCATGTAACGCAGTGATGCGTTGTACAGTGAAAGTATATTTTTCATCTAGTTGAGTAGTGGAATTGGTTATCATACTTTTGGCCTTGCTGGAAACTCTATTTATTTTTGTTTTACTATAAAACAAATTAGAGATATCAAGCAAGTTATAAACGTTTTCAAGACCTCTAAATTAGAGTTATATTACTTCCAATTTTATATTCATTCACAGTTCAGGAGGAATTTGGCGAATAATATTTAGTAGTTCAATATTGGCTTCAAATGTAATAAGCTCTGTTGAAAGACAATGATAGAATCTTAAGGACGCGTTATGTGTGGGCGATTTAGTGTCAATAAGGAGCAAGTTGAAGATTGGGTAACTGATCATTGGGATATCTCTTTTAGTTGTGAATCAAACAAGGATCTCAGGCCAACTCAACAGGTTAGTACCCTCATAAAAGTTAATGATAACTTGTCACAATTAAATACCCAGTGGGGGATTAAACCAAGTTGGTACGAATGGCGCAATGAAGGTGGTAAGCGCAAACTAAAATATGTATTCCATGCCAGCAGTAATCAAGTGCTATTAATGGCTGGAATTTGGTATGAAACTGAAAGCGTGCCTCAGTTGGTTACCTTAACAACTCGTCCTAACAGTCGTTGTGGTGAGTGCCATAAGAGAATGCCAGTTTTGATAGATGCTAATAATATGGACTATTGGTTTAATAGTGATGTAGAACAACTTCAACCCTTGCTGGAGCCAATTGCTAGCGATTTAGTCACGGTTGCCTTAGAAAATTAGCAACAAAAGGTAAGTAAAATTGTTAGAATTAGTTATGCAGCCTCTTTTTATAATTTTTTTGATTACTAGCCTCTTAGTTGCCTATATTATTGTTAAGCCAATGCTTAGGGAAAGAGGCCGTGAGAAAGTTAGAAGCCAAATTTTTCCTAAAACATGGCGGAAAATCTTGCGACGTAATGTTCCTTACTTTCACACCATGCCCGCAGATATGCAATTACAACTGAAGCAGCATATTTTGGTTTTTATTCACGAAAAAAACTTTATGGGTTTTGAAGGTATAGATATAGATGATGAAATACAGGTAACCATAGCTGCTCAAGCATGTTTATTGTTATTAAATCGAAAAGCAGACTACTACCCTAAGTTAAAATCCATTTATGTTTATCCAGCGGCTTTTATCACCAAGCATCCAACTAAGGATGCCGCAGGTGTAGTACATGAGCAGCGCCGAGTTCTTAGTGGTGAATCTTGGGAGCTTGGAAAAGTCATACTATCTTGGAAAGATACGATAGATGGGGCTGATATTGTGGACGATGGCCGCAATGTAGTTATACATGAGTTTGCCCATCAATTAGATCAAGAAACTGGTTCGGCAAATGGCGCACCGTTTCTTAAGCATAAAACTCGCAGATGTTGGTCAGATGTTTTATCAAAGGAATTTGATAGATTAGTTTCTAGAACCGCAAGAGGTGAGACCACTTTGTTAGATAAGTATGGGGCGACAAACCCTGCAGAGTTTTTCGCTGTTGCCACGGAAGTCTTTTTTGAAAAGCCCAAAGAAATGCAACATTATCATGCTAATTTGTACAGCCAACTTAAAGGTTTGTATCAAGTTGACCCTGCGCTTTGGTTATAAGTTTTTGAGCTAGGGAAGTGGTTTGATGATTTGTGATGCGTTAGACTAATCACCTTGTTTTCTTCCTTAACAATGAGTTTTAAATCATGGAATTAATTGCTGCTGGTCATCTTTCTAAAATGTCTGTTTTGTTGCCTGAGGTTTGTGGGGATGATGTTTCTTATCAACTTAAGCTTGGTGAGGAGCTATTTGATTTGAATGGGTATGTTGGGAAATCTGTTCGGTTGAAGTTTCTTGGGCAAATTCATTGTTCTCATTGTGGGCGCAAGACTAATAAGAGTTTTTCCCAAGGTTATTGTTATCCTTGTTTTGCTAAATTACCCCAGTGTGATCGTTGTATTATGAGTCCTGAGAATTGTCATTTTCATCTTGGTACTTGTCGGGATCCCCAGTGGGGTGAGGCTTTTTGTTTTAAGAGTCATTATGTTTATTTGGCTAACTCTTCTGGTGTTAAGGTAGGTATTACTCGGGGAAATCAAATTCCTACTCGTTGGATTGATCAGGGGTCTATTCAGGCCTTGCCTATTTTTAAGGTTVAVAKTMBBDATMAGTMTGGTTTGATTGAGCGGGTTATTGGCGAGCAGGTGAGTGATAAGACTAATTGGCGGGTGATGCTTAAAGGCGGAGTTGGTGAAATTGATCTTGTTGGTGAGAGAGAACGTTTGTTTGAATTATGTTATGAGGGAATTGAGGAAATTCAGCAGGAGTTTGGATTGCAGGCTGTTCAGCATTTATATAATGCCGAGGTGGTGAATATTCATTATCCCGTGTTGAATTATCCTGTGAAGGTGACTTCTCAAAATCTTGATAAAACGCCGATCGTCGAAGGGATCCTTCAAGGCATTAAAGGTCAATATTTGATCCTTGATACAGGGGTAATCAATGTGCGAAAGTTTAGCTCCTATCTTGTTGAATTTTATGCCGGTTAACATTTAATCGATTCTAGGTCTAGTCTTTGGTTTCGTTTTAGATTAAAATCCGCACAATTTTATACTTAGGCTAGTTGCTGTGGCAGCTAAAGGTTAAAAAAGTCATGTCTACTATCGTTATTTGTGCCCTCTACAAATTTGTTCGTTTAGAGAATTTCAAAGAGTTAAAAGATCCNTTATTAGAAAGGATGCTAGCTTTGGATATTCGAGGCACTTTGTTATTGGCCGATGAAGGCATCAATGGCACGGTTTCAGGTACTAGAAATGCAATTAATGAACTTCTTGATTATCTAAGTGCTGATGCGCGGCTTGAGGGTATTGTTCACAAAGAATCCTTCACAGCTGAGCAACCTTTTAATCGAACCAAGGTTAAGCTTAAGAGAGAAATTGTGACCATGGGTATACAGGGTATTGATCCGAAGAAGATTGTGGGGACCTACGTTAAGCCTGAGGATTGGAATGCTTTAATTAGTGATCCGGACGTTATTCTTATTGATACGCGCAATGATTATGAATATCAAGTTGGTACTTTCAAAAACGCCGTTAATCCTAATACTGAGACCTTCCGTGAATTTCCTGAGTATGTGGCTGAGAATCTCGATAAGAACAAGCATAAAAAAGTCGCCATGTTCTGCACCGGCGGCATTCGCTGTGAAAAATCTACTGCTTATATGCTAGAGCAGGGTTTTGATGAGGTTTATCATCTTCAGGGCGGGATCTTGAAATATCTTGAAGAAGTGCCTTCTGAGAAAACCCTGTGGGAAGGAGAGTGCTTTGTCTTTGATGAAAGGGTAACCGTTGACCATGATCTTCAGCCTGGCTCTTATAAGCAGTGCCATGCTTGTCGCTTACCCATTACTGATCAAGATATGTTGGATATAAAATATCAAGCTGGTGTTAGTTGTCCAGCCTGTTTTGATAAGGTGACTCCTGAAGCCAAACAACGTTTTGCTGAACGTGAAAAACAAATGAAATTAGCCAAGCTCAGAGGTGAGTCACATCTTGGATCAGGTGTTGCAGAAACGATTGTTAAGCGCCGTGAAGATAAAGAGTTAACTCGACAAGAGCAGAAATACAAGTCTTCTCAATAGTCTAGATGGCTTGGGAAGGAAGAGTTTAGGCGGTGATCTTGATTTCTTCCATCAAGTCTTCAAAACTGCAATCACCTTGAGCATGCTTTTTCTTTAAGTCGTATTCACACCAGACCCAGTTATTGTGTTGATCTTCTGGCAAATCTGTTGGAGGTGGTGCCTGTACATCTGTGTAATAACTCCAGCCCGATAGATGACCACCCATGGCGTCTTCAGCTGAATCATTCCAAAAAATTTGTAGGATAGTTGTTTCCGTACCCCAGAGGTAGCGAGCTGTGGGGTGGGGAGGCTGAAGAATGGCTACTTCACCAATGTCGAAAAAAGGTTTGTAATGTTCGGTCATGATTTAAACGCTTACTACTATTAAGTACCTAGCTCATTTTGTCATAAAATGAACTAGGATATCAAACAATATTATATTGATAGTTAAGATCTAAGACTAGGTCTTATGGTTTTCCAAGGTAATTTACAATTTTATTTATCACAGTCTGATCGTCTAAAATTCGGCGGTGTCCAAGATCTTCAGTTGTTACAAAAATTGACTTATCCCATAGTTCTTTAAGTGCGATAAAATCGCTGTAGGGAACTTCGCTATCACCAGTGTCATGAATGATCAGCGCCTGTATATTTTTACCTAATTCACAATTCACTAAACTGAAATCTTCATAGGTATGACCAGTTTCTTCTTTCACTTTGGCAGTAAAGATATTTTGAGCCTTGACGCTTAATTTAATCATTGCAAAGAATCGTTCAAAGACTTCAGGAATACGAGTAGGGGAGGCGACAATAACCACCTTCTCAGGTAATGGGCGATGGTACTTTTGCATAACGCCAAGGATAACTCCTCCCATTGAGTGGCCGACAAATCCGACAGGTGTAATATTACTTGTGATTAAATCATTTGCTAAAGATTGTGCTATGTCGGTTAAGTTGGTTTTCTTTCCCGGTGAAAACCCATGGGCAGGTGCATCCCAAACCACAACTTTATAACCCTGTTCTACAATTTTTGGTATCAGATTAAAAAATCGAGTGCCTCTTGAACCCCAACCATGACATAAAAATATCACAGGCCCTTCGCCCCAACTATGACCAATGCAACCACTAGCAAAACGAATTTCTTTAGCCGTTTTTAACAGTTCATGCTCTTCAGGTCTGCGTACTGCACTGCCGGGAGTTAAAAATAACTCCATAGCAATTTTAGCAGCTAGACTAGGGAATATATTGGATAAGGAATTGAATAATACGGGTATGAGGCGTTTTATGTTCATAAGGCTTTCGATCTACAATCTATGTTTTGAAGCACTTGACAGTGTAAGGTTTGACATAATAACTAACTGACCTTACACTGTCAAGCATGAGTGAAGCTAACCTTAAAGAAAGAATAGTTGAAGCAACATTAACGGAATTAAAAATTGTTGAAGTTGCTCAGATAAGTTTGCGTAAAATTTCTAAGCAGTTAGATGTTACAGCTCAGGCACCCTACCATTATTTTCCCAACAAGGATGCCCTCTTGTTAGAAATTAAAATCAGGGCGCTTCAGGGCCTTAATAGTCGATGGAAAAATATCAATGAACAAGAAGATGATCTACTGAAACGATTAGAAAATTTGAGTTTATCCTATGCCAACTACTTCTATAACAATGTTGGTTATTACAAAGTAATGAAACATAAGATGAAGCTAGGGGATGAGTTTAAGGCTGAAATCAAACGATCTAGAGATACCTTTATTTCGGCTGCTGAAGATATTGTGGCATTTTATAATATTAAAGATCTTACGGGTGAGAATTTAACTCTACTGTGTTGGAGCAGTATTCATGGCCTGATTGATTTGCAATTGCAGAATATGATTGTGATTGATTCTCTAAAGACAAAAGAGATTGCCGTAGGGCATCTTTCGGACACTTTGGTTAAAACAATATCAGTCTTGGTAAAGAGTATGACCAGTCGCGAGACAAACGTTTAGTCTCGCGACGAGTCGCAGCTCGAAGAGCTGATGGTGATTTTTGATGAACTCCACCTCCGCTGCGCATCAAGGGATGACTTGCAAAGGGATTACGTGGAGCTACTGTTTGCGTCTGTGACAATAGATTCTGTCTTTGACGATGCTTCTTTCGTTTAGGCATAGTTCCTCCTATTAAATTTTTAAGTAAAACCAAGATGACTGAGTAATTTTCTTTAAACGCTTTTTTATCTTACGTTCAGAGAGAATAAACTCTGGTTCTCTGCTTACTTTTTCAAAGCAGAATCTATTTGGTAAATCGGTATAAATGCTTCTTGGTGGTAGAGACCAAACTAAATTTTTCAAATGACGGCCAGTATCAACAGTGTGGTAAAAAATCTTGCTAAGCCCCAACTCTTCTTTAATAAAACGAATGGTTGAAAATAACATGGTTTCACTCCACAACTTTGAATATCGATTTAAAATACTACTTGAATAAGCGATCATATTTTTGCATGAATAATGAGTGCCTCTATAAAAGTAACTATCCTGTCCTCTACTTTGAACTCTTGCGGCCAACTTTTGATGAAAGGTGACCTTTCTTAGCCAGTCACTTTGAATTTCTTCAATTAATGCCTCACCTGAGTTGAAATCAAGATCGATTCTAGCCCATGCAAGAGAGCTCTTCTTTTCATGTATAGGATGTGCGTAGTATTTAAATAAATCACCATCAACCATTTGCTTTGATAAAAACTCATCATGCTCATTAGTAAAGTTAAGCTGTATGACTAAATTTTTACCAGGTCTTGATGTTTGAACCCAAGAGTAATCGTTTTTTTCTCCCCAATCTGAAAGTGTTAATACATAACTTTCATAATCAAGTAAGAATAATTCAACAAGTTTTTCTCGACTGATGAATCCATCACCACAAGAAGCGGTAATCTGTTTAATCACTTGTTTGTTTAGTAATTTATTAAACTGGCTTGCTCGAATGTTAGCGATGGTAATTTTATCATTATCTCCAAATAAACTTTCCAACAAATACAAAGCATATTTGTCTTTGAAATAATGTAATATCCTCCGACCATCATCGAGACATTCTATGATCTCCTTTAATAAGTGTGTTTCCATAATATTTATTCCTTATTCCTTATTCCTTATTGCTATTTACTCCTTAGCCTTAACCTTTAACGCATAAAACTTGTTTAAGTTCTTGGACAACTTCTATCAAATCAGTTTGATTTGCCAAAACTTGTTCAATGTCTTTATAGGCTTAATTCCATTCTTCGCATTTTTATTAAGCTCTAATTTAATAGGCATAGTTGTATCCTCACTGCCGATAATTAAATGACAATGTTAGTTAATAAAAATAAGTAGAATACCTTTAGATATTTTTAACAGGCATAAAAAAAGCCCTGGGTTTTATCCGGTCAGGGCTTTAGAATAATTCTAGACTGACTCGAAAGGTTTCTGTTTACCTTCCGAGCAATAAGCATTTGGAAGGTTAATTAAATTGTTGTGTTTTTAATAAACGTAGCATTCCAAAAGCTCCTTTTGGTGTTAATTAATTCGTTAGTTAAATTTTTAAACTCGCCGCGATAATACGCCTAAAAAAATATTTGTCAAATTATTTTTTAAAATAAATAACAATAAAATATTTATAAGAGCAAATCACTTTCTATGCAATGAAAAATATCTGCAGATTGAATAAGTGAATTAGCCGTTAGTTTTTTAACGCCGTAGACTTCTGTTTTGATAGTGTATTTATGGTTTATACTGTCAAGAAGCATAGCAAAATCGCCATCACCGGAAAGTAATATCACGGTATCAACTGAAGCTGCTGTTTCAAGAATGTCGATGGTTATTCCAACATCCCAATCGCCTTTTGCGCTGCCATCCTTACGTTGAATATAGGGCTTTAATTTAACATTAAACCCTAAATGTTTAAGGGCGCTCTGAAATTTATGTTGTTTAGGATCATCCCGATCAATAGCATAGGCATTTGCTAGAACTATGTCGCCTTGCATAGAAATAACTTGCCAAAGCTCTCTATAATTAAACTGGCGTTGATAGGTATCACGACAGGTGTAATAAATATTTTGTACATCAACAAAGATGGCAATTTTTTTCAAGGTAAATTCCTTCAACTAGCTCTCTACTAAGATGTAAATTATATGAGGAAAGTATTCGATTTACAAAGTAAGTTATCACCAAGCTAGGTAATGATCACAATAAACAGTCGGCTTAATTTATTTTTGAGAAAAGTCAATATAAGTGACCTTTGGTTATACCCTTCATAACTAAAGCTATAGGTTACAATCATTTCACTATGTTAAATTAACGAGTATTTTAATTTAACATAGTGAGGTTTAAACTCATAGGAGCATGGTTGATAATGAATAATAGACTAGTTAGCTTTAATCTTTTAATACTGTTGTTCCTTGTCAATAGTTCTATTTTTGCAGCCCGATTAAGCGGTAAAATTATATTTGATGAACATCACCCTGATATTAATTTTAAGGTTAGTGTTAACAAGGTCAGCTCAGAATTTACTAGTAATCAATTTTTCATAGAAACGACACCTGCAGAACGTTATGAACTAAAAATAGAAGCCAAAGGTTATTACACTTCTTTTCATACCTTTAGCCATTATGAATTGGCTGAATTGTCTGAGTTGTCAAAGTTCAAAAGTGAAGATGATTTTTTCTTACCTAGTATTCATCTAGTAAAGAAAAAAATCGGTAGAGTGATGTTTGCCTTTGGCGGAGATGTCATGATGGGACGTCGCTATTTAAAGCCATACTTTAATGAACCAATTTTGATTCATGAGAATAAAATACTGTCAGATACCAAATCAATTGTTCAATACATTAAGCCTTATATGGAATTAGCTGATTATTCTTCTGTAAACTTAGAAACAGTTATTTCCCAAGAAAAACCTAAAAAAAGAGCTCCCAAAGGAGTTGTTTTTTATTCGCCTCCAGAAACCTTAAGTGCCTTAACATGGGCAGGTATTGATTACGTTTCTTTAGGAAATAACCATATTTATGATTATCTTGATGAAGGCTTAATATCTACATTTAAACATTTGAATGACAGTGGTTTGAAATATTCAGGAGCTGGCTTCAATCATAAGCAAGCTATGGAGGCTTCTCATACGACTATTTCAAACAATAAATATGCAATGTTAGGATTTGTAGGCTGGAAGGGTAGCTCTAAACTTAGCCAAGTTGCTGAAAGTGATAAAGGTGGCGCTGCTCTTGGAACTAGAGATAATATAATCGAGGCTGTCAAAGCTGAAAGTGATAAAGATTACATAACTCTCGTGCAATATCATGGAAGCTTAGAATATTCAGATGAACCCACTGGAATGACTGAATCTCGACTAAAGGCAGCTATAGATCACGGTGCTGATCTGGTCCTTGCTCATCATCCACACGTTACTCAAGGCTTTGAAATATATAAGGAAAAATTGATTGCCTATTCAATAGGGAACTTCATATTCGATCAATATTTCCACACTCCCCCTGTGTCTTTTATTCTTTATGTGTGGATGGATGATGATAAGTTTCACCGAGCTGAACTAGTACCTATTTATATCAAGGGTTATGTTCCCGCTCCTGCAACCGGCATACAACGCACTACTTTAAACAAGAGAGTTAAAACCTTGTCAAATCGAAGAGAGCTGTCATTATCAAGCTCGGGCGGCCATCTAGTGATTGGCAATAAAACTTTAGAAGATGTAACAATGGAGGTTGAGCTAAAGTTTACAGATTCAATTCGAGTTAGAGATCTCTATAAATTTCCAGTGACTGGCCAGCTTACTTCAGTGGTTTCAAACAAACCAACTGTTAATTACCGACTAGGAGAAAATCAAATAAACGGTGGAGATTTTGAAAGCTTCAATCTTTTTTCATCAAAAGAGCGAGGCTGGCTATTAGAAAATGCCAAGCTAAGTAGCCTTAAAGCATCCTCGGGTTCCAATTCTGTCGAGCTAAATCTTAAACAAGGGAAAACTACCCTTGTTGGAATGAAATATTTTAGAAGAGTTTTTTCTGCTGGTAATCCTATGACTTACAAAGCAAGAATATTAACTACTTCACATCCAATTAAATTAAGGCTGCTTATTCAGCGTCGTAAGAAAAGGGATAAGCTATTCGATGCACTAGAAGGAAATAAAAAAGAGTTATTAAAAGAGATTGTTATTGCTTCAAATAAGAGTTGGCAGGATATAGAGATTGATTTTAATACTCCTAGAGTTGGTTATAGAAGTTACAGAATACTGCTTGAGATCTCTCATGTGAATAAAGATGCAAATGTCGATCGTATAGATGATAAACCAGTTTTTATCGATGATATTGCTTTAGTAAAATGGCAGGGGTACTATAATGAGTCAGGAAAATTACCCTATGATCACTCAATACTTGGACTTGCAACACATCTAGGTATTGAGAAAATCGATACTGATGTTAATTTAAAACTTAAATTTAACTAGCTATTACCTACTAAGCTGATCTAGAAAGCGTATAACCTTAGGTTATACATTATTAAATTTATATTACTATCGAACTTTAGCAATTCCTATATCTTATTAGTGTTTAAATATTCTTAATTGAATTATATCCTTTGACTAAGATGAATATAATCAGATGACAAGAAAGCAATTAATCATTCAACAAGCAATTACACAAAATATAGTGAACGATAGCCTAACATCTATTGGAATTATGGATATGGATGGACTTAGTGATACTGTCAAAGAGACTTATGCTACCTTTCCAGATAACTTTATGCATACCTTTGCTGTTAAAGCCAATTCTCTAGTCAGTGTTTTAAAATATCTTAAAAAATGTGGTATGGGAGCTGAGGTCGCAAGTCCAGGAGAGCTTTTAATAGCACTAACAGCAGGTTTTTCACCTGCGGATATAATTTATGACTCTCCTACAAAAACATTTAATGATTTGCGAACTTGCCTTGTTAATGGCATATCATTAAATATTGATAATTTGCAAGAGTTGACAAGAATTGATCAACTTGTAAAAGAGTTTCCTGAAACAACTTCTATCATTGGATTTAGAATAAATCCGCAAATTGGTAGCGGGGACATTAGTTCGACGAGTACGGCGACTTCAACCTCTAAATTTGGTTATACCCTTAATGATGGTAATAATCGACAAGATATTATCAACATTTATAAACAACGTCCTTGGCTAAAAAGTATCCATACCCATTCAGGTTCACAGGGGTGTTCTCTTAAGCTAATGACGAAAGGTGTTTCTGCCATAACCGAGCTAGCTGAAGAGATTAACCAAGTAGTGGGTAAGCAACAAATAACCACGTTAGATATTGGAGGAGGACTACCTGTTAATTTCACTTCTGATGAGGTTAAGCCTAGCTTTAGCGAATATGCAGGTGTCTTGGAAAAAGAAGTTCCAATTTTGTTTACTGATAAATACCAGATCAAAACAGAATTTGGCCGAGCAATTGTTTCAAAAAATGGCTTTATAATCACACGAGTCGAATATACAAAATATTCTGGTGAAAGACATATAGCAGCAACCCATGCAGGAGCTCAAATAGCTACTCGGACAGCCTACTTGCCAAAATCCTGGCCCTTAAGAGTGACAGGCTATTCTCCTGAAGGGGTAGAGTTAATTCTAACTGATGAAAATGCTACCATGACAGACGTATCTGGTCCTTGCTGCTTCGCTGGAGATTTAATTGCAGTAAATCAAAAGCTTGCTAAACTTTCACCCAATGATTATGTTCTTATTCATGACACAGGAGGTTACTACTTTACTAATCATTTTGAGTATAACTGCCTACCACGAGTTGCAGTTTATTCAGTAGAAGATAAACAAGATAAAATTGAAATAAACTGTATTCGCAAAGCTGAATCCCTAGAGGATGTGCTTGCAAAAATGCAAAACTAGGGAATATATCGGTGCGCTTAAGACATATTGAAGTATTTCACGCTATCTATACAACCGGCTCGATTACCAATGCTGCTAAGCTGCTTCATGTGTCACAACCTTCGGTGAGTAAAGTTCTAAGCCATGCTGAGATGCAGCTGGGCTTTAAGTTATTTGATAGGGTAAAAGGAAGATTAATTGCTACCCACGAAGCGGATTTATTATTTAAAGAAGCTGATCGAATTTACCGCCAAATAAATACCATAAATGATGCTGCCTATAATATAAAAAATAATGATTTAGGCCAAATATCTATCGCATTAGCACCTGCTTTTGGGTTTGATTTAATTCCTCAGGCTGTAGCCGAATATCGAAAAAAACACCAGAATATTATTTTTAATATCCAGACACTTCACAATGAAGAGGTTTTAAAGCACCTACTAAGACATAAAAGTGAAGTTGCTATATTATTTTCTCCTGATAGCTATTCTGGAATTTCAGAAATAAACTTTGGAACAGGAAATCTGGTGGTTGTTTATCCAATAAAACTATTACCCCATAAGCCTAGTAAAATATCAATTGAAGAGTTAGAGCAGTATCCATTAATCAGTATTTCTGATAGTGGTCCTCTAGCTAATTTAATTAATCAAGAGGCAACCCAAAAAGCAATCACTTTGAGAAATGTTATTAAAGTAAAAACGTATTTCATTGCTGTGAACCTTGTTAAACATGGCGCAGGTGTTTGTATCGTGGATGAGTTTACAGCCAAAAGTCAGCAGTCGGACAATATTGCTATTGCTCAGTTAGAAGACCCTCTTGAGTTTTCTATCAAAGGACTACACCTAGAAAACAAATCACTTTCAACAGTCACTCGTAATTTTTTAGATTTATTCAAAAATAAATTCTAATCCGCGCCCAACTCCCCATAACCTCAGGTTATAGACGATTGATTTATCCTACATAGACTAATGTACAAATATTTTGCATTCTTAGTAACGAGAATAAACTATCGATCTGAGGAACTCTAATGAATATCAAAGCGTCTGGGACAAGGCATGATTCTAAGAATTTGCCACAACCAATCAACTCTCTAAGTCTTATAGCTTTAGCTGTTGTAGCATCTTTAACTTATAGTGTAAGTGCCGCGGAAAACACAGAAGAGAAAAAAGATGAGAACACAATCATCATTACTGGTTCACATATAAAAAGAGCCTCTGATATTAATACCCTGCCTATAACGGCGTTATCTGAATCAGAAATTGAAAACCTAGGTGTTTCATCTGGTGATGAGTTACTACGTTCTATTCCTCAAATTGGTGAGGTAAGTTTTGGAGCAGCGACGGGTAATGGTGGAGTAAACGACGCACGTGGTGATGTAGCTTCGATAAACCTTCGGGGCATCGGAACAGGTAATACATTAACCTTGTTAAATGGTCGACGCCTTGTGACACATCCAGGTACCCAGTCTGAAAACTTTGTACCCGTGTCAACAGTAAATTCAAATACTTTACCTGTAGCAGGACTACGTTCATTAGAAGTTCTTAGAGATGGCGCAGCAGCGATTTATGGTTCTGATGCTGTGGCTGGTGTCGTTAACTACATGCTCAACACTGACTACGATGGTTCAAAGATGAGTTTAACCTACGGTGGTTCTGAAGGTACACCTTTAACAGAAACTACCTTTAACTACATTACTGGTTTCGATTTTAATGAAGACAAATCACATCTTACAGCATCATTCACTTATTATGACCGAAATGGCATGATGGCCAGTGAACGAGCTTATTCTGCGAGTCATGACTTACGTGATTTTTCAACCTTACCAGCAGCATTTATCGGTGATACTCAGTTGGATAATCGTAGTACTTCAACACCATGGGGAGAGTTTAGTACCAGTACGCTAGGTACCTTTCACCTCCAGCCCGATACTCAATCTGGTTGTGAAGATTCTGATGCTCGTGGTAATCCAACCACTGCATTAAATCTAACAGGAGTTTGTGTCGATAGAGGAAGTACTGGAAGAGATATTAGATTCGATCGTGGTACAACTCGCTCCTTAGTTTCTGATGTTGATAGATTAAATCTATACGGTTATCTCACTCATGAAATTAACAGTGATCTAGAGTTTTTTGCAGAGGCTATTTATTACAGTGCAACATCAAAGAGAACTCGTGAGCAAACCCATAATTTGACAGCCCAACGATTTAGAATTGCTGACACAGCTGCATTTAATCCTTTTGGTGAAGAAGTACTCCTAAGACGCTACCGTGCAATTGATACAGGCTCAAGAGATATTGAGGTAGATAATACTAGTATCAGATTGTTGGGTGGACTTAATGGCGCTTGGGGCGATTGGGACTGGGAGACGGCCGCCCTATATTCATCAGCAGAAACTAATGACATAGCACGCAATCGAATAAGAGCTAGTGCATTTCAAGCAGCAATTAATAATACAGATATAAATCAAGCTTATAATGTTTTTACTGGTGCTGATGTTAATAACCCTAATGTTGGTGATACAACACTAAACCCTCAGGCGGTTATGGATCCATTTTTAGTTGATGTTAAAAGAGATTCTAAAACCAGCTTGTCCCTTGTGGATTTTAGTATCACTAATGGTCATCTTTGGAACAATTGGGCCGGTGATATTGGCGCAGCTTTTGGAATAGAGTTTCGTCATGAATCATTTGAAGATGACAGGGATGCTTTACTAGATGGTAGTACTCCTTTTGTTGATCAAATAACGGGTATAGAATTAAGTGGAAGTGATGTACTAGGGAGCAGTCCTACTCCTGACTCAGATGGGTCACGAGATATTTTTTCTGCCTACGCTGAATTTCTCATTCCATTATTACAGACAGATACGCAATATATGGAATTACAGGTCGCTGCAAGATATGAAAATTATTCAGATGTAGGAGATGCATTAAAACCTAAACTTGCATTATTCTATCAACCTGCTGAATGGGTGAGCTTTAGAGCGTCATATTCTGAAGGTTTTCGTGCACCAGGCTTGCCACAGGTAACAGCAGAAGGTGTTCCTCGCTCTAATGGCTTGTATGACCCCGTTCTAGACACTACCTACGGTATTGTAGATGTACGTAGCGGCACCACAGACTTAGAGCCAGAAGATGATGTCAATACGTCTTACGGTGTTATATTGACACCCATGGATAATTTAACCTTAACGGTTGATGCCTGGACAATAGAACAAGATGGCTTGGTAGCTATTTTGGCAGGTTCCTCTCACTTACTTTATGATTCTTTATTAAGAAGCCAAGGTTCATCTAACCCTGCTGTTATTCGAGATGTCACAACTAATGAGGTGATTCAAATTAATAATGACTATCTCAATCTTGGTGTTAGATCTATTGAAGGAATGGATTTCAGTATTGCTTATGACATTGAAACGGCTATTGGCGAGTGGGGTTTGACTCTAAATGCTGCAAACTTAACTAAGTTTGATCAAGAAGCTGATCCAATTTCAGCTCTATTGCTTGCCGCTCAAGAAGCAGGGGATCCATCAGTTCCTGCTGATAGAACAGTTGCTGGGGCAGGTGATCTAATTCAGCAAAATGGTCGTCCGGAATGGCGTTATAGAGTTTCTCTTAATTGGAAACATAACGCTTGGAGTGCTGGTATTAGCACAAGTTTTGTTGATGAGGTAACCGATACTAGTACTACAGCTACCGTTAACGGTGAAGTAATAACATTACCTGTAGATAGCTTTTCAAGAACTAATGTTTATCTCGATTACAAATTTGACAATAATAGTTACCTAAAAGGTACTAGAATTAAATTTGGAGTAAGAAATATCAATGATGAAGAACCGCCTCTTGCCGATGAACTTGCCCATGGATATTTTGGAGCACTTCACTCAAACAGAGGTCGATATTTTTATCTTAGAGCGACTAAAACATTTTAGTAGTAAACTAGCTTGCTCACTCACTTAATAAAGGCCTGAAAAGGCCTTTATTTGTCAAAGGAACAATAATGAAGACTTTTTTGATCGGTGTAATGTTACTTTGTTTTACATCTTCACCTAGTGCATGTGAATTTGATAATGTAACCTTTGATAATAAGTTCAGCACGGCTAGACTAACGGCTTGTAAAGAGTTGGCTAGTGATCGGTATCTACTTATCATCAAGCCAGAAAATACCCCGATTAATGATAGTGCCTGGTATTCATTTAAAGTTTCATCCAAAGCACAAAGCGTCATCAATGTAACGCTAAAATATACAGATGGTAATCAAAGATATTTACCGAAGATAAGTAGTGATGGTGAAAGTTGGGAATATATTCCTTTTAAAAAAAACCGTAGACATGAAAATAAAATTTCATTCGATTTAAAAGTTGATAAGACTTCTGTGTGGGTTGCTGGCCAAGAAATTATTAACAATGAGCATTATATTTCATGGAATGAAGAACTTGTCCAGAAAACAGCTTTTAAACTGGCGGTGCTGGGTAAGTCTGAGGAAGGGAGAAATATCTATCAGTTACACAGTTCCTCACAATCCAATGAATGGTTGGTCATTGTTGGTCGAATGCATCCTCCTGAAATCACAGGGGCTTTGGCTTTATTCCCTTTTGTTGGTGAATTTTCGATTAATCAAGAACTGCCCAATAAATTTAGAGAGCGTTTTAATGTATTAGTCATACCCAACTTAAATCCTGACGGTGTTGAAAAAGGCAATTGGAGGCATAATGCTAACGGTGTTGATCTCAATCGAGACTGGGTCACGCTAAAGCAAAGAGAAACCCAACTAGTCCACAACAAGTTACAAGAAATTGAAGCTAGGGGTGGAAAAATTATTTTCGCAATTGATTTTCATTCAACTAGGGGAAATGTTTTTTATACTATGCCTACTGACTATGGTGTGTTTCCTCCCTTACTTGTTAATAATTGGCTTAAAGAATTAGACAGGCTATCCAAGAATTTTAATGTTGTGATTAAACCGGGAAATAATCCTGACAAGGGTGTTTTTAAACAATACATCGCAGATAATTACAAGGTTCAGGCTGTTACCTATGAGATGGGTGATAATGAGAATAGAAAAATCATAACATCAATTGCTAAATTGGCTGCACAAACCCTGATGACAGAATTGTTAAAAACTAAAAAAGAACAGTTTCTTGGTGACAATTAAGTTGAAATTTATATGAAGAGAAAACTATTATCCGGTTTTATCATGTTGTTCTTGGTGAGCCTTTTAAACAATTGTGCTATCAGCAATCAAAAAATTATAGAAGCGGATATTCTAATTAAATCTGGTTTAGTTTATTCTGGATATAACAATAGACCTGAGATGTTTGATATTGCTATTTGTAGAGATATTATTTGTTTTGTGGGTAAGGATTCCTCGTCAGTTACTGCCAAAAAAATTATTGACGCAAAAGGATTAATTGTTACACCTGGTTTTATTGACCCCCACACCCATGCTTTACCTGAGCTTATGAGTAAAGACAAAAATCAAAATCTAAACTACCTCACTCAAGGTGTGACCACTGTAATAATTGGTAATGATGGCGGTGGATCATCAAATATTAGCCTTCTTAGAAAACAACTTTCTTCCAATGGAATCGGTACAAATGTCGGCCTTTTGGTGGGACATGGTTTTGTGAGAAAGCAAGTGATGGGCTTGACCAATGCTGAGGCTAATCTTAAACAAATAAAGCAAATGAAAGCTAGCGTAGCGAAGGCAATGGAAGAAGGGGCCTTAGGCTTTTCATCTGGTTTGTATTATGTTCCCGGGCGTTATGCAAATACATCTGAAGTTATAGAACTTGCAAAGGTTGCTGCTAAATATGGTGGAATCTATGAATCACATCTACGTGACGAAGGCACATTCAATATCGGTTATCTTGAAGCACTAAAAGAGCTAATCACAATAGCTAAAGAAGCTAAGATTAATGGACATGTAGCTCATATTAAAGCTTTAGGGGTTGACGTTTGGGGACAGAGTAAACAGGCAATTAAGCTCATTGAGCAAGCTCGAAAAAATGGATTAAAGATCACTGCTGATCAATATCCGTGGCAAGCTTCGGGGACATATCTAAGAAATGCAGTCATCCCTAGTTGGGTTATGGCAGATTCTAATGATTCCTTTATGGAGAGGTTAACTAATCAGCAATTATTACCAAAGATATTGCTAGAAACTAAGGAAAACATTAGGCGTCGGGGAGGAGCAGATGCCTTGTTGATAACTGGTTCTGATAATGAAGCTTGGTTGGGAAATACATTGCAAAAAATTGCTTCTGAGAACTTCCTAAAGCCTGAACAAATGGTTATTGATATGGTTTTACAAGAAAAGATCAGAGTGGCTTCATTTAATATGTCACAAGAAGATATTGATAATTTTATGGTACAAGATTGGGTGGTTTCTTCCTCTGATGGTACCAATAGGCACCCTCGTAAATTTGCTAGTTTTCCAAACAAATATAAACAATACGTCGAGCGCCGAAAACTTTTAACTTTGCAAAGTTTTATCTATAAGAGTTCAGCTAAAACTGCTGAGATTTTCAATATAAAAAAAAGAGGGGTTATTAAATATTCAAACTATGCTGATATAAACATCATTGATATTAAAAACTATCAACCCAAGGCCAATTTTTCAAATTGGAATAAGTTATCGACGGGTGTTGTATATCAATTTATTAATGGAAAGATGACCATGTCAAATGGCACTTATTCTGGAAAGCTAGCTGGTAGTGTTTTGTAATATCTGACCCTAATAAATCGATAGTTAATGATTTAAGATCATTTTACTTTTTCTTCTTACGCGCTTTCTTCTTGAGCTTTTTCTTTTTAGAACCAGCTGCTTTGCCAGAGGCTTTTAGTTTCTTAGGGCCATTATAGTTACCAACCAAGGACTTAATCCGTCTGCGTTCAAAAGCTTGTTTTAAGAAGCGTTCAATGCCTGACATGAGATTAAATTCTTCAGTACTGACTAGGGAGATAGCTAAGCCTTTATTACCACCTCGGCCAGTTCGGCCAATTCTATGGACGTAGATTTCACCTTTTCTTGGCATATCGAAATTTATGATCAGATCAATGCCTTGAACATCGAGGCCTCTCGCAGCCACATCGGTAGCAACCAATGTCTGAATTTCACCTTTTCGCAGTTTATCCATAACAGAGTTACGTTGTGATTGCTCTCTATCACCGTGGATAATACCTGAGCTAAACTTTTTATATTGTAGTAGTCCACAGAGCTGATTTGCCTGAACTTTTGAATTACAAAAGATTAAACATTGCCGAAAGTCTTCGTTAGTTAATAACCAATAGACTTGATTGAATTTATGGGTCTTATCATCACTAAAGATGACTTGCTGCTTGATAGAATTGTGTTTATCAATGAGTTTATTGAGAAAGAGGACCTTGGGATCATTTAATAATTTACCGGCAAATCCTCTCAAACTTTTGTTGGCAAGCGTTGCAGAATAAAGTTGCGTCTGGCTACGTTTTTCACAAAACGAAGCTATGGCCGAGATGTCATCGGAAAACCCCATGTCGAGTAGGCGGTCAGCTTCGTCAAGAATTAAACTATCGACATTTTGAATCTCTAGTTGCTCATCATTAAGTAAGGATAATAACCTTCCTGGCGTTGCTATGAGTAGTTGAGGGGGGGCTTTAAGCAGTTTGTTTTGAGCTTTGATATCAACACCACCAGTAATTTGTCCAGTGGTAATAGCAGCATAACGACTTAAGCTTTGAGACTCTTTTAGAACCTGCTCAGCCAGTTCACGAGTTGGCACAATTATCAAGCAAGTGGTTGAACTTGAGTCGGCTGAATTTGAGTCAGCCTGAAGAATTCTCTCAAAGCAGGGTAAGAGATAAGCAGCAGTCTTGCCACTTCCAGTTTCAGCACTGACAAATAAATCCCGACCAGTTATGGCATATTCAAACGTTTCTAGCTGTACCGGAGTTGGCTCTAGGTAACCGGCTTTAGTTATGGCCTTTTGCAGTTTTTCATTTAAGCTGCTAAAGATATTTTGATCTGACTCAGCTGTCATTAGCTTTTCCGATTAGGGTGATGCCTTCCCGAGCTATGGTGATCAAACGTTTTTTGTAGAGGGTGCCAATGGTCATCTTAAAGGACTTTTTACTCACTCCAAACCGTTGGTTAATAAGTTCAGGAGCACTTTTATCAGACAAGGGTATGAAGCCACCGCTGATTTCTAGTTGTTTTAATATTTTTGTAGAGAGGGAGTCAACCTTGTCATAACCTATGGCCTCAAGGCAGAGATTTATTTTACCATCATCACGAATTTTTCGAATAAATCCATTGAGTTTTTGACCGACCTTTAATGGCTTAACCACATCGCTGAAGTACAGTACACCCCAGTGCTGATTATTAATAATGGCACTGTAGCCTATGTCGGTAATATCAGAAATGATGAGTTCTACTGCTTGACGTGTTTTATAAATAGTGGCGCCATGTTGAATGTGTTTATTGAGTTTTGATGAGGCAACCACACGGTTTGTGTCCTCATCAAGGTATACAAAGACTAGGTAGTCGTTATCAACCAACATGCTTACTTGTTGTTGATTAAAGGGAACCAACAGATCTTTAGGAAGCCCCCAATCAAGAAAGGCTCCGACATTATTAACTTGAACAACTTTTAAAAAAGCGGCTTCACCCGCCTGAACCTTTGGCTTTTGGCTAGTGGCAGTTAAGTGCTCTTTAGAATCGTGATAAACAAAGACATCCACATAATCACCTTCTTTAGCATTAGGCGGTAAGTTTTTGTTGAGCACTACAAGCTCACCTGCTTCTGCTTCCCCGCCTTCTATCGAAAGGGAAGCTCCGTAGTGATCAAGTTTTGATATCTTTAAGTTGTTGATGCGTCCGATATTAATCAAGGAAAACCTCTGCTGAATCAATCAGGATTATTTATTGTCACGGTATTTAAGTTGCAATCCTTGGAGGAAATAACGTAGCACCTGTTGATTACACTCGCGGTAATGCTTATGGCCTACTTTTCTAAAGAAGGCGCTTAACTCATGATTACTCAGGCTGAAATCAGCCAAATTTAAAACCTCAATGACATCTTCAGATTTTAAATTAAGTGCAATTTTTAACTTTCTAAAGATAATATTATTCGACAGGCGTTTTTCCGGAGCAGGTTGTTCACCCTCTCTTTTACCGCGTTTATCGTTAATTAAACCATTTAAAAATACCGCCAAGGGTAGATCCTTAAGCTTAATGAAGGCGTCATCATCATCTTTTTTTAACCAACTACTGATTTCTTCGCGAGTTACTTCTAGATCAGCAGCAGCAAAAATGCTAATGACCTTTTTATCGTTAAAGTCAAAGATATAGCGGATTCGACGTAAAATATCATTGTTATTCATGGTTATAGAGTCCTAAATACTTAATGGGGCTATTGTACTCGCAGCCCAATAAACAGCAAGGTAAACAGCAAGATAACTTTGATATTTTACAGTGAAAACATAACTGATAGGAGGGTTATATTCGATAAAAAGTCCCAGAATTAAACAAAAAGGTGAGCTAACTTAATAATGACTTCAGGATAGCTAGTTCCAGTAGTTTAGACGAAATTAATAGTTGGATGTTTATTCAGGTGTTTTCAAGCAATGGTCACAACAACAAGAATTAGAATATATCAACCTGGCTGAACCAATCGCGGTGTTACTAGTATCATGGAAGCCAAGAGGCACTTGATCTCTGCCAGAAGGCATATAAGGACAACCTTGTTGATGCACTTCGTGTCCCCGACCAGCCAATGAATTTTTATTAACAAAGTAATTAGGCATATTATCCTCTGTATATTTATTCTTGTTGGTGTGTAACCTGTAAATCGATGTAGTTATATTTAGTTGCAGTTAATAACTCACACCACTTAATAAATGATTGCTCGGTGTTTAGACAGTTATTTTTTTTGTTCCGTATTAAAGTAAAAGAGTAATCTTTTAGATCAATACTTGAAACATTTTGTAGATGTAATCCAATGGCTCTAGCATGTGCTAGTCGGATAGAAAATTTATTTTCACCCAAGACCTTTAAATATCCAGCACCAATCATTTGGGATCCTCAAATTGTTCAGCTCTTACCTCACCAACTAGTTCATCAAGTAACTTACCAGATGGTTCGATACCTTGTTTAATAACATTTACTTCAATTAGAATTTCAACAGCTTGTTGAAATTCTAAGCATTTTGGAAAAGGCTGACAAAAAGTAGGTGGCACCAGTAGGTTATTGGCCATTTCTTTAGTTGTTGCCATGGATCCGTCTTCACCTGATGTGATAGTCATAGGGAAAATCATAATAATAATGATAAATAAAGTTCTGAATAATTGTTTCATTTCTATTTCTCCGTCATGAAGTTTACAGAAACAAGGTTACATAAAATTGGTATAAAGTAGTGCGATGAAAGTGGATTTAAGTAGATGTATTGATTTTATTGGGCTGAAGGGATGGTAGTTTTTTCTAGCATAGTGTCTGATTCTCGCATTTGGGTTGTATAAAATGCATTATTGATAGAATCAATGGTAAAAGTCCGCGAAGACAAGGGAGTTAGCTCGGCTAATTCTTCATTAAGTAAGTTATATCTCATCAACCAATTTTTTCTCTGTTCACTTCGTACATAATAAATGTGTTGTTCAGTAACGTGATATTGATTCGGATAGGAAATTTTTCCAATATCAATACCGGTATCTGCTATCGTATTTTCTTTAAATATAAAGAGGTTTTGTTCATCTGAGCGAACAATATAGAGACAAGAGTCATCAATGCAGGGTTGTGCAATAGTGCCTCTCGTTAGATTTATTGGTACTTCAATATTTTCAATAAGTCTCGATTCAATCCGCCATTCATTATTCAAATAGACAGAATAATAAAGAGTTTGTCCATCAGATGAAAAAACAGGATTTTGATATAGGATTGAATCATTGGAAGTAAATATTTCCTCTCCTTCCATTGTCATTAAATGAATTTGGGAGTTAATCGTATAGGTAATATATTTACCGTCATTACTCACAGCTAAATGACCAATACGATAACTGTTATCAAAGTGACTTAATTGACGCAAATCTCCGTTTGAAGACACCTTCCATAGTTGATAATGACCAGAACGTGTGGATAAAAACACAACGTCCCCCGTATCTCTTGCGTAGGCTGGTAATCTGTCGTGAAAAGATGAAGAGGCGATGATTTCAACTTGCCCATCAAGAGATGCTTTCACTACATCAGCAATTCGCATGTTACCGTGTACATAACCTAGGGTGTCA
The DNA here is from genome assembly GCA_002746155.1 of Gammaproteobacteria bacterium. Classification (GTDB taxonomy): domain Bacteria; phylum Pseudomonadota; class Gammaproteobacteria; order Enterobacterales. Next base: position 248,254 of record NVWF01000001.1, on the reverse strand, counting down.
TCGTCAATTGTAAAAAGTGTATTGATTGGGTAGTTCGCATCTAGAATAATTTCTCGGTCATGGGGTTTATTAAGATCAATAGCCGTTAATTTACCGGTTCCGGATCTTACAACAATCCTGTTTCCTTCATCGATAAATGAAAGTGAAAAAAGAATCATAGGTACTGAAGTGATAAAGGTCGTTTCATTATCGAATGGATCATAGCTCCATATTTCAGTGAATGAATCAACATTATATCGAAAGAAAATAAGTCGTTGAGCAGCTTGAGAATAACTAACATAATAATCACCAGCACCACCATTATCTGGAGTGGTGATAGAAGTTGCTTCATTTCTCCTCAAATTGAGATGAAAAACTCTATAATTTATAGGTAGGCTTTCTGCAATAGATACATAAAGATTTTCATTATCTATCCAAGTAGTTGACACTGCAGATAAACCATCGATGCATTTGAAAATGACCTCTTCATTTTCAAATGCCATGGAGATTGGGTTGAGAGTTGCTTTCATGATCATGCATTTGCTCCCTTCATAGCGATGAAAGGCTACAGTTTTTCCATCAGGCGAGAAGGAGGAGAGAGTGTCGTTAAACTCTCCACTTGTTAGCTTGAAATAACGATCACCATCGAGTCTTCGACCATAGATATTCCAGTAGTTGCTATCCGTTGTTTTATATGAGAAGACAAGCGTCTTTGCACCCATGGCGCCATCGGTTTCTTGCCCAATCATGGTTGTCAAGGTTTCAGGCTTGCTCATAACAGCTGGTACAAACATATACTGATAGGTTTGTAGAAGAATTGAAGAAAACACGATTAGGCTTAAGGGTAGTTTTAAGTAGGCTAAATTGATGAAATCGATTTTTTGAACTTTAGCGATAAATCGATATCCCTCGTTTCGCTTATTTTCTATGTACTTATTGTTTGAGGATTCACCAAGTTCTTTACGCACACTTGAAATATTGCGCATGACGGTTCTATCTTCAACGATTTTATCTTTCCACACCACAGCTTTTAGTTCATCGGTAGTGATGAAACGTTCTCGATTGGTGTAAAGTAATATCAAGACATCAGCAACAATATGCGGGAGGATGGTTTTAGAACCATCAGCCCGAGTGAGGACTCGAGATTTATCGTTAAATTTACATTGCCCGAGTAATACTTTAGCCATTAGCTTCTACTAACTCTCAGATTTGTTTGTGGTTGAAAGGTAAGTTCATGATATCAATTATTACATGTGGCATTAATTCTCGCAATTAAGACAAGCATAATCCGAAATTAAATTAATTTCTCCACAAATAGCTAATATCTCACGTATACGATGGTCAATGTCTCACAATTCTTATAGAGATTTCTCACGCTAGCTAGTTAAGTTGTTTGATAAGATGTTTAATCGTTTAACTAATTATAGTACGAGCTTAGTGCGAAGGTAGGGTTACTTTGTTTGATTTGATCAGTCGAGTGCAAACTAAGATTCAAGGTCGGCGTTTGTTGGTAGATATTATAGTAGGCAGATTGAAAATTACTCTGATAATGGGGCTTATGGTGCTGAAGTTGTATTATATGCTCTATTTTTAGTAATTTTCAAATTCATTGGTGTCTTTCGTCATTAGATTGATCAGCTTAGGATGAATAAACAGTTTTTCTTTTCCTACCTGAATTTCATTTAAAACACCGATATTACATAACTGTTTTAAATAGGTTGAGGCTGTTTGCCTCTTTGCAATATCGCTATTAACTAGATTCCCTATTCGACAATAGGGTTGCTCAAAAATAACTTGAACTAACTCATGACTATATATTTTGGGTAATTTTTCTCTTACAAATTCAGTCGTATGTTCTATAAGTTAATGCATATTAAACACTTTTTTTCGTGCCGTTATCGATGTTACTTATTCACGAAAATTTGAAAATATTCTTCAAATATAAATAACCGATTTCTTTTTCTACCGGTCAGTTCTTTTAATATTCCTAATTGAGTAAAATCCTTCACCAAGCTACTTGCAGTATTTGTTTGAACGTTTAGTACATTTCGTATGTTTTTAATGCTTACCACAGGAGCTTTATATAAGTGCATTATTAAATTTTGGGCATTGTCTTGCTTACGAGTGTTTAGAGTAGGTAATTTCTTTCTTTCAATTTCTTCTTTTAATGCCATTATTTGTTTAAAGACATGAATCGAATTCTCTGCAGATTCTCTTAATCCGTACAAGAAAAACCTAAGCCAGCCTACCATATCGTTATTAGTCCTAACCGCCATTAATCTATTATAGTATTCGGCTTTATTTCGCTCAAAAAAATCAGATAGATACAATGCAGGTTTAGCTAATAAATTAAAATTAACAAGATAAAGAACTATAAATAATCTTCCAAGCCTTCCGTTACCATCTAGAAATGGATGGATTGTTTCAAATTGATAATGAAGAATTGCAATTTTAATTAAATGGGGGACATGAATTTCATCATTGTGTATATATTTCTCAAAATCAGTCATAAGATCAGGAAGCCTGTCATGATGAGGCGGTATGAATGTAGCATTTTTCAAACTTACCCCTATCCAATTCTGGCTTGTTCTAATTATTCCAGGCTGTTTGTGCTTTCCTCTGGCTCCCTTCATTAATACATTATGTGTTTCTTTTAAAATGCGATTTGATAAAGGTAATGTATTTAATTTCTCAATGGAAAACTTTATTGCTTCAATATAATTTTGCACTTCAAGCCAATCATCTCTACTTTCAGGATTTATATCTTTTTCATCAATCAAAGCCTCTTCCATGTTAGTTTGGGTTCCCTCTATGCGACTGGAAGTAGTTGCTTCTTTAACTATATGCATTCTGATAAAAAAATCTACGTCAGAAATTAATTGTGAGTATGCATTTAATTCACCAAGTTTTTGATTAGCGCCTTCCATAAGGGTTATAATCTCAGGCTCGTAGAACGTCCACTCTTCATTTATGGGATTTGGAGTAAAGCTTTTATACTGATATTGCTGCTCGTGTTGGCCTGAAATGTATTCTTTTAACAAATTATCCATACTTTTATATTTTTATCCAAATTAGCTTAGGGAGTATCTTATGTCAATTGCTAGGGATTAAGTTGACATAACATGCATGCTTATGTCAACAACATAATTAAATGTTCTATGCAATATCAATAATTAATACAATTTAACATTGAGGTGAAGTTATGGCTAGAAACACACCAGTAGCTCTTGGTGATCATTTTGATGAATTCGTTGCTGAAAAAATAAATGCAGGTCTGCGGAAGTTAGAAGATGATGAGACAAAATTACAGTTATTAAGAGATAAACTTAAAGCAGGCGAATATAGTCAATTGGTCGATGATTTTGATGGTGCAAACTTTATTGCCGAGTTAAATAAAAAGCACCTTAAATGATAACCAACTATCAAATCAGATCGTTAGCACAGTCTGATCTTGAATCCATTTGGCTTTACACGCTTGAACAATGGGGTGTCGATCAAGCGAATACCTATCTTGAAGCTGGTGGAAGATCCCTTAGTTGGTAAGAATCGTGATGACATTAAAATTGGGTATTATTGTTTCCCAGAGGGGATGCACCTAATCTTCTATGTTAAAAAAGACACTCAATTAGAGATTATCGGTGTTCCTCACCAAAGTATGGATATAGTCGAGTACTTCATATGAAAATAGGATTGAGTTTAATGAAGACTCGCGAGTAAAAATTCCAACCATTCTGCACTTAATGCGGTTAGGAGAATCCCCCGTTAATTGGGTAGAGCCTATGAATCCCTGTCTTTGAAAGAGGGTGCCTTTGGGATAAAATTGGTGGAGACGGCGGGAATTAAAAATAAATACTAATTAATTGATGCTATTGAATAATACTACTACACAGTTTAGTCATGCCCCCATAATAGCCCCCTAAGTATTTTGATGAATTGTGATTATAAATTCATATTATTCGTCTTATACAGTATATATTAATAAAACTTCTTCTAAACTAGATATTAATTGTTAATATTCGTCTTATTATGCGATAATTCATTATTATTCTTCAGATTAACAATGAATTTTGGATTTATAATGGCAATTTACTTCATAAAACATAGTGATAAGGCACAAGATTCCCGGGCCAGACGTTCGGTCGCCAAATCTGAATGGGTCAAAATCTACCGAGGTATATATTCGGATGACATCAGCACGCCTATAGAAGATCAAATACGTAGTAATATCATCCCTATTGTTAAACACTTATTTCCAAATAGTATGATCAGTCATCGGTCTGCTGCAAATCTTAAAGTAGAGAATGGCAAGTTCTTCCTAACAGGTAAAAATAATTATCAACATAAACTAGCGGATGTCACAATTATTCAGAGTAAGGGCCCTGAGTCATTAAAATCTGATCCAATCTATATTGGTTATCCTTGTTCATCTGAGTCTCGTTATTTACTAGAGAACCTGCAAATTGATAGAGGTTTAAAAAAATCTTTAGGACAGGCATGGGTTGAAGAAAAATTAGATCAACTAATCAATATTTCTGATGAAAGTCGCATTAATGAAATAAGAGATATTGCGCGTCAAATCGCAAAAAAATTTCAGTGGGACAAGCTCTTTAATAAGCTCGATAATATCATTGGTTGCCTTCAAGGAACACGGGTTGCCCCTTTATTAACAACAAGAGCAAAAGCACGCGCTTCAGGAGAAGCCTTTGATAATGATAGAATCACTCTATTTGAACAACTTGCTGTATTTCTACATAGGTGTGATTTTAAGCAGCGTAAGCCCCTCTTATCTATCGATATAGCATTTAGTAATGCAGCATTTTGGGACGCCTATTTTTCAAACTATATTGAAGGAACTGCTTTTGGTATTGAAGAAGCTGAGGAGATAATTTATGAGCACAAAGAATCTGTTGGTAGACATGAAGACAGCCATAATATACTTCGATCTTATGACTTATTAAGTTCTCGTGATGAAATGAAAAGGCTCCATAAAACTCCTGAAGAGTTTATTGAAATAATTAAACATTACCATCGCTACTTTATGGCCGAAAATACAGAAATAATGCCAGGGGAGTTTAAAACGAAACCTAATCGGGCAGGTAATACACACTTTGTTTTGCCTACACTTGTAGAAGGCACATTTATTCGCATATATCCCATTATTAATGAGTTTCAATGTCCATTCAAGCGAGCCGTTTTTTGTATGTTCATTGTTGCTGAAATACATCCCTTCATTGATGGTAATGGACGTATTGCCAGAATGATTATGAATTCTGAGTTAATTAAGGGCGGATTAGAGCGAATAATAATTCCAACAATTTATAGAGAGGATTATTTAGGCGGCCTACGGGCTGTATCCCGTAATCAAGATTTTGCAGCCTATTGTAGAATGCTTGACAGAGCTCATTATTTCACCGCACGTTTTGATTACTCAGACGCAAATACTATTAAAGAAGAGTTCATTCGGATCGGTCTTGATAGGGATGATAAGGAAGCATTATTACCGGCATATAATTACCGAAATGAGATGAGTCATATTCCAGTATTGTAGGTGGTGGAATTGATTTTTAATGAATAAATACTTTAAAATCAATACCATACAAAAAATTGGTGGAGACGGCGGGAATCGAATTTGATTTATAACATATTGATTTATATGTATATCATTATTATATGTTATCGATAGTACTACTAACGGTACTGCTAAAAATTAAACTCATCTTTGTTTTAGATTAAATATTATGAAAAATGACACATATAAGTCATAATTGTTTATTTAACTCGTCTAATCATATTTATAACTCAATAATCTTGCTGTTCATCATGAACAAAAGTGATATAAAATTTAGCATTCAAGAAAAGTACATATAAATGAAGAACATATAAAGAAACTAGGTTAAAGTGAGGGATATTGACAAACAGTAGACATAGATAAGTACTGAAATGATTTAAGGTATTGCCAAACAACATCTTTAGGCCTTGGCGTAAAAAGGTTAGTTCATGGAAAAAAACAACAAAAAAGAACTCAGCGAATTAGATATTTGTGACTTATTCATAACTCCAGCAATTAAAGACGCAGGTTGGGAACCGCTCAAACAAATACGTCGTGACGTTACCTTAACCCCAGGGCCAATTATTGTCCGCGGTAACATGTCGTCGCGCAATAAAAAGAAGAAAAAATTCGCTGATTATGTTTTGTCATGGGAGCCAGGCGTACCCGTTGCGGTAATTGAGGCCAAAGACAATAATCACACTGTCAGCCACGGCATGCAGCAAGCTTTAGGCTATTCGGACATTCTGGAAGTTCCCAGCACATTTAGTTCAAATGGGGATGCATTTGCTTCTCATAATAAAGTTGCCACCAAAGATGAGGAAATAGAGACAGAATTCCCTCTCGATGAGTTCCCATCCCCTTGGGCGCTTTGGGTGCGTTATAAAGAATCCCGTGGCATAGAAGATAAAGATGAAGATGCTATTACTCAGCCTTATCATATAGACCCGTCGGGCAAGGAGCCTCGTTATTATCAGGTAGAGGCTATTAACCGCACAATAGAAGCTGTAGTCAAAGGGCAAAAACGTATTTTACTGGTAATGGCAACGGGTACAGGTAAAACCTATACCACTTTCCAAATCATATGGCGTTTGTGGAAGCATAAAACTGTTAAGCGCATATTATATCTGGCAGACAGAAACATATTGGTCGATCAAACGTTGGTCAACGATTTCAAGCCTTTCGGCTCACAAATGACCAAAATTAAAAACAGGAAAATTGACCCAGCCTACGAAATACAACTTGGACTTTATCAGGCACTCACTGGGCCAGATGAAGAAGACAAAATCTTCAAAAACGTCTCCCGCAATTTTTTTGATCTCATTATCATTGACGAATGTCACCGCGGCAGTGCAGCAGATGATTCGGCCTGGCGTGAAATTCTTGAATATTTTGAAGGTGCCATACAAGTTGGCCTCACCGCAACCCCAAAAGAAACCGAATATGTCTCCAACATCACCTATTTTGGTGAACCGGTTTATACCTATAGCTTAAAACAAGGCATTGAAGACGGTTATCTCGCACCGTACAAAGTGGTGAAAATTGATATCGACAGAGACATATACGGTTGGACACCATCGTCCGGCATGACGGATGATCTTGGCAACCCCATAGAAGGTCGCACCTATAACCAGGTCGACATGGATCGTATTCTTGTCCTTAACCAACGAACCAAACTCGTGGCCAAAAGGGTAATGCAACTACTTAACGCCACCGACCCCTATTCAAAAACCATTATCTTTTGTGAAGATATAGACCACGCCGAGCGCATGCGTAAAGCCATCGTCAATGCGGCGGGGCAAATTGCCATCGACAACTCAAAATATGTCATGCGCATTACCGGCGACAGTGTTGAAGGCAAAGCCGAGCTGGATAACTTTATTGACCCAGAAAGTAAATTTCCTGTGATAGCCACCACCTCAGAATTATTGAGCACCGGCGTCGATGCTAAAACCTGTAAACTCATCGTGCTGGATAAAAACATAAAGTCGATGACTGCATTTAAACAAATCATCGGCCGTGGCACGCGCATAGATGAAGACAATAACAAATTCTTCTTCACCATCATGGATTTCAAAAAAGCCACAGAACTATTTCGCGACCCAGAATTCGACGGCGAAGCCGTAGTGATTTATGAACCCGGTGATGATGACGACCCCGTGCCGCCAGACCCGGAAAACCCAGATGATGACTATGAAGGCGACGATGAAGAAGAGGGCGAAGGTATCACCAAAATTCGTGTCAGCGGTGTTTCTGCAAGAATTATTGCCGAGCGTATAGAGTATATTGGCCCCGATGGTGAATTAATAACCGAATCTTATAAAGACTTTACCCGCAAACAAATACAATCGGAATACGCCTCCTTGGATGATTTTCTTAAATCATGGAATAACGCCAAAAAGAAAAAAGCCATTATTGATGAACTAGAAGAATATGGCATCGTGTTAGAAAATCTGGCAGAAGAAGTCGGCAAAGAATACGGAGATTTCGATCTTATTTGTCATATAGCCTATGATCAGCCCCCACTGACACGACAAGAACGTGCCAACAACGTAAAAAAACGCAACTACTTCACCCAATATGGTGACAAAGTCAGAGCGGTTCTTAATGCCTTACTCGACAAATACGCAAACGAAGGCATCGTCAGTATTGAAAGCGCCAAAATATTAAAACTTAAACCCTTCGACAGTATTGGCACACCGGTAGAAATTATCAACGATGTATTTGGCGGCAAAGAAAACTACGAAAACGCACTGCAAGAATTAGAACAGCAATTATATAATCAGGAAAATATTTAATGAGTAATGTAAGCGGTATCATCAAATCCATTCAGGATATTATGCGTAAAGACGTCGGTGTCGATGGTGATGCACAGCGCATCAGCCAGTTGGTATGGATGTTCTTTTTAAAAATATTAGATGATCGTGAAGCCGAGCTTGAACTACTCGATGACAATGACGCGTTTCAATCACCCCTACCTGAAAAACTGCGTTGGCGAAACTGGGCAAAAGACCCAGAAGGTATAACCGGTGACGAACTGGCTAAATTCATTAATAACGAATTATTCCCCACCCTTAAAGAGAAACTTGACGTACAGGGCCTTAATAAAGATCAGGCACTGGTGATTACCTATGTGTTTGAAGATGCCTACAACTACATGAAATCCGGCACTTTGATGCGTCAGGTAATCAATAAAATATGCGAAATTAACTTTAATAACTCCAGCGACAAACACACCTTTGGCAGCATATATGAGCAAATTTTAAAAGACCTGCAAAGCGCAGGTAATGCAGGGGAGTTTTATACACCTCGTGCCATTACACGCTTTATCGTCAATCGTGTAGATCCAAAGCTGAACGAAAAAGTGTTCGATCCAGCATGTGGAACTGGCGGATTTTTGACCTGTACGATTGATCACAAACGTGAGCATTATGTTAAATCCTCCGCCAATGAAAAGAAGCTGTACAGTACCATATTGGGTGTAGAAAAAAAGTCCATGCCGCACATGCTCTGTGTCACCAATCTTATGCTGCATGGCATCGATACTCCCACGCAAATTCGTCACGGTAATACCCTGGCCAGGCCCTATAAAGATTACGGTGAAAATGATCGGGTGCCGGTGATTATCACTAACCCTCCCTTTGGCGGCATGGAAGAAGACGGCATAGAAAACAACTTTCCGAAGAGTTTACGCACCCGCGAAACAGCCGATCTGTTTATGGCACTCATTATCAAATTATTGAAAAAAGGCGGCAGAGCTGCGGTGGTCTTGCCCGATGGTTTTCTATTTGGGGAGGGCATGAAAACCCGTTTAAAACAAACACTGTTAGAAGAGTGCAACTTACACACCATTGTGCGTTTACCGAAGGGTGTATTTAATCCCTACACTGGCATTAAAACGAACATACTCTTTTTCACTAAAGGTACGCAAACCAAACATATTTGGTTTTACGAACACCCATACCCAGAAGGGGTGGTGAGCTACAACAAAACCAAACCCATGCGCTTTGAAGAATTTGAAACCGAATGCCAATGGTGGGGCAAAGAAGAAAACGGCTTTAAAAAACGCAAACAAACCAAACAAGCCTGGAAAGTCAACATCGATGAAATAATCGAGCGTAATTACAATCTGGATATTAACAATCCCCATATGTGCGAACAGGTGAATCATGACCCGGAAGAGTTATTAGCCAAATACAACCAACAACAAGCCGATATTCAAGTTCTTCGCGATCAGTTAAAAGGTATTCTGGCGGATGCCCTGAAAAGCAAAGAGGCTAATGCATAATGGCCGATATTAAAAAGATAGTCACAGATCATATTGATGTATGGACTGCGGCGATAGAGAAAAAATCAACGATGGGGCGCGGCAGTAAGAAAAAAATAAGTTTGCATGGTATTAAAAAACTTCGTGAGTTAATTTTGGAGTTGGCAGTGCGTGGGAAATTGGTGTCACAAGATCCAAGCGATGAGCCTGCAAGTGTAATTCTAAAAAAAACAGCTAAAGAAAAACTCAAGTTAATTGATGAGGGGAAAATACATGTTCGGAAAATATCAGTTGTAATTACTGATGAGGAAAAGCCGTTTGAAATACCTGTTGGGTGGGTCTGGGCAAGACTTCCCGATGTCAGTGATTATAAGCCAGGTAAAACACCATCTACTAAAAACCCTGTTTATTGGTCAGATAATATTGATGACTATCCATGGGTTAGCATTTCAGATATGGAACATTACGGGTTAGTTAGTGATACTAGTAAAAAAATAACTCAAGAAGCAGTTGATCAGGTATTCAAGTATGATCCTATACTAGCTGGTTCGCTTATTATGAGTTTCAAGCTGACTGTTGGTAAAATAGCAATCTTAAATGTTGATGCCTATCACAATGAGGCTATTATATCAATTCAGGCTTTTAACGATATTAGTCGAGACTACTTATTTAAATTTCTACCTACACGAGCATTAGAAGGGAATACTAAACGGGCAATTATGGGCAACACCTTAAATGCCACTTCATTATCGCTCTTATTAATTCCAATACCCCCAATAGCTGAACAACACCGCATAGTAACCAAAGTCGATGAACTCATGGCGCTCTGCGACCAACTAGAACAAAAAACCGAAAACAGCATCATCGCCCACCAAACCTTGGTGAGAACCCTGTTAACAACCCTAACCCACAGTGCCAACGCAGAGGAGTTGCAACAAAACTGGGCCAGAATTGAAACCCACTTTGCCAGCTTATTCACCACTGAGCACAGCATCGACCAACTCAAACAAACCATCCTCCAACTCGCCGTCAAGGGTATACTTCTACCACAAGACCCGAACGACGAACCGGCGAGTGTATTGTTGGAAAAAATTGAGGAAGAAAAAGTAAGACTGATTAAAGAAGGGAAAATTAAAAATCAAAAGCCGTTGAATGCAAATAATGGGCAAAACAAACTTTATGGTTTACCAAAAAGTTGGATGTGGATACCACTTGGTAATTTGGTAAAAGTTATGGATGCTGGGTGGAGTCCTGCATGTATCCCTGAACCTTCGTTAGACAATGAAGTATGGGGGGTTCTAAAGACCACAGCAGTGCAAGTTATGAAGTATTTAGAATACGAAAATAAAATATTGCCAGCTGATAAAGATCCACGACCTCAATACGAAGTGAAGACTGGTGACATACTGATTACTCGTGCGGGGCCTAAAAATAGAGTAGCTATTTCATGTTTGGTAGAAGCGACTAGACCAAAATTAATGATCTCAGACAAGATCATTCGATTCCATCTAGTTGAAATAGGGATGTGTGAGAAATTTATATCGCTGTGTCTTAATGGAGGTGCTACAGCTGAATATTTGGAAAGTGTTAAATCTGGTATGGCCGAAAGTCAGATGAATATATCACAAGACAAACTACGGCTTACGCCGATACCACTTTGCCCGATAACTGAGCAATACCGAATAGTCGCTAAAGTCGATGAGCTTATGGCATTATGTGATGCTCTAAAAGAACGAATTACCTTGGCTCAAGCTACTCAAATTAATCTCACCACCGCCATTGTTGCACAAGCTGTTAACTAACACCATGACGCAGGTGAATCAATCAATAGAAATTAAACCTACAGAAAAATGGTGCGATAGAGACGAGCACAATGTTTTCGAATATTTTGAGGATTTTAACGATTGGCTAGACAGTTCTGAAGCGCTAACACTTCGAGAAGAATATAATGTCAATGGCATATCCCAACCCAGCAAAGCCTTGTTTGCAGGTGATAAAGAATCCTACGATGTCGCCTTTAAAAAATATCGAACTGAACGGCGACATGAAGTCTTAAACGAACACTATCTTTGTGACCAATTCGCTGGTGATCATTGGTTTAAGAGAAATTTAAGTCGATTTGATCAGCTAGTCGAGAGAATGAACGCAGGTGAAGTGGTTCCCTTTTTGGGTGCAGGTTTGTCAGTAGCGGGTGGTTTTCCTACCTGGTCTACTCACCTAAAACAACAAGCAAAAACGGCGGGTATTAACCAACAAGACGTTGAGGAATTATTAAGCCAGGGCGCATACGAACAGGTGTTGGAGAAAATAGAAAACGAACGCAATCGAGACGTTTTTATTCAAGAAATTAAAGATGTGTTTTCAGTGACTGGAAAAATCGCAGGTTCTACCTTTTTATTATCAGAACTTTTCCACGATACCATTATCACTACTAATTACGATCAATTAATTGAGAATGCATTCGACACCGGAGTAGAAAAACCTTATCAAATTATCAGCAGCAATAATGCGCTAGAAACACCAGACCCAGATTGCGTAACCATTATTAAGTTACACGGAGATATAAAATCCCCCGCTCAATGTATACTCAGTAAAAATCAATATGACGATGCTTACGGTAATGACGAAATTGATTTAACCCTGCCAATACCCAAGTTACTTGATTACTACTATCGGAATAGTAATTTATTATTTTTAGGTTGTAGCTTAAATAACGACAGAACCGTCCAGGTATTCAAAGCAATAAAAGAAAATATGGCAGAAGACTATGAAGGGGCTCGACACTTCTCGATAGAACAATCCCCTGAAGAGCTAGATGAATTAGAAAATAGAAATGCATATTTGGCGGCGCTAGGCATTACGGCAATATGGTTCGAAAAAGGCCAATATGATTGTGTGGAAGCCATGCTGAGATTAGCAAGAAACGAAATCCGCTATAGAAATGCAGGATAATTTAAAGGATAGAATTGTATGACTAGTCAATATTCACATAGGCAATTTATCAGGCGCGTACCCAATACCCAACTGGCAGAATATTTCAAATCAAAAAATATTGATCTTGAAATTAATTTTGAAAAATTGAAAGAAAACGAGGTTGATAGAGTGTTTCAAGCCTTTATCTACTTGCCAGAAGATCAGCAAGCTACCATTGAAGCCGAATTTCAGGATGTAAATGCAATGGCTAATGAGGGTGGTGTAGCTGCTTTGATTGATGAAGCTAACTTTCATCAAGATCAGGCATTTATTGCGGATATTGCCGAAATAGAGGGATTTCATGCAAAAGTCATGTGGGCTTTCATTAATAAACTAATCTATTGGCGTGGTGCTACTATGTTTCTCCATGCAGATAATGTCAGTGCTTCATATTGGAAAAAGAGAAATGATTTGCCTTCTTTGCCTCCTCATGTTGAAGATATTGATATTAAAAACCTAGCAGATGCAGTTAGTAAGTTCTTTTACAAAAAAGAAGGCCGGGGCAAAAATTGTAAGGTAGAGCCATACCGTAGAGATAACAAAGAATACTTTTTTGCTTACCCTGAAGATTTCGCCCAGTCAGGCGTTGAATGGGTAAGTAATACATTAAAAACTCTTGCTCATCATCCGGCATTTGAGATTATTTTTGTCTACAGTGAAGAAGAAGGCTCTCTGGATATTTTTGCGCCAAAAAATACTAAAGCAGTGCCAGAACTTCAAAAAATATTTGCTAGAACAATTTTAAAACTGAATACCTTGCCTGATGGAAGTATTGATAAGCGGGTATATGATCTTGCACCAGTAAATGATCCTGATTTTGAGTTTAAAATAGAACCTGAAACAGGAATTGATAGTGTAGTTGTTACTCGATTGAGGCTTGCACTAAAAAATGGTTCAAAACGGCNNTATTATTTTAGAAGCCGACACTAAGCATAATTCAAAAGCTGTATATGATTTATTGAGGGAGCTTAATCCGCCAGCATACAATATTACTCAGATAGCTCTAAAAGTAACCTTTGAAGCCGCTCCAAACAGAAGAGCAAAAACCAAAACATTCAACATCACATATCCAAATTCGTGTGCGCTCAATTATGATGGTAATGATTTGCTCATTCGCAAGATGCTGGCTGAATCCGGTATTGAGCCGAGAAATTAATAATATAAGGCTGACTAATGACATTTAATTCAGCTTTGCTGTCACTGATAGGGCAAATAGGCATAATCAATAGTCATATCCTTATTGACTGGAAAACAGTGCAACAATGGCCTTCAGGGGCTTTAGATAGCTTTATACAAACTGGTCTTATCACTACTGCATCACGTGCAAAATCTATTGAATGTCACGGTTGCGAAAATCATTGTTATATGGATGTATTGAGACAAACTGGTGACAATAAATTGCACAATAGAACATTTATCGTTTGTGATGATCCTGTTATGCAAAGCCAGATGGGGAAAATTGAAATTCCATTGTTAGATTTACAGCAATGGAAAAGTAGTGTAAATCAATTAGCTAGTGTCATTGCTGGATTATTGGATTTAGATCACAAGATTGAATATAAGCCTGATCAGGTAAAAATCCAGTTAGGTATGTTAAAAGGTTTAAAAGGCCGGCGTTGGATTTCTTTAAACACTAAACCTTTATCGCTGGAAATAAATAGTCACAATGTGCCGCTCAATGAAATTTTGTTTTTTGAGGGCGAAGAATTACATCTTGATCACCTTAGAATTAACGATCTGCTTAATAGGGATTCATTAAATAAGGCAAAGAAGTATGAGCCTTCAACTAAAAAGCGTGAGGCCAGAAAACTTGAAACACAAGCTATGTATCAAGATTGGAAAGACGAATACATAGAACTTAAAAAAGTGAATCCAGATAAAAATGATCGATGGTGTTCTCTTAAAATTGCAAAGATGGGTATTGCACAAGAAAGAGACTCCGAAACAATCCGTCGATATATGAAATCTTAATAAAGTTGCGCGGAATATTTTAACCCAGCTTACAGTTTAGTAACTCTTTGTTTTTATTGATATTCTAACGACCGAAAAAAACCCATATTCTGATTACATCATCAGGCGTCAAAACGTAACCTATTGTTTTATAGAGTTTATCACCTGACAATTGGGGATATTTTCAATATTTCATTCTTAAAATTGCACCAGTAATCTCTAAAAATCGTCCATTAGACATTTAAGAGGTTTCAACATGTCACATCGAATACTAAGGCTTCCGGCTGTAAAAGAGCTTACTGGTTTATCTCGTAGCACAATTTATTTGAGGGTATCAAAAAATGAATTTCCTGCACCAATTTCGTTAGGTGGTAGAGCTGTTGGCTGGTTAGAAGAAAGCGTTAATAACTGGCTTGAAGAAAAAATTGCAGCAAGTACTTCTATTAGGATAAACAAGTAATGGCAAAGCACCATAATCCAAATCTTGTAAAAATTAATCGTAGTTATACGGTTGAAGAAGCTGCCAATATATTTCCAGTTCATAAAAATACAGTTCGTAGCTGGATAAAAAATGGATTAGAAATTTGTGGCAATCAAAAGCCGTGGCTAATACTTGGTAGTGAATTGAAAGAATTTATCCAGTTAAAACGCAAGAAGAATAAACAAACTTGTAAGCCCTATGAAATGTATTGTTTTAGTTGTAGAGCTCCCAAGAGGCCGGCTGGAAATATGGCCGATTATGAGCCGATGAATGCTAGTAGAGGTTGTCTGATTGGTATCTGTTCAACCTGTGATGGAATTATCAACAAATACTTCAGTCTGGCTAAATTGGTACTAATTCATGGCAAACTAGATGTCACTTTACCGAAGGCACAAAAACACATAAGCAAGAGGGATGATCTCCTCTTAAACAGTGACTTAAACAAGTAAGGTGAAACCATGAGAAAACACAACCCAGAAAATGAACGTATCAAACACAAATATTTAATTTTTCTTAAAGAAGCTAGGCGTCAAGATGATGCTTCCACTGATGCTGTTGCAAAAGCCTTGATTCGGTTTGAAGAATATACGAGTTTCAAAAATTTTAAAACTTTTCGTTTTGAACAAGCCGTTGGATTTAAGAAACATCTGGCAAAACAAGCTAACCAACAGACCGGAAAAAAGCTCAGTAAGGCAACGCTTAATTCTACTCTGAGACATTTAAAAGTTTTCTTTCAGTGGCTGTATTCACAAGCTGGTTATAAATCAAGAATTTGTTATAACGATACTGAATATTTTAATTTGTCTGAAAAAGAGACTCGTATTGCAACCGCTAAACGTCAAAAACCAGTGCCAACTATTGAGCAAATAAATAAAGTTATTAAAGTGATGCCTAACTCAACGGATATTGAAAGGCGTAATCGATGCCTGATTGCTTTTACTCTTTTGACAGGTGCTAGGGATAGTGCCATTGCATCATTGAAGATTAAGCATGTTGATATAGATGCTGGCAGTTTATTTCAAGACGCTAGGGAGGTGAATACTAAATATAGCAAGACATTTACAACAACATTCTTTCCTGTGGGTAATGAAATGCTGCAAATTGTTGTTGAATGGATAAATTACCTTAAAGGCGAATTACTTTATGGTAATGATGATCCCTTGTTTCCAAAAACCAATGTTATTCAGGGTAAGAATAGAACATATGAGGTTTCTGGTTTTAAAAGAGAACATTGGAGTAATGCCTCTCCAATCAGGAAAGTATTCAAAGAAGCATTTGATAATGCTGGATTACCCTATTTTAACCCTCATAGTTTTAGAAGTACGTTGGTCATGCTAGGTGAAAAATTGTGCAAAAATGCTGAAGAATTTAAGTCATGGAGTCAGAATTTGGGGCATCAAGGAGTGCTTACAACTTTTTATAGTTATGGAGAGGTACAACCTCAGAGACAAGCTGAAATTATTAAACAGCTAAAATCACCTCTTAAAAAAGCAGAGCTGAGTGTTGATAATATAGCTGAAGCAGTTATTCGTAAAATGAAAAGTCAATATTAGAGGGAAGGTCACCATTAATAAATTATATAATATCGATTTATTGATGAATAAAATTTAGAGTTAGTTAATTTGCAAATTGTTTATCAATATAGCACTATAAAATTAATCATCTAACAATAAGGTAACTTATGATAATTGAATGCCCTCACTGTGAATCTAAAGTTGATGGTGAAGTCAGAGGAGAAGTTCATGGTAACGACCCTGATGACCCTTTTGCTTGTAAAGCAGTGTTAGTTGAATGCCCCATTTGTAAATCAGCACTTCTGGGTAGTACTGAATCAGTTCAGACTGGTCATGATACTTGGGAGTGGGGAAATTTGTACAGGTTATGGCCACCACAAGATACTGACATTGATCAAGGTATTCCAAAAATTGTGAGTAATTCTTTACTCGAAGCTAGAATTTGCTTTAAAGCAAAAGCATATAGTGCCTGTGCTGTGATGTGTGGACGGACAATTGAAGGAGTGTGCAAATACCATAAAACTAAAGGAAAATCCTTAGCTACAGGGCTTAAAGATCTGAAAAGCAGGAATATCATTGATACGAGGTTATTTGAATGGGGAGAAGCTCTCAGAAAACATAGAAATATTGGTGCTTACGCAACGAATGAAATAATATCCAAAGCTGATGCAAGGGATCTATTGGATTTTAGTAGTACAATTTGTGAGTATGTATTTGTATTAAATGAGAAATTCAATAGATTTATAGAGCGAAACAAAAATACCAACTAACCCAGACAATAATAGAATATCTAATCAAGTTTTAGAAAGAAGGAAATTTATATGGCCAAGATTCAACTATCACAAAGAATGTACAGTGTTCTTGATATTTCACGCTTATTAAATAGTAATGAGCTTTCAATTCAACCTAAATATCAAAGAAGGAGAACAGCTTGGCCAATTAATGCAAAAACAGCCTTAATGGATACGATTCTCAATAACTTTCCTTTGCCACCTATATACATGCGAGATTATGTCAATGATGAAGGAAAACGTAAGAAAGAAATCATTGATGGACAACAAAGAATATCAACAATAATTGAATTCTATAATAATGAATTTGTGTTATCTAAAAACATATACGATGAAGATTTTGCTGGATGTTCTTTTAATGAGCTTCCATCAGAAGAACAGTTGATGATTGAAGATTTTGAAGTATCATTTATATCGATTAGAGGAGCTTCAGAAAGTGACATTATTTCAATTTTTTCAAGACTGA
Source organism: Gammaproteobacteria bacterium (assembly GCA_002746155.1). Classification (GTDB taxonomy): domain Bacteria; phylum Pseudomonadota; class Gammaproteobacteria; order Enterobacterales. Next base: position 230,285 of record NVWF01000001.1, on the reverse strand, counting down.
ATTCATATAGTTTACCTCTTAATAGTCAAGAAAAAAGGAATTCGATTTTTGCTGGTGAAATTAAGTCAGTTATCTATGAGCTTGCTTCAGAGTATAATACGTTTTGGACGGATTTCGATATTCTTTCGCCTGCACTAATTGCTAGAATGGCTGATGCATCATTGGTTTCAGATATATTGTATACAATTATTTACGGGCAACAGTCGGCCAGTGCCAAAGGCTTGGATAAAATGTACAAAGAGTTTGATGATAACTTCTCTCGTAAAAATGAAATCTATGAAAATTTCAATCAAACGATAAGTGTTTTAGGTCAGCTATTAGAGCCCAAAAATGTAAAAAAAGTGTTTAAACCAAAATTTATGTTTTATTCACTATTTTTAGTTGTTTACGCAAGATTGTTTGGGTTTGAGGACATGTTCCATGAAAAGAAAGGAAAAATCGATTTAGAAAGAACTCTGAGTAGTTTGGAATCTTTTTGTATTCATTACATCCGCCCAGATTTTGACCCTGTACTAAAATTGAAATTTAAGCAAAGCACGGGGAATATTGCTCAAAGGAGGTTTAGACACGAGGAAATTGCCAAGCTGGTAGTCTAATAATGCCGTATTCACTTAGAATTGCCTTTGAACGATTTGAAAAAGAGACAATTGAACTTGAGCGATTAGTTACTGAACTTGCAACTCATCCAGAGAGTATAGAACGGGACACTCATATAGAAGGTTGTTTTATTCGAATGGTTGTTAATTGGGAAGTATTTATCGAAGAGTATTTTTTAAGGTGTATGTGTAAGGCAAGAACAAGAAGTAAATATTTGATTTGCCCTCGTATTGTGGCTTCAAAAAATATTAATGAAGCATTTAAAAAAATTAATAAATATAGAAACGACAGGGATAAGGATTATACCAATTGGCTAGATGTTAAGCTTGTACAGCAGAGAATTGATGACCATTTTCGAAAAAATTCCAGAGTACAAAAAATATGTGAATCACCTGATAAAATGTTTGAGTTAAAAGTGATAAGAAATGCTATTGCTCATAGATCTACATTTGCGATAGCTAAATTTGAAAAATATGTAAAAGATCAGATGGGTTATTTATCTGTAATGAAACCGACAATGGCAACTTTGTTAGTTCAGAGAAAGCGTAATTCAAGGCATTTAATATTTACACTTCTTTCAAGTTATTTTCATGGGCTTGCTTCGAGACTAACTAAATAAAACTAACAATTAGGTGTTCCGCTCTATAAGTATCTTTACTAGATGAGCAAAATTCTAATCGGTAACTGAGACTGGTAATTATTTATTTTATCTACACAAATTTGGAATCAAATAATCTTACAGATTAACTAATTTTAAACCTTTCTGACCAGACAAGCTCATATTACCAGTAGCGGCCTGATCAATATAATCACTCCACCATTCCATTAATGGTTTTCGACGTTCGATATATTCAGCGCGATTATAAGCATTTCTGACTTCATTCTTGCCGATATGGGCTAAAGCCGCTTCAATAAGGTCAGGATCAAAACCTTGCTCATTGAGAATGGTACTAGCTAACGAGCGCATACCATGAGCAACTAGTTTTTTATCAAAGCCCATCCGCTTGAGAGCTGTATTAGCCGTAGAAGCATTTGCATGTTTGTGATGGTTTCTATCTGAAGGGAATACATAGTTACTTTTAGAGCTTAATGTTTCCATTAGTTTTAACAAGGCTACACTTTGCTGAGATAATGGTACTGTATGCTGCTTTTTAGATTTCATGCGATCAGCGGGAATAGTCCAGAGTGCATTTTTAAAATCTATCTCATCCCATTGTGTACCTGCCGCTTCTCCTGGTCTTACCATAGTATGTAATTGCCACTCAATCAGGCATCTGGTCGTAAGTTTGATGCTTGCGAGAGGTAATACCTTCATTAGCGTTGGAAGCTGCTCTGGTCGAAGGGTAGGAAGGTGTTGTTTAGCTGGTAGTTGAAATGCCTTGCCAATTCCTGCCAGAGGATTTGCAGTAATAAGACCAGAATTGACGGCGTAGACCATTACTTCATTTAATCGTTGGCAAAGTCTTTTTACAGTTTCAAGGCTGCCTTTTGCTGCAATAGGTTTAATGGTTTCAATTGTCTTAATTGCAGTTATTTTATGAATAGGTGTTTTACCCAATTTTGGAAATACATGCAGTTCAAGTGAACGCCATGAATCAGTAGCATGATCAGCTGAAACAGTGGTTTTTTTAACTTCGAGCCATTGAGAGGCGATATTTTCAAGAGTGTTACTATGAGCTGACTCATTTAACCGTTTTTCATCATCACGATGGTCTTTAGGATCAACATCCTTTGCTAGTAATTCTCTAGCTAATTCACGCTTAATACGGGCATCTGCAATAGATAATGCTGGATAAGATCCAAAGCTAAGACAAGTACGTTTCTTTGTATAGGGTCTAAGGTAGTCAAATAGCCATAATTTCGAGCCATTGGGCTTAACTCGTAATTGCAGACCACCACCATCTGAGAGGGTATAAACCTTTTCTCTGGGCTTTGCCTGTTTTACTTCGGTATTTGTCAGGGGTTTGGTTGTTCTAGCCATTTTAGTAGTACCAATAAGTAAAGTATTTCTATGGTACTACAATTAGTACTACTATAAAAGTGGGATTCAATAGGTATGATTAGGATGTAATAGGCATAAAAAAAGCCTATAAAGCGTGAATTTGTTGGCTTTACAGGCTTTCTTGGACTCTCTTAGAATCATATTTTGGTGGAGACGGCGGGAATCGAACCCGCGTCCGCAAATTCTCCACTTCTGGATCTACATGCTTATTCTGTCTTTAGATTTAATCAATCCGCTACCCAACAGACAGGGAATGCGAAAGACGATCTCAGTAATTTTTAATGAATCCACCCCGAAATCAGCTTCATCACGAGCTTGTTAGGATGACTCCTGATTTCCAGCAGTACAAGCACTGTCCGGGCAGAAGGCTCTAAGGCTGGGTATTAAGCAGCTAGAGCGTAGTTGTCGTCGTTGGCAACTAAAAGTTTTACAGTTGGATTTAAGAGGTATGCTGTGCCTCTGCATGCACCTAAAGCTTTGTAATCCACGTCGAAGCCATGTCGTCCCCAAGGTGTTAAGTGTCAATTATAACTTACTTTGCTAAGGCAATGTAATCCCTCGCCCAAGAATTATATACTTGAATAAACTCTGATTTATTGAACACGCGGTCTGTTCTTCTCATTTCATGATATTCTCGAGTCTTTCTGTTGCTACTAATTTTGCCTAAAAGCTCGTTCGAAGTTGCATCATAAATCTCTAAGTCTAATGTCGCTTTGCCCACAGTTTGCACCATCAGAACACGTGATGTTGCTCCTTGAATATCAGGGGCATTGATCACCAATTTACTGATCACAGGTTTAAGGCGAAGAGTCTTTTCTCCAGCTTTTTTGACCTCCGTTAAATTCGCCTTTTTAGTTAGATATTTAGCAAAAGAAATTTGAAATTGTTTTTCAAGACGTCCCTTTACCTCAATAACATCATCATCTTTCATTTTATGAGACAGAGATCTTTGGTCTTTATTATAGTTTTTGACCCAACCCTCTTTAAAAGTAGCTGTTACTGGCTCTAGGATGAATGATTTGTAGGAGGCTAAATTTGCACCATCCTTCAAAGAGGTTTGTAGCTTTCTCATATCAGTGACTGATTTTAATCCACTGTCATCAGCTGATAAGGTTGCCATAGTTAGCGAAAATAAGCCTAGGCTTAAAATACTAAGTGTAATAACTTTTAGTCTGTATTTGATATTTAACATAATAGCTCTCCAATTAACCGCCTTTTAATATTCTGGATTTATCTCTATTCCAATCTCTCTCTTTCATTGTAGCTCGTTTATCGAATTCTTTCTTACCCTTGGCGAGGGCTATCTCACATTTAACTTTATTCTTGCTCCAATAGAGGGCCGTTGCAACTAAAGTATAGCCCTTTCGTTCTACTGCTCCTAATAACCGAGCAATTTCCTGACTATGGAGTAATAGCTTGCGGACTCTGGTTCCTTCCGTTTGTATATGACTGGTTGAAGTGGACAAGGGCACAATAGTGCAGCCTGATATCCAAACTTCATGGTTTTTAATAAATACGTAACTTTCAGCCAGGTTTGCCTTGCCTAATCTCAGACTTTTTACTTCCCAACCTTGCAATACCATACCTGCCTCAATTCGATCTTCAAGAAAATAGTCGAATTTAGCTCGCTTGTTTAAAGCGATAGTGCTTGATGGCTTTTGTTTTTTAATTTTTGACATGGGTTAATTATACTGACTGATCTCACGAATGTGTATGCTAGAATGAAAATACCAGTAAAAAGGAAGTTTTAAACAAGATGGCAGATGTAGAACGTAGCGCTTTGGTAAATTTTAGTGCATTACAAATGTTTAATTTAGTCAATGATGTTGCTCGATATTCTGAGTTTCTCCCAGGCTGCGTATCCTCTCAAGTCATTGAACAGACGGATGAATTAATGGTGGGGATGATGGAGCTTAAAAAAGGGCCCGTTGCTCAAACCTTTACCACTAGAAATACTCTGCTCACTGGCCAGTCGATTGCCATAGAATTACAAGACGGTCCTTTTGAATATCTACATGGTAAATGGACATTTAAAGCGCTAAATGATGTGGCCTGTAAGGTTGAACTCGAGTTAAGTTTTAAATTTAGTAGTAAACTTGCGGCTGTTGCTTTTAGTGGATTATTTAATAACCTTGTTACAAAGCTGGTCGATTCCTTCGTGACTCGGGCCCAGGTGGTTTATGCTAGTTAACTTGAACTAAGGTAATAAGGTAATAAACAAATGATTGATGTTGAAATCGCCTACGCACAACCTGACAAACAAACTTTATTAATCCTACAGGTTGATAAGGATTGTACAGCCATCGAGGCCGTTCGTTTATCTGGAATTGTAGATGAGTATCCAGAAATTAACCTCCAAGTGGCGAAGTTAGGGATCTTCAGCAAAGCTTGTGACAATGACTACAAGCTTAAGGCTGGAGATAGGGTAGAGATCTACCGGCCGCTGTTGGCTGATCCTAAGGAGATCCGCAAGAGACGGGCTGCTGAAATGGCGGCAGCAAAGATGGCTGCTAAGGCGGCTACTAAGAAGACTCTTTCGTAAGCTTACCTTTCTTTACAAGCGCCTCACCTTCAATTTTTGTTAACTTGTTGTTTTCAAAATAAACGGTTAAATTATTTCTGGTTGGTTCAAGGTTGGCCGCTTGGAAAGTATAAATATAATCCCATCTATCATGGTCAAAACTATGCACTGACATGGGAGTTCCTATCAGAAATTTGACCTGTTCTTTGGTCATGCCTATTTCTAGTTTATCCACATGTTTTTGTTCGGTTATATTTCCCTGCTGCTTACTGACCTTATAGATCAACATATCTACAACTGAACAACCACTTAATAAAAGTGAAAATATTACTACATTTAACAACTTGAACATTAAAAACCTCTTTGTACCTGTATGATTAGCTTGTGTTAGACTAGATGAGAGTGAACTAATGAGACATTATATATCAGTTTGAGTTCCTCAGACAGAGATAATAACGGAGGTTTACCTTTTGGAAAATAGTCAATTGAAAAAAGCAGGGTTAAAAATTACCCATCCGAGGGTAAAAATCCTTCAAATTCTCGAAAGCTGTGAAAAAAGACATATCAGTGCTGAAGAAGTCTATAAGTTATTATTAGCTGCTGATGAAGAAGTAGGGCTTGCCACCGTCTACCGAGTTTTGACTCAATTTGAAGCTGCTGAGATCGTCACACGCCATCATTTTGAAGGCAATCATAGTGTGTTTGAACTCGAATCAGGTGAGCATCATGACCACCTTGTTTGTGTTTCTTGTGGCAAAGTCGAAGAATTTCAAGACGAAGTCATCGAGGAGCGCCAAATTCAATTAGCTAAGTCTAGAGGCTTTACACTTACCGATCATTCCCTTTACCTTTATGGTAAGTGTCCCAGCTGCCAGTAGTTAATAGCTAATATCAATAGTAAGTACTAACTCCTAATCTTTAAACTTTCATAGTGACTCATCAGACCTTCGGCCTTGGCAAGTGGCATGGCCGATTTTGACAAGACCTTTCTTCCTACATCATTAACTTTTTGAATCGTCTGAATTCTTAAGAAGGTATTAACGCTTAAACCGCCTGTTTGTCTTGCAGATCCAAGGGTCGGGAGGGTGTGGTTTGGGCCAGTAATATAATCGCCAAGAGCAACAGCTGAATTTGCGCCAACAAACAGTGAGCCGTAGTTACTGAGATCCTTTTCCTCTATGCCATCATGACAAAGCATTAAGTGCTCTGGAGCGTAAGATTCAGAAAACTCAATTGATTGCTCAACCGATTCAGTTTTTATCAACTGAATTTGATTCGCTTTAACGAGATTAGAAAATTGCTTATTGTTTTCTAGATAACGATCAAGCCTGCATAACCAGTCTTGATTTTCACTGACTATTAAAGAGCAAGCAAAGGGATCGTGCTCTGCCTGAGCTAGGGCATCAAGTGCTAACCACTCAAGGGGTTGATCACCATCACACAGTGCCAATAATTCACTGGGTCCCGCGAGACCGTCAATTTTTACAATGCATTGCAGCTGCTTTTTTGCCTCATTCACCCAGATATTTCCAGGTCCTACTATGAGATCAACGCCAGGGGTGTTTTGATATCCATAGGCAAGCGCTGCTATGGCCTGAACGCCGCCTAGTTGGATGAATCTTGTCGCACCCGCTAATGATGCTGCGGCAAGTAGCGCTGGATTTACCGAAGGAGAGCAGGCAATTCTGGTCTTAGAACCTGCTACCTTGGCGGGTATCAAAGTCATTAAGGCTGTGGATATTAGAGGGTAACGACCTCCAGGAATATAAGCGCCAATCTTCTCAATGGCTGAGATGTTTTGACCAAAAGTACCATATTCATCACGATAACTATGGCTTTTAACACCACCTAGCTGAAATTTAGCGAAGGCTTCTATTCTCTTGTGGGCGATAAGGATAGAATCAGCCAATTCATTATCAAGATTATATTCTTCGAAGGGTTTTAAGGTGATAAGGGTTGGTTTAACATTGTCAAACTCTAGCGCTAGCTGGTCGATGACCAAGTCACCTTCATCTTGAACACGTTTTAACATTCCAGTCACCATGGTTCTCACGCCATCTGATGGGCCTAAGGGAATTCTTAGCCAGTCGGCAGCTTTAGTTATCATTAAATCGACTCCCAAGTTCACAGACAATATCATCAAGCTGAACACCCTTTGCCAAGGCATCTGTTAAGGCGAAGAAGATAAGATCGGCAGCTTCCCAACGAACCTCATCAAAATCTTTCGCTTCGATGAGCTCTTCGGCCTCCTCCCGAATCTTTTCAGCCCTAAATTCAGCAGATTTAAAAAGCTTACTGGTGAAGGATTTCTCAGGTAACAGCTGCTTTCTTTTTTCGAGTAATTGATTCAAAGTCGATAAACTAAAATCGGCGGTTTGGCTTGCAAAACAACTGTAGCGTTCAAAGTGACAGGCATTACCCTGCTGCTTAACTTTAAATAGAATGCTATCGCCGTCACAATCCACATCAGCGAGAATTAACGCTTGCTGATTGCCGCTCGTTAAACCTTTTTGCCAAATCTCTTCACGACTTCGGCTCCAATAAATACCTTTTTGTTGAGAGAGAGCAAGGGCGAGGGACTGTTGATTTGAATAGGCAAGCATCAACACCTTACCTGTATCAATATCCTGAACCAGAGTGGGTACAAGTGGCGCCTTATCAAAATCAATCTGGGCCATAAAGCAATCATTTAGACTAAGTCTGCCGGTATAAATCGACATACCAATTTGGCCATTAGCACCTCTTTTGCTAAACCATTCGATATCACTTAAATCGGTGATTCCGCCAGCAATGGTTACCTGAACAGAAGAGGCCTTGATAATTTCTTCAATCCTCACCTTGTCGATACCTTGTAATAATCCTTCCTTCTCAACTTGGGTATATAAAAATTCACAGCAATTCTTTGACAGCTCTGGTATCAGATCAACAACCCTTATGGCCTCAGTCTTTTTCCAGCCTCTTGTTGCCCAGTAGTCACCCTTGGCATCAATGGCAAAAATTAAATACTGTTTAGCTATTTTTTTCACCCAGTCTTCACGACAATTGGTGCCGATGATGATTTTACTTGCCCCAGCCTTGATATACTCCTTAGCGGTTTCTAAATCTCTTATGCCTCCGCCAACGCGACAAGATCGAACCTTTAATAACTGCTTGATCAAATCTTTATTCGATCCCTGACCAAGAGCAGCATCAAGATCGATAATTGCCACTTCGCCGTACACTGAAAATTCTTTGAGCAGTTCAAACACATCTTCTCGCTCGAGAACTTTTTCTTGTCCTTGCTTAAGTTGAACAGCCTTGCCATTCATTAAATCAATTGATGGGATAATCATTTTCTAAATCCTTTTTTATAAATTAATCACTTAAAAATAACTTAACTAGCGGACATTTATGCCGTTAGTTGATAAATAGTTTTTTACTTGTCCAACCGTATATTGCCCAGAGTGAAACATACCTGCAGCGAGACAGGCATCAGCCTTTTGTCTGAAGGCATCTAAAAAATGCTGCTCGTTTTTAGCACCTCCTGAGGCTATGACCTGAATGGGAACTTGTTCGCTAACTTGACGAGTTAATTCTGTGTCAAAACCTAATCCCGTACCGTCTCTGTGCATGGCTGTTAATAAGATTTCACCTGCTCCTCTATTTGCCACTTCAGCTGTCCAGTCAAAAAATTTATTGTCAACAAGCTTACGTCCACCGTTAATGAAAATGGGTAATTCATTACCTTGCCTATTGACATCAATGGCCACAACCACACATTGACTGCCATAGGCGAGGGCTGTTTGATTAATGATGTCTGGCTTCAAGAGGGCGGTGGTATTAAGTGCAACCTTATCGGCTCCTGCATCGAGAAAAGCCTTCACATCATCGAGTTTTTTTAACCCGCCACCTAGGGTGAAGGGAATGGATAAATTAGACGCTATCTCAGAGACAAGTTTTAACGCTGTGGGTCGATTTTCATTACTCGCCGAAATATCGAGAAACACTAATTCATCAACCCCTTGCTGTTGATATTGAAGTGCAAGTTCAATGGGATCGCCCATATCACGAAGTTGTTTGAAATTGGTACCCTTAACGACTCTACCCTTATCCACATCAAGACAGACGATGATCCTTGGTAGTAAAGAACAGGTGTTTATACTACTCATGATCAGTAATCTCCCATCGTGTTATCGCATGGAGTAAAGGCTTGTCTGATTATTTCAGCGCCATCATCAGCCGATTTTTCTGGATGAAACTGAACACCGGTGAAACTGCCTTGTTTAATCCCAGCTACAAATTCTACACCATAAGTGGTGCTTGCTACGGTGAATTCACTCTCTTTAATTGCAAAGCTATTGACAAAGTAGACGACGGATTCTGGCCAGAGTTTGCTTTCAAGACTAGCCCATCCAACCATGGGCTTTTTAGGAAAATCCAATGCCTCTGCCTTGCCCTTAAACCAGCTAAATCCAACAGTGCCTTTATCTTCGTCACTAGCTTCAAAGAAAATTTGCATGCCAACGCAGATCCCAAGCATGGGAATATTTTCACGTCTTGCCTGCTCAAGATATTCCTGCCATCCATTAGCTTTGATGTTTTTGAGCACGGTACCAAATCGGCCTTGGCCTGGAATTACTATGCCTGCATATTTGATGCTAGGGTTGCTGATTGGATTAATAAAAGCGTTTTCAGTATCAGGTTTATCTAAAATAACTGTGTTATAACCAAGTCGCTCTATGGCTGCATTTAAGCTAAAAAGATTGCCGGCTTTGGTATCAACTATAAGGATAGTGTTGTTTCTCTTATTCATAACAAATAATCCATATCAGAGAACACCCTTGGTGGTGTTATCACCTTTAGCGGGAGATAAAGCCTCTTTTAATGCATAGGCCAACGCCTTAAAACAACCCTCTGCCAGGTGGTGATTATTACGAAAATACAGAGGTTCAATATGCAGTGTCATGGACGCTGCTAGTGCTAAGGTATTAAAAAAGTGTTCGAACATCTCGGTGCTGATATCGCCAAGCATCTCACGGCTAAAGTTTAACTCCCCTCGATAAATCCCCCTGCCGGATAAATCAACAGCGCAAAGAATAAGTGCTTCATCCATGGGCAGTAATCTCTGTCCATAACGCTGCATGGAAGGTAGCGCACGCCAGCTTTGTTGTAGGGCGTCACCAAGGCAAATGGCAATGTCCTCAACACTATGGTGATCGTCTATGTGCAGATCGCCTTTAACATTAATCGCTAGATCCCAGCGGGCATGATTAGCTAACTGTTCAAGCATGTGATCGAGAAAACCGAGTCCAGTATTAATATCCAGTTGTTGTGAACCTCTGATATTGAGACTAACGGTTATGTTGGTTTCCTTCGTATTTCTTGACACCTCAATGGGCATTACTTGAGTGGGTGTTTCTTTATTGGGTATTATTTTAGTGGACATAACCAGTTCTCCAGTTCATTGATATCATTTAGTACAAAGTCCGCTCCGGCCAGGTAGAGGGCTTGTTGTTTGTTTTGCTCATTTGCAATTCCGATGGCAAGTGAATTTGATGCGTTTGCTGCTTGCATATCATCGGGATTATCACCACACATCCAACTGAAGGCTGAATAGCTGTCTTGCAATTTCTTGATACCTTCAGGTGAAGGTTTAGCATTTTCAACACAATCAAGGCTGATCAGTTTAAGCTGTTCAAGGCCTATAAAATTTGCCCCTGCTGTTGCTTCAATTAAGGGTCGACCTGTAACGATGGCAAACGCTATGGCAAAGGATGTGTTTGTTATGGCAGCAGTTGAATCCTTAATTAACTTTACAAGGGATTGATTAATAATCACCTGTTCATTTTGCACAAGGCCATCATTGTTTTCACCGAGATATATCTGTTGAAAGACTTTAATGACTTCTTCCAAGTCATATTCTTTACCGAGATTAGAAAGTAATTGTTGAGACAAAACCCAATCATTGTTAAAACCACCTTTACTTTTTAATTGCTCAATATCATCAAGAGCAATCGTTGTACCCGATAATTTTTTAACAGTAGCAATAACAGTGGCGTCATAACTACCGCTAGTATCAATTAAAACCCCATCCATATCGAGACATATCAAGTCAGGATAAAGCGCCTGTTTTAACAGACTAGATAGTTTACTCATGTTAAATGGAATAGTGACACGCAGACAGTTAGTCATGTTATTAGTTAGGTTATTAGTCAGGGAAGCATCACAGAAGCTTCTTACCATAATGCCGTTTCTTGCAAGAAATGACTCGACGGCAATGGATTGATTGATAGGCAATTGTAGAACAAGAAAATTTGCCTGACTTGGTAAGACATTTATATTTCTACTTTTTAATTCATTAAATAGTTGATTACGATTACTGCGAATTGTCAGGCAGTAATTGTCTACATCCTCCTGATTGCTTTTTGATAAAGCTTCCATGGCAATGTTCAAGGTTGGTGTTGCTACATTAAAAGGCGCACAGCGTTTTTCAAATTCGCTGATCAACTTTTCTGCACCCAGAAGATAACCTAATCGAATACCCGCTAGACCGTAGGCTTTTGAAAGGGTTCTTAAAATCACTAGGTTGTCATATTGAGCATTGTATGGATCATCATTTTGAGCAAGTAGTGAACAGGCGACACTTTGTTCATCGCTAAATTCTATGTAGGCTTCATCGAGAAATACCCAGCTGTTGTTGTCCTTAGCCGTCTCAATTATCTCAAGCAAGTTTGACAGGGAGATAAGCTCTCCACTGGGATTATTCGGACGCGTTATGATTACAACCGAGTTAGTTGTTGCTCTTAAGGCATTTAATGTAGCGTCCATATCAATGGTAAGATCCTTATTACCCTCAATCAAGTTTGCCTCTAACTGCCAACTTTCTACTCCCCAAACATATTGAGAAAAGGCCGGTAAGGGTAAAATTAATGGTGAGCATTCTTTCAATATTCGCATCAAAATCATAATGGCTTCATCACCACCATTGGTGCAGAACACCTGAGAAGGCTTTAAACCATAGCGTCCAGCAAGCAATTGTTCTAAGGGCTTACGGTCAGGGTACTGCCAAATGCCACCATCAAAGTTATATTTTTGCTCAAGTGGGCTTGTAAAATCACTACGCTCATTAAAGTTTAGTCGCAGTGGCTGTTTGCTTTCAGTAGATTCTTTAATAGACATGGCTAAGGTGATCCTAAATCGCTTTTCGAATTGCTGTTTCAAGAATGTCGGTGGCGCCCGCTGTAATCAGTTTTGGGATAAGATCACGAATTTCTGATTTTTTAACCGCAGCCTTCACAGCAAAGCCTTTATCTTGATAGAGTTTTGAAACCGTTGGATAACGCATGCAAGGAAGCAGTTCAACAATGGAGGTGATCTGATCATTACTGCAGTTCATTTCAAGTAACACCCGCTCTCTGCCATTAATCACCGATTGCATTAGGGTGAGCAAATCTTCAATATCCTGACGTTTTCCACTATCCTTTAAAGCGTCAGCATTAGCGATAAATTGCGTGGTGCTTTTCATTACCGTATCGACAATCTTTAAACGATTGGCGCGAATAGTAGTACCAGTGGAGGTATTGTCGATGATCATATCGGCGTCCTCAGGAGGAAAAACTTCTGTGGCACCATATGAACGCAGCAGTTGATAATCTAGACCCAGTTTATCGAGGTAGGTTTCGCTAATTCTTTTATATTCTGAGGCAACGATTAATGGACGCTTTTGCATCTCAGCCCAATCCCAATCCTCGGGTATGCAGGTAACGATCTCAACAGGATCATAGCCAAGATCTTTTAAAATCTCCACCTTACTTTGACGTTCCAAGATCCAGTCGAGACCTGCAAACCCTATGTCATGTTGTCCAAGCTCGATGAGAGAAGGAATGTTTTGACTCTTTAGAAGCTTTACCTCCAAATTAAACCCGTAAGCTGTGGGTCGATAATTGCGCTCATCACCAATCAAGTCAATGCCACAGTCGGATAGAAGTTTAAGCACCTTGGTATTAATGCGGCCTTTAGGTAGTACAAGTTTTAGTGTCATGGTTCTAGTCTCTGATAAAAGTTTATGTCAAAAGTTCTGTAAAAAAAGCATAAAAAAAGCCCCGGCTACTTGGTAAACGGGGCTTAGGTATTTGTTTTTTAGTTTTAAATTATTTTATATTTTTTAAAACACAACATCAGAAGCACCGTCATGGGTATGATGATGGTGATGATGAAAAGCGGTTATGCTTGTCAAAGTTAAAAGTGCTGTTGGTTTAAGTGTGTTCATGGCGCTATGTTTTCAGGTTTAGAAAGCTATTGCAATGTTTTTTTCATCTTTTTTAAGAATAGTCTACGAGTAGTTTAGGTAGAGTGTAGGAATAAAGTTTTTACGCAGATAGCATTTCTTTTGCATGTTCACGGGTTTGATCGGTAATTGTTATACCACCGATCATGCGAGCAATCTCTTGCAGTCTTTGCTCAGGTTGCAGATCTTCTATTTGAGTGGAGGTGCTATTTTTATCAGATGATTTAACAACCTTGTAATGTTGGTCGCCTTTGGAGGCAACTTGCGCTTGATGTGTCACACAAAGCACTTGAGCATTGCTTGAGATGGTCTTTAATAAATTACCCACCACTTCAGCAGTACCTCCGCCGATCCCCACATCCACCTCATCAAAAATTAGACAAGGGATGGAAGTGCCAGTAACGGTTATCACTTGAATTGCTAAGGATATGCGTGACAACTCACCACCCGATGCAACTTTAGACAAGGCTTGTAGCGGTTGACCTGGGTTAGCTGTGACCAGGAAGCTGACTTTTTCCGTGCCTTCGCTTGTATAACGCTGCTGGTTGAGAGTTTCGAAATCCACACTAAATTTGCCACCAGACATGCCAAGTTGCTGTAAATAATCAGTGATAAGTGTATTGAGTTTTTTCCCAGCCTTGTGACGCGCCTTATTTAATTTCTCGGCAAACTTCACAAACTCTCTTCTTGCTTGGGCAACATCATATTCAAGACTATCGAAGCGTAAACTTGAGCTGGTTAACTCTTCTAGTTCTTGTTTAAGTTGGATGTGTAATTTAGGTAATATCTTCACATCAACTCGGTGCTTGCGGGCTAAATCATGAAGATCGGCAAGCCGCTGATCAAGCTGCTGAAGCTTGGCAGGATCTTGATCCACTTGCTCTTGATACAGCCGTAATTCCTGTGATGCCTCTTGAATTTGAATGCTGGCTGTAAATAGCATTTCGCTCACCGGTGTCAGGGATTTATCGAGCTTTGACAATTCATCAAGTTTAATCGCTGCTTGATTAACGGTTTCATAGGCTGAGTTTTGAGTAGTTTGAGCACTTTGATCACTTTGATAAAGTAGATGCAATTGTTGCTCTGTTTCTTCAAGCAGTTGATTGCTATTAGCGAGTCGATTAAATTCTGCATCGATGGTCATGATCTCTTCAGTGTTTATGCCGAAATCATCAAGCTCTGTTACTTGATAATCAAGTAGCTCATGGCGATCATGGCGATCTTGCTCTGACTGTTGTAGCAAAGATAATTCTTTTTCAAGCACTTTCCAACCATGCCATTTATCCTTAACTTCCTGTCGCGCCTTATGCAGATCAGCAAATCCATCCAACAACTTACTTTGCATACCCGGGCGAAGTAGGGCTTGGTGAGCATGTTGACCATGGATGTCTACCAGTTGCTCACCCAAGCTTTTCATCATGGAGAGAGTCGCAGGACGGCCATTGATAAAACCTTTAGAACGACCTTCTTTACTGATCACTCTTCTTAACAGGCAATCGCCTTCTGCATCAAGTTCCTGCTCTGCTAACCATTTTTCAACAGATGGGATTTTAGTTAAGTCGAAACTGGCGGTAATGTCTGTTTTTTTAGCACCACTTCGAACCACTGAAGCATCAGCACGTGTTCCTAATAGCAGAGAGAGCGCATCAACGATGATTGATTTACCCGCACCTGTTTCTCCTGTGAGTACAGTCATACCCTCACGGAAGTCTACATTGAGGTGATCAATGATGGCGAAATTTTCAATTTGGATACTTAACAACATGGGGTTATTCTAACTGGGCTAGTTGGGAATGCAATAAATTATTTAAAATCACCGGGTTGAACGATGATGTCAATACTACTTGTTCCTGGAAAACCATTTTGTCGTAACTGACTGAGTAGGCTGAGTTTTTCAAATCTCAGGCGATTAGCCCAAAGACTTGAGTCCACAGCCAGCACTAAAACATTATCTCTCCAGTGGACTACACGGCAATGATCGAGTAAAGGCCTGTTGATAATTTTTTTTAAAGTTTGGCTTAAGCGGTTGATTCTGTTAAGGTTGTGCACCAGATGCCCTAGCTCACCTGAGGCTGTACCTAGTCTATTATTAATAGAAGGTACGTCTGAACGTGAACAGCTTCGCTGATAACGATTAATTGACTGAGATAATGAGAATAATTTTTCTTTATTCATTCTTTAATCCACTGTTTAATTTATTGTTCAATTAAGCACAGTTTTGATAGGGTTTTACTTAGATTTAGCACTTAACACTAGAATAACAAAAATATGAAAATAACGGTATTAAAAAAATCACGCAGCCATGGTTTAAGGAAGTATAATTTTTCTGAAACTCAAGTTATCTCAATATTAGTGATGGTTTTAGCCTCCCCATTTTTGGCGGCTTTTTTAACGTATCAGTATACTAAAGCACCAAAAGAGCAACCTCTATCAACGGTTGCGATTGAATCTATGCGTGCTCAACTAGATAAACAAATGCAAGAGTTAACTGCCACTAAAGCCCAGTCTCAACTGCAACTCGACGCCCTAACGTTAAAGTTTGGGCGATTACAGGCTGAGCTAACTCGCATTAACGCCTTTGGTCAGAGGGTTGCAACCCTTGCAAAGGTGAATAAGAACGAATTCGATTTCAGTCAGCCTCCTGGAATAGGTGGCCCTGAACAAATACTTGACGGTGAATCGCAATTACCTACGAGTAATCTTTTTCAAGACTTAGATGACTTTGCAGCTCAACTTAACGATAGAGCCTATCAATTAGAAGTATTAGAAGCGGTTTTACTGAATAAAGAGATAAAAGCTGAAAAGAGAATTTCAGGACGTCCCATTAAAAAAGGTTGGGCTTCGTCATTCTACGGTACAAGAGCCGACCCTTTTAATGGCAAGCCTTCTTGGCATGGTGGAATGGATTTTGCCGGTAAACAGGGAGCTGAAGTCATTAGCACCGGAGCGGGAGTTGTTACTTGGGCTGCAAAACGCAGTAACTACGGACAATTTATTGAAATCAGTCATGGTGATGGTATTACCACTCGTTATGCTCATAACAGTGAAATTTTAGTTTCAGTGGGTGATGTGGTAAGTAAAGGACAAGTCATTGCTAAAATGGGCTCAGAAGGGCGCTCAACTGGCCCCCATGTGCACTATGAAATATTAAAAAATGGCAAAACATTAAATCCGGCAAAATATGTAAACAGGCGTTAATTTAATAGCTGATAATTTAATAGGTGATAATTAGCAGCTAAGATATTTACACTTGAATTAAATAGCTTTGCCCCCATGCTTTCCCTCTAAGAACAAACGCTTTATTTAACTTACATAATTGATTAAAAGAGACCTTCATGTTCGGACAATTTCTGACTAAAGTATTTGGCAGTCGCAACCAGCGATTATTGAAAAAATATAACAAGGCAATTCATAAAATTAATTCTTATGAAGAGAGTTACAAAGCCTTAACCGATGATGAGCTAAAGGCTAAAACAGCTGAATTTAGACAGCGCTTAGAGAAGGGCGAAACTGAAGATTCGCTCTTAGAAGAAGCCTTCGCTACGGTAAGAGAAGCCAGTGTCAGAACAATCGGACTACGTCACTTTGATGTGCAACTAGTGGGTGGCATGGTGCTCGATAACGGCAAGATTGCTGAGATGAGAACCGGTGAAGGTAAAACCCTAGTGGCGACACTTCCTGCTTACCTAAATGCCTTAAATGAAGAAGGTGTTCATGTCATAACGGTAAATGATTATCTTGCAAGTCGTGATGCCAATTGGATGCGTCCAGTTTATGAATTTTTAGGCATGAGTGTTGGAGTTATTCTCTCAGGCCAAGACGCTGAAGAAAAACGTGCGGCTTATAACTGCGATATCACTTACGGTACCAATAACGAATACGGTTTCGATTATCTTCGAGATAACATGGCTTTTTCCATTGAAGAAAAAGTTCAACGTGATTTAAATTATGCCGTTATCGATGAAGTGGATTCGATTTTAATTGATGAAGCTCGTACACCCTTGATCATATCGGGTGCGGTGGGTGATAGCAGTGAGATGTACACCGAAATTGACAAGATGATCCCTAAACTTGTAGCTCAAACCGGTGAAATTGAGGAAGGGCAGGAATCCCTAGGCAATGGTGATTATCATATTGATGAGAAATCACGTCAGGTTTATTTAACTGAACAAGGTCAGGAAAGGGTAGAAGAATTATTAACAGAGATGAACCTGCTTGAAGAAGGAACAGCACTTTATAGCGCTGCTAATATTGCACTACTTCATCATATTAATGCCGCCCTTCGAGCCAATGTTTGTTATCAGCTAGACGTCGATTACATCATTGAAAATAACGAAGTGGTTATTGTTGATGAACACACAGGTCGTACCATGCCTGGGCGCCGTTGGTCAGAGGGCCTACATCAGGCTGTTGAAGCAAAAGAGAAGGTGAATATTCAGTCTGAAAACCAGACACTTGCTTCAATTACTTTCCAGAATTTATTCCGTTTATATGACAAATTATCAGGTATGACCGGTACAGCTGATACTGAAGCTTTTGAATTGCGCCAAATTTATAGCCTTGAGGTAGTGGTTATTCCAACCAATCAGCCTATGACACGTGATGATCAACCTGATTTAGTGTTTTTAACTCAAAAAGAAAAAAATGATGCGATCATTGAAGATATCTTAGAGTGTGTTAAGCGAGGCCAGCCTTCTTTAGTGGGTACAGTATCCATTGAATCTTCGGAATTTTTATCCGGAGTGCTTAAAAAAGCAAACATTAAACATTCGGTACTCAATGCAAAATTCCACGAAAAAGAAGCGGAAATCATCGCTAATGCCGGTGCCCCGGGTCGTGTGACGATTGCTACGAATATGGCAGGTCGTGGTACGGATATCGTGCTCGGTGGTAATTTACAGGTAGAACTTGATGCTGTGACTGACTTGAGCGACGAGAAAGCAAAGGAAATTAAAGAAAACTGGCAGATACGTCATGATAGTGTTGTAGCTTCTGGTGGTTTAGCAATTATTGGTACAGAGCGTCACGAGTCACGTCGAATTGATAATCAATTAAGAGGCCGTTCCGGTCGTCAGGGTGACTCAGGTTCAAGTCGCTTCTATTTATCCCTTGAAGATAACTTGATGCGTTTATTTGCAAGCGATCGAATGGCTGGCATGATGAAAAAACTAGGTTGGGAGAAGGGTGAAGCTATTGAGCATCCTTGGGTATCTCGCGCCATTGAAAATGCTCAGCGTAAAGTTGAAGCCCGTAACTTTGATATTCGTAAAAATCTTCTTGAATATGATGATGTGGCAAACGACCAGCGCAAAGTGATTTACGAGCAACGTGCTGAATTGATGTCCACTGAAGATATATCAGAGACCATTGCAGCTATTCGTGAAGATGTGGTTAATGACATCATCAGCCAATATATTCCCCCTCAGTCAGTCGCTGAAATGTGGGATATTCCATCCCTTGAAGCGCGATTAAAAGCTGACTATTTATTAGAGTTGCCTGTTCAGAAATGGTTAGATGATGACGATGAGTTGTTTGAAGAATCCCTCCGTGACAAAATTCAGACTAAAGTTATAGCGGCTTATAAAGAAAAAGAAGAAACTGTCGGTGGTGCTGTGATGCGCCATTTTGAAAAGGCAATTATGCTGCAGCATCTTGACTCCATGTGGAAAGAGCATCTAGGTGCTATGGATCATCTACGTCAAGGTATTCACTTACGTGGCTACGCCCAGAAGAATCCAAAACAAGAATATAAGCGTGAAGCTTTTGAACTGTTTACTCAGATGCTTGATGAAATAAAATCAGAAGTTGTAAGTATTCTAGCTAAGGTGCAAGTAAAAGAAGAATCAGATGTTGCAGCAGTGGACGAAAAACGTCGACAACAGTCTGCCTCACAAGCTATGAATTATCAACATGCCAATGCATCCGCTATGAGTGAAGCTTCAGACGGAGAGCAGGCTGCTGAGCCTGAACAGGAGCAGACCCCTTTTGTTCGAGAAGCTCGTAAGGTTGGAAGAAATGAACCCTGTCCTTGTGGTTCAGGCCGTAAGTTCAAGCAGTGTCACGGTAAGCTAACTTAACTTTTTCGATGGCTAAAGTCATCGATGTGGCAGCGGCGGTTATTGTTAATCCTCAGGGAGAAACCTTATTGTCACTACGTCCTACTGATGCTCATCAGGGGGGCAAGTGGGAATTTCCAGGTGGTAAGTTAGAATCGGGAGAGTCAGCTGAACAGGCATTAAGTCGTGAGCTTAGGGAAGAGCTCGGCATCGAAGTGCTTCAACTGGAACCTTTTTTGGAATTAGAATATCGTTATCCTGAAAAACGTGTAAAACTTCATATCTTTCGAGTGCTTGAATTTACTGGATTGCCTATTGGTCTTGAAGGCCAGAAGGTTGAATGGGTTAATCGACTTGTCATCAACGAGCTTAAACTTCCAACTGCTAATTATCCTATATTGGAGAAGCTATTGGCTTTATTGGATGAAGAATTTGCATGATGATTACTCATAAGAACACGAACTGCTTCGTCTACAATTTCCGATATTGAAATATGAGTAGATGCAGCACGAATTTTTAATTATAACGCTAATAATTGAATGCTATCAATTGAGCTAACTATATTTAGCTAAATCAAAGTCGAACCACTGGGTAAATTGATCTGATTTTAGATCATCAGATAAGCTCATAAAACGAATACTAAATCTTTTTGGGCCTGAACTGACCTCAGGATAGATGTTGAGGTCTGACGGTAGACGAATGCTAATAAACTGGAACTCATTTTTTTTCATTGTTTGCTGATAAAAGCCATCCTCAGCAAAAGCTGTTTGATATATACCTGTTTCCCGACTCAGTCGTAAAAGAACTTCAACACTGGTTTGAATACCTTTGAAGGCTTTTAACCAGTCCTGTAATTTTTCTTGCCGTACCTCATCAGGTAAAGATAAAAATAATTTCACAAAAGGGGCGTCAAAGCTTAAACGCGCAGTGCCATTTATCAGTTTTTGTTTGGCGTTAGCGATAAACTCTTGTTCGAGTAGATGATGACCAATCTTGCCCTTTTGAGTTCGAAACCATTTACTTAATTGTCCCAGTTGATTGATGAATACATCTAGCTTGCTAAGATCAACTTCAGGATTTTCACTCAGTTTTGCAAAATAAGCTATTTCTCTATCAAGCTCTTTAATCAGCTCAGCTTTAAAATCTCCTCTTTCGAAAAAATCGAGTAGCAGAAAAATTTGTTTTAGGACAAAAAAATGTGCGGAGGGTGTGCCAAGTTTAATGTGGCGTTTTGTTTCTCTGAAAACTCTCTCTAGGCGTAAAAGCGAGCGACATCGTTCATTTAAAGGCACCTCAAAGGTAATGGTTTCAGAGAGGTCTTTCTCCGTAATCATAGTTGATGAAGGGTTATAGTCATTCATGGTGTATATGAGAGTCCGATTTTTAGCTAGCTGACATTGTTAGATAGGCATTATGCATTTTTTTGACAGCAACCTCCAGATCCTCAAGACTAGAGTTGTTGTTAATTACATCATCTGCAAAGGAGAGGCGGTGTTCTCTTGTTGATTGGTTTTTTGTTATTTGTTGAGCCTCATCAAGTGAGCAATTGTCCCGCTTGGCTACTCGCTGTAACTGTGTTTCTAAAGGCACATCTATTACGAGGACTCTACCGACCTGTTGTTTTAGTGATGATTCAGTGAGAAGCGGGATTACCTTGATGACGTATTTAGAGGTGGCTCTGGCTGTTTCATCATCCATCCAATCCCTAATGAGTGGGTGCATGAAGTTATTTAGCCAGGTTAGTTGTTCAGGGTTTGAGAAAACAATCGAGCGTAATGCTTGACGGTTTAGTGATTCATCTTGATTGGAATCAATGTTAAGGATGTTACGACCAAAATGTTCAACCAGTGCAATTAAAGCTGCTTGACCAGGTTCCACCACTTTTCTTGCAGCCACATCAGCATCGATGATGTTTATGCCTAACTTTTGGAATAGTTGCGCTGCTGCTGTTTTACCACTGCCAATACCACCTGTTAGGCCGATAACCAGTTTTGACGGGGACATTTATATGCCCATAAAAAGAAGGTACTGGGAAACGAGTTCATTGCCCCAGAATAAGGCGACTAAACCAGCTATTGCAAGATAAGGGCCGAAGGGAAGAGTAGTTTCGCGGCCTTTTTTATTGAGCACTAAAATGAGAATTCCTAAAACGGCACCTACCACTGAAGAGAGCATGATGATCAAGGGCAACATTTTCCATCCAAGCCAGGCACCGAGAGCTGCTAGTAGCTTGAAGTCACCATATCCCATGCCTTCCTTGCCTGTGGCTAGTTTAAATAACCAGAAGATACTCCATAGGGATAAATAGCCTGCTAAGGCACCTATAACAGACTCTTCGAGGCTGATGAAGGTGTTATCGATGTTGATGAATAACCCTATCCATAAAAGAGGGTAGACGATGTTATCGGGTAAGAGTTTTCTATCGATATCGATAAAAATTAGGGTTATTAACATACCGCTTAAGATGATTGTCGCGACAGTCTGTTGACTCCAGCCAAATTGATAAGCGCTGAAGGCAAATAGAAGTCCTGTTAATAGCTCGATTAGTGGGTAGCGGACTGATATAGAACTTTTGCAACCGGAACATTTTCCTCTTAAGAAGAGGTAGCTGATAATGGGTACATTTTCCATGGCTGTGATTTGATGGCCGCAGGTTTGACAGGCTGAGCGTGGCACAACTAGGTTGAAAGGCTTTGATTCTTCTGACTCTTTAGACTTAGGCTCTTCAACGTTAACGCCCTGTTCTTCGAGGATATCAGTGGCGGCTTCACGCCACTCGTTATCGAGCATGACAGGAATTCGGTAGATGACAACGTTTAGAAAGCTACCAATGAGCAGGCCGAAAAGACCTGCTGTGATGATGAGAGCGTTGGCATTGGTCGATAGATATTCTAACGTTAGCACTTTTATCCGACTCTTTAGCCGACCACCTGACCCATGGTGAAAATTGGTAGGTACATGGCGATTACTAGGCCGCCGATAAGGACGCCTAGAACTGCCATGATCATAGGTTCTAGTAGGGCGCTTAGGTTATCCACAGCGTTGTCTACGTTTTCTTCGTAGATGCCTGCAACGTTAGATAACATGGCATCGAGGGAACCAGATTCTTCACCGATGCCAACCATTTGAACAACCATGTTTGGGAATATTTGTACAGATTCCATGGACATGTGCATGGCCATACCGGTTGAGACATCGTCTTTGACTTTGTGTATAGCGTTACGAAATACAACGTTACCCGATGCGCCTGCTGCTGAATCTAATGCTTCCACTAGGGGAACACCTGCTGCGAAGGTAGTTGATAGAGTACGAGCGTATCTTGCTACTGCTGCTTCGTAGAGGATAGGGCCTATTGCTGGGAGCTTAAGCAGTAGTCGATCTCTGAAGTCTCTTGCTTTCTCTGAACGGAAGAGCAGTTCTTTTAGCCCGTATAGTGTGCCTACTATTACGCCTAATGCAGCCCACCACCAGGCTTGCATCCATTCTGAAAATCCAATGACCATGAGAGTGAAGGCTGGTAAATCGGCTCCAAAATTACTGAACACTTCTTTAAAGGTTGGCACTACGAATATAAGTAATATGGCAGTTACAACAAGCGCTATTACCACAACCGATATTGGATAGGTCATGGCTTTTTTTATTTTCTTTTTTAAAGATTCAGTTTTTTCTTTATAAGTGGCGATTCTATCTAGCATTTCCTCTAGAGCACCCGCCTGCTCACCAGCATCAACTAAGTCGCAGAATAATTCATCAAAGTGTCGAGGATATTTTCTGAGTGATTCAGCAAATGAAGTTCCTGATTCAATGTTTGTCTTAATGTTCAAGAGTAATTCTTGAACTGAAGGATTATCATGACCCCTGCCAATAATTTCAAAGGACTGAACTAAAGGTATTCCAGCTTTCATCATAGTAGCTATCATTCTGCTAAATGATGCAATCTCAGCTGTTGTAACAGGTTTTTTTCTAGGAGCAAATAAATCAGCTGCCTTTTTCTTAACTTTAGTTGGAGTAATGCCTTGCTTACGTAAGTTAGCTTTAGCCATAGCTTGATTAGGCGCAGTCATTTGTCCTGTAACTTTTTGACCTTTTCTATCGGAACCCTCCCAAGTAAAAGTGAAGGATTTCTCCTTATTAACTTTAGTTTTAGCTTTACGAACTACTGGTTTTTTAACTGCTTGAAGAGCCATGACCCTAATCCTGTGTTATACGGTTTATTTCTGCCAAACTAGTTAAGCCTTGTCGGACTTTTTCTAGACCTGATTCCCTGAGATTATTCACACCATCTAATCTTGCTTGATCAGCAATTTCAATAGCATTACCACCTGACATTATAATTCTAGCGATTGCTTTTGTTATGGGCATAACTTCATAAACACCCACGCGACCCTTGTAGCCACTTGAACATTTATCGCAGCCTATGGGTTCAAATATTTTTAAGCTGTCCACTTCATCTTCTTTGAATCCTGCTTGTATTAGTGATTCATTAGGAATGTCAGTACTCCTTTTACATTCCTTACAAAGTCTCCGAGCCAGACGTTGTGCAATAATTAAGTGGACAGAGGTTGCTATATTAAATGCTGGCACACCCATATTTGCCAAACGAGTAAGTGTTTCAGGAGCATTGTTTGTATGAAGGGTAGATAATACTAGGTGGCCTGTTTGAGCTGCTTTAATTGCAATTTCAGCTGTTTCAAGATCGCGAATCTCACCAACTAATACTATATCAGGATCTTGTCGTAAAAAAGCCCTTAGTGCTTTAGCAAAGGTCATACCCTGTTTAACATTTACATTAACTTGATTTATTCCGGTTAAGTTAATTTCTACGGGATCTTCAGCCGTAGATATATTTACATCAGGCTTATTTAATATGTTTACACCAGTATAAAGAGAAACTGTTTTACCTGAGCCTGTTGGTCCGGTAACAAGGATCATACCTTGGGGCTTACTTAGGGCTTCAAGATAGAGCTGCTTTTGATGGTCTTCATAACCAAGAACTTCGATTCCCATTTGAGCACTGGTAGGATCTAAAATACGCATTACTATCTTTTCGCCAAACAAAGTTGGTAGTGTACTTACACGAAAATCGATAGATTTATTTTTAGAGATCTTTAGTTTAATACGACCATCTTGAGGAACTCTCTTTTCAGAAATATCAAGACGAGACATAACTTTAAGTCTTGCTGCTATGCGCGTTGAGAGATTGATGGGTGGGCTTGCCACTTCTTGTAAGATACCGTCGACACGGTACCTGACACGATATTTTTTTTCGTATGGCTCAAAGTGTAAATCTGATGCACCTTTTCGTATTGCATCTAGCAGCAACTTGTTTACAAAACGTACGATAGGAGCATCATCTGTGTCACCATCATCGTCTTCAGGTTGAGCGTCTGGATCTTCAATGTCTATGTTTTCTAGATCGGCATCATCGAAGTCAGAAGATAGAGACTCACTTTCTTTGGCTTCTAGTACATGGCTTATTGTTGCAGTTAGTTTATCTTCTTCAACTAAGATGCCTTCTGTGGAGATACCGGTATTGAAACGTATCTCGTCTAATGCTTGGAGATTGGTTGGATCTGAAATTGCTACATATAAACGATTACCTCGTTTATATATCGGTAAAGCATGGTGCTTAATGATGATTTTTTCATTGACTACATCTACGGGGATTGCCTCTTTGTCAATACTGTCTAGGTCAAATAGTGGAATTCCAAACTCTCCGGTTGCAGATAATGCGATTTGTCTAGGTGTAATAAGTTGGTTTTCAACAAGGTAAGGGACGAAGTGTATTTTCTGGGTTTTTGCTTGTGCAAAGGACTCTGCTGCTTGCTCTTCTTGCAGCAAGCCGTCAGTAACTAGCTTTCTGACTAGTCCGGTGAGCTTTGTTTTTGTTGCTGTAGATGCCATTTTATTTTCTTCGATAGTATTAGCAATAGTGATAATTATGTAGTTAATATCAATAAAATAGTTCAAACTTTCAGGATATAAGTAATTTATACTGCATATTTAGATTAAATAGTGTGATGAATGTCTAAAAATACCTCTTTACCTTCCTGCATCATTATACATATTACTTTAAGATATACAATATAAGGCATTGTTTTTTAAATAAAACTGTCTTATAAGAACATACCAATTAGAGAGCATATACGGGGTGCGCTTCACTACTTAATTCTTTAAAATTCCGCAACTGGTTTTGCTCTTATATTTTAAACGATATCTCCAAATGTTATATGTGGCTACAATATCTTTAATTAAACTACGAGAACAATAACCTCTATTATGAAGAGTATAGATAATCTTCAATAAGTTTTTTTTACTGTGAATTAGGTTGAGGTAAAAGTTTAAATCATCATAGGATTTCATATTTATTTTTTCTATAGGCTCATGTTTATTCAATTCTAAAAGAGCCTCTGTTGAGTATTCAAAATTCCTGCGATGCTTTTTTAATAGAGAGAGAAAAGATTTAGGCTTATAAAGTAATTTTTCAATTACTTTGGTACTTCCAATTTGATTATTTTGATGTTGTCTATAGAGGACTAGTGGTTGATTTAAGAACTTAATCTCTCCAAATAACTCTGCACATATAGCTAACCACCAATCATGGTTAGTTAAGTTTTCTGGGAATGGAATTGCATGCTCTAATATTTCAGTTTTAGCCACTATTGTACAGCCAACCGCAAAGTTATCGAGCATCAGAAACCTCATTAACTTCATACTTACAAAATTAAACTTATTTAAGATACAAAAGGACTCATGTATAAGATTTAAATGTTCATTAACAACTGATAAATCTGAGTGGCATAGTGTTGTCTTTGAGTCTTTTTCAAGTATCTTAATTTGTTCTGATAATTTATTAGTAGCCCATACATCGTCTTGATCACATAGCGCAAAATAGGGATATCCCTTACCTTGTATATAGGTAAGTAATCGATGAAAATTATTATAATGTGAAGGAGGCTCTTTAAAAGGCTTTTCAATAATATTAATTCTAGAGTCAGACTTAGCTAACCTGATTAAAATATCCGGCGTGCTATCTGAAGAACCATCGTCACATATGTATAAATCCCAGCTTTCATAGCTTTGAGATAGAATGCTGTTAATTTGCTCCTCTAGGTAAGACTCTCCATTAAAAGTAGCTAGTGCAATTGCAATTGTTCCTTTATTCATAGTTCAGGCTTTGTAACATTATTTGAAATGATTTTCGGTATGCTTTATTCGAGAAGTGTGTTTCATAATAATGTAATGCATCACTACTTGATGTATATTTCGTATAATTTTTAATAAGAGTTAAAATAGCATCTGTTAACTCAGAGGCGTTGCCTGGGGAAATTGTGATAAGAGATTGTGGTGGTTGCTGAGGATATGCTTGAGAGTTACGAGTTATTATAGGTTTATTCATTGACAGTGCTTGATATACTTTATATGGAATTACCTTAGATGATTTAGCCGAGGTACCAAAAATCCCAAGAATACAATGAGCTTCTTCTGACATTTTGTGCAATTGATTCATGGGTAAAATCTTATCGACCCATTTAACGTTTACAGGCCACTTATCTTTATATTCACTTTTTATTTTATAGGCAGTTTGCCCGGTTCCAACTAGAGTAAATTGTATATTTTTTTCTGAGGCTTGGAGCTTAAGTGCAGATTCGATGATTATCTCTACCCCATGCAGTGGAATGAAGGTACCCCAGAAAAGCAAATTAAAATTCTCATTATAATCTAATGTATGCTGAGGTCTCCATTGCGATTCATTAATTCCTACAGGAAGTGATGTTACTTTATTCTCTGGAAGTTGATAGCTTTTGATTAGTGAATCGGCCTGAAGTTTTGTATCTAGTATAATCATATCAGCATAACTTAAAGATATCTTTTCAAGTAAACGAATTAAATGAGAAGCAATCGAAGTCTTCGAAAATAATTTACGATCCATTATAGCTGTATCATGTAAACCTAAAAAAGCATCCATTATGATAATGTTTTTTTTACCAAGTGTGAAAATCTTTACTAGCAGAATGTCAAGATGTGCAGGATATGGTACATAGATTATAGGGTAACTACGAATAGCTTTAATCTGCCTTGAGAGTGAGAACCACTGCCTTAGTGTAGTATATGTATATATTATGAATCTTGAAAAACTTGTTAAGCTAGATGTGGCATCTAAACTTGCAGTGTAATCAGGTCTGAATTCTCGTGCATTTGAGCAAATAGATTTTATGGTATTTATAGCAATTATATTTCTGCTATAAAGTTCACTGGTCTTATAAGTCCCTACCACCGCAATATTTAAATCTTTATTCATCTTAAATCTATCCGCTAAGAGACGGCGACATAGAGACGGTTAGCAAGTTTTTGCGCTAAATCTATAATTAGGACTTTGATTGCGGTCATTTATTAGGTATTACCTGTGTTCAAGTATTTAAATTATGGGAAGTATTGATATTACAGTCACTATCAGTAACAAAATTAACTTCTACTACCTAGAAATGTGATATGTTATCCATCCTCAAACATTAATTTTATTATACATATTACTTTAGTTTATACAATATAACGTATTGTTTTTTAAAATAAAGTATATAATRCTGAAAGCATTAAAAAACTGATGTCTACACAAACNYACTGTCTCGAGTCGTGACTAGAAAATATTTATGAAAAATTTTGCATTGATTGGTGCAGCAGGATATGTAGCGCCTAGACATATGAAAGCCATTAAAGATACTGGGAATAAATTAGTCGCAGTATTGGATAAAAATGATTCTATTGGAATAATAGATAGTTACTTTCCTCAGGCGGATTTCTTTACTGAGTTTGAGCGTTTTGATAGGCACATTGATTTACTTAAAAGAAAAGGCACTAAAATAGATTATGTAAGTATTGCCTCACCAAATTATCTTCACGATTCTCATATTCGATTTGCTCTTAGAAATAATGCACATGCGATATGTGAAAAGCCACTGGTGCTAAACCCGCATAATGTTGAAGCCCTCAAGATAGTCCAAGAAGAAACAGGCTGTAAGGTATTCAATATTTTACAATTGAGACACCATCCTGCCCTCATTCAATTTAGAGAAAAAATCCTTAAAGAGTTAACTGATAATAATAGTAAAAATTATGAAGTCGATTTGACTTACATCACCAGTCGAGGAAATTGGTATCTGAATTCTTGGAAAGGCAATGAAAGTAAGTCGGGCGGTATCGCAACGAATATTGGTATTCATTTTTTTGATATGCTGGGCTGGATATTTGGTGAAGTTAAAAAAAATGTTGTGCACTTGAAAACTCAAGATACCAATGCGGGTTATATCGAATTTTCAAATGCACGAGTCAGATGGTTTTTATCCATAAACTCTGACAATTTACCAGAAAATGTTAAAGCCACTGGTCAAAGAACATTTCGTTCACTAACAGTTGATAATGAAGAGATTGAGTTTTCAACTGGGTTCACCGATCTGCACACAGCAAGTTATCAAAGTATCATTGATGGAAATGGCTTTGGTCTAGATGATGCAAAACAGAGCATAGAAATTGCTAGTCAAATCCGCAACCTTGAGATCGCTAACAAAGGTAGTAGTAAGCACTCATATTTGAGGGATATTAAAACATAATGAGTGACTATTTCAAACATTCATCAGCAGTGGTTGATGAGGGTGCTCGTATTGGCCTAGATACAAAAATATGGCATTTTTCTCATATTTCATCTGGTGCTAATATCGGCAATAACGTTAGTATCGGTCAGAACGTCTATATTGGTGATAAAGCCATTATCGGTGACCATTGCAAAATACAAAATAATGTCTCGGTTTATGACAATGTCTTTTTAGAGGAATATGTTTTTTGTGGTCCGAGCGTTGTTTTTACCAACGTCAACAATCCACGAGCACACATTCAAAGAAAACATGAGTATAGAGATACACTCGTTAAATATGGCGCAACTTTGGGCGCAAATGCGACCATCGTATGTGGCATAACTATTGGTGAGTATGCTTTTATAGGCGCTGGGGCTGTGGTTACTCAAGATGCCAAGCCCTATGCTCTTTTAGTTGGAGTTCCTGCTCGACAAATTGGTTGGATGAGTGAAGCAGGCGAACGGCTAGCATTGCCTCTATCAGGAGATGCAGAAATAATCTGTACTCAAACAGGTGACCTATATAAGTTAAATGGAGATCATCTAACAAAGTCGGTTACTAACAAATGATTCCAATGGTTGACCTAAAGGCTCAATATCAAGCGCTAAAGTCAGGCATAGACAAACGTATTCAGAAAGTACTCGACCATGGTCAATTCATCTTAGGACCTGAAGTCTATGAATTGGAAGAGCAGCTTGCTGACTATGTTGGTGTGAGTCATGCAATTACCTGTGCAAATGGTACTGATGCATTGCAATTGAGCCTTATGGCTTTAAATATAAAGCCTGGTGATGCTGTTTTTTGCCCAACATTTACATTTGTTGCTACTGCTGAAGCAATATCATTGGTTGGAGCAACGCCAGTATTTGTTGATTCAGATCCTGATACCTTTAATATCTGCCCGATAGATTTAGAAAAACGAATAGAAAGCACTATTCGAGATAAACAATTGGAACCAAAGGTTGTAATTGCCGTTGACTTATTTGGATTGCCTGCAAATTATCCAGCATTAACACAAATAGCAAAGCAATATAATCTAAAACTCGTTGAAGATGCTGCACAAGGATTTGGTGGTGAAATTCTCGGAAAGCGTGCCGGTAGCTTTGGAGATATAGCAACGACAAGCTTTTTTCCGGCAAAGCCTTTGGGATGCTATGGTGATGGTGGCGCAATATTTACTAATGATGATCAATATGCCGAAATAATTCGATCCTTAAGAGTTCATGGAAAGGGAGAGAACAAGTACGATAATATTCGTGTAGGCATGAACAGTCGTTTGGATACAATACAGGCTGCAATTCTTTTAGAAAAATTAAACGCATTCCCTGAAGAGCTAAGTATTCGAAATTCTATTGCAGACTGCTATTATAAATCACTAAGTGCTGAAATTAAATCACCTTATGTACCTGAAAATTTCACCTCTTCATGGGCCCAGTTTAGCTTATTACATCCACAAAGGAATGATATGATTGTGAGCCTCAGGACTCAAGATGTAATGTGTTATAGTTACTATATTAAAGGAATACATCAACAAAAAGCATACGAAGAATATGTTAATGGCGAGTACAAAATTGCTGAGATGCTTTCCGAATGTATATTAAGTATTCCAATATATCCATACATGGAAAGAGATGAGATTGATCGTGTTGTAGAAATATTGAATGCGCTTTGAAGATATAGTTTTTTATAACACCACACATTAACGGAGTTATTTTCTTTGCACATATTAGTCTTGCCCTCTTGGTACTCTACTAAATCGAATGATTTATCAGGTTCATTCTTCAGAGAGCAAGCATTAGCTTTATCTGGTTTGGGCCATAAGGTTGGCATAATATATCCTTATGTTCGAGGACTTGATAAGTTATTTGATGGAAGCCGAGGTGTTTCTTTAGAAAATGACTTTGGTGTGGCCACATACCGTTACAATGCAGTTTCTTGGATTCCTTATACTCCCGTTGCACGAGAATTCTTCCTTAGAAAAGCAGGCATTACTCTATTTAAAAAATATATAAATAAGTACGGCAAGCCAGATATTATACATGCTCATTCATTATTACATGCTGGTGTTGTCGCAGAAAAAATTTACAATAAATTTAACATTCCATATATCGTCACAGAGCATCGCTCAGTATATAAAACGTTGGGAGTTAGGCCTGGGCTAAAAAAGACATTAATAAAATCTGCAAAACATTCTTTTGCTAATTTTGCAGTGAGTGAAGCCTATCGAGATTTTCTAAATTCGTATTTTGATAATGCAGTTTCATGGAAATATCTGCCCAATATGATTAGCCCAATATTTGAAATTGAACAAAATTTAAGATCAAAAAACAATCAAGATTTTGTTTTTGCACATGTATCCAATCTTACTCAGAATAAACAAACACAGAATGTTATTAAGGCTTTTGCCGAAGAATTTGATGAGAATGAAAATGTAAAAGTATTCATTGGTGGAGAAGGAGCAGAATTAAAGAACTTAAAAAGGATCGCTAAAAGTCTGAATGTGCAGAATAGAGTCACGTTCCTAGGTAAGTTAAAAAGAAGCGACGTTGTCGCTTTATTTAGTAGGGTACATGCAAGTATGGTTACTAGTGAATTTGAAACGTTTAGTATGGTTACCGTTGAGGCATTAGCCAGTGGCATTCCAGTAATATCCAGTCGATGTGGCGGACCAGAATCGATTATACAAACGCAAGATGGTATTTTCTATGATACGAATGACCTTGAACAACTTAAATACGCCATGCGGTTTATGTACCAAAACTACAATATGTTTGATGCAAAAAAAATTAGACGTTCGGCAGTAAGACGATTTGGTTCTAAGGTTATAACAAAGAAGCTAACTGACATTTATCAACAAGTGCTAACAGATAATAATCGATGAACGTGACTGTGAGGCAAATGGTTCATAGGATTCTTCAGGAGTCTAATTGGATAACACAATATTCAAGATAATGTGTCTATTTTAATGCATTAAATGAACTTACATAAATCAAGGTAAGCATAAAGGGAATAGTGATTTTATGAAAATAATTGTATGTGCATTGGCGCATCTTGAAAACTCTCCGAGACCTAATCGAATGGTACGTTTACTAAAAAATAATCATGAACTCACTTATGCTGGTTTTTCTAGTAACATGATAGATATCGACTTTATAAAGATCCCTAAAAAGAAGAATTTATACGTTAGAATGATTAGCCTTCTCTTTAAAGTTTTCAGGTTGCACAAGTTTATAAGCAGGATATCATACCATTTAAATATTGACGCAAATATGTTGGAGCAATTCGATGTAATAATTTGCCATGATATTCAACTAATGCCCTATTTTGAAAAAGTGAATCCATCATGTCGTATAGTTTTAGATCTGCGTGAATTTTATCCTAGACAGTTTGAAAATGATTTTTTATGGAGCTTCTTGGAAAAACCGTTCCAGCACTATCTCTGTGAAAAATATTTACCCAAAGCACACCAATGTATAACGGTTTCTTCTGGACTAAAAACAGAATATAAAAATATTTATCATATCGATGCAGAGATAGTACACAGCGTTGCACCAAAATCTGAGTTGGTTTTAAAGCTAAACACTGGCAAACCTATCAAACTTATTTATCATGGTATCGCTAATAAGGCGAGACGAATTAAATCAATAATTGAAGCGATGGATTCTGTAAAATCAGAAGCTCATCTAGATTTGATGGTTGTTGGAAACAAGAGATATATCGACGAATTAAAGCGTATGGCACGGGATAGAAACAATGTTTCTGTGTTATCTCCTGTTGCCTACAAGAAGATCGTTGAGGTCACAAATGACTATGATGTTGGTGTAATTTTTCTCCCACCAAGTACTTTTAATCTTCAGCATTGTCTACCAAACAAATTATTTGAGATGATTCAAGCTAAAGTACCAATTATTACTTCTCCTCTGACTGAATTGAAGACATTTATTCTCAAATATGATATTGGGTGGGTAACTTCGAGTTTTGATAAAAAAACACTTGTTAAGCTTATTAATCAATTAAATCATTCTAGTATAAATATTAAAAAATTAAATGTTGATAAGGTATCTTCATTTCTTAATCAGGAATATGCAAATGATGACTTGTCTTTAATTCTCTTAGGATCATCAGATAAGAGGCCGGAATGTTAAATATAGTTATAGTAGGTGCAAGGCTACAGTTTATCAAAGCGGCAGTTTTATCAGTTTGTGATGCTTAAACTAATTACACAGCCGCCTTTCGAAATATCGCCTTTATAAAATCTACTATTCTTTTCAATTCATTTTTTCGAATAAGAATTAAACTCAATAGGGGTATAGCAGTTACGTGTCTATACATTAATAATTTCAATATAAAGTTAATTATATAAGCCAATGAAGTTGCAAGGGCAGCGCCTATTAAACCATACATGGGAATTAGTACAATATTTCCAATAATATTAATTATAACAACTACAATTGATGTATACATATTTAACTCTGGCATACCTCTTGATGCAAGATCATTTGCTAAAATTCGAGAAGCAGAGGTAACAACAATACCTGGGAGTAAAATAAGTAGTGGAATGTAGACATCAAGATAACTTACCCCAAAAATCAAGGGAATCAATGGATAAATTAAAACTGCAAAAGCAATGCTAATAAATGCAGTTGAATATAATATAATGCGTGTAATGATTGGTGTAATTTGAAGACGCTTTTCTTCGTCGTTAGAGAGTTCAGATAATCTTGGCAGTAGTACTGTACTTACGGCTTGCGAAAGCATCCAAAGCCTTTCACTAAGTTGTACTGCAATCACATAAACACCTGCACTAGCAGGGTTAAGAAAAAAGTTTACAAGAAATATATCTACTTTGTAGTTAACGAATGCCATTATGTTGCTCAGATGAGCCTTGTATCCATAATTTATTGCACTTTTAGTATAATTTTCACCTAACTTTTCATCATCTACCTTTAGATATTTTTGAAGCAATATAATTGAAATCAGCAAAGTGACAATTATCCCCATAATGTAGGCAATAATTAGAGTAGTTAAGTTAGTATGACCAGATACTATAAGAACGCTAACAACAACTAATGTAATTAACGGAGTAGCTAGTAATATTATATTAAATTCGGTAAATTTTTGCATCCCTTGGAAAATACTGATTATAAAACTTTGCATCAAACTGATTGGAAAGCTTGCTAATGCTAGCCATAACATCAAAGGTTCTATTCCAGGAAATATTACCTCTGACTTAAGTTGAATGATAGAGCCGCCAATTGCTACACCTATCACAGAAAGAATAACTGTAAATTTAATACAGGAAATCAAGACTTCGCGCGGTGAAAATTGTACTGAGCCTAGGAAGTAGACATTTGCAGGCCCTATCCCGAGGTTGAGAAATGTAGTCAACATGCTGGGTAACAGAAGTACAACTGCATAGGCACCATTACCAGCAGGACCATAAACACGAGCAATAATGGCGATAGTAATCAGCTGTAATACCCCTGCCACAGTTTGCCGTAGTAKAGTAGAGGACACATTAGTGGCTAACTTACCAAATCCAAGATCTACCATACTACCCCCTTGGGTTTTTACTCTTAATACTAAACTGTTGAATCATTGCACCAGCAAGAGTATTAAAAACTGAACTCATTCTATGCCTGATCTTTGAACAGTTAAAATCGCTAATAGACAGCTT
The DNA here is from genome assembly GCA_002746155.1 of Gammaproteobacteria bacterium. GTDB lineage: Bacteria > Pseudomonadota > Gammaproteobacteria > Enterobacterales. The sequence continues at coordinate 195,537 of NVWF01000001.1, read as the reverse complement.
CTTAATGATTGTAAATATCGTGTAGGTAGTTTGATACCATCCCTTACTTCAGCATTGATTCTAAAAAAGAAATATATTGTCAACAATTGATTTAACTTCGCCATATCCTTAAATCTTGATGGTGACACCCAAGGGATTTTTCCTTCTAATATTGATGGTAAAATTATTAACCATTGCAATTTATATTTCTTTTCGAGTTCGCAGAACCAATAATGAATTTCATCTAAAACTTGAGGACCTTTGAAAGTTAAGCGATCTAGATCAATTATTACATGATTACCAGCAGTATTTCTTAAAATATTATTACTGGTGAGATCACCATGGAGCATTCCAACATATCCTCTGGAAGGCTTATACAGCCTAGGAATTAAATCATCTAACTTAAAACTAACTAGGCTTTCAAGTTTATGGATTATCATCTTAAAGTCGATATATTGAAAATCATTCTCCTGAATTTCACCAATAAGTTCCTTATATATCGAATTATAAGCCGTGTTTATATCCTCTATTGGATTCAGCTTTTCAATTTTATAATAAACAATCTCAGTTGTAGATATTTTCTGTAACCAGTAATTGACTAGGTGTTTATAGTCAGAGTGGTTGAGCAGTGTCCAATTATGATAATTTTTAGCAAGTGAGTTCACTGAAATGTTTCCAGTAGGAATCAAATAAATATAGTTATTTGTATATAACTGAAGTACTGCAGTTCCTGTTAAACTAATTTTTTGAAACGCTTCTTGTTTGTTAAGTTGGTATAGGATTTTCAAACTGTTCGATAACTTATGATTGACATAGGGATGCCAAAATCGGGCAATAAAAAGCGCTATGTAATGTAGAGGAGTAACAGTTTTATGTTTCAATAGAAATGTTGAAACTCTTCTCGCAAAATGCTTGAGATTATTAACCAATTTATTAACCAATTCTATGAATTATAGAGTTTATATGTGAGAATACTTCGTCGATAACTTTGCTGTGTTTCTGGTCTGCATCAATATTAACAACTTCTTGTCTATTTTTCATGACTTCCCGATAGCATTGATTGACTTCCAACATAACCTCATATGAAAAGTCTTGCTTTCTTTTAAAAGCTACTTCAGGACTAACATTAAAAAATAGAGTTAAGTCTGGCTTTATAAACATTCTTGGTTTTAACTGAAGTACAAATTTGCGTTTAAATTTTGTAAAAGGCTTAAGGTTTGTCATTTTTTTTTCTGCAATTATTTTGCCACACTCATCATCATAATAATAACGGTCACATAAAACTATATTTCCCATTACAGATAAATAAAGAGCCCAGACCGAGCGCATTTGTCGATCAAAGCTTTTTATTATAGGAATAACAATCCATAGAATGCGTAGGTTCTTAAGAGTCCTGTCGAAAAAATTTAAACAGGGAAACCAGTACTCATTGTTTCCAAAGTAAATACGTTTAACCCCTGCTGTTTTATAAAATGTATCATTTWWAWYKRYWYYAATAYTRGYWRWWWTTCCNGCCSYWTYYASRYCARTYRKKCWTMKMWKRRSAMCRMKWKRTRRTCTATNNTTAGGCCTTTGCAATAGCCGTTTTAACCTTGGTTTTTGAACAGCAAACCAAGTAGACACAACATTTCCAAATAACCGAATATTTAAACTAAATCGACTTCCTTCCAATGATTCTAAAATAAGGTTTTTATATCTACCTTGTAAATCGTTCCAAGAATTTAAGTTATGAATATCATCGTAAATATTAGTTGTTTTATTGTAACTCAACTTTAAAAGTAACTTTGAATAAAATGAATCGGCTAATTTCACTCTATCCAATTGATTATAGAGCTCTGAAATTTCATTCATGTCAAATTCAGGGGATTGTCTTGCTGTTAATCTTATCAACAAAGTCAATGGTAGATAGTCATAAGGATCCAAGATAGTTATAACTACTTCACTAATATTTCTTTTGAGAAGCTTCATCTTTGTCCAATTTGGTTGTACCACAAAAGGCTTAAGAGGTTTATTACCTAATCGCACCTTACAATCCAGATCGACCATTAACATACGGCCTGTTTGTTCATCGCGTTTAAAATAATAGTTTGGAAATTTTGTTCTTGATAAATCTCTTTTAAATCCGCAATTTATTAAAATGCTGTCAAATTTTTGTAAAGAATTTTCAGAAACCAAAATATCTATATCACCTCGTGCACCTTTTAAGTCATCGTCTAAATGATTCAATCCCTTATAAATACAATAAACACAGTTTTCTTGTTCTAACATAAAAAAAAGCTCTGCGTATGAAGCCAACATTAAATTTTGTATCCTATTTCGTGTAAATAAGCTCTAAAAAATGATTCATTGTAAAAACTTTGTACTGAATGAGGTTCACTGATAATCACCAAAAGATAATCATAATACATCAAAACTTTAGCTTTAATATAATACAAGTGGTGACTATTAATTACCGATAATTATTAAATTAGTTATCTATTAGTTTACTATATAAGAAAAGCATTTGAAAAATGTTTTAATTAGAGACCTAATGTCTTATTTCCATTTGAAAAGTAATAATTCTAAATGATTTTTCATCTCGCGCAATCGGAGGCAGTAAAAAACAGATCTATATCTAATGAATTTACGATTACTATGATATATCTTTATACCCAGTATTTCGGATACCTGTTTACTATAAAAATATCTTGCACTACACAATTTTAATCAAGATTGCTTTTCATTAGGCACGAGATAGACTGCATAATTAATGATTTTATTGTGAGTCAAGTAGCAGCTCATATAGTTTTTCCGCTTGATTTTGACGAGAGTATTTCATTACTTCCAGCCGATTCTGAGCAGTTTTACATTCGCCCTGATATATCATTAATATGCTTTGTTTAATCGTACTTACATTATCACTGCAAACATAGCCTGAATTACTAGATATAATTATCTGAGCTGATTCATTAGAATCATCTATCCCAATAGCTAATATTGGTGTACCTGAATATATGTACTCAAATAGTTTCCCGGTGATGATGCCTTTGTTATTAGTAAAACTCGGCTCAAAAAAAGCCAACATTGATGCGTTTTTCTGTAATGAAAGTGAGGTATGAATGTCCACCATTCCATGCTGTTTTACGATATCTGTTAAATCATAGTTTTGAATTAGTTTTTGAAAGTCTGCATTGTACTTACCATAAAAGTCTACAGTCACCTTTTGCCGCAATAATAACGACTCCTGAAATAATTCATTGAGTGAGACTAATAGTAATTTCGGGTCACTGAGCCCATTATAAATGGTACCTGTATAAACGATGCGTAAATAATCAGATTCTTTTTGCAGTAATTGCACATCTGATATGTTCTCGTCGAATCCATTCATAATGGTATGAACTTGTTTGTCAGGTAAGAGGGTCTGTAGTGAAGACTTTAGTCCATTAGAAACAGTGGTTATTATATCTGCATGGGCCATCCATTTYTGCTCAAGATATTTCTCTAAAATTGTAAAAGGAAAGAGACCAGTAAATAACTCATGGTTAGTCCAGAAATCTCTATAATCAGCCACCCAACACTTTGTAATATTTGACTTCTTTAACTTCTGTGCAATGTAATGCGTAGTGTATGGCCCCGAGGTACTTATTACAATATCCCAAGGCTTAAGGCGGGCAACCTTTTTGTAAGCCTTGAGAGCCCACATATCTGAAATGTCAGGCATTCGACAAGAAGAAAAAATACCTGTTTTATGTCTTAGGTTTGATATCAGACCTCCCGTTTTTTCTTCTTCTTTGTTCTGTTGTTTGGTGCGTAATTTTATTATCAGAGACTTTTGTTCAACACTTAATACCTCTATCTCATCAAGAGGCAAGTCGTGATGTATCGTTTTGTCCAAATTAGGTTTATGGGTCGTCAATATGGTTACCGAACATCCCTGATCTCGGAAGTATTTTGCCCAAGAATATGGCCGTAAAGAGGCGATAGAGTTTAATGGTGGAAAAAAAGTACTTATGATTAAAATACGCATATAAACTCTAAGACTTAAGCATCAATTTAGCTAAATACCTTAACATGACAGAACATTATTTATAATGGATTATTTACTTTTATTTATGCTCATATAAATTAATGTAGTTACTTGTTCAGAGATGAGTCCGATAATAAATATAAGTGTCGATGTCATTAAAAGCATCATACTCATATTTGTGAGTTTTCCATTTACTATGTAATTATATAAATATAATCCTAGGCCTGATGAAAAAAGAAATAAAGAGATAGGGGCTATAATTTTAAGAGGTGAATAAAGAGAGCCAATTTTAAATATTATAATTAAGAATCTTAAGCCATCTTTTAGTAACGAAATATGACTTTTCCCTGTTCTCTCATTACATTCTATACTGGTATATTTAACACTGTAACCATTTCTAATAAAGGCCATTGTTATAGTTGTTGGGTAAGAAAATCTATTAGGTAGAAGCGCAATAAATTGAAGGAATAAATCTTTCTTACAGACTCTAAATCCGGATGTTAGGTCTTTAATTTTATGGCCGGTGATTAGGCTAGCGAATTTGTTATAAAAATTATTTCCAATTAATCGAGGTAAGCTTGCTTGTGATTTTGAAGCTCTGGCACCAACTACCATATCATACCCTTCATGAATTCCAGCTATTAGATTAGGTATGTCCTCAGGTTTATGCTGACCATCAGCGTCCATAAATAACAGTAAGTCAGATTTAGCTTTTCTAGCTCCTGATTTTATGGCAGCTCCATTACCTTTTGAATATGGATTTTTAATAACAATAATATCTTTATATTGCTTAAGAATATCTTGAGTATTATCGGTTGATCCATCATCAACAATGATTATTTCGTTAAATACAGTATTGGCTTGTAATTCTTCAATCAAACTACCAATACTACTTTGCTCATCCTTACAGGGGATAATTATACTTACAGACAACGTCTTCATTTATTTATAGTCGCTTCAATGGCTAAATATTTCTTTTTAATTTGCATTAAGTTATTAATTATAGCCCTATTAGTAATCTTATTCTTATTTTTATCCATATAATTTAGGTATCTTTTAGCTTCGCTTAGATTTCTTTTATTTATATTAAGATCAATTATAGGAATTAATAATGCATATCTATTTTTATTTAAAGAGTAAGCCGATTCAAACAAGGATAAGGCTAGATTAGGTTTTCCACTTTTAAGCAAAATATGTCCATGATTTGAATATACTCCACTAACCCATGAAGATTTAGTGTTTTGAGGGGCAAAATTTTGAATGTTAAGAATTATTTCAGATAAATTATGAATGTTAGTAGGCTTGCAATCATTAGATACTACTTTAATCGCTATCATTTCTAATAAGGTAATTACTGAAAAATGGTAGTTTACAGGAGCTTGAGTAATACTGATGAGTTTAGCTTCTTGAGTTCTAGTATCAAGATCTAAGATACATCTAGATAAATAATGATACAAATTTATTGATACATCAGTTTTAAAACTATCTAGAGTGACCGATTTTTCAAGAATTTCATTTACTACTTGTTGTTCATATTTTTTTTCAACAACTTGTAAATAAGTAATTAACGTGCTTTTTGATGTGGGATGATTTGTCAGCCAGTGATTGTAAAGCTCTTCCTTATTGCTCCAAAGACTTGTTAGGTTATAAGTAGAAATGGATAAAAAAACGGTATAAAGAATAATTGGAATATATTTAGTTTTAGAAGTTAATTTATCTTTAATGGTGATTAGGTAATGAACAATTACTAAGGTTAGCCCAACGGATGGCAAATAATTTCTATGCTCAAAATATAAATGCAATGGCAATACCGTAGACTCTATTAAATGCCAAATGAAAAACCATGCTATTCCAAATCGAACCAGCCTTGGAACCGACTTTATAAAACAACAGCACGCTAAAGCAACGATAAAAAAGCTTGCAACTAAAGTACTTATTGGTTGAATCAACGAAGATGACTTGAGGAAATCATCATGATAAAGAGTCATCTTATGAGTAAGCGGAAAGACAAGTTGAATAATATAATCAGATATTACTCTAGATTGAGTAAGTAATCTTTCTGCTAGTGTGAATCCCTTAAATTCATAGTTTGCATTGAATGCAAAAATTGAAAATTTATAAGCAGCAACTATGATTGGAATTGTTGCTATAACTAATAGCCAAGTTTTAAAATAATTACTGTGCTTAGTCGAGTCTTTTAAAAGCCAAGTAAGCAATAATAATGAGGGAAATATTAATATCGCATTTTCTTTAGAAAATATTGCTAACGTAGTTGTAGCCACGATAAAAAATGTAGGAAGAATAAAAGTAACTAAAGACTTAGCAATTGCTAACCGTCTATAGTTGTAAACAAAGAAGGTCAATGCCATCATTGAGAACAAGGTAGACAATTGCGCCATGCGTTGTATTATATATAACACGGTACTTACGTGTAGCGGATGGACTAACCAAATAAGTGATACAAGAAATGCTGTTTGATAACTTTGCTGTGCATTCTCGCTTAACAGTACAGTTATTTTGTAAACAAAAAGGAAGATCAGTAGTGTTATTAAAATATGAAATGTAAGGTTTAATAGCTTTAAATCGTAGGTTTCAAAATCGCCCAGATATTTTTGAATTACAAAACTCGCCATACTCACAGACCGACCTAAAGGCCCTGAGTTATTCGACAAGCTTAATTGTACTACTTCTTCAAATGAATCAATTGACTTTAATTCAATCAATGTCTTTAGATTATGAGTATCATCATAAAGAAAAGGGCCTTTCAACCCATGAAAATAAAGTGCCATACCTAGGCAAATGAATACTAGAATTAATGTTGTAAAATATTTTTTATTTAACATTTATTTAATTTCAAAAAAAACCCTGCATAAAGCAGGGTTTTCTTCGAACTGCAAATCTAATTATCTGCAATTAGCAGGCAGGTATTTAGATTGAACAGTAGAGCCAGTAACAGCAACATCACATGTCCATTGAATGCCTGTATTTGCATTTGCAGCATTGCCTTGGAATATGAAAGTTCCATCACCAGCAGCGGCAATATTTCCACCTGGTGCACCTATACCAGCATTAGTACCATCAATAGTATAAGTTATATCTAGTGTTCCGAGTGGGCCGCCATCAGTAACAATAGTTACGTCTGAAGCAAGGRAACTACTTTGCGCTGCTAGAACATTAATGCCTGCTTGGGCGGCATCTGCAGGCCAGCCGCCAGTAGAWTGAACAAACTCAGTAATAGTTGTTTTTGCTGCTGCAGCAAGACCAATGACTTCAGTCATTTTTGCACGAATAATATAATCCTGATATGCAGGAAGGGCAATCGCTGCCAAAATACCAATAATAGCAACAACGATCATTAATTCGATAAGGGTGAAACCCTGTTGGATAGATTTTCTCATTTTAAAACTCCTAGTTTTTACATTTAAAAAATTGCTACTATTATAAGCTTCTCGAAATCTTAAAATGCATAACAGCAAATTCGTTACTTCTGAGTAGTGCACAGGCTGTGCCAAAGCGCTAAAAAAATACAAATAAATAACAATAAAGCTATTATTTACATGCAGAATAGACGCTAACTTACTGAAAGACAAGCTATTTGTTAAAATTAAAATTAATTAAATATTTTTAATAATAATTGCCAGAATAGCAGTTGTATCATTTACGACACATTTTCTTACAGTGAAATGCGTATAAAGGGCGAAAAGTGACGTAAAAAGTCACATCGAGTGGTTATAGTTGAAAATAAACGTCACATTTGAATTCTCAAAGAAAGATCCAGTGCCTGAATATTTTTTGTAATAGCTCCTACAGAAATATAATCAACCCCTGTTCTAGCTACATCAGCAAGGTTCTCAAGCGTAATATTCCCAGAAGCCTCAAGAGCTGCCTGTGCTTTTTTATAAGTAAGTTTATTATAGTTAAGATTGTTATAGGCAACAGCCGCCAGCATCTCATCATGCCCAAAGTTATCAAGCATAATAACATCAGCGCCAGCATTTAGGGCAGCCTCAAGCTCACTTAAACTCTCAACCTCGACCTCAACAGGCTGCTCAGGATGATTAAGTCTAGCCTGGACAATTGCTTTAGCTATGCCACCACAAGCAATAATATGATTCTCTTTAATCAAAAAAGCATCAAACAACCCAATCCTGTGGTTATGACCGCCGCCACAGGTAACCGCATACTTTTGGGCCAAACGAAATCCAGGAATCGTTTTACGTGTATCAAGCAATCGGCAGCCAGTACCTTCAAGCTCGGTAACATACCGATGGGTAACCGTTGCAGTGCCGGATAAGGTTTGCAGAAAATTCATGGCGGTACGCTCGCCGATCAAAATAACCCGAGCTGATCCTTCAAGAGAGCAGATCTCCAATCCAGGTGTTAATCTATCTCCATCAGCCTGTCGCCAACTAATCGTCACCTTCTCACCCAGAGCATCATCGAGCTGTCGAAACACCTCATCTACCCAACGTGTACCACAAAGTATGCCTTCTTCTCTACAAATCAAACTAGCGGTAACCAGCTGATCCTCAGGTATCAACTCTGCCGTAATATCACTGCCTGATTCAAGACTGTTTAAATCTTCAGCCAAGGCAAGTTCAACCATCTTGGTAATAGTAGCGTTCAGGCTAGCTGTATAATCAAATCGAAAGGTATGTGGTTTCATGCTTACTTAATGATGATAGTTAATGATCAGTGCTAATAATAGTTACGAATAGTTAATTGATTATTACGTTGAGTAAATTCCAAGTCCTTCAAAGCACTCATGCCAAGTAAGATAAAATTTTCCTGCATTCCAGGATTAATATTCGCATCCACATCACGGATCAGTAACTTACCTATGGTTAGCTCTCCAATCCATGATTGATAAACACTTATAGTGCCATTAGCTGTTGATATGGGAATCGAGCGACCTTTGCTGAGTCCAAGCTTCTCAGCTATATGTAAAGGAACAGAAACATCCGTTGCTCCTGTATCAAGCAAAAACACCACCTCTTGGCCATTAATTGTGCCCGTAGTCACATAATGTCCTTGGCGATTCTGCTCTAATACAACTTCAGCGACACCCTGTTGAGATAAGCTATTTGGGTTTCGATTAGGATTAACTTTACTTTGCTCAACATCAGAAAAGAAAAGGGTTAATAGTCCTATGCCAAAAAACCAAGCAATATAATACATTCCTCGACCAATACCTTGAGTTGGTTGCTGTTGTTGCTTATTTTTATTCGGCTCTTGATCTGAGCCTGATGATTGTCTGTTCATGGATCCATTATCCCTGATTTGAACGTAGAGTAAATGATTAATTTATAACATTTTATTGCAGCTTTTAGCCTTCCCACTCTAGCTATCTGGTATAGAAAGCGATTAAAATGGTACTTAGCGGTCATTTATAAATTAGTGTTATAAAACAAGTAATATATTTAAGGATGCTTTGATATCGTTTTGCTATCAGCATAAGCAGGAGAGACACGGCTTGTCGAATCTAACTCAGCAAATTAAAACCTATTGCCTTGATTTAATCATGGCGCAGGTTAATGATACCTATAATGCTGCTGCTGAGTACTTATCTGGCCTCGCTGATCAAGCCTCTCATCCTCATGATCGCCAACTCTATATAGAAACAATCCATAGTATTGGTTTTGATCGCCGAAAAGTGATGACTTCTTTTGAGAAGCAAATGGAGAGAGCGTTTGATGATTTAACGGGTGCACCTGGCACCACACAACATAATAAAGTAGGAGGTATTGATACCTCAAGCATTAGTGGTTTGAAAAACATAGAAGAAAAACTTGCCCTTGAAACTATGATTTCTAAAGCTCGCACAAAAACAGAGTTACCAATGAATTCAATCGTTCGAAGTTTAAATGCCCTGATGGGCGATGATTGGGCTCAGAAAAATCAAAACCCCTTAGATCCAGAATTACTGATTAAGGCTTGGTTAGTATCAATTCATAGGTTAGAGCTTCCCCTTAAAGCTAATTTAGCACTCTTTGGTCTGTTTGATGTGCAAATGTTGACCCTTCTGCCCAAATTGCTTGAGAGAATTGGTCAATATCTCGAACAATTGCCTATCCGTAAAAATACCAAACAAACCCAAAGTAATATTGACGATTCATTTGATAGCTATGAGGATGACTTTGGTGACATAGATGAACCAACTTCCATGCCTTATTTTGCTGGAAACGACTCTTCAGAAGAAGTTGAGGAACCTGTAACTGATGATGGCATAGACTATGATGAGGAGCCAGTTGCAGAACTGCACACAGATGAGCTAGTTAGGTTACTTGATAATTTACAACGAAATCGTGAACTAGATGACAGTGTCTTTTATCGTGAGAATTATCTTTTAGATTATCGCGCACTACTGGAATCCTTTGATGCGATTTCAGGTAAAAAAATTAGTCCTTGGACAATTGGGCAAATCAATGATGATGTCATAGATATGACAAGTTTGTTGTTTAGCTTTATTATGGAGGATGCCCATCTTCCAGATGATGTTCGTTACCATATTTCAAGATTACAGATCCCTTATTTAAAGCTCGGCCTACAAGATAAAAGTATTTTTTCAAATAAAGTCCATCCAGCTAGGCAGCTTCTCAACGATCTCGCAGAGTCAATTAGCCTTTGGGATCCAACCCACACAGGTGGTCTTGATTTACTACTCAGTGAAACCATGAAAGTCATTGATGGTGTCTTGAACAATTATATGATGGACCCATTTATCTTCAGTGAATACCAGACTCGTTTTAATGACTTCTTATCTGGCGATGCTCATATTGATGATGAAATGCAACAGCGGCAAAAAGATACCGCTACTAAAACAGCTAAAGCTGATAACGCTCGTCTTTATATTGATTCCATCCTTGATAAGATCTGCGACAATAAACGTATACCTCCTATCATTAATCAAATTCTAGAAGAATATTGGTCAAAAGTTTTATTTCTTGAATATTTAAAAGCTGGTGACCAGAGCGATGACTTTACTATTTTTCTCGAGACAACAAAAATTCTGGTTGATAGTGTTCAGTCTAAAGGAAGTGCTGATGCTAGAAAAGACATGGCTAAGGAGTTGCCGAATTTAATTRGACGCTTAAAAGCAGGTTTGACTACTATCTCCGTTGCAGCATTTGAAACGGTAGATATTTTCCGAGGGCTTCAAGAATGCCATATGTTGGTACTTAAAGAGAGACCTGAGCTTGAAGAAGTCGATGAGTTTGAGGTTGATGATACGGAATATGAAGAATTTAAGCACGACCAGACGGTAATACGCGATTGGAATAGAGCTGATCTTGAAAGTGCACTTTTAGAAGAAAGTATTGAACGAAGCTTAAATACTTCTGATATTGATCCCTATGCCTTTGATGATAACAAAAATATTATTCACTCCAGCCAAGATATGGTACATGACGCAACCATAGCCAAGGCTTCAAGGGAAAGAGAAATAATAGATAATGAGTTGAAAGAAGCTCGAGATGCCTATGAGCAAGCCTTAAAAGAACATCAAGCGAAAAATACTGAAACTTCAGACGAGGCTGATGATTCAGATGATTTTATGGCTCAATTCTTTCAGGACCCAGAGTTTATTAAAAAGCAATATGCCGGTACAAGGGATCTCTCTTCATCAAGTGATTCACATCTACTACAAAAGTCTGATGATCTCGTCATAGAAGATGATGTATTTGATGCTTTAGAGGAGGGGGTAGACGAACCATTAGTAATCAATTTAGAGCCAGTTTCAGCGAATGATGAAGCAACTATGCAATTTGAGAATGAATCAAAAGTTGCACATGAAATACAGGATGATCTTAGTGGCCGTGCCCATGGTGCATTAGAGAATGAATTTAACGAATTGGGTGATGATCAAGTTTCAGAATTGGTAGCACGATTAAAAGTAGGCCTGTGGGTAGATTTATATCACGCTGATGGCACCCAAGTACGAGCTAAAATAATGGCCATCATTCCAACGGTAGGTAAATATATCTTTGGTGATAGGTCCGGTAGGAAGGTGGCTGATTTCAGTAAATTAAGTCTAGCTGATGCTTTGAGGAAGGGGTCAATTAGAGTCTCAGAAGAAGATAATGCATTTGATAAAACCTTAGAGTCTGTCATCGCTAACTTGAGAGTATTGAAGAAAGCGGAAGATGAGTGATTATTTTCGGTTATCACCCCATCATGATGAAAGGCCAGAAAATAGTGTTATAAAACTTCTGGTTATTCATAACATATCTCTACCTCCAAATTCTTTTGATGGCCCTTGGATAGACGATTTATTTATGGGTAGACTCGACACCAATAGTCATCCATATTTTAAACAACTAGAAGGTATAAGGGTTTCTGCACACCAACTAATTCGTCGTAATGGAGAGGTCATTCAGTATGTCCCCTTTGATAAAAGGGCTTGGCATGCAGGCATCTCCAATTGGCAAGGAGAGAGTAACTGCAATGACTTTTCAGTTGGCATTGAGCTAGAGGGTACTGATGATTTACCCTTTACAGAAATACAATACTTAAAGCTTGCTGAGGTCACTAAAGCATTAATTTTTCGATACCCACATTTTAATGTAAAATCAATTTGTGGGCACAGTGATATTGCACCAGGTAGGAAAACAGATCCAGGTGGAAAGTTTGATTGGGATCATTTTTTCTCACTTATTGAAAAAAAGACATAACCACCTGTGGCTAGCAGATGTATAATCAGAAACTGGAACATAGTTAAAAAGGTTGAACTCTAATGACATTGATAACTTTATTAGTTGTGCTAATGCTAGAGCATTATTTCAATGCTAGCGCGGTGCTTGAACAAGAGTTTAAAAGCCATAAATGGTTTCCTAGATGGAAAGCTTGGATCAGTAAGAAAATCGATCTTTCTAACATAAATGATTGGGTTGGAATTGCTCTTATTATCGGAATTCCGGTAATTTTATTTTATGCTTTATCAGAGGTAAATAACGGCTTTATTTTTTGGATATTACAATTAGTTCTGGCAGTTGTGGTCATGATCTACTGCTTAGGACCCATTGATCAAAATAATCATTTAACTRAATATTTTGAGGCGGTTGAACGGGAAGATCTGCAAGCTGCTTATCATCATATTGAAGATTACTTAAATCTGAAATCTAGTCATGCTGTCCCTGAAGACATGTCTTTACTTGGTCGCTTGGTGACAAGGCTTATTTTGTCCCAGTCAAACTTTAGGTATTTTGGCGTGCTGATCTATTTTGTTTTACTTGGTCCGGCCGGCGCCTTACTTTATCGAATAACAGGTACATTTGAATTTTCTGTCAGAGATGATGATATTTCTCCTTTTCAGAGTAAGCTTCGACAGTTTCGAACTATCTTAGACTGGCTACCTGCAAGGTTAACGGGCTTTTTATATTCCCTAGCAGGAGACTTTACTGGAGCCATGCCGAAATTAAAAAAGTATTTGTTCAGCGATAATCCTCAAAATGACTTGCTACTGGAAGAAACAGGACTGGGTGCCTTAGGAATTACAGAAGAGTCTTGTAGTGATATCATAGCTGAAAATAAAATGGCTTTAAATCTAGTAACACGCACAGTTGTAGTCTTGCTAGTAATTATCGCAGTGCTGACGGTTTTTGGCTGGCTTTCATAACTATCAGGCTTTGAATGCGTTCTGCATACGTATTAATTACATTCCCTTCTGGCTTCCATGTCATTTGTGACTAAAATAGGAACCAGTAACTTTATTTTGACAGGAAACACTAAATGTCCGCTACAGATATAAAAGATCATGATCCCATTGAGACCCAAGAGTGGATCGATTCACTCGATGCCGTACTTGAAACTGAAGGCATAGAGCGTGCACATTATCTACTTGAATGTTTGATTGATAAAGCTCGTCGTTCTGGAATCAATCTACCCTATAATGCAACCACTGCTTATATCAATACTATACCAAGGGATCAGGAGAAACTTTCTCCCGGTGATATGGAGATGGAGCAAAAGATCCGTGCTTTAATTCGTTGGAATGCCATCGCCATAGTGCTCCATGCCACTAAGAAAGATTTAGATTTGGGCGGTCACATGTCAAGTTTTGCTTCCTCTGCGACGCTTTATGATATTGGTTTTAATCATTTTTTTCATAGCCAAACAACTGATCATCCCGGTGATTTAGTTTATTTTCAAGGCCACTGCTCTCCTGGTATTTATGCCCGCGCTTACCTTGAAGGTCGATTTGATGAAGACACTCTGAGAAATTTCCGTCAGGAAGTAGATGGTAAAGGTTTATCTTCTTATCCCCATCCTTGGTTAATGCCTGACTTTTGGCAATTTCCAACGGTTTCCATGGGGCTTGGTCCCCTACAGGCAATTTATCAGGCACGGTTTTTAAATTATCTTGAAGATCGTGAGCTTATTGATAATAAAAATAGAAAAATCTGGTGCTTTACTGGTGATGGCGAAATGGATGAGCCTGAATCAATGGGTGCACTTTCTCTAGCAGGTCGTGAGAAACTCGATAACCTTATCTTTGTGGTCAATTGTAATTTACAACGTCTTGATGGCCCTGTTCGAGGTAATGCAAAAATAATTCAAGAACTTGAAGGCTCCTTTAGAGGTGCTGGTTGGAATGTCATTAAAGTGATTTGGGGTCGACATTGGGATCCCTTGCTTGCAAGAGACGTTGATGGTGATTTGTTAGAAATTATGACCACCACTGTGGATGGTGAATTTCAAAACTATAAGGCTCAGGGTGGGGCTTATACACGCGAACATTTCTTTGGCAAAAAAGACTCAACCAAGGCCATGGTTGCCAATATGTCCGATGCCGATGTTTGGCGATTAAATCGTGGTGGCCATGATCCAGGAAAAGTCTATGCTGCCTATGCGGAGGCGGTGGCTCATAACGGTCAGCCCACTGTGATCTTAGCCAAAACTGTTAAGGGTTATGGCATGGGTGAAAGCGGAGAAGGCAAGAACGTGACTCACTCGGTTAAGAAAATGGACTTAAACGCCCTGAAGCATTTCAGGGATCGCTTCAAGGTGCCAATCTCAGATGAAGATCTTGAATCCGTACCTTTTTATAAGCCAGAAGAAGACAGTGATATTATCAGATATATGAAGGCAAGAAGAGAGGCTTTAGGTGGTTCTTTCCCAGTTAGACGGCAAAAGTCTGTTGATGTAAAAGTACCAGCGTTATCTGCTTTTGATGCAATTTTAAAAGGTACCGGTGAGCGAGAAATTTCTACAACCATGGCTTTTGTTAGATTACTGAATGTTTTGGTGAAGGATAAAAAAATTGGTAAAAGCATTGTGCCAATTGTTCCGGATGAAGCTAGAACTTTTGGCATGGAAGGCATGTTCAGACAACTTGGTATCTACTCAAGTGTGGGACAACTTTATGAACCCGTTGATTCAGATCAGTTCATGTATTACCGGGAAGATAAAAAAGGTCAAATTCTTCAAGAAGGTATCAACGAAGCTGGTGCATTTTCATCCTGGATAGCTGCCGCCACGAGTTACTCAACTAACAATACTCCCATGGTGCCATTTTATATCTATTATTCAATGTTTGGTTTTCAACGGATTGGTGATTTAGCTTGGGCTGCCGGTGACTCTCAGGCTCGGGGGTTCTTGATAGGTGCCACAGCAGGAAGAACAACACTTAATGGCGAAGGCCTGCAGCATCAAGATGGTCACCATCATATATTAGCAAGCACTATCCCTAATTGTATTTCCTATGATCCTGCTTATGCCTATGAAATGGCAGTGATTATACATGATGGTATGTTGCGGATGATTGAGAATCAGGAGAACGTTTTTTATTATATATCGAGCTTAAATGAAAATTATGTACAACCAGCATTACCCGAAAATGCCATTGAGGGAATTATTGCTGGTATGTATCTGTTGACTGAAGCTAAGACAACTAAAGCTAAAGTAACTAAAGGCAAGAAGAAACAACCCAAGGTTCAATTACTCGGTAGTGGAGCCATCTTAGGTGAGGTAATCGCTGCTGCTGAAATACTTAGCAAAGATTTCTTTGTGAGTGCTGATATTTGGAGTGTTACTAGTTTTAATGAGTTAGCACGAGAAGCTCAGGAAGTGTCTCGATGGAACTTATTAAACCCTGAAAAGAAAGCTAGGTCTAGTTTTGTCGCTAAACAGCTAAAAGATCAAGATGGTCCTGTTATAGCTGCAACGGATTATATGAAAAACTATGCTGAACAAATTCGAAAAGAAGTTGCAAGTGATTATACTGCCCTTGGAACTGACGGTTTTGGACGTAGTGATAGTCGTCAAAACTTAAGAAGGTTCTTTGAAGTTGATCGTCAATTTATAGCCCTAGCTGCGTTAAAGTCCCTTGCCGATGCGGGAACAATTCCAATTAAAACGGTCAGTAAGGCAATGAAGAAGTTTAATATCAGCCCAGATAAAATAAATCCAGCTAAAAGTTAATGGTTTTAGCTAAACAGGAAAATAAGAGAGCAGATCCTTGTCAAAATTAACTGAAATTAAAGTGCCTGATATTGGTGATATCGCCGATGCAGAGATTATAGAAATATCTGTTTCAGTGGGCGATAAAATTGATAGTGATGACACTATCATTGTTCTGGAAACAGACAAAGCCACTATGGATATCCCAGCAAGCAGTTCAGGTGTGGTGAAAGATATTCTTTGTGCAGTGGGAGATAAAGTCGCCTTTGATGCTGTCATTTTAACAGTCGATGCTGGTGAAGCAAATGAAGCTGTAGAGGTTGTAGAAGAAACACAAGTTGACTCACAAGGCGAAGAGGTCCCTGAGCTGATAACTGAAATTGCAGAACAGCCTCCGGTAAAAACCTCCACTAAAAAACAAGAGATCAACATCCCAGATATAGGCGATGATGGAGCCGTTGATGTTATTGAAGTTTCAGTCAAGGTTGGGGACACTGTGGAAAAGGACGATACTTTGATTGTTCTTGAAACAGAGAAAGCTAGTATGGATATACCGGCTCCTTTTGCTGGAACCCTTGTTGAATTTTCTATTTCAGTGGGAGATAAGGTTTCCAGTGGTGATCTGATGGGTATTCTTGAAGGAATAGATGTTTCAGCTGATCAGACTGTTGCAACTGTGACTAAAAAAGCTTCTACGCCTCAAGCTACTTCTCTTACACCTTCATCTTCAACAATATCTACAACTACAACACCTCCCGCACCTGCTCCAGCAGTAGCCGTTGAGCCAGCGAAAAAAGGTGTTGTCCATGCATCACCAGCTATTAGACGGTTTGCTCGCGAACTTGGTGCAGATCTAAGCATCGTAAAGGGTACAGGTCCTAAAGGGCGAATTGTTAAAATTGATGTTCAACAGTTTGTGAAGTCGGAGTTAGCTAAACCCAAGTCAACCACCTCATCATCTGCCCTACCGCAGATGCCTGTGATTGATTTTAATAAGTTTGGTGAAACTGAATCGGTTCCTCTGTCTAAAATTCAAAAAATTAGCAGTACTAACTTGCATCGTAACTGGGTGGCTATTCCCCATGTAACTCAGCATGATGATGCAGACATAACTGAGATGGAAGCCTTCAGAAAAGCTATGAAAGCTGAAGCCCTAGCCGAAGGAATAAAATTAACCCCCTTGGCCTTTATGTTAAAAGCCGTCGTTGCTTCCCTTAAGGCATACCCGCGATTTAATTCATCTTTATCTGCTGATGGCGAAACTCTGATCATGAAAAAATATTTCAACATCGGAGTTGCCGTTGAGACACCGGATGGACTGGTGGTACCTGTGGTGAAAGATGTTGATAAGAAATCCATTTATGAACTTGCCTCTGATTTATCAGAGCTATCAGCCAAGGCAAGGGAAAAGAAACTTGGTATCGATGGTATGCAAGGCAGTTGCTTCACTATTTCATCTCTCGGTGGCATAGGCGGCACTTCCTTCACACCTATTGTAAATTGGCCAGATGTGGCTATTTTAGGCGTATCAAAAAGTAGTATGAAACCTGTTTGGAATGGCAATGAGTTTGAACCACGCCTGATGTTACCACTGTCTTTATCCTACGATCACCGAGTCGTAGACGGCGCAGTAGCAGCACGATTTGTTACCCACCTAAGTAGAACCTTGGGTGATATTAGAAGACTGGTTCTTTGATTAGTTTTATTTGATATTAAAAATAAATGACAATAGAGGTCAATATGAGTAAAGAGGACATGCAAGCACAACTCGTGGTACTAGGTTCAGGACCAGGTGGTTATACCGCAGCTTTTAGAGCTGCTGATCTTGGTTTAAAGGTTGTTCTAGTAGAAAAATATGCAACCCTAGGCGGCGTTTGCTTGAATGTGGGCTGCATCCCATCAAAGGCTCTACTTCATTCATCCAAGGTCATTGATGAAGCGGCACACATGGCGGCCCATGGTGTAAGCTTTGGCGAACCAACTATTGATATTGATAAATTACGAGGTTATAAAGACGGGGTTGTTTCTAAACTTACAACAGGTCTTGCTGGTATGGCTAAACTGCGTAAAGTGGAAGTAATTAATGGCTATGGTAAGTTTTCAGGACCCCATAGCCTAGTGGTTGAAAATGAAGGCACTAGTCACACCATCAATTTTGAACATTGCATTATCGCTGCAGGTTCTCGTATTGTCGATTTGCCTTTTCTGCCAGATGATCCAAGAATTCTTAATTCAACCACAGCTTTGGAACTTGCTGATGTACCAGAATCTATGCTCTGTTTAGGTGGCGGAATAATTGGCCTAGAAATGGCTAATGTCTACAATGCACTTGGAACAAAAATAAGCATAGTAGAACTATTCCCACAACTGATACCTGCTGCAGATAAAGATATAGTCAATCCCCTGACTAAGCGATTGAAGTCTCAGTATGAAAGTATCATGCTTGAAACCAAGGTGGTCAGTGTTGAGGCTAAAGCTGACGGTCTCTGGGTTACTTTTGAAGGCAAGAATGCACCTAAAGAAGCGCAGCGTTATGACAAGATCTTATCTGCCGTAGGACGTCGACCTAATGGCGATTTACTGGATATTGAAAAATCTGGGGTGAATGTTGATGAGCGTGGCTTTATTAATGTTGACGCTCAGCTAAGAACGAATGTTGCGCATATTTTTGCCATTGGAGATATTGTAGGCCAACCTATGCTAGCCCATAAAGCGACACATGAGGCACATGTTGCCGCTGAAGTTATTGCTGGCAAAAAACACTTCTTTGAACCTGCCTGTATCCCAAGTGTTGCCTATACCGATCCAGAGGTAGCTTGGGTTGGACTCACAGAAAAAGAGGCTAAGGAACAGGGTATTGACTATGGAAAAGGTGTCTTCCCTTGGGCCGCCAGTGGACGGGCACTCGGTGTCGATAGACCAGAGGGAGTTACTAAAGCCTTATTTGATAAGGCGAGTAATCGAATCATTGGTGTTGGAATATGTGGCATTAACGCTGGTGAATTAATTGCTGAAGCAGGTCTTGCTATTGAGATGGGTTGTGATGCAGAAGATATAGCCTTGACTATTCATCCTCATCCTACTTTATCTGAATCTATCGGTTTTGCTGCTGAGGTATATGAGGGAACTTGTACTGATCTACCTCCGCCTCGTAAGAAAAAGTAGCAGACATGGCTTCTGTGTACATTTAGGATGAATCTTCTCTTACTTTTAGCCTGATTTAAGGCAAATCAAATATCTTGTATCAGATATTGAGGTGATATGACACGTTAGGCACTCGATTATAAGTAATTGGACCGTGATGATGCTATAAAAAATAATCATCAGTTTTAATTCCAAAACTGCCTGCTGGGAGTGCTTGCTTAATGTTTAATGATTTACCCTGTTCATCCTTTGTCACTTCCATAAGATTGCAAATTACATGATCTTCTCGCATGGATTTGTCAGTATTGAGTAGCAGCATTATTATCGGTCTTAGTCGACGAGTTCTCGACCCAGTGACTACAACAGCCACTTCGCCGGTAGTTAGTTCAATGAGGCTACCAGCTGGGAACATGCCGATGGCTTGGATAAACTCTTCAACCAATTCAACTTGAAAGTCTTTACCCCGCCATTCATACAATTTCTTAACCGCTTCTTGAGATGATAAGGCTTCTGCATAACTTCGTTTACTGGTAATAGCGTCATAACAATCAGCAATAGCGGCAATTTTTGCAAACAAAGGGATCTGTTGGTCAGTTAGACCATTTGGATAACCAGAGCCATCAACTCGTTCATGGTGATGTTCGATCATACTACGTATTTTTACACTGACCTTATTATCTTTTTGAATAATATCGAGAGAATGTTGCACATGACTTTGGATGATTAATAATTCTTTATCATTTAGCAGTTCTGTTTTACTGAGGATTGTTTCAGATATACGTGTT
Source organism: Gammaproteobacteria bacterium (assembly GCA_002746155.1). Taxonomy (GTDB): domain Bacteria; phylum Pseudomonadota; class Gammaproteobacteria; order Enterobacterales. Next base: position 175,227 of record NVWF01000001.1, on the reverse strand, counting down.
TTTCCAATATCGAATAAAAGACCGCCTAAACCTAAAGATTCAATATCATTACGATTTAAGCCCAATTGGCGGCCCATGGCCATGCACCACATGCTACAGCCTAGGGAATGGGCGTAATTATAATCATCAAGTTGGCGTAGACGACTAAGCCACAGTAGTGCATCAGGGTTACGAATGATGCTATCTACCATGGGTTTAATGGCTATTCGTGTTGCTTCTAAATCTAATTTTTGAGAATATTTCAAGGACTTCATCATATCTTTAACAACAGACGTCATGGTCTTGTAGTTTTTCCGTACACCGCTAAGTTCTTCAAAGGAATTGGTGTTATCAGTATAAGTTCTCTTTCGTTTAAAGACGGTTACATTAGGTTTCCGATGGTTGCCTGTAAAAGTACTTTGTTTTTTTGTAGAAAAATCACTGCGATGAAAATGTTTGCTCACCACCTTGCTTCGGGCGACATCAACGTAACAATACTCACAGTTTTTCATGAGCAGAGTCTTGTCATCTTCATCATTGATCAAAAAACCTTGCAATAAAAATGGTGATTCGAGCCAGGGACGATCGATACGCGTTACGTACATCCCTATTACAATATCTTTGGTGTCGAGTTTGATCTCAGTTTCTCGCATGAATATCTCTTAGTATTTTTAGAAGTCTATTGATGCTTAATTGCTGTTACTTTATTATTTCAGGCACATTCTAATGTAACACTACTTTCAGGAATAGTTAATCCTTATCTATCTATCCAAACTATGAACTATGAAATAAAGCGAAGTAAACGTAAAACGCTCACGATACAGGTTTTTCGAGATCAAAGAGTAGAAGTGAGGGCGCCTCTTCGATGTAAAGATTCAGAAATTGAACGCTTTATGGCTAAGCATGAAAACTGGGTGATTAATAAACTCAATGAATCGCAAGCATATCCGGGCTTGCCGCCAAGTCAGTTTAATCACCAAGGTTATCTTTGGTTGTTTGGTGAGCAGTTAACAATCGAGGTCACTGCTGGAATTAGAAATATTGTTTCTCTGGAACAAGGTAGATTAGTTGTTATTCAAACGCAACCGCAGGATAGTGAAAAAACTAATCGTCTAATCACTCGTTGGAAAAAGGCTTATGCAGCTAATTTCTTTGAACAGAGATTAGAGTATTGGGCCACACAATTTCCACTGGTTTTACCAGAACATCAATTTAAAATTCGAAAAATGAAACGCCAGTGGGGAAATTGTAACCATAGGGGGATTATCACTATCAATAGCCAATTAATTCGATATCCATTGGCTTGTATTGATTACGTATTAGTACATGAATTGACTCACTTAAAGCATTTGAATCATGGTCGAGGTTTTTACAGCTTAATGGAAAAGGTGTGCCCTGATTGGAAAGAGCAGCGTCTTTTGCTTTCCCGCTTTAGTTATTCGCGGAACACAAGATAAAGGTTTTGAATATTTTCAATAAGACTGGCAGCTAGTTGTTGGCGCTCCTGTTCATCAACGAGAAGATGTTCAAGTTCAGGGTCATCAAACTGACCTGACAAGAGTCCAGCAGGCAATATCAATTCCGCCACAGCCTCCGATAAGCCTTCACTATCAAACCAAGCATCTTCGTCGACCGCTATGGCTTCAATAAATCCAAAACACCAATCGGTTAAGTCATTGGTTTCATTATTTTCAGCCACCTTTAACGGACAGGGTAATTCCATAGGGTCTCCAAGATATAAGTTACGCTGAATATAAGTCGCCAGTTGTTTTATCAATGACTCTATTTCTTGATGCTGCTGTTCTGAATCATATTCAGGTACTCCATGAAATAAAAACTCTAACCAATTACAATCAATAAGCGACTCAGGACCTGTCGCAAGTCCGGTCAAAAAACCATGCATGGCGATATAATCTAAACATCCATCTTCCACTTGTTCGGATTCTAGAAATTCACTGATTGTTTCAATTTGTTTTGAATTAAGAGCTTGAATTATTGTCATGAAATAGTAAACCAAAATTGACTGCCTGAACCCTGAATACTTCTAACGCCAATTTCACCTCCCATTAATTCACAAAGCTGCTTACAAACGATTAGACGCAGGCGACCGGTGAAACTACTGTTAACGAGATTAGTGTCTTTATCCAGAGAATCAAACAAACTTGCAAGGGCGTTATCGGGCATTCCTATGCCGGTATCGATGATAGTAAAACGTACTAAATTCCTACTATCGCCATGTTGATTATTAACAAGATGATTATCAACAATCACCTGGATTTGGCCTCTATCGGTAAATCGAATAGCGTTACTCATTAGATTACTTAAGATCTTCACCACAAGCTTCTTATCGTTATTGATTAACTCTGGGACATCGGGTTTTATATGGGTCTCTATTAACAGCCCCTTAGATAAAGCGATGGACTCTTGAGCTTCAATCACACTGGCTATGGTTTCAGCCACATCAAAGGATTCTTTATTTAATTCAAGAAGATGCGCATCTAACTTTGAGAAGGTTAAAATATTGGATAGGTTTTCAATCAATGAATGGGCGCTATGAGTTGCGATAATTAATAAATCTCGAGTCTCAAAATCAAGCTCCATTTTTTTAAGTAATTGTAACATACTGCTAAGGCTTTTCATGGGCATGGTAATTTCATCACCCATTCTGGATAAAAATTCTGAGCGAGAATTTGGCGCCTTGTTTAATAATGCATTCATTTCTTTTAATTCAGCGGTTGATCTAGATTCTGAGAGTAGTTGTTGATGGCCGGATTCTTGTTCATCTTTTACCGTGTCTATTGTTGCTAGTAGCTTATCTAACAGGGTGGCTATGCTAATCGCCAGTGCAACTTGGTCGGGTTCAAGTAATTGGCGTAGACGAATAATAGTGCTGCGAGTGGTAGTTGTGTCAGCTGAAGCCTGATCAATAATTTGTTGCATGGCGAGATTATTCTCTCTTGCCTTGCGGGGAGCTCGTAGTTGATTAAAGATTAATATCAATACAATAATAATTGCTAATACGAGAGCTATTTGCAGCATTATAACTATGGCAGGTGCTATTACTTCATTTGTTGAATTAATTTTACCGAGTAGGTACCAACTAAGTGCTGTGGTAACAGCGAAAAGTAATGTAGTAACAATAGGTGCTAGGGGGAACCGCTTTTGTTGAATATGCATAGACTTGCCCAAGTGAGTATTCATGAAAAAACAACCGTCAGATCTTAAACGTTAAGAAGCTTGTTTAATAGTATACGGTATTTTCTCAAAAGCCATTTAATTTGGCTGTGATATAGTTCAAGTTTTTAGCCTTTTCTTTACCTTTTCAAATTGACGATAGAATCATATACTTTTTTATGTTGATCCATACTGATACCATATTCATCAGCTTTTTTAAGAAGATAGCCGGTAATTGCTTCAATTTCAGTCGTTTTTTTAGTAATTACGTCCTGTAACATGGATGATTGATTACCCGAAGTTTTAACAATAACATCAAAAACTTCTCTGATTAACCGCTCTTTTGTTATGACTACTCCAATTTCATTAAACAAAATGGTTGATTCGTTACATAAGCTTTCAACTTGTTCTCTAAAAATGTCTGAATGCATTAACTCACCATTTAAGCAGTGATGAAAGGCTGTCAATGGATTAATCGCAGCATTTATCGCTAGCTTTAACCAGAGTCTTCTTTCTATATCCTCTACCCATGACACACCTAGGGATAATTGCTTTAATTCTTCAAGATAAGTTGGTTGAACATGTTGCTTGGTCACAAGATAATTGCTACCTAGTACTATATTACCAAATCCCGCATGAATAACTTGTATTAATCCTGTTGCATTACGTGATAAATATACGCCGTGAGTATTTGTGCCTGGAAAAATATTGGTTGGATCGATGATGTCAGTTAATAGCTCTGTAACTTTTTCTAGTGTTCCCATACCATTTTGTAATAAGAATATCTGGCTTGAGGGTTTTAAGGCATTCCTAATATCATTAATGGCTGTTTCTACTTGCTGGGCCTTTACCGCCAAGATTAAATTATCGACTTCTGTAATTTCTGTTACGGCTTGTACTTTGAGAGAGTGCTTTTGGACATCATCATTAAACTGATAGGTGACCTTGAAATGATCTTCTGATGGTTTTGATCGACTCACTAGTGTTGCTGGGATATTACTTTGTGAAAATCTGCACGCAAGTAGATGGCCTATTGCTCCATCGCCTTGGATTGTCCAGTGGGTATTTGAATCTGTCATAGTTGGCTATTTTATCAGTTCTTTTTTTTATTATCTTGCTTGGGTTCACTTTACGAATAATACATTTAATTTAGATTAAGTGCTTCATATACTTTTGGTAATTCTGTTAAGCTGCACTTATCTTGGATTTTTTGAACATTCTTTTTTATAACTCTGTGGGTTTTGCTCTATTAGTTAGTATTATTTCCACAGGACGCCCGTGAATACATCCCTGTAGGGCTTCGCTGCAGCATCCTTGCTGCAGAGACCTGTTGAAATAATACTAACTAATAGTGCTGTTTGATGATGGTTGTTGATTGTTACTTTTTAAAGGATAAGGGCGTTAATGTCTGAAGAATTACTACCTATTGTAGATAAACCTAAAACCATCAGAGAAGCTCTTTTAAATAAGCGGATGGTGATTTGTATTTTTACTGGTTTTTCCTCTGGGCTTCCACTTTATTTGGTGTATCAGCTTGTTCCTGCTTGGCTTAGAAACTTTGGCTTGGATTTATCCACCATAGGGTTATTTGGGCTACTTTCCATGACCTATACTTTTAAGTTCCTCTGGTCACCTTTAATGGACAGGTACACTTTTCCATTTTTAGGTCGACGGCGCGGTTGGATGTTGGTTACTCAGGTGCCGCTTGTTTTTTTAATGGCTATTTTTGGTATGTTTTCACCCATTGAAGATCTTGAAGTTATCATGGTTATTGTTGCATTGATTGCATTTTTTAGCGGTAGTCAGGATATTGTTATTGATGCCTATCGTCGAGAGTTGTTGCCTGATGATGAATTGGGGACGGGTAATTCATTTTTTACAAATGCCTATAAGCTGTCGTCACTTGTTCCCGGTTCCCTTGCCTTGATATTAGCGGATATTGTACCTTGGTCAGTTGTTCATCTGGTTGTTGCTAGCTTTATGGTTGTTGGCATTATTACTACCTTATTTATTCCTGAAAACAATGAGGTTAAAAATGCTCCTGCAACGATTAAAGAAGCAGTTATTGAACCCTTTAGAGAGTTTTTTACAAGAGGGGACAGTTGGAAGTCTGGCGCGACCATTTTACTGTTCATCTTTTTTTATAAGCTTGGCGATAACATGGCCACGGCTCTTGAAACCCCTTTTTATCTTGATATGGGTTTTAGCAATACTGAAATTGGTACCATTGCCAAGGCTTCAAAATTGTGGTCGGCTGTTGTGGGTACCTTTATTGGTGGCATATTAATGGTCAAGCTTGGCATAAACAAGTGTTTGTGGTTATTTGGATTGGTTCAGATAACTTCAATCTTTGGCTATTACTTATTGGCTGAAGCTGGATACAGTATTCTCATGTTAGTAATAGCTGTTAGCTTAGAATATCTAGGTGTTGGGCTTGGAGCTGTTGGCCTAATAGCCTTTATGGCGAGAAGTACGGTTACAGAATTCACGGCGACGCAACTTGCTCTACTTACAAGTTTGGCGGCTGTACCAAGGGTGTTGGCAACGGCCACTTCAGGTTTTGTTATTGAAGCAGTGGGTTATTCTCAATTCTTTTTAATTTGTATGTTACTCGCTATTCCAGGCATGCTACTACTGTTTAAAGTTGCTCCTTGGAATCAAAAATAGGCTGCAGAGAGTGGCGATTTTAAAAATGTAAGGTTACGGTGGCGTAGTAGCCTTCAAAAGAGATGTTGCCGTTTGAATTATCAAAGTCTTCCCAATCCACTTCGAAATTATGGTAACCAACTTCGGCGCCTAGCACGAAATCGCTTTCCCAACCTAGATAGATTTTATAGTCTGAAATCGTTCCGTCTCCTAGGCTTAAAACTGAGCCTTCCACTCCAGTATAAAAGCCTGTAAAAGGGAGTTCAAAGTCAGCTTTTCCGTAAAAGGCTGGAACAAATTCATCCAAATCAACGGCACTTGAAAGATTCATTGAACTTAAACTGATGTTACCATCAAAGTTCATGATCGTTACACCCAAATCCAAAGACACCCAGTTATCGAGTACCTCATAATATAAAATGTAATCCGTATGGCTTAAATCAATTTGGCTTTCTAAAGGAGTAGCTGCAGGGAAGGTAATGTCACCAAAATTTAAGGCTGAATCTAGAATTGCGGATGAACTAACATCCAGTGCAGTTCTCTGAAGCTTGATANTTGGAAGCATAAATAGGGGGTGTTCTAGGGCCACTGAAAAAACATTAGCGGTATTATCGTTAAAACCAAGCTCATCCTCGATATTGATGATTGGTCCATTGTCACTGACAAAACCTGATAAATCGGGACTCCAGCTACTGGCTGAAAAATAAACACCTAGGGTATCTGCCTGAAGGCTAATTGGTGACATTGCTACTAGTGCTGTAGCTGCTAGGATGTTTGTACAACTTTTTTTAGAAATGAAATTCATCTCGACCTCTTCTTAATCATTTTTCATAAGAACTATTAAGATGTAAATATAACAATAACTATAGTAGAAAAATTAGAAGTAGATCACACTTTTCAACAGTTTACTTCCTTTAATTAAGTAATACGTTGGTTAGTATTCATCATACTCCCTATCTTCTCGATCAAGCTCTTCGGCAGATTTGATGTTCTTTGGAATTTTAGGTTTTTTCGCTGTATCGAGTAATATCATGGCACCACCCATTATTAATGCGACCGATATTATTAAAAAAATAATGAAATAGATCATAGCTTAAAACCCTATTAATAACCTTTTTATTGACTAGTATGAGAGCTTTCAGAACTGCAGATGTTGCTTATATATTTCTCATAAAGTAACTCAATATTAGCACAAATACTCTTGCTACCAGCTAAGTCACTATCATTTAAGACTTTTAAAAGTTTTTCTTTATGCAACTGCTCAAGAATAGCATTTGCTAAGGGATAATAACTAATATGCCAAGGTTCACAAGCTATTCCCCCTTGAAATTGTTCATAGGGCCTGAAAAATGAGACCAGAGAAAGCTTTTCAGACATCCACTGGTTAAACTCCCCTGCCACACCTGAGGTTGAAAACTCTGACTCTAAAAGCTGAGCCTTATGGCCCGCTTTAATTGCTGACACGGGAAATATATCAAAGTCGGTTCCCCAATGGTGACGGCTTGCTCCCGGTAGTGCGGAATATAACATAATTGATTCGATGATTTTAAGAGGTTCTAGCCCTAAAATATCAACTAGTTGCTCCTTGGCATTAAGTATGGCTAGTTCACCAGTAAATTTTCTATTCCAAATGTTTCTTTGCTGTTCATAACTTCGATAACCACTAATGACTTGGAATGTTTGTTGATCTTTTTCAGCCATGGCTTGCAATTCGAGTAGGGCTTGAACAGCTTTTGGATGACCCAGTAGCTTTTTATTTGAATGATCGTTTTCAACACCTAAAAGAGATGCTGGCAGGCGAATCAAGTGAGAATCATTCTGACCAGTAAGTTGTTCTAGAGTAAATATTTCAGAACCTGAGGCGTTAGAGTCAAGCATTTCAGAGTACCAATTTTTCCAATAATCGTTGATAAATATTAACCAGCTGTTGTAGTTCTGTGACTTTTACAGCTTCATTTATTTTATGGATAGTTTTGTTAACAGGGCCTAATTCTATGATCTCTGTACCCATTTTTGCAATAAACCGGCCATCGGAAGTGCCTCCAGCCGTTGATAACTGTGATGGGTAACCACAAATTTCTTCGATGCTTTCAAGCGTTGCATCAACAAGTTTACCTGCCTTGGTGAGAAAAGGTTCGCCATTTAATTTCCAGCTAATCTGATAACTTAAATCATCTAACAGTTGATCATTGATGTCTTTATTTAATGGACAATTGATAATATGCCGATCAAAAATGGCCACTACCTTTTGTTTTATGCCCTCAGCAGTTTGTTCTGTGGAATAGCGAAAATTAAATTTAATCTTGGCGATACCAGGAATAATATTATCGGCAGAGCCAGCTTGGAAAGAGGTGACTTGAAAGCTGCTGGCAGGAAAATCATCATTACCGTGATCCCACTGAGTTTCAACCAACTCGTGTAGAGCTGCTAAGGATTTATGAATAGCGTTAATCGCTGTATGAGGATAAGCAACATGGCCTTGATGACCATTAACCGTCAGCTGAGCTGATAAGGAACCACGGCGACCATTTTTAACCACATCTCCCACCAATTCAGTACTAGAAGGTTCTCCCACCAAACAATAATCAAGTTTTTCTTCGCGCTCCATGAGTGCCTTTACCACCCGCACAGTACCGTTGATAAAAGGACCCTCTTCATCACTTGTAATTAAATAAGCAATACTGCCTTGATGATTAGGATACTGGTTAACAAAGCGATGAGTGGCGACAATCATGGCTGCAATGGAGCCTTTCATATCTGCTGCACCTCGGCCATATAAAACACCCTCTTCTATAACCGGTTGAAAAGGCGGAGTTCTCCACTGGGATTCCGGTCCAGAGGGGACTACGTCAGTGTGACCTGCAAATAAAAAGACTGGACCATCTGCCTTCTGGCCTTGGCGTTTTGCCCAAAAATTTTTTACATCTTCGAAATCAAAATTTTCAATACTAAAGCCATCCTGACGCAAGTGGTGACAGAGTAGTTCTTGGCATCCTGCATCTTCAGGGGTTACAGAGCGACGGCTCATTAAATCAATAGCCAAGTCGATGACGTCAGTATTCATTTTTATTGTCCTTTTTAGTGTGAACAATAAATCGATTAAATGATCTTACCGAGGAAAACTGATAAATCACTGATGATTTGTTCAGTGTGACCTCCCTAGCATAACCTCTCGGATCATAGACCCAACGTCTCTGTTCATTTTTATCCTGGATCTGTAGTTGATAGCGCCACTGATAGGTTTGAGCACTCTTAGTAGAGTGCAGAGGTTGTTTTTGTGACCAATAATAGTAAAAGCGATTAAGTCTTGCATCATCGGTTATTTTTAATTGCTGATTGCTTGATGAGTCTGTTATCTCAACAAAGCGGACCTTACTTAGTGTTGCAGACGCTTTAACACTTGTTAGATTAAGAAGAAGGCATATCAATACCAGCAATTGCTTTTTATAGTGCACTGTGTGTTGCAATTTAAGCCAAATATTTAACAAAGCTGTTGATACTCAGCTTGTTTAAATCCAACCACTACCTGTTGACCCTTACTTTCAAGTACAGGTCGTTTAATTAAGGTTGGATTTTCTAACATTAAAGCCTGGGCCTTCTCATCATCCAAGCCTTGCTTTTGGCTGTCTTCTAATTGCCGCCAACTAGTACTTCTGGTATTGAGCAGAGTTTTCCATCCAACAGCGTTTATCCATTCTTGTAACTTGTCAGCTTGAAGTCCATCCAGACGAAAGTCATGATAGTCATAAGCTTGGTTACAAGACGCTAAAAAATTACGGGCTTTTCTAACCGTATCACATGATTTGATACCATAAAGCCTCATTATTCAACACTCCTAAGTAGCTCGTTAATGCCTACTTTAGACAGTGTTTTTTCATCAACCTGTTTAACGATGACCGCACAGTAAAGTGAATATTTACCATCCTTTGAAGGCAATGAACCCGATACCACCACGGAGCCAGCCGGAATGCGGCCATAACTAACTTCATCGGTCAGACGGTTATAAATACGGGTCGATTGACCTATAAAGACACCCATGGAAATAACCGCACCCTGCTCAACAATTACGCCTTCAACAACCTCTGAGCGGGCCCCGATAAAACAGTTATCTTCGATAATGGTCGGTCCAGCTTGTAGTGGTTCCAGAACGCCACCTATGCCAACTCCACCAGAGAGATGAACATTTTTACCAATCTGCGCACAGGAGCCAACGGTGGCCCAAGTGTCAACCATGGTTCCTGTATCTATGTAGGCACCAATGTTTACATAACTAGGCATTAGAACAACATCCGGTGCAATATAAGCACCTTGACGTGCTGTGGCTGGAGGGACTACTCGCGTTCCAAGGGCTGCAAATTCTTCGGCTGTTTTGTTAGCGTACTTTAAAGGAACCTTATCGTAATATTGAGTCACTCCATCATTCATCACTTGGTTATCTCTTGCGCGAAAGGACAAAAGTACAGCTTTTTTCAACCATTGATTAACCAGCCAGTCACCATCAACCTTTTGTGCAACACGCAGCTTGCCACAATCAAGTAGATTGATAGTGTCCTCAATAGCCTGCTTTAAATCACTTGGCATGTTTGAGGGAGAATAGTGGGCTCTATTTTCAAAACCTGTTTCTATAATATCTTCTAAATCTGTGTAATTAGTCATGAGGTTTCCTGCGTAATGTTTTTATGTATGTCTTCAGGATGATCTGTTTCGACAAGTTGTTTTATTAGCGAGCGTAATTGCTCTTGTTCTTCAGTAGATATTAAAGGTAATTCTTCACTATTAGTGATGGAGAAAATATCTTCAACCTTCTCACCAAGTGTAACAACTTTTGCACTGTGAAGTTCAATATTAAGTTGTCGAAAGGCTTGTCCAATTCGAGACAACAATCCTGGTTTATCAAGGGCAACCAATTCCATTAAGGTTCGCTTACCATTATTAGAAAGTGTAAAGCTTACACTTGTTTTAATATCAAAATGAGAATAGCGGTGAGGCATTCTGCGTTTGAGATGCTTAAATTGCTTATCAGGATTTCGTAAGTTTTTACTTAATATTTTTTTGATACTTTGCATTCTGCGATCACTGCTAATGGGTTTTCCATCCACCTCAAGAATAACAAAGGAGCCTAAAATATAATCATCATACGTTGAATGTAGACTAGCGTCATGAATGCTTAAGTTCTTTTCATACAAGAGGGTGGTAATTAGGGTGAAAAAATTGGCATGATTTGGCATATAGGCAAAAATTTCGGTAGTCCCAGTATCGCCGTGACGAAACAGTGAAATTAAAGGTGCTGATTTTTCATGGTGAGTGATTTCAGTTGTCTGCCAGGCAATGCGTTCTATGGTATTGCGAATAAAATAATCGTCCTTAAATCGAGACCAAAGCTTAACAATCGTAGAGCTAGTAATACGAGTTTTTTTCAAAAGTGCCATCACCTGATTTTTGGTATCATCAATGGCTTCAGTAGCGTCCTTAGGATTTTCAAGCCCTCTATCAAGGGCAAGATAAGTCAGTTGATAAAGGTTTTGTAATAAAGAATCTTTCCAGTTATTCCATAAATTTGGACTGGTTGCTCGAATATCTGCAACGGTAAGCAGATATAAATTATTAAGGTTTTCAGTGGTTTCCATTTGCGATGCAAACTGATTGATCACATCGGGATCAGTAATATCTTTTCGCTGGGCTGTCATGGACATGAGTAGATGATTTTTAACAAGCCATGAAACCAGTTCAGCATCTTCATCATCTAGATTATGATATTGGCAAAAACTTAGGGCTTCTTGAGCACCGATGATTGAGTGGGCTCCACCCTGTCCTTTACCAATATCATGGAATAATGCTGCTAGGTATAACAACTCCATTTTGGCTATTTTTTTTATTACCTGAAAACAAAGTGGGAAGGTTTGTTCACTTTCAATATCGGAAAACTTCGCGATATTATCCATGACAAAAACCGTGTGTTCATCTACTGTATAAATGTGAAATAAATCGTATTGCATTTGCCCTAAAATGCGAGCGTAGGCAGGTAAGTAAGCCTTGAGAACACCATAGCGTTTCATCAAAATAAAGGGCTTGCCTATGCCATTTGGGTGTCTGAACAACTTAATGAATAGGGCTTTATTTTCGTCTTGGCTGCGAAAGTGATCATTATTAATTAACTCTCTATCAATCATGATTCGTCGTAGAGTAGGTGCTCGCACACCTTCAAGTGTTGGATGATCCGCTAGATGGATAAATAGTTTTAACAGACAGGAAGGATTATCAATAAACACCCTGTGGTGGCGAATTTCAATTTGTTTACCGTGGATCTGAAAGTCATCATCCAAAATGATAATTCTGTGATCGGTAGCCTTTGATAGAATTGTCTCAGAAAAGGTTTGCAGCAGCATGTCGTTCAGTTCACGAATTGTTTTAACGGTTCTGTAATAACGTTTCATCATCATTTCCACATTATTAAGATGCTCACTACTGTTCAGGCCAAGCATATCTGCAACGGGTCTTWGGTGATCGAAGAGTAATCGATCTTCTGCGCGACCGGCCACTATATGCAGGGCAAACCTCACACGCCAGAGAAAATTCTGACATTTTTCTAAGGTGATAAATTCGGTTTTTGTTAAAAAGCCTGAGTCAATAAGTTGTTCTAAGGAGTCAACGTTAAAATGCCGTTTTGTGACCCAGCCAACCATTTGAATATCTCTTAAGGTGCCAGGACTCTTTTTAATATTGGGCTCAAGGGAATAGGAGGTTTTTTGAAATTTTAAGTAGCGTTGTCTCTGTTCTTGATATTTTGCTGTGAAAAAACTCTTGCCCGACCAAATATGAGCGGGATTGGTGAGTTGTTGCATCTTCAAAAACAGTTCTGAATTACCGATGAGTACCCGAGCTTCCATGAGATTGGTGGCGATAGTGATATCAGACTTTGCTTGAACAACGCACTCTTTCAAGCTTCTTACTGAATGACCAATTTCAAGACCGGTATCCCATAACACAGTTATGAAAGATTCAATTGATTGTTCAAAGTTACTTGTTTTTCCAGAATATAAAATTAATAAATCTACATCTGAAAATGGATGCAGTTCAGCCCTACCATAACCGCCAACAGCAATCAGAGTAACCTGTTGATTATCAAGAGGGAATTGTAACGTCCACAGATGATTAAGCAGCCTGTCGATGCAATTTGAACGGGCTTTAAGTAGCGAAGCAACCGAAGCTTTTTGATGAAATGCTTGAATGAGTACTTCGGAAAAAAGTGTTAAGTAATGCCTATAGCGATTAAATGAAGTGTCTTTAATTCCATCATCAGAGGTTAAATAATCTGTTACAAGCTTGTCTAGCTGCTTGTCTAACTGATGGTCTAGCTTCTCGTCTAGTGTGTTAACTAAGGCTGACTGTACCATGGCTCACCAGGACGTGCTGTTAAAACTTCTATGCCAGTGGAGGTGACCGCTAGAGTATGTTCCCACTGGGCTGAAAGGCTTCGATCTTTAGTGACAACAGTCCAGCCATCTTTCATTAATTTGCTGTGCCGTTTGCCAATGTTAAGCATGGGTTCAATGGTAAAACACATGCCCTCAACTATTTCTACACCTGTACCAGGCCGACCATAGTGAACAACTTGAGGATCTTCGTGGAATACTTTACCTATGCCATGACCACAATACTCCCTCACCACACTGAGATTGTTTTTATGGGCAAAGGTCTCTATGACGTGGCCAATATCGCCCAATGTAGCACCTGGCTTTACCTGTTCCATACCAAGATACAGTGCTTCTTGCGTTAATTTACAGAGTCTTTCGGCTTTGATAGAGGCTGCACCTATGGTAAACATCTTGCTAGTATCTCCATGATATCCATCCTTGATAACGGTGATATCGATATTGATAATATCGCCATCCTTCAGCACCTTATCCGTAGGGATTCCGTGGCAAATAACATTGTTTACTGAGGTGCAAATTGACTTAGGGAATCCATTGTAATTTAAAGGTGCTGGAATTGCCCGCTGCTCATTGACAATATAATCATGGCAAATCTTATCAAGTTCATCAGTGGTAACACCCTTTACCACAAAGGGTGTTATCATTTCTAAAACCTCTGCTGCCATGCGTCCTGCAACCCTCATTTTTACGATTTCTTCTGCGGTCTTAATGATTACTGCCATGTCTGTTTAATGTCCTGTGCCTTAAAATCTTGTTTTAAATAAAACGCTCAGTATAACCCTGTCTTAATACAGTGTCAGCAAGGGGAGGGCAGTTGTTTAGGTGAAAATGATAAAAAATGACTAAAAATACTAAAAAAGCTATATTTATCTTGCTCTTGGTGGCATTTACAGATAAAAGTTAGCTACGCATTTACATTAATCTAATTCATCAGCTAACCATGAAACACTTAAAGAATAAAAGCATCGTATTTAAATTGAGTTCCCTTGCCGTGACTAATGCTGATGGAGGCATTAATCACCATCAAATGAATCAAGTGGTCAATGATATTATTAGCCTTAAGCAAAGGTATTCAATTCGACCAGTCATTGTAACGTCTGGAGCAATTAATGCGGGACAACCAGTCTTTGGTATAACTGACTCCGAGGATATGGCAACACTTCAGGCCAGTTCTTCCGTGGGCCAATTGCTATTGATGAAAGCATTTTATGAGAAGTTTCTAAAAAAAGCCCAGCACATATCACAGTTATTACTGACCCATGAAGATCTGAAAAGCAAGAAAAGAAGTTTGAATACTAATAATACACTAAACGCTTTATTAAACGCTGGTATTATCCCCATTGTTAATGAAAATGATACAGTAAGTTTTGATGAAATCACTTTCGGAGATAATGATCAATTATCGGCGATGATCTGCGAAATGATAGGTGCAGAAAGTCTTGTGCTACTGACAAAAGCTAATGGCTTATATGATCGTGACCCTGAGGAATCCAAGGCCATTAGATTTAGCGAAATTAGCTATGATGATAGCTTTGAAAATATTCTCACCATTACCAAATCCACTAGAGGTAAGGGTGGCATGAAAACCAAGTTACGAGCGGTGAGAAAATTAACACCTCTTGGAATCAATGTTTACATTTCAACTTTTATCGGCAAGAATCCTATTATTAACGCTTTGAATAAAACCAATGGCACTCATTTTTTCGCGAATCCTAACCCAGGTAAGCTGAAGAAAAAGTCTTGGATATTAACCAGAGCTAGAGAACATGCCATCATCTCAATCGATAAGGGAGCAGCAGACGCCCTATTAAAAAATGCGTCACTATTACCTGTCGGTATCAAGAGTGTGACGGGCCCATTTCTAAGAGGTGACAGTGTTCAGATCAAGTGTGGCAGGAAGATTATTGCCTATGGGATTACGGAATACTCAAGCAAAGAAACGGATAAAATCAAAAAGTGTAAAAGCAGTGATTTACATCGCCTACTAAAGCATGTTCCAACCAGAGTAGTTGTCCATAAGGACAATTTAATTTTAAAAGAAGACTAGTGAATCAAAAAGTGAAACAAATGAACCAATTATCTATAACAAGGGTATCCAAAAATGCTAAAGCAGCAGCTCAGTCCCTTTTAGCAGTAAAGGAAGAGAATCGAAATCAAGCTTTAATGAGGTTAGCTGAATTATTAATTCAAAAAATTCCTGACATTATTAGTGCAAACAATAAGGATCTTGCTGCAGCCAAATCAGCTGGTTTATCAGAGGCTATCTTAGATCGCTTACAATTAAATGAGCAAAGAATTGAAGACTTAGCCGAGAGTGTGAAAAATATCTCAAAGCAAGCCCAAGTAGTGAATGAAATTGTCAGTGAAATTAAGCGGGATGATGGATTAATCATTCAAAAGCAGCGCATCCCCATTGGCGTTTTGGCGATGATTTTTGAGAGCAGGCCCAATGTGGTTGTTGACTGTTCAGCCCTTGCCATTAAATCAGGCAATGCGATTATTTTAAAAGGTGGAAAAGAAGCCCAGCATTCTAATTTAATATTAGCGGAGATAGTAATTCAGGCAACGGAGAATCTTTTACCGAACTTTTCCGTCCAACTTGTAACGACCCGTGATGATGTGAGTCAATTGTTGCAGCAGGTTGACACTATTGATTTGGTGATCCCAAGAGGCGGAGAGAGTTTGATCAACTATGTGGTGGCAAATTCTAAGATCCCAGTTTTAGCCCATTATAAGGGTTTATGTCATATCTATATTGACTCTAGTGCTGATCGTGAACAAGCCATTGAAATTGTTATCAATGCCAAAGCTCAAAGGCCTGGAGTTTGTAATGCCATTGAAACCTTGCTTTTAGACAAGCAACTAGAGGATGATTTTATTCTCAAATTATTCGCACGATTAGAGGAAGAGAAAGTTGAGCTAAGAGTGAGTGAAGATTGTCCTAAAACTGCGACAACTAAAGACGCTTCTGATGCTGATTGGAGCACTGAATATTTGGACAAAATCCTGTCGGTTAAAATGGTCGAAAATGTTCAGGCTGCTTGTGAGCATATTAAACAATTTGGTAGTCAACATACTGAAGCTATTTTAAGTACTAGCCAGCAGACTATTGAATATTTCCAACTCAATGTTGATGCCTCTTCTGTGATGATCAATGCCTCCACTCGATTTAACGATGGTGGTGAATATATGCTAGGTGCAGAACTTGGAATTTCAACAACAAAAATTCATGCCTATGGACCTATGGGAGCTAAAGAGATGACTATTACACGACGTCTAGTTATAGGACGGGGGCATATAAGGCTTTAAACCACATAAAAATTGGTGTTGATTCACATATCTGAAGCTAAAAATGCTGTAAACTGCGATATACTAGTAGTGGAAATGATATTAAAGGTCGTTGAGTTTCATACTATGAAAAATAGAACACCCTTTAATATTCGTCATAACAGGGAGGCAGAAATCATTCTCCAGAGTCGTTTGCCTAGATTAATGAGTGAGGTTTGTGAGTTGGCTATCACAGATCTAAACGCTCTTTTTTCAGAAGTGATAGATGAAGCCGCTAAGGTCTTTCTTGAACGTGCGGATCAGGCTGAGTCTGATGAGGATCAAAGCCTCTACTTTATGTCCATGACACAACTTAATTCACGTAGAAGCGAAGCTGAAGTAATATTTTCTGAACAGTTGGCTAAATCTTTTATTATTTTGTTAAATACCGGATTACAATCTCCACTAGGCAAGTCCCCCGTAAAATTAACCGCTCAAGAAAAGTCTGTACTTAAACGGATGATTGATAAGGCTAAGCATGCGAATAAATCTGATTTATGGCAACTTACTAGCCGCCTTGATCTCTTACTGAGTAACGTCAGTTTAAATTCCACGAACAATCCTTTAAGCCCCCCAGCATTTTGTAATATTTTTATTGAAGTTATTGAGAAGGTTGAACTCCAGACTCAGGCAAAGTTAGCGATTTATTCACTCTTTGAACAAGCATTAATTACGAAACTTCCAATGGTCTATAGTCGAGTCAATAAGCAATTGATCAAAAACGGTGTGCTGCCTAATTTAGCTGGATTTAATTCAGATCAGCAGAATGAACATCAAGCAATCACAAAGGAAACGGCTGAAGAAGTTAAGTCAACAAGTATTCCAAGCTCAAATCAAGGGGATTCTGGGTCAGACTTTTTATCAGCACTCAGAGCATTAAAAATAGATAACCCAGCATTAAACAGGCAGTATTCTTCCGCGGCTGTTGCTAAATTTTCCGCCCTCGGAGTTCAACAGATTATTGATGCACTATCAAAAGTTCAAAATCGAGGGTCAGAGACTACTGAACCTTCAGGTCAAGCTACAAAAAATATTCGTCAAATAGTTGATCAAGCATTGAAGGTCTCAAATATAGACTCTAGTCGATTATTGGATAAAAATTGCGATGATATTATTGCCGGCATCGCCATGTTATTTGATTTTATAGTGGCGGACATTAATTTATCTGAAAAATTTAAAACGCTGATAGTCAGGCTTCAAATCCCAATCTTAAAAGTTGCCTTAATTGATAATACTTTTTTCAAAAATACTAGTCATCCAGCAAGATGCCTGCTCAATGATTTAGCCGCAGCAGGAGTCGGCTGGTCAGAAGGTGGTGGAATTGGATTAAAAGATAAAGCTGAACAGCTAGTGAATAAAATTATCATTGAATTTCAAAGTGACATCACTCTGTTTGCTCAAGTCCTTTTAGAATTTCAATCATTTAATGAAGAACATCAAAAAAGAGCTTATTTAATTGAGCGACGATTACAAGAAGCTGAAAAAGGTAAAGCTAAGGCCGAGACCGCCAAGTTAAAAGCAGACCAAGCCATTCAAAGCATCATTTCAGATAAACAATTACCTGCAAGAATCGCCCAACTACTTCAGGAGGATTGGAAAAGTGTCATGCTACTAACCTACCTGCGTGACGGAGATGAAAGTGAAGCTTGGCTGAGGAATTATCAGACTGCTGAAGATCTAATCACAAGCCTATCAGCTGACAATATTAAATCAGTTTCTTTAAAGTTTGACACTCTGGCAGAAAAAATAAAATTGGGCCTTGAGGTGGTTAATTATGGTGAGTATGAAAGCAAAGAATTATTTAAAGAATTAGAGCAACTTTATTCAAGGGTAAAGCAGGGTGAAAGAGTTATCTCTGAACAGCCTGCGGTTATGCCAAGTATTATTTCAAATGTTATACCAAGTATAGAAAGTGAAATTATCGATGCAGATGAAATTATTAATTATAGTGATTTACCCCTCCCAGTCATTGACGAAGTTAGCGAACCTGAGGTTGATTTAACTGAAACTAATAAGCCTGATAAGCATAAATTAATCATTGATCTAGTGGAAGGTTTACAACTAGGCAACTGGTTTGAACTTAATCATAATAATGACAGGGACAAGGCAATTCGTTGTAAGTTAGCTGCGATAATAAGCTCCATTAATAAATACATTTTTGTTGATTATACCGGCAAAAAAATTGCCGAGTATTCAAAGCCCAATCTAGTCCAAGCTTTCAAGGATGAAAAAATTACCCAGCTTGAGGAAGGCGCTTTGTTTGATAGAGCCCTTAAATCCATCCTAGAAAGCGCAAGAGATAAAAGCTAACAGTTGACTAATTAACACCTACATCCTTATAAGCAATTTGTCCAGCAGCCAATAACCAATAACCAATAGCCAATAGCCAATAGCCAGCAGCCAACAACCCAAATCAAAGGCAGAAGCAGGTACTTACCACTATCTATGACCATCGACGTCAGGGATGACGTCGCTGAGTCCCCATGGACGGGTTCACGACGTGTCAAAGATAGTGGTAAGTACCTGCTGCTGCCTGACTACGGAGTACTCAATCCGCTTTTAAGATTTAGATTACAGTGCGTTTGAATAGCAGTTGATAGAAGATTTCAGGGGACGCTGTGAATACATCCCTGTAAGCTTCCATCGGCATCCATGCCTCCGAGACCCCTGAAGTCTTCTATCAACTGCTATTTTTCGTAGGAAGGTGGTGTTGTTCTTGGAAGATATAAAACAAGTGTAATTGGGAGAAATATGCATTTTTTATTGTTGTTATCTGGTGGATATGGTATAAAGCGCGCGCCCTTCAATAGTGTAGGGCATAAACTAAACTCCACACCTGTGTCGACACACGTTTCTGGGTGCCAAATAGTTGCGTTCTTTTTAACGAAGAAAACAGTCAACTAAGCGGTTGAAATCGTGGGACATGGGGAGGCCTAACCCATACAGAGGATTTAAAAATGTCAAAAATCACTATGCGTGATATGTTGAAGGCGGGCGTTCACTTTGGACACCGTACTCGTTACTGGAACCCTAAGATGAAACCTTTCATATTTGGGGCTCGAAACAAGATTCACATCATTAACCTAGAACAGTCACTCCCTATGTTCCAGGACTCACTAAACTTTCTAGGCTCAGTTGCTGCAAAAAAAGGCAAGGTACTTTTCGTAGGTACTAAAAGAGCTGCTGGATTGGAAATTAAAGAACAAGCTACCCGTTGTAATCAATTCTTCATCGATAAGCGTTGGTTAGGTGGCATGTTAACGAACTATAAGACTATCCGTCAGTCAATCAAACGTCTTAAGGCGTTAGAAATTCAAGCTCAAGATGGTACGTTCGAGCGTATTACTAAGAAAGAAGCGCTTTTACTACAGCGTGAAATGGATAAGTTGGAAAGAAGTATCGGCGGAATTAAAAATATGGGCGGCATTCCTGATGCACTGTTTGTAATCGATGCTGATCATGAAAAAATTGCCATTGCTGAAGCTAATAAGCTTGGCATTCCAGTTATAGCTATTGTTGATACAAATTCAAATCCTGATGGAGTTGATTATGTAGTACCTGGTAATGATGATGCAATCCGTGCAATCAAACTTTATCTAACTTCTGCTGCTGATGTCATTCTGGAAGCTCGTGGCGCCGTTGATATCACTGAAGGTGATGAAAGCGATGAGTTTGTTGAAGAAGCGACTCCTGCTCCAGCACCTAAGAAAGCAAAAGTTAAGAAACCTGCGGCTAAGGAAGAACAAGCTAAGGAAGAAACTACTGAGCCTACGGTTGTAGTTAAAAAGGTAGTTAAAAAGGAAGCTGAAAAGGTAGTTGAAGCAAAAGTTGAAGCAAAAGTTGAGGCGAAAGTTGAAGTAAAAGATGCTCCTAAAGTGGAAAAGGCTGCTCCAAAGAAGAAAGCTGCTCCTAAAGCTGCTGCTAAAGTGGAAAAGGCTGCTCCAAAGAAGAAGGCTGCTCCTAAAGCTGCTCCTAAAGCGGAAAAGGCAGAAACTGAAAAAAAGACTGAAGAGGTTAAGGAAGATAAATCTTAATTCCTTTTGGTCAGCTCTGAAGAGCAAAAGCAAGACTATGAAAGGGGCCAACGCCCCTTTTTTTGAACAATTATTATGATTTAGGGGATAGACTGATGGCAGCTATAACTGCAGCACAGGTAAAAGAGCTCCGTGATAGAACGGGCGCAGGTATGATGGAATGTAAAAGAGCCTTGGTTGAGACTGATGGCGACATCGAAGTAGCAATCGAGAATATGCGTAAATCAGGTCAAGCAAAGGCAGCTAAGAAAGCTGGTCGTATTGCTGCTGAAGGTATCATCATGGTTCGTAGCAATGGTGACAATGCAATTATTCTAGAAATAAATAGCGAAACTGATTTCGTATCTCGAGATGAAGGTTTCTTAGCGTTTGCAAACACAGTTGCTGATGTGGCAATTGCTAATAAAACAGCTAATGCTGAAGCACTTAAGAGTACGATGCTTGGCGGTAAGTCAGTTGAAGATACTCGTTTAACGCTAGTTAACTCAATCGGTGAGAATATCCAAATCCGTCGTGTTGAATTATTAACGGCGGGCGAAGGTCAATTGGCTTCTTATCTCCACGGTGGCCGTATTGGCGTTATTGTCGCGATTAATGGTGGTGATGAAGTACTTGCGAAAGATGTTGCCATGCATATCGCAGCAAGTAATCCTGAAGTGGTTAATCCTGAACAGGTTCCTGCTGAGTTAGTTGAGAAGGAAAAAGAAATTTTCATTGCTCAAGCTAAAGAAAGCGGCAAGCCAGATAATATCATTGAAAAAATGATTGGCGGAAAGCTTAAGAAATTCCTTGGCGAAGTTAGCTTGACTGGTCAGCCCTTTGTAAAGGATCCTTCGACTACAGTTGGCGATTTACTTAACGCTAAAGATGCTACTGCAACTGCATTCGTACGCTTTGAAGTGGGTGAAGGTATAGAGAAGAAAGAAGAAGATTTTGCAGCAGAAGTAATGGCACAGGTTAAAAGTAAATAAGTGTAAATAAATAACCATTGATATTTAACTTAAAAAGGAAACCTTTTTATGACCGAAACTGACAAACCGATTACTTATAAAAGAGTATTATTAAAATTAAGCGGTGAAGCCCTCATGGGAGATGAGCCATTTGGATTTGATACGAAAGTAATTGATAGAATGGCTGCATCAGTAAAGCAGTTAATCGATCAGGGTTTACAGGTTGGAATGGTGATAGGAGGGGGTAACCTTTTTCGTGGCCAAAAACTGGCTGATGCTGGAATGAATCGAGTTGCAGGCGACCATATGGGTATGCTTGCAACTGTTATGAATGCATTAGCCTTTCAAGACGCTTTAGAGCGCTCAGGAACGGCGACCCGTGTCATGTCTGCTATTTCCTTGTCAGGTGTTTGTGAAGATTATGACCACCGATTTGCTGTTCGCTTTTTAAATGAGGGAAAGGTTGTTATCTTCTGCGCCGGTACAGGAAACCCCTTCTTTACCACCGACACAGCTGCTGTGTTACGGGGTATAGAAATTGAAGCTGATTTGATAATCAAAGCCACTAAGGTCGATGGTGTTTATTCAGCCGATCCAGAAAAGTTCCCCGATGCCATCCTCTATGACAAACTAACTTACGGCGAAATTCTAGAGCAGGAGTTAGGAATAATGGATTTAACAGCATTTTGTTTAGCCCGTGATCATGCTAAGGTCATGCGTATCTTCAATATGAATAAAGAAGGTGCCTTGATGAGAGTAGTAACAGGTCAAGCTGAAGGCACAACGATCAGCTGTAAAGCTGACTCTAAAGGAGAATAACCGTGCTTAATGAAATTAACGATGATGCCTCAACAAGAATGGGCAAAAGTATTGAATCTTTTAAGGGTGATCTAACAAAAGTTCGCACAGGAAGAGCACACCCGAGTTTATTGGCTCATATTATGGTGCCTTATTATGGTGTTGATACGCCTATCAATCAGGTAGCGAGCATTAATATTCAAGACGCAAGAACTTTATCAGTACAAACCTTTGAAGCGTCAATGGTGCAGGCAGTTGAAAAAGCTATCATGAATGCTAATCTTGGGTTAAATCCGAATACAGCTGGTCAAACCATGCGTATTCCTCTGCCGCCTCTAACTGAAGAGCGCCGTCGTGATTTGATTAAAGTTGTACGATCAGAAGCTGAAGCGGCTAGAGTTGCGGTACGCAATATTCGACGTGACGCTATCAGTACTGTGAAGGAATTACTCAAGGAAAAAGAGATTACTGAGGATGATGATCACCGCGCTCAAGATGATATTCAAAAACTAACGGATAAGAATGTCGGCGAGATTGACCGTCTTTTATCTGAAAAAGAAACAGAGTTAATGGAGATATAATTCTCTGTTTATCATTTTAATGGTCATTTTAATTATCGTTTTAGTTATCATTATAATAAGCAAACAACAAAACACCGTTACTTTTTTAAATTGTGAATAAACCATCAACAAACATTCCCCATCATGTTGCCATCGTAATGGATGGTAATGGTCGCTGGGCAAATGCCCAGGGAAAGGTCCGTGTAAAAGGCCATAAAAAGGGAATGGATGTGGCTCGAGAAACGGTTGAAAACTGTGCTAGGGCTGGTGTTAAGGTACTCACTCTATTTGCCTTCAGTAGTGAAAACTGGAAGCGACCAGAAGATGAAGTAAGCTATTTAATGGGTCTATTTATTGAAGGTCTTAGTCGTGAAGCTAAATCGTTACTTAAAAACAATATTAAAATACAAGTGATTGGCGAGCGCTCTCAATTAAGTAAAAAGTTACAAAAAGCCATCCACAAGGCTGAGCAATTAACCCAAGGTTGTGATCAAATGGTGCTTAATATAGCAACCAATTACGGCGGTCGTTGGGATATTGTTAATGCCACTAAAAATATTGCAAAACAAGTCTTGGAAGGAACCCTGTCCCTTGATGATATAGACGAGCAAGGTTTTTCAGATAATACCTGCTTAAGCGATTTAGCGGATCCTGATCTATTTATTCGCACCGGCGGAGAGCATAGAATTAGTAATTTTTTAATTTGGCAATTAGCTTACAGTGAGCTCTATTTCACTGATTTGTTATGGCCCGACTTTAACAAGGATGCTCTTGAAGATGCCTTTTTTGCCTACTCAAGTCGCCAGCGTCGATTTGGACAAACTGGTGAGCAAGTTATTTCTCGAGTTACGTCTCAAAAGATGCCTCAAAATATTTCTCATGTTAAGACAAAGGGAGAAGATTAATGCTTTGGCAAAGAGTTTTAACAGCTTTGATTTTATTACCCCTAGCAGTGTTTGCCATTTTTGCCCTAACTATCGATAGTTTTAGTAAGATTGTAGCAGTCATTATCCTCATAGGTTTTTGGGAATGGACTGGATTTATTAAGAAAATGCAGCTACCCCATCGAATTGTCTATGTGCTTATTTCTGCAGCACTTATGTGGTTGGTATACAGTAATTCATTGCCCGTCCACTATTGGAACGGCTGGCAATTTCCAAGCAATCTGCTGGACTTTCTCGACATTAGAGACGCCGCCTTGATTAGTTTACTACTTGGTGTACTCTGGTGGGTAGTTGCTTTTATACTGGTGATGGTTTATCCAAAGTTTAGTCAAACAATTATCGATAATATTTTTTTGATGGCGGTTATTGGTTGGTTAATTTTAATTCCAACTTGGGTTGCCATAACCGGCATACGCAGTATTGGAATCGCTCTGGACTTTCATCGTGGAAGTGACATGCTGTTATTTGTACTCTTTGTGGTTTGGGCTGCTGATACAGGTGCCTTTGTCAGTGGTAAATTATTCGGTAAGCATAAGCTTGCGCCTCGAGTTAGTCCTAAGAAGACCTGGGAAGGTGCAGCTGGCGGAGCGCTGTTAGCCTCTCTGGTTGTCTACTTCGCCATGGATCTTCTCGCCATCCAAGAATCGAAACAGTTAAGCTTAATTATGCTTGCCATTGTTCTGGTGATTTTTTCTGTTATAGGGGATTTAACTGAAAGCATTTTCAAGCGCTTAAGTGGCGTTAAGGATAGTGGAAAAATTCTACCAGGCCATGGCGGTGTTCTTGATCGCATCGATGCTTTGACTTCAACCATGCCCATAGCTTTGATAGGCTTAACCCTCATCGGCATTTCATGATGAGCAACTTACAAGATATATGTATTCTAGGCTCTACGGGTTCAATTGGCGTGAGTACCCTGTCGGTTATTGAAGCTAATCAAAGTGGATATAATGTTGTTGCTTTGACTGCTAATAAAAATCGTCAAAAATTATTTGAGCAGTGTCTAAAGTACAAACCTCGCTATGCAGTGATGAAAGACATTGAGCAGGCAGGGCAGCTGGAAAAACAACTTCAAGGCCATAACATAGAAGTACTCGCTGGTGATGATGGGCTAGAAGCCGTTGCTGCTTTAGAAGAAGTGGATACGGTAATGTGCGCCATAGTCGGAGCTGCAGGACTTGCATCAACTCTCTCAGCTGCCCGTGCTGGCAAAAAAGTCTTGCTAGCCAACAAGGAAGCCTTAGTCATGTCTGGCGCTTTGTTTATGGATGAAATAAAACAAAATAATGCCACCTTGATCCCAATCGACAGTGAACACAATGCTATTTTTCAGTGTCTCCCAAGTTCCCAAGCCCAGAGCCTAATTCAGGGAAATTGCTCCCTAACAGAACTAGGTATTGAAAAGATTTTATTAACAGGTTCAGGAGGTCCTTTTAGACAAACTCCTCTCGAGCAATTATCTAAAATGACGCCAGATCAAGCCTGCGATCATCCAAACTGGTCCATGGGTAGAAAAATTTCTGTGGATTCAGCAACCATGATGAACAAGGGCTTGGAGTTTATAGAAGCCCATTGGTTATTTTCAGCATCCGTTGAGCAAATTGAAATCATTGTTCATCCCCAGAGCGTGGTACATTCAATGGTACATTATAGAGACGGTTCGGTTCTGGCTCTGTTAGGTTTGCCCGATATGAGAACGCCAATTGCCCACGGCTTAGCTTATCCTAATCGGATAGAATCGAATGTACAGGGTGTTAATTTTACTGAAATAAGCGCTCTGACATTTGAGCCCACTGATGAGGCACGATTTCCCTGTATAAGAATCGCTCGAGAAGCCCTCGAAGCAGGTGGCGCCGCCTCCACAGTTCTCAATGCAGCGAATGAAGTAGCTGTTGACGCTTTTTTAACAAAGCGCATAAAGTTTACCGATATAGCATCACTCATCGATACAGTCTTGAATAAAATGACCTCCACGTCCGTGGAATCTATTGCTGCTGTTATGGAAGCCGATGCCTGGGCTCGAGTGGAAGCCGATCATTACTTAGCGAGGACAGTTAATTAAATGCTTAATCTAATGTGGAATGCTGGATTTTTTGTGATTGCCCTAGGCATTCTTGTGACTATCCATGAGTTTGGACATTTTTGGGTTGCACGTAAACTAGGCATAAAGGTGCTACGTTTTTCCGTTGGCTTTGGTAAAACTCTCTGGAGCCGAACATCCGCCGATGGAACTGAGTATGTCTTAGCAGCCATCCCTCTTGGTGGTTATGTAAAGATGCTGGATGAGCGAGATGGTGAGGTCAGTGAAAAAGACAAGCATCTCGCTTTTAATCGCAAGCCTGTCCTGACACGAATTGCTGTGGTTATCGCAGGCCCTCTGGCAAACTTCATCTTAGCTTTTTTTGTCTATTGGTTGATGTATGTCATAGGCGTCCAGTCAATGAAACCTGTTCTTGGAGAGATGCCAGTTGAGGGAATTGCTTACCAGGCGGGTTTGAGAAACGGTGGTGAAATTGTTTCTATTGATGATAAAAAAGTGGGTAATTTTCGTGAAGTGGGTTTAGCGCTTGCTCGTAGGATGGGAGAAACCGGTGAGCTGATTATCTCTGTGCGACATGAGGATGAGTCACTTGTTAGAAAGCATCATCTACAGCTTAAAAATTGGCAACTAGATCCCCAAAATCCGGATATGTTCAATTCCCTTGGGATTAGTCCATGGCGACCGGTATTATTACCTGTTATTGGTCGCATTGAAGAGGGCGAAGCAGTCTCTAGATCTGAACTTATTCAGGGTGACATGATCCTTAGTATTGATGGAAAAAATATCGGAACTTGGGATGAAATGGTTCAGATCATAGAAATTAGCCCTGATAAAACACTCACATTAAGTGTTGAGCGCAAGAATGAAACCTTTATTACTGAGATTCGAGTTGGTAAACGAGAAAGGCAAGGACAAACACTAGGCTTTCTCGGAGTTGGGCCACAATACTCTGAAGATCAGTGGGCAGAGATAGAAAAAATGCGATATACCCAACAATACGGCGTTTTTGACGCTATTGGGCAAGCAATTGCTAAAACAGAGGAAATAACACTACTAACTTTTCGATTTATAGGTAAACTGTTCAGCGGTGAAGTTTCACCCAAAAATTTAGGTGGTCCACTTAGCATAGCTCAGGGCGCAGGGGCCTATGCGAGTTATGGATTAGCTTTTTTTCTTAGCTTTTTGGGAATGATTAGTATTAATCTGGGAATAATCAACCTTCTACCGATACCAGTGCTAGATGGTGGTCATTTAATGTATTATATCGTTGAGTTAATTCGAGGAAAGCCAGTGCCTGAATCTTTTCAGGATATGGGATACAGAATTGGCTTGTTTCTGGTGTTGAGTTTAATGGTTTTTACCATTTTTAATGATTTTAGTCGTTTTCTATAGTTACAACTGGTGTAGCAAGAATAGATAGCATAGAAATGAACTTATTGGGGTATTTAGTTTCATATAATACCTAACAATTGAATTAAAATAATATTCAGGAAATTAATGAGAACTTTTAGAATTACTTTGGTTGCAGTATCATTACTGTTTTGCCACTTGCAAAGCTTTGCTAATCCCGCTGATCATAAAACGTTTATCATTTCAGATATTCAAGTTAATGGACTCCAACGCGTTGAGCTAGGAACCTTCTTCACTTATCTTTCCATTCGTGTTGGAGAACGGATGACGGAAGAACGCCTTCCTTCTATTATTCGTTCAATTTATCGTTCAGGTGCTTTTGATGATGTAGAAGCTATGCACGAAGGCTCTACCTTGATAATCAATGTTTTAGAAAGGCCCACCATCGCCCAGCTAACTTTCGATGGTAACTCGGCTATTAAAACTGAAGATTTAGAAAGAGGTCTCAAGTCTAGTGGTCTTGCCCAGGGTGAAGTGCTTAATCCTGCCTTACTTTCTCATATTAGTCAGGATCTAGAGGAACAATATTTTTCATACGGCAAATACAGTGTAAAGGTATCCTACAAACTGATAACACTTTCTAGAAATCGTGTGGATATCAAATTTAAGATCAACGAAGGTGAAGCAGCCGAGATCAAAAAGATCAATATCGTTGGTAATCACGTTTTTGAAGAACAAGAAATTCTTGAACAGTTTGAATTATCTACTGGTGGTTGGTTTAGTTATTTTACTGATGATAACCAATATGCTAAGGAAAAGCTTTCGGGTGATATTGAAACCCTACGCTCCTTCTATCTAGATCGTGGTTATATCAAAATGCAGATCGTTTCAACTCAGGTTTCTATTACTCCTGAGCGGGATGGTGTTTATATTACCCTTAATATTGATGAAGGTGATAAATATACCATTAAAAAAATCGATTTCACGGGTGATATGATCATAGCAGAATCAGTGCTGCGTCTGACTGTTCCTATTTACCCAGGTGATACTTACTCTGGGGCTGTGATTACTTATGCAGAAGAGACCATTACCCGTATGCTTGGTTATAGGGGTTATGCTTTCCCAAATATCCAAACCTTGCCAGAGTTAGATGAAGATACAAAAGAAGTTTCCTTAACGATCTACATTGATCCATCTAAACGCACCTATGTAAATCGCATTAATTTTTCTGGTAACATGAAAACCGATGATCATGTTCTTCGTCGTGAAATGCGATTATTTGAAAGTGGCACCTTATCCACCTCTCTCGTTGAGCGTTCAAAAATTAGATTAGAACGCCTACCTTACCTTGAAGAAGTTAATGTTGAGACACCTAAAGTTGCCGGTACAGATGAT
Source organism: Gammaproteobacteria bacterium (assembly GCA_002746155.1). GTDB lineage: Bacteria > Pseudomonadota > Gammaproteobacteria > Enterobacterales. Next base: position 146,596 of record NVWF01000001.1, on the reverse strand, counting down.
CTCGTTGATATTAATTTTACTGTGAAGGAAAGACCTTCAGGCAGTATCGGTGGCGGTCTGGCCTATTCTGACTTACAAGGGTTAATGTTAAACGCCAATATCACCCAGGATAATTTCCTAGGAACAGGTAACCATATGGGGTTGTCTCTCAATACCTCCTTTGCAATACAGAGTTTGAGTTTTAACTTCTCTAATCCCTATTTCACCGTTGATGCTATTTCCCAGACTTGGGGTGTTTTTACGCGTAAAACAGATTTTGGAAACTTAAATATTGCTGGTCAAACCATGGATACTATTGGTGCTAACCTATCCTACGGCATTCCAATTAATGAAGTATCTCGATTGAGCATGGGTCTATCGTTTCAAGATTCATTACTCAAAACAGGAAACCCAGTTTCTCAACAAATTAGTGATTTCTTTGATTCTGTGGGACAAGATATTGAGTTAGAACCTGATTTAGACTTTTCTTTGTTCACCCTTAACCTTGGTTGGCTCAAAAATTCACTTAACAGAGGTTTATTTCCTGATGCAGGAACCTCTCAACATCTGAACTTTGACTTCACAATTCCTGGTAGTGATATGGAATACTACAAGATTAATTACAAGGTTGATCACTACATTCCAATTGCCACTGGATGGAGTGTTTTATTCAAAGCTAATCTATCTTTTGGTGATGCCTATGGTGATGGTAAAGGTGATGGTGGTGCACGTTTACCCTATTTTGAGAACTTCTTTGCCGGTGGTTCATCAACGGTTAGAGGGTTTGATCGTAATACGATTGGCCCAAAGGAAATCTTTCGCTTTCCAACTTTTTCAAGCGCACCTCTAGGACAGGATCCCCGTGATACCCCTATTCAAATGCCTTTGCCCTCAGAATTTGATACTGTCACCTTGAATAATCGCTCTGTGGGTGGTAATGCTCGTGCACTTGGTGGTGTAGCGTTAATTTTCCCAACTCCTTTTGCTGCTGATAATCGTTCCATCAGAACGAGTATGTTTATTGATGTGDGTAATGTATGGGATACTAAGTTTTCACCGGAGTTGTATGCCGATCTACCTATTTCTGAAACCTCAAAATTACCTGATTACAGTGATCCAGGAACCTATCGTGTTACGGCAGGATTTTCGATACAATGGATATCACCGATGGGACCTTTAATCTTTACCTTATCTAAGGCCTTGAAAAAAGAAGAGGGGGATAGATCTGAAAACTTTTCTTTTAATATTGGCCAAACTTTTTAAATCGTATTAATTTTATAAATTGGAGAACAAAATGAACAAGCGTTTTATACTCGGTGCAATAGCCGCACTATTATTTACTGGCTTTACTCAAGCTGCTGATTTGAATATTGGTGTTGTTAATGTACGTGCAGTTGCCTCTCAAGCTCCACAACGTGAAACTATCGCAGGTGCTCTACAACAGGAGTTCAAAGAAAGAGGTGAAACTCTTAAGAACCTTGAGCAAGAAATTAAAGACATGCAGACTAAAGGTCAGGCTGATGTTCTAACTATGACTGAACAGCAAAAAGTTGAACTGACTCGTGCAATTCAAGCTAAAGCCAGCAGCATGCAACTTCTTCAAAAAGCCTTACAGGAAGACTACAAGCAACGTAGTAATGAAGAGCAAAACAAAATGTTGATCTTAATTAAAAAAGCAATTGACCAGGTCTCAGCAACAGAAAATTTTGATATAGTTCTTCAAGCTGAATCAGTTGCCTTTATTAGTGAGCGAGCAGATATCACGATGAAAGTAATTGCTTTAATGGCTGATCCAAAGTTCAACTAAGTTGTAACTTAGTTGATGTTGACCCTAGGAGATATTGCAAAAATAATCGGTGCAGAATGTCATGGTGATAGCGCTATTATCGTGACATCCTTTGCTGATATTCAAACTGCGACTCCTGGGCAACTCAGTTTTATTATCAATAGTAACTACCTTGATTTTTTAACCTCATCCAAAGCTTCGGCAATTATCACTAGCCCTGAAATATTAGCTGAAGGTTTTCCCGATAAGCTTATATTCGATAACAATGTAGCCAAGGGTTCTAGTGAGATCCCAGGTAACTTTTTATTGATGGATAATCCTTACCTAGGATATGCTAAAGCTGCTCAGTTATTTGATAGCTCACCAAAACCTCTTTCAGGTATTCATCCCAGTGCGGTAATAGCAGAGGATGTTGAAATCGCGGCTGGGGTATCAATTGGGGCCTTGGTTGTTATTGATGATGGTTGTGTTCTCGGTGAAAATGTTACTCTAGGTGCAGGTTGTCATCTGGGCAGAAATGTTAATTTAGGTGATGGTAGCTTACTTTTTYCTGGTGTTAATATTTACCATAACGTACAAATTGGTCAGCGTGCAGTGTTGCATAGTGGTTGTGTCATAGGTTCAGATGGTTTTGGATTTGCCAATGATGCAGGTGAGTGGGTTAAGATCCCTCAACTCGGCCAGGTCATCATCGGTGATGATTTTGAAGCAGGTGCCAATACTACCATCGATAGAGGTGCCTTGAATAATACTCTAATTGGTAATGGTGTAAAACTGGATAACCTTGTCCATATAGCGCACAATGTGGAAATAGGGGATGCTACAGCTATAGCCGCCACCACAGGCATTGCGGGTGGTACTACCATAGGAAAAGCTTGTACCCTAGCTGGTCGAGTATCAGTCATAGGTCATTTAAGTATTTGTGATAATGTGCACCTGACTATATCCACCGTATTAACACGCTCAATAACTGAACCTGGAGTTTATTCCTCTGGTGATGTGGCCCAACCGAATAAAGAATGGAAGCGTAAAACTGCTAGAATGAGGCAGTTAGATGATTTATTTACTAAAGTTCGTCGTCTTGAAAAAGAGTTAAAGGCTTTTCGAAGCACTGATAAATAGTACTGATTAATAGGACTAAAAAGAAACAATGACTACTGAAACGGAAAACACTGAGCTTTCTCCAATGGATATTCACCAAATTATGGAGCATTTGCCCCATCGATACCCTTTTTTACTGATTGATAAAGTCATTGATTATAAGGTGGGTGATTATCTCCATGGAGTGAAAAACATTACCATTAATGAACCTTGTTTTACAGGGCATTTTCCAAACCGGCCTGTTATGCCAGGAGTGTTAATTTTAGAAGCTTTAGCGCAGGCAACGGGTGTTCTTGGTTTTAAAACCATGGAAAGAATACCTGATAGCAAATCTATTTACTATTTTGTTGGCATAGATAAAGCACGTTTCAGACAGCCAGTCGAACCTGGCGATGTGGTGCATCTCCATGTGAAGTTACTTAAGCGAAAAAGAGATATGTGGAAGTTTAGCGCCGAGGCCCTTGTAGATGGAAAAGTTGTCTGCGCCGCTGAACTCATGTGTGCTAATAAAGAGTTGCCATAAATTTGATTCATCCAACAGCTATCATTGCAGATTCCGCAAAACTTGAAGAAGGTGTTCAAGTAGGAGCCTTTAGTATTGTTGGAGAACATGTATCACTAGGGGCAGGAACAATAGTAGGGCCCCATGTGATCATTAATGGTCACACCACCATAGGCAAGAATAATCACTTCTATCAATTTTCCAGCATTGGTGAAGCCAATCAAGACAAAAAATATGCTGGGGAACCGACCCTAACTATCATAGGTGACAACAATATCTTCCGAGAATGTTGTACTGTCCATCGTGGTACAGCACAAGATAATGGCGTCACTCGCATTGGTAATAATAATTTATTCATGTGCTATATCCATATCGCCCATGATTGCCAGTTAGGTGATGAGGTGATCCTTGCAAACAACACCACCTTAGCAGGACATGTGCATATTGGCGATTGGGCAATCTTAGGCGGTGCTACTATGGTGCACCAGTACGCCCATATCGGCGCCCACGCCTTCTGCTCCATAAGTAGTATCGTGCTGAAAGATATTCCCCCCTATGTCATGGTTGCCGGCAGACCTGCTGTGCCAAGAGTGATCAATACCGAGGGGTTAAAACGCCGAGGTTTCAGCCCAGAAGCCATAAGCAATATAAAGCGTGCCTATAAAACGATTTATCGCCTGCAATTACCCCTGGAAGAAGCCCACAAAATAATCACTGAGATGGCAGTCAAAACTCCTGAACTAATCATCATGTCAGAATTTATAAGCAAGTCTAATCGCGGCATTATTCGCTAAACGTTTTTGAGCCAAGCAGTGAAACAGCCATCCACCTTAAAGAAAGCCAACCTAAAGATTGCAATAGTCGCTGGAGAAACTTCGGGTGATTTATTAGGTGCTGATTTACTTGAGGCCTTTAAAGCAAAGTATCCTAAAGCTGATTTTCTTGGCATAGCTGGACCCTCAATGGAGCAGCAGGGCTGTAAATCACTTTATCCTATGGATGAGTTAGCAGTGATTGGAATTTGGGCAATCTTAAAGCGTCTGCCACGGCTTCTAAAAATGCGTAAACAATTAGCCAAGCAAATTATCCTATGGCAAGCCGATTTATTTATCGGCATAGACGCCCCTGAATTTAATTTAGGCCTTGAAAAAATGCTAAAAATTCAGGGCATCAAAACCGTTCACTATGTTAGTCCATCAATTTGGGCCTGGCGGGAAAAACGTATTGTTAAGATCAAAGCAGCTGTCGATTACATGTTGACCTTATTTCCCTTTGAAACCGCCATCTACAACCAACACCAAGTCCCAGTAAGCTGTGTAGGACACCCTCTGGCAACAATGCTACCACTAGTAGCTGAGTCTGCTAAGGCAAGAGAAGCCTTAGGATTAAACACTGACGCTAAAGTGTTAGCCATGTTACCGGGCAGCAGAGGCAGTGAAATAAAATACCTGGGCAAGCTATTCATAGAAACTGCAAGACGTCTAAAAACGGCAGATCCCGATCTGCAAATACTGGTTCCCTTGATAAATCAAAGACGCAGAAATCAATTCACCGAACTATTAAAAAACACAGCGCCGGATCTTTCTTTAACACTAGTGGATAAACGCTCGAGAGAAGTAATGTGCGCCGCAGACGCTATTCTCTTAGCCTCAGGAACCGCAACTTTAGAAGCCATGCTACTTAAAAAGCCAATGGTAGTCGCCTACAAGGTATCTACCTTTAGCTACGCCATTTATAGCCGTCTAATAAAACTCAAATATTTCTCCCTACCCAATCTACTAAGCAAGCAACCACTAGTCCCAGAGTTCATCCAAGACAAGGCCACAGTTGATAACCTAAGCAAAGAAGTCACCAATCAACTAAGCTCAGGCTTACCCACATCACAACTAGCAGAGTATCAGTTCATCCATAAATCCCTACGCCTAGGAGCAGGCAACAAAGCAGTAGAAGTCCTAACAAAACACTTCAAATTATAGAATCCTAAATACCTAAAACTCCAACAAACCCAAGTCGTTAACCAAAAAGTCTAAGCAAGTAGATAGCTAATAAGCAGACAATACACGCCTGTCAATCTCAAATTTCCGCGCAAAATAGCGACTTGAGGCGGTCTGCGTTTAGCTATCTACTTGATTAGACGTCAACAATCATCAGCCTGTTTTTAGTCTTGAAATCTATCAAAAATCAACCTTAAAACAGTAAGAAATTCGTTGATATCATGGTGGTAAAGAAGCAGTGTCTATCCTTCCATTGTGAGGACGCCGTAAATACATCCCTGTAGGCTTCAATCGGCATCCCTGCCTCCTAGACCTCTCAATGGAAGGATAGACACTGCTTTTTCGTAATTGGTTTGGCGTATTTTGGGACTGCGTTAAATCTTCAATGGGAAAGGGCGCTCACACTTAATGTATTACATTAAGTTCTATCTCTAATATTATGATTTAATTGAAACTAATGTAGAGCTGAATGTTATTTGTACAGACAGTGTCTTAACTTATTGTTTTTAAACAACAAAATAACCTCTAATCAGGTGGTGTTTTGCTTGACAAAGACCGTCAAACCTCAATATAGTGTCCAATTGTGGGAAAATGTGACAGAAAGTGGATCAGAGTCCGATCTAAAGTGGATAAAAAGGGTTTCAAAACCCAATAAAGCGGGAAAAGCTAGAATACAATGTTTAGAGGCGCTAATTCAATCAATCTTGATGCAAAAGGACGAATTGCCATACCGGCAAAGTATCGTGAGCGTTTGCGTGAAAGTTGTGCGGGTCAGATCATTATTACTATTGATTTGAAAGAGTCTTGCCTCTCCTTATTTCCCTTACCCCACTGGGAGCAACTTGAGCGACAACTTCAAGGTCTCTCCAATACCAATTCAGTGCATCAAAGCATTAAACGATTATTACTCGGCCACGCCTGTGAGTGTGAGCTTGATAAAAATGGTCGGGTTTTACTGCCCGCAGTGCTTAGAGAACATGCAGGACTTGATAAGCATCTACTCCTTACCGGTATGGGAAATATTTTCCAGATATGGGATGAAGCTAAGTGGTATGAACTTATCAGAAAAGATAAAGAGGCCCAGATGATGCAGGAGCTCGGTCCAGAGCAACTGCCGGACCTTAAATTTTAATCCATGGAAACAAATTATAAGCATACGACGGTTTTACTTGATGAGGCCGTCGATGCTCTAGTTATTAAATCCCATGGCTTGTATATCGATGGGACCTATGGTCGAGGTGGACACTCCAAGCTTATTCTTCAGCGCTTAGGAGATATGGGTCAGCTAGTTGGAATAGATAAAGACCCTGAGGCTATTAGCCACGGGGAAGTGATACAAAAACAGGACCAAAGACTGACCATGTATCAAGGCTCGTTTGCCACAATCAAGCAGATGACGGAAGAGAAAAACTTCCTCGGCTTGGTTGACGGTGTGCTTCTTGATTTAGGTGTTTCATCTCCTCAGTTGGACGATGCACATCGGGGTTTTAGTTTTTTGCGTGATGGTCCCCTTGATATGAGAATGGATCCTAACTCAGGCGTTAGTGCTGCTGACTGGTTGGCAGTAGCGGAGGAGGATGAAATCACCGATGTGCTGAAGCGCTTTGGTGAAGAAAAATTTGGTAAGCGCATTGCGAAGGCAATTATTGAGAAAAGACAATCTGAGGTCTTAACCACTACTCATCAGTTAGTGGAGATCATTGATCAAGCTGTCCCTGTAAAAGATAAATTTAAGCATCCTGCTACAAGAAGCTTTCAAGGAATTAGAATTTTTATTAATGATGAGCTTTCAGATTTAGAAAAAGCCCTTGATGGAATACTTGATATTTTAAAACCCGGTGGACGCTTGGTAATCATCAGCTTTCACTCACTTGAAGATCGCATTGTAAAACGCTTTATCAGAAAACATGTTCAGGGAGATAATTTTCCAAGAGGTTTGCCGGTAACCGAAGCACAAATGAATAAACGTTTAATTGCCCATGGTCGAGCAATTAAAGCCAGCAAACAACAAATTGATGCTAACCCAAGAGCCCGTAGCGCTGTGATGCGCATTGCGGAAAAAATCCTATGAAGCGGACTAAGATTAAGCCGCCTGGTGCTATGAAGGCGGTTATTGGCATATTCAAAGGGCAGTTAAGCAATGTGCTACTGACCCTTTGTATATTAATTACAGCCTTTTCATTAATAAGTATGAGTCATCAACAACGCCAACTTTATGCAGAATTGGAATCCTTACAACAAGAACGTGACAAGTTAGACATTGAGTGGCGCAAGTTGAGATTAGAACAAAGAGTAATGGCTGAGCATTCGAGACTAGAACAACTTGCTCGAAAAAAACTCGGTATGACTAACTTAGATTTAAAATCGGAGAGAATCGTAAGACAGGTGAAAGACGGTGACTAAAAAGAAAAGCCAAACGCCTTCACAAATGCATATTCCTGTATGGCGTTATTATTTAGTCTTGGGTGCTTGTTTAAGCATGTTCGCTGGGCTTGGTGTTCGTGCTGCCTGGATTCAAGTCATCGATAATGATTTTCTTAAGAGCCAAGGTGAAAACAGAACGGTTCGTTATCAAGGTATCACTAGTCACCGTGGAATTATCACTGACCGAAATGGTGTTGAATTAGCGTCGAGTATTCCGATTAAATCACTCTGGGTAAATCCAAGTAGACTTTTTGAAGAACAGGAAAAATATACAGATTTTTTTGAGACCACAGCTTGGGCGCAATTAGCCTCTTTAGTTGATATGTCAGTTATGGAGTTAAATTCTTGGCTTGGTGATCCCCGCCGCAATAAAAAACAAAGGGTCTGGTTAAAGAGGCAACTTGAGCCATCACGTTCTGCCATTATCAGGCGATTAAAAATTCCCGGCATAAACCTTGAGCAAGAATCAAGACGCTATTATCCCACCGCTGAAGTAACGGCCCACCTTGTGGGCTTTACTGATATTGATGAGAAGGGAATTTCAGGTATTGAAAAAGCCTATGATGAACGGTTGCAGAGTGAAAATGGCCGCCGCAAAATAATCAAAGATAGAAAGGGTAACCCCATTGAACAGGTGGATATTATTGAAACCGCCCAATCAGGGGAAGACTTAGCCCTATCCATCGATATTCGAATTCAGACCAGTGCCTATCAATATTTAAAAGCTGCGGTTAAGCGTGTTAATGCTAAAGCAGGCTCCGTTGTGGTTCTCGATATTGATACGGGTGAAGTGTTAGCCATGGCTAACCAACCTTCCTATAACCCTAATAATAATAAAACCCGTGTGGCCAATTCGACACGAAATCGTGCCATGACCGATGTCTTTGAACCGGGCTCTACCGTTAAACCTCTAACCGCAATTAGTGCCTTGACCAGTGGCAAGTATTACTCAAATTCAAAAATTGACACCTCACCAGGATTAATTCGAGTCGGTGGTCGTTGGGTTCGTGATGGCAGAAATCACGGTGTTATGAGTGTAAGTGATGTGATTAAAAAATCCAGTAATGTTGGTGTCACAAGAATCGCTCTCAATCTTACTGATGATGAATTTCTAGAGAGCTTTTATAAGGTCGGATTTGGTGTTGATAATGCCACGGGTTTTCCTGGAGAATCTACAGGACATTTAAATATTCGTAAAAACTGGTCTGCAATCGAAAAGGCAACCCTGTCCTTTGGTTATGGCCTTGATGTATCAGCATTACAACTTGCTAAGGCCTATGCGGTGTTAGGTGGATTAGGCACAAGTCGGCCCGTTTCGCTGCTCAAGGTTCAAGGGCCGATTGTTGGACAACAGGTTATCGATCCCTACATAGCCCGACAAGTTATTGGCATGATGGAGCAAGTAGTTACTACTGGCGGAACGGGTAAAAAAGCACAAGTTGCTGGCTATCGTGTCTCTGGTAAAACAGGTACATCACGGAAAACTATTGTTGGTGTCGGTGGCTATGGTGATGATTACTTTGCAGTGTTCGCAGGTGTGGCTCCGGTTAGAAATCCCCGTTTAGCCATCGTTGTGGTAATTGATGATCCCCAAGGCGATGCCTATTATGGTGGTGACGTGGCAGCACCCGTTTTTGCCGAAGTGATGGAACATGCTTTGAGAACCTTAAACATTGCCCCTGATGTCACTGATAAAAAAGAGTTAATCGTTGCTAGTCTGGAGAAGAATTATGACTAGTGGCGTGCAATATAAAACTGATCTTAAAGTCATGATGGATACGCTAGGCGCTGAGCAATTAAATGCTGCAGTTAGTATCGAAAAACTGACCTGTTTGGGTCTCGCGGAAGACTCCAGAAATATCCTTCCAGGATATTTGTTTATTGCTCGTTCAGGAGAAGTAAGCGATGGCCGTCGATATATTCATCAGGCTAAAGAAAGGGGCGCCCTAGCAATACTTTGTGAAGCTAATGGGCTAGATAATTTTTCCCAAGCGTCAAATTGTCCCATACCCTTATTTAGTTTTAAAGATCTTGCCCAACAGTTGGGGGGGCTAAGTGCAGATTTTTATCAGAATCCAAGTAATGATTTAATTATTCTAGGTGTTACAGGCACAAATGGTAAAACCTCTTGTACACAATTATTAGCAAGGGTACTTGATAAGCTTGGCAAAAAATCTGCGGTTATGGGAACCCTTGGCAATGGGCCTGTTAATAATTTGCAAGAATCAAAAAATACCACAACTGATGCCATAACGTTACAAAGCTATCTAGCTAACTTTAAAGATACTGATATTGAGTTGGTCAGTATGGAGGTTTCATCCCACGCCCTTAAGCAGGGACGTGTTAATGGCGTGAAATTCAAAGCAGCCTTGTTTACCAACCTTACTCGTGATCATTTAGATTATCACGGTGACATGGAAAGTTATGCAAAAGCGAAAAAAATATTATTAACCAAGGAAGAACTCGAATTCGTCGTGATCAATGCCGATGACGCCATGGGTGCAAACTTCATTCGAGATAAAGAGATCCAAGCTAAAAAGTATACCTTCAGTATCACGCCTATTAATGCAAGAGAGGCGGATAACTCGGTATGGACAGAAGCTGTCTCATTCCATGATTCTGGCATAGAAGCTGAAATTGCAACCCCATGGGGTTTTATAGATTTTAAAACCTCCATGATTGGGCAATTTAATTTAAGTAATTGCCTTGCGGTAATTACCACCCTTGGCGCTCTGGGGTACCCTATTAAAGAAGTGGCAGACCATCTTCAAACCATGCCCTTTGTTAAGGGAAGAATGGAGCGATTAGGTGGCGATAATCAACCCCTTGTTGTGGTTGATTATGCTCATACACCCGATGCACTTAAGCATGTACTCCATGCCTTAAAACCTCATACTAACCATAAATTGTGGTGTGTATTTGGTTGTGGTGGAGACAGGGATAAGGGTAAGCGTAGTGAGATGGCGGAGATAGCTGAAACCTATGCTGATCACCTAGTCTTTACCAGTGACAATCCACGTGGAGAAACCATAGAAGATATTATTACCGATATGTTAGTAGGCTTAACAAATCCTAAGCAATGTCGGGTTGAATACAGTCGAGAAGCGGCTATCACAAGTAGCATTTCAGAAGCGGTTCTCGGTGATGTTGTTCTCGTGGCAGGTAAGGGCCATGAAAAATATCAGGTCATAGGAAATGAAAAAATTCCCTTCAGTGATGAAGCAGTTGTTAGGGATGCTTTAGCTAGGGGGAGTTGGAAATGATCCCCATGACTTTACAACAAGCTGCCAGCAAAATAAATGCTTCAACAGAATCTCTTAGTGAAGCTGAAAAGAAGCTAGTTTTCTCAAATGTTGTCACTGACACCAGAGAATCAATGGCAGGAAGTTTGTTCATTGCCCTTAAGGGTGACAAGTTTAATGCCCATGATTTTTTATCAACAGCCAAGCAGCAAGGAGCAGTTGCCTGTCTTGTGGACGAAACAAAAGAAACGACACTACCTGTATTAAAAGTTTTAAATACTCAGTTTGCCATGGCACAACTTGCCCAGTCTATACGTCAACAACTTTCTATTCCTTTTATTGGTGTCACAGGCAGTTGTGGTAAGACAACAGTGAAAGAAATGATTGCAAGTATTCTTGCTTGCAAGGGTAGAGTATTAGCAACCAAAGGTAATTTTAATAATGCTGTTGGCGTTCCCTTAACACTGTTCCGTTTGACGGAAGAGCATCAGTTTGCCGTAGTTGAAATGGGTGCCAGTAAGCTTGGTGATATTGATGAAATAGCCCAATTAGTTATGCCAGATGTTGCCCTTATTACCAGTATTTCAGCCGCCCATCTACAAGGTCTAGGTAGTCTTGATGGTGTGGCTAAGGTGAAGGGAGAGCTACTTGATCATCTTACAGAAAAGGGAACAGCGGTACTTGAGCACGACAGTCCTTGGTTACATCAATGGTGTGAACAATTATCAACTAGTCAAGGTTTAATGACTTTTTCAATTGAGAACAAAGAGGCCAATTACCATGCATCATCAATCAGTTTGGATAAACAGGGTAGGGCTAACTTTAGGGCGAGCACTCCCCTTGGTAATGTTGAAATAGATTTACCCTTGGCAGGTAGACACAATGTGAGTAATGCCTTAGCAGCCATGGCTGCTGCCATAACTGTTGGAGCAACGCTTGAGGCATGCCAAAAAGGTTTGAGTGATATTCAGCCGGTAAAAGGACGATTGCAACTTTTAAAGGGCTTGGCTGGAAGTCTAATCATTGATGATAGTTATAACGCTAATCCTGCATCCCTAAAGGTTGCCTTGGAGCTTTTAAAAACACTTCCTGGTAAAACCATGTTGGTGTTAGGGGACATGGCTGAACTTGGTGATCAGGCTGAAGCCGCCCACAGGGACGCTGGGAAGTTAGCCAAGGTGATGGATATAGATGGTTTCTTTGCTACGGGTAAATTAAGCCAAGTAGCGGTTGATAGTTTTGGAGTTGGGGCCAAGCATTTTGCAACAAGAGAATTATTATCAGAAGCAATTAAGACAAAAATTACAACTGAACAATCTTCTTCAGTGAACTTATCAGTGAAGGATAGGGAGAACCAGCCAATTTGGAACCTGCTTATTAAAGGTTCTCGTTCTGCTGGCATGGAAAAATTAGTAACGGATTTACAAATACAACAACAAAAAACAGGTATTCAATCATGCTACTAATTTTAACGGACTACTTAAGTGAATATTATTCGGCTTTTAATGTATTTAATTATGTGACATTCAGAGCCATTCTCGGAGCCCTAACGGCTCTGTTAATTTCATTGTTACTGGGTCCCTATATGATCAGAACCCTAAGGGATAAGCAAATTGGTCAAACAGTTCGCAGCAATGGTCCTGAAACACATTTGGTTAAAGCCGGTACACCAACCATGGGTGGTGCTTTGATATTAATGGCCATTACCATCAGCGCTATCCTTTGGATACGTATTGAAAACCATTATCTGTGGATCTTGCTTCTTACAACCCTGGGTTTTGGCTTAGTAGGCTGGGTGGATGATTACAAAAAGCTGATTCATAAGGATCCCGCAGGATTACCGGCGAGATGGAAATATTTCTGGCAATCCGTAGTGGGGTTAACGGCAGCGGTCATTCTTTACAACACAGCTACTGAAGTTGAGACTATTTTGATCGTGCCATTTTTTAAAAATGTGGCCATTCCCATGGGTGTGTTTTATATCCTCTTTAGTTATCTGGTGATAGTGGGCACAAGTAACGCCGTGAATTTGACCGATGGACTTGATGGCTTAGCGATTCTGCCAACGGTGCTTATCTCAGGTGCCTTAGGTATCTTTGCTTATTTAACGGGTCATTCAGTTTTTGCTGAATATCTCTCTATTCCCTATATAAAAGATGCGGGAGAAATAGCTATTTTCTGTGGTGCCATCTGTGGCGCCGGACTAGGATTTCTTTGGTTTAATACCTATCCCGCTCAGGTTTTCATGGGCGATGTGGGAGCGCTTGGACTGGGTGCAGCTCTTGGAACTATTGCTGTGATGATTAGGCAAGAATTGGTTCTATTCATTATGGGCGGTGTCTTTGTGATGGAAACAGTATCAGTAATTATTCAGGTAGTGTCCTTTAAGTTAACGGGGAAAAGAGTTTTTGCCATGGCACCACTACACCATCATTACGAATTAAAAGGTTGGCCGGAACCTAGAGTGATCGTTCGATTTTGGATCATCTCAGTGGTACTGGTTTTGATTGGTTTAGCGACCCTTAAACTTAGATAACACTTAGATAAAAAACGTAGATAAATATGAAACAAGCAATTCATTCAAAGCAACTCATTATCGGTCTAGGTAAGACTGGTTTGAGCTGCGCCGAATATTTAAACGATCAAGCTATTGCCTTCAAGGCAATGGACACTCGTAAAGTTGCGCCTTTTTCAGAGCAAATATCCAAGTTACAACAATGTGAATTAATGCTTTGTGGCGATCCGAACCAGCATTTGGAAGCCATGGACCAATACCTTGAAAATATTAGCCAAATAATAGTTAGTCCTGGAGTTGCAACCACAGGAGCTTTCTTTGATTTAATCAGAGAAAGAGAAATTAATATCATTGGTGATATTGAATTATTTGCACGGGAAGTTGAAGCACCTGTCATAGCAATAACCGGTTCAAATGGAAAAAGTACTGTGACTCAATTGACCGGTGAATTACTCGAAGCCGCAGGCAAAAACGTCTTGATAGGTGGCAATATTGGCACGCCTGTTTTAGATTTACTTAAACAGGCTACACCTGAATATTACGTGTTAGAGCTTTCGAGCTTTCAGTTAGAAACTACCACAAGTTTACGTCCTGTTGCAGGTACTGTTCTGAATTTATCTAGGGATCATTTAGATCGCTATGCAAGCTTTGAAGATTACTGTGCGGTTAAGATGTCTCTACTGGATGCTTGCGAAAACATCGTTGTTAATAAAGATGAGTTCCCTGAGCCATTTGAAAACTCTGATTTAATGAAGAAAAACCAAATTACCATAGGTTTATATCAAGACTCTACAGCTACAGAAAATACAACTGCAGCAAAAATAGACTACTCAAGAGAACAGCATGAAGGGGGTAAGTTTTGGATAAATAAAGCAGAACAAGGCTTGTTTCTGCAAGAAGATCTTAAAATAGCAGGTCTTCACAATGTCGGCAACGCGATGGTTTCTTTAGCACTCTGTTCAGCTGTAGGCGTTGAATTTAATGTTGCCATTCATGAAAAGTTACAGCAATTTGCAGGCCTAAAACATCGTTGTCAGTTTGTAGGTGAAAGTCAAGGTGTTCGATTTTATAACGATTCTAAGGCAACCAATGTTGGCGCTACAATTGCCGCCTTAAAAGGGCTTGCTGAAACAACCAGCGGTGAGCTTATTTTAATTGCAGGTGGTGACGGTAAGGGCGCTGACTTTACACCTCTAGCAAACATATTCAAACGTTACTTATCCGCTTTAGTGCTCCTCGGCCAAGATGCTGAAAGACTACTTCAAGAAGCCGGTTCAGGCATTGACTCAGTGAAAGTTGATGATATGGGGCAAGCTGTTTTGGCTGCGCTTAAGTATGCCAAGGCAGGTGACGCTGTGATACTTGCTCCAGCCTGTGCCAGTTTTGATATGTATAGTGGCTTTGAACAACGGGGTGATGTATTCACTTCACAAGTTGAGGCATTAGTAGCATGACAAGTCACGCAATAAAAAATACCACTCAAGACTTGCGGCAATCCGGTGACAAGCAACTTGCTGAGCCAATTTGGTTTGATAAATATCTGCTTATGACTAGCTTTGCATTGTTGATCATTGGTTTTATTATGGTGAGCTCTGCTTCGATTCCTTATGCAGCAGGCAGCGAAAAATTTGGCTACAATCCTTATTATTTCACCTTTCGACATGGCATCTATATGATTATCGGCATGGGTGCTGCTCTTGTTACCTTAAACATCAAAACTGACCAATGGGAGAAAGCGAGCCCTTATTTGTTAATATCGGGATTGGTACTTTTGATACTGGTATTGTTTATCGGTGAAGAAATTAATCACAGCAAGCGATGGTTAAATTTTGGTTTGTTTACTGTTCAAGTTTCAGAGCCCGTTAAGATTTTTGTAGTGGCCTATCTAGCCGGGTATCTAGTACGTCGTCGTGAAGAATTACATACGCAAATCAAAGGTTTTTTAAGACCGCTTTTAGTGCTGAGTTTGGTGACAGTATCCTTATTACTTGAACCAGATTTCGGCGCCTCGGTGGTTATTGTACTGACCTGTCTAGCTATGATGTTTTTAGCGGGCGCCAAACTTTGGCAGTTTATTGTTTTAACATTAACCGTTTCAGGTCTACTTGTAGTTATTGCCAATACTCAAACCTATCGATTGAAAAGACTTCAAGCCTTTCTTGATCCTTGGCAGGATCCCTATGCTACAGGATATCAGCTTATCCAATCTTTGATTGCCTTTGGACGAGGTGAAATTTGGGGATTAGGTTTAGGTAATAGTATTCAAAAACTAGATTATTTACCGATGGCTCATACTGACTTTGTGTTTGCTGTTCTAGCAGAAGAGACTGGATTTGTTGGTGTGGTGATTGTACTGGGATTATTTAGCTTCCTAATCACTAGAATTATGATGGTTGGACGAAGAGCTGTTGAACACGGTAAATATTTTGCGGGTTACATGACTTGGGGTCTTGGTATAACTTTTACCATCCAGGCAGTTATTAATATTGGTGTCACTAGTGGAGCACTTCCAACTAAAGGATTAACACTTCCTTTAATCAGTTATGGCGGTAGTTCATTGATTATAAGTTGTGTTGTGATCGCTATTATTCTTCGAGTGGACTATGAAACCCGTATTAGCCGCTATAAGCAAGAAGGAATTGTTCCAGGAGGTGCTAAATGACAAGGTACTCTCAAGAACAACAAAAGCCTAGGATATTGTTCATGGCCGGTGGGACAGGGGGGCATATCTTCCCTGCTTTAGCGGTAGCTGAAATATTAAAAGAGCAGGGCTGGCAAGTACATTGGCTAGGTTCTGAAAATGGTATGGAAGTAGAGCTTATTCCTAAATACAACATTGAAATAAGTTTACTGAGTATTGCAGGTGTTAGGGGGAAAGGTTTCTTAACCCGATTAATATCACCACTTTATATTCTAAGAGCAGTGTGGCAGGCGATAAAAGTGATCAATGAATTTAAGCCTGATGTTGTACTGGGAATGGGTGGTTTTGCCAGTGGTCCAGGTGGACTCGCTGCCTGGTTACTGCGTCGGCCACTTTGTATTCATGAACAAAATGCCATAGCCGGCGTGACGAATAAAATTTTATCAAAATTGGCGCGTTATAGTTTACAAGCTTTTCCCGGAGCTTTTGAAAAGTCTGATGGGCTAACAGGTAACCCTGTTCGAAAATCAATTTGTGAACTTGCCAGTCCTGAGCAACGATTTGCAGAGCATCATGGCCCCATCCGATTATTAATTATTGGTGGTAGCAGAGGAGCTGCAATCTTTAATCAGTTAGTGCCTGAGGCTATCGCTTTACTACCCGCTTCATTAGAAATCATGGTGAGGCATCAAACGGGAAAAAACAATCGTGGTCTAGTTGTGGAGAGATATTCACAGCGTCAATTAATTAATGATGATTACTTAAGTGTTGTAGAATTTATTGATGATATGGATGCTGCTTATGCTTGGGCTGATCTCGTGCTTTGTCGCTCAGGGGCTTTAACGGTGTCAGAGCTAGCTGCTGTTGGATTAGGAGCAATCTTTGTACCCTTTCCCCATGCGGTGGATGACCATCAAACGGCAAATGCGAGCTATTTAGTCAAGGTAAAGGCAGCCGAAATAATTCAACAGTCAGCCCTATCCGCCGGAAAGCTAGCACAATTAATTAACCGTGTTTGCAATAGAAAGCAATGCCTGCAAATGGCAATCAATGCTAGAACACAAGGCAAATTAAAAGCGGCTGAAGAAGTGGCAGAGTTCTGTATAAAGGCAGCTAATATCAAAGAACAGAGGCTAGCAGTATGAGTAAATCTAATGCTAATGACCAGAGCGGACTGGTTATTGATATTCCAGAAATGAGACGCATACGACGAATTCATTTCATTGGTATAGGCGGTGCCGGTATGGGTGGTATCGCCGAGGTGTTGCTCAATCAGGGCTATAGCGTATCAGGCTCCGATCTGGGTAAAAATACCGTGACAGAACGACTAACTCGCCTAGGTGCAGACATAAACTTTGGGCATATACCGAACAATGTTTTAGGTGTTGATGTTGTGGTTGTTTCCACGGCTATTCCTGAAGATAATCCAGAAATAGTTTCTGCGAGAGATAGGCGGATCCCCATTGTTCCTAGAGCTGAAATGCTAGCCGAATTAATGCGTTTTAGACATGGTGTTGCTGTGGCCGGAACCCATGGTAAAACCACCACCACCAGTTTAATTGCAAGTCTTTATGCTGAAGGTGATTTAGACCCAACTTTTATTATTGGAGGCCTGTTAAACAGTGCAGGAACCAATGCTCGGTTAGGTCGAAGTCGTTATTTGATCGCTGAAGCCGATGAAAGCGATGCATCCTTTTTATTTTTGCAACCCATGGTATCAGTGGTAACAAACATTGATGCGGATCACATGGATACCTATGGTGGTGACTTTAGTGTTCTTAAAGATACCTTCGTGAAATTTTTACACAACTTACCCTTTTATGGATTAGCTGTGCTTTGTATTGATGATGAAAATGTTCGTGAAATTCTCCCGGCTATTTCCCGCCCCATCGTCACCTATGGATTTAGTAAAGATGCGGATTATAGGGCTTTTGATTTTCAACAAAAAGGCAATCGAAGCTTTTTCAAAGTGAAACATCGTCGCAGTGGTAGTGAAAATGAAATTGAACTAAACATGCCAGGTAAACACAATGTCTTAAATGCCCTAGCAAGTTTTGTAGTGGCGACAGAAGATGGTGTTGATGAAGATGCCATAGTCAAAGCCTTATCAGAATTCGAAGGCATAGGACGACGATTTGAAAACCATGGTGATATGGAGTTACCAATTTCTAAGAATGCAAATTCAAAGGACGTAAATTCCAAAGGATCAATACAGTTGATTGATGACTATGGTCATCATCCAACTGAAGTTGAGGCAACAATTGATGCCGTTAGAAATGGCTGGCCAGCTAGACGCCTAGTGATGATCTATCAACCCCACCGTTTCACACGAACTAGAGATCTCTATGAAGATTTCGCCAAGGTACTTTCAGAAGTGGATGTCTTATTTCTACTCGACGTTTATTCAGCAGGTGAAGAAGCCATCCCCGGTGCTGATAGTCGCTCCTTGTGTCGAACTATTCGTTTGAGAGGCAATCTTGAGCCGATATTTGTTGAAGATCAACAGACACTGGAATCGGTAATCGGAGACGTTCTTCAAGAGGGTGATTTGGTGTTAACCCAAGGTGCAGGAGATATTGGAAATTTAGCAAAAAATTGGTCAGATACCAAGATGCAATTTTTAATGAAAAATACTAGCAAGGTCAGGTTGAATAAATAAATGAACGCAGTTGATAACAGAACTAGGTTTGGCAAGGTTGCCGTTTTACTGGGAGGAAATTCCGGTGAACGGGAAGTCTCTTTGCGTTCTGGTGCGGCTATTGTTCAGGCACTAGYTGAGAGAGATATCGATGTCCATGCCATTGATACAGCCCAGGGAGTTATTAAGCAGCTAAGCGAGGGGGCTTATGACCGGGTATTTATAGCTCTACACGGTAAAGGTGGTGAGGATGGAGTCATCCAAGGCACCCTCAAGACCATGGAACTACCCTATACAGGTTCAGGTGTGATGGGATCAGCCATTGGCATGGATAAGCATCGTTCAAAGCAAATTTGGAAGGGTCTAGGGTTACCAACTATACCTGATCACGTGATTAAAAAAGAACAACAAATTACTGAAACTGAGGCAGCTCAAATTCTAGTCAAACTGGGTATGAAGGTGATGGTAAAACCTTCAGCCGAAGGTTCTAGCCTCGGTATAGCAAAAGCCGAAACTCCAGAAGAGTTGTTTGCTGCTATTAAAGGTGCAGCTAAATTTGGCGGTGAAGTTCTCATTGAACAGTGGATAAATGGCCCAGAATTTACGGTGAGTATTTTAGGTAAAAAAACCTTACCCGTTGTTTATATAAAACCTTTGAGAGAGTTTTACGACTACACAGCCAAGTACACAGCTTCGGGTACAGAATATTTTTGCCCGTCGAACTTGGCAAAAGCTGATGAAGACTTTTTAAAAGTCATGGCATTAAGTGCATTCGATGCAATTAATTGTACTGGCTGGGGCCGCGTTGATTTTATACAAAATAAATCAACCGGTAAGTTTTTTCTTTTAGAAGTTAATACTGTACCGGGTATGACAGAAACTAGCCTAGTACCGATAGCGGCAAAAGCTGCAGGTTTGAGCTTTTCCTCCCTGGTGGTGGAAATTTTAAAAACGTCGGAGGTTGTCAATGATTAAACGACAGTCGAAGAAAAATAAAATGAAAGCTTTGAAGATGGCAACGACTAAGAAACCTTCAGCAACAAGAGTTAAAAGAAAGGCTAAAAACAATCAGATTGTTTTGCCAGACTTATTGAGTGCCAAACTAGGTTATTTTTTAATGGGTCTTTTGTTGGTGATTGCTGTGTTTTTTTCCTACAAATGGATTGAAAAACATTATCAATCTAGCGATGACTTAATGCCGCTTAGGATTGTAGAAATCGAAGGTGAGTTAAATCGAGTAACACGGGATGAAGTTATCGAGCAACTACTGAAAGGGAAAGTATCTGAAGTAGCACCCAGTGATATCAAAACAGAAATCATGGGGTTTTTTAGTAGCGACTTAGCCTTAATAGAACAGCAACTTGAATCTCTTTCTTGGATCCAAAAAGTTGAACTAAGAAGAATTTGGCCAGATAAGCTACACATAAAAATTAAAGAGCAGCGGGCAATAGCTCACTGGAATAATACACATTTGATTAATCAATATGGCGATATGTTTAAACCTGAATCTTTTGAAGGATTAAGCAAACTACCTCACTTAACTGGGCCAGATGAAGAGTTGGCGCAACTGTTAGTGACATTTAGAGATCTACAAAAACGCTTGGAGTCCATTGGTTTGCAATTATCGGTATTGAATTTAAACCACCGGTTTTCATGGAGTTTAAAACTCAAAAATGGCATCACACTGCAAGTGGGAAGAGAGCATTTAATGGAGAGAGTGGAACGCTTTATTTCCCTCTATCCATTGTTACAAAGAGAAAGCAGTTTGCCCATAGAAAAAGTAGATTTACGGTACGACACAGGGTTAGCAGTAACGAGATTGGAAACCTCGAAAATGCAGGCCAGTTTATAACGTTCATAACACTAAAAAGAGCCGGAAAATGAATAAAGCACCGGAAAAGAATTTAATTGTTGGTTTGGATATTGGTACCTCTAAGGTAGTAGCTATCGTTGGTGAAGTTAACGATAGTGACTCTATCGATATCATTGGTATCGGTTCACATCCATCGAAGGGATTGAAGAAGGGGGTTGTGGTCAATATTGAATCGACGGTTCAGTCAATTCAACGTGCCATCGAAGAAGCTGAGTTAATGGCGGGGTGTCAAATTCACTCTGCCTATACCGGTATAGCTGGCAGCCACATTCGTTCAATGAATTCACATGGCATCGTCGCAATTCGGGACAATGAAGTGACTCATGCAGATATAGATAGGGTAATTGATGCTGCTAAGGCTGTTGCCATACCGGCTGATCAGAAGATCCTGCATATACTGCCTCAAGAATTTATCATCGACAATCAAGAAGGTATCCGTGAACCTATTGGCATGTCAGGTGTGCGACTTGAAGCTAAAGTGCATATGGTGACTTGCTCAGTAAGTGCCAGTCAGAACATCACTAAATGTGTACGACGTTGTGGACTTGAAACTGACGACATTATCCTCGAACAACTAGCTTCAAGTTTTGCGATTTTAACTGAGGATGAAAAAGATTTAGGGGTTTGCATAGTGGATATCGGCGGTGGTACCACCGATATAGCTGTCTTTACCGAAGGCGCTATTCGTCACACTGCGGTTATACCAATCGCGGGTGATCAGGTTACTAACGACATAGCGGTGGCGCTCAGAACACCAACTCAATATGCCGAAGATATCAAGGTCAAGTATGCCTGTGCATTGCGTCAACTTACTAATCTTGAAGATACCATTGAAGTACCAGGGGTTGGAGATCGTGAACCAAGAAGATTATCTCGACAAACCTTGGCTGAAGTGGTTGAGCCACGTTATGAGGAGCTCTTTACCTTGATTCAGTCGGAGCTTAGGCGTAGCGGTTTTGAAGATATTATCGCAGCAGGAATTGTATTAACCGGTGGTTCATCAAAGATGGAAGGTTTGATTGAATTGGCCGAAGAAGTATTTCACATGCCAGTTAGGCTGGGGGTACCCCAGAATGTCTCAGGGTTGGCAGATGTAGTGAGAAATCCCATATATGCAACGGGCGTAGGTCTATTGCATTACGGAAAACAACAGCACCAGGATGGTAGTACAGATGTGTCAGGTAAAAACCTTGGCGGAATCTTCACTCGCATCAAGCGCTGGTTTAATGGGTTTTGATGACAGGAGTGTCGTTAAGTGAACCTAGTGGTAGAAACAAAAAAGCAAGTAAATTTGGAAATTATAAATCTAATAAAATAGGAAGGGTAAATCATGTCTAATAAGTTTGAACTAATTGATGCATGCCAAGATTCGGCTAAAATCAAAGTTATAGGAGTTGGCGGCGGGGGTGGTAACGCCGTACAACACATGTTGCTTGAGAGTATAGATGGCGTTGATTTCATTTGCGCTAATACAGATGCTCAAGCCTTAACAAATTCAACAGCAAGAACAGTGATTCAGCTTGGTAACACCATCACTAAAGGTCTTGGTGCTGGAGCAAATCCAGATGTGGGACGCCAAGCTGCTCTTGAAGATCGAGACCGTATTTATGATCTACTTCAAGGTACAGATATGTGCTTTATCACAGCTGGCATGGGTGGTGGAACAGGTACCGGAGCTGCTCCAGTTGTAGCAGAAGTTGCTAAGGAATTGGGTATTCTTACGGTAGCTGTGGTGACTAAACCCTTCTTCTTTGAAATGAAGAAACGTATGGCTATTGCTGAACAGGGTATCGATGAGTTACGTAAGCATGTTGATTCGTTAATCATCGTCCCTAATGAGAAGCTGTTAACAAACCTTAAAGGCAGCTCATTAAAAGGTGCCTTTGGCGCAGCAAACAATGTACTTTACGGTGCAGTGCAAGGGATCGCCGAGTTAATTACTCGTCCGGGGCTTATTAATGTCGATTTCGCTGATGTGAGAACTGTTATGTCAGAACGTGGAATGGCAATGATGGGCTCAGGGACAGGCACCGGTCCAGATAGAGCAAGGGATGCAGCGATTCAAGCGGTCGCAAGTCCGCTTCTTGAAGATGTGGATTTAGCGGGAGCTCGCGGTATTCTAGTTAATGTCACAGCTAATGATGAGATGGGTCTTGATGAATTCGCTGAAGTTGGTGATGTGGTGAAGGATTTTGCATCGGAAGAAGCAACGGTCGTCATTGGTACAGTTATCGATGATAGCCTCACTGATGAGATGCGAGTAACAGTGGTAGCTACAGGTTTAGGCCAGGAAAAGGAACATTCCATGAGAGTTGTGGTCGAAAACACCAGACCCAATGGAGAAATGGATTATAAAGAACTAGAAAAGCCTGCCATTAGTCGCAGACAACAAGAGATGGGCAGAAAAGCTGTGGTTGGATCTGATATGGATTTTCTTGATATACCTGCATTTTTACGAAAGCAGGCGGACTAGAAGTTAATGACAGATTTACCTTAAATACACAGGGGAACTCCCGTGATTTTTCATGCCCCTGAGTATTATTTTGCCATTTTGTGTATTTTTTGTTTTCAAACGGTTGTTAGAATGTGTTAGTATGCGCAAAATTTGTACAGTACATGGACGTCATTTAGCTTTTTTTATAATAAGATATAATTAAATATAATGAAAACAGTTAGTTAACTTTACGGTTATATAACTAATAAACAATGACAAGGGTAATGAGATGATCAAACAACGAACTTTGAAGACTTCTATCCGGGCAACCGGCGTTGGACTTCACACGGGTGAAAAAGTATTCCTGACTTTTCATCCTGCACCCGTTGATAGCGGTATTGTATTTCGTCGTGTTGATCTGGACCCTGTTGTAGAAATAACAGCTTGTCCAGAAAATGTTGGAGAGACAACCCTATCTACCTGTCTTGTAAAGGATGGTGTGCGTATCTCAACCGTTGAACATTTACTTTCTGCCATGGCCGGCCTTGGTATTGATAATGCAATTATTGATGTTAGCGCTCCAGAGGTTCCAATTATGGATGGCAGTGCAGGTCCTTTTGTTTTCCTTATCCAGTCAGCTGGTGTCGAAGAGCAAAACAAAGCAAAGAAATTTATTCGTATAAAG
The DNA here is from genome assembly GCA_002746155.1 of Gammaproteobacteria bacterium. Classification (GTDB taxonomy): domain Bacteria; phylum Pseudomonadota; class Gammaproteobacteria; order Enterobacterales. Next base: position 122,782 of record NVWF01000001.1, on the reverse strand, counting down.
AAAAAAATCACTGTTAAAGACGGTGATAAGGAAGCAACCTTTGAGCCCTATGATGGTTTTAAAGTAGCCTTTTCAATAGAGTTTAATCATCCTGTGTTTGATAATTCAATGCAAACTGCTGAAGTTGATTTTTGTGGTACTTCCTTTGTGCGTGAAGTCAGCCGTGCTAGAACCTTTGGTTTTATGAACGACATCGAATATCTTAGAGCAAACAATCTTGCTTTAGGTGGCAGCATGGATAATGCCATTGTTTTAGATGACTATCGTGTTCTTAATGAAGACGGATTACGGTATAATGATGAATTCGTTAAACACAAAATTCTTGATGCTATTGGTGATCTTTACCTACTTGGAAGTAGCCTAGTTGGTTCTTTCAAGGGTGTAAAATCAGGCCATGCATTAAACAATAAGTTGATTAGAGCATTGGTTGCCGATGAATCAGCTTGGGAAACTGTTACCTTTGAAGATGCTGACTCTGCACCTATCTCCTATATTACTAATCCAAGCTTGGCTCTCTAATTACTTGGATTGCAGCCCGCTAACTTTTAATGCTTTGCACGCTTCCACTCGAAGTAAGAAAGTATTAAAAGCAAGCCTCGCATTTCTAATTTTATTTGCATCCACACTACAGGCCTGCTCCCTTTATGTGTCTGGTGATGATGTACCTGAGCCTGTACAAGTTGTTGAATCACAAACTAATATTTTGCTTACTCAACTATCTAGTCGTAAGAAAGAATTTGATAATGATCCTAAGTCATTGATATTCTTTGCTAAAAATGTAGCTTTATCACATTGGGATTTAACTAAAACCTCTCGCTTGATGCTAGGAAAATATTGGCGAGTGGCCAGTAATAGCCAGCAGTTACGTTTTGAAGAAGAGTTTTTACGCACCCTAATGCGCTATGTGGTAAAAGCTTATGGCTTCTATGATGAATCATTTGTCAAGGTAATCTCTTATGATTGGAAGCCAAAGGGAAAGGGGGGCTGGGTTAAATCAGTGGTTCAACTTCCTGCCGGTCTCAAGGTTTCCGTTGACTATCGCATGATGGTAGATAAAGACATGCAATGGAAACTAATTGATGTGAGAGTAGAAGGCATCAGTCTTGTGGGTTCCAAACGAAGTGAATATCGTGGAATTATTCGCACTGATGGAATTGAAGAATTACTGAAAACCATGTTCGATAAGAACGAGAAAGTGTTAAGGTCTTAAAAATAGCAGGGGAATAGCAGGGGAATAGCAGGGGTCAATTGCAGGGGTCAATTGCAGGGGTCGAAATCAAAAATGGATAACAGAGTCTAGGCTCTGTTATCCATTTTTGATTTCGACCCCTTACTACCTAAGCTTCTAACCAAGTACTACTTTCATTCTCTTCAGACCAGTGTTGGTAAATATCCTGTCCACCTCGTATTTTCCAATCTGAATCGATTGTCAATTTTGAACTGATGCCACCTCTGGGGTTAAAGTTCATCACTAGTCTAAGTCTTGCTGGATCGTAAGTCTCATGTAGATGATTGTAAACTATATTAATCAGCCTCTCGTAGGAGACAACGATATTTCTCAGTTGATAAACATATTGTTTGAGGGCTTTTAACTCAATGATTTTCTTATTGGGATAAAAAGTCATATAGATGGTTGCGAAATCAGGCTGCTCCTGAACACCAAGAAAGGTGAATTCTGGCACCATAATTTTAATTTCATAGGCTTCTGTTGCCGGATTAGGCAAAGCAATTAGAACGGATGAGTCGATTGCTTCATAGGTTTGAATTTCAATAGTCATAATTTGAACTCTTGTTTGTGTGTTTGATTTACGTAAATGGGTTGATGTCAGTGTATAAAAAAGATATTATAGACGTCTAAGTAGCTAGATGTCCATATATCTAGTTGAATTATGTTAATTATTTTGAGATAGAGTACAAATGCCAAGCAAAATAACAAAATTTGAACAGGCTTTAGCTTCAAAAATTCTATTTATTGATGGTGCCATGGGTACCATGATACAAGCCTATCAGTTTGATGAAAGTGATTATCGAGGAGAAAGGTTTGCTGATTGGCCATCCGACTTAAAAGGAAATAATGATCTCCTGTCCTTAACCCAGCCAGAAAGAATAGCTGAAATACACTCAGAGTATCTTGAATCTGGTGCTGATATCATAGAAACCAATACTTTTAATTCAACCAGTATTTCCATGGCTGATTACGGCATGGAGTCGCTATCTCCTGAAATTAATAGGGCATCTGCAGCGATTGCCAGAAAAGTCGCTGATAAATTTACAGATGACAATCCACAGAAACCACGTTTTGTTGCTGGAGTTTTAGGCCCAACCAATCAAACCTGTAGTTTATCGCCGGATGTTAATGATCCTGGATTTAGAAAGGTAACATTTAAGCAAATGCAAGATGCATATCTTGATTCAGCGAGGGCCTTGGTTGAAGGTGGCGTTGATATCATACTTGTTGAAACTATCTTCGACACCTTAAATGCAAAAGCAGCCTTGTTTGCTATAGAACTATTATTTGATGAGCTAGGAAAACGCTACCCTGTAATGATTTCAGGAACAATTGCCGATGCTTCAGGGCGTACCTTAACCGGTCAAACAACCGAGGCCTTTTATAACTCACTTAAACATATCAAACCGGTATCTATCGGCCTTAATTGCGCACTTGGCCCTAAACAATTACGTCCCTATATTGAAGAATTATCAACCATAGCTGACTGCTATGTATCAGTACATCCGAATGCGGGATTACCTAACGAGTTTGGCGGATATGATGAAACGCCAGAAGATATGACCAGTGAATTAGCCGAATGGGCTGATCAAGGATTTATCAATATAGTGGGTGGCTGCTGTGGAACTTCGCCAGCACATATTAAAGATATGGTTGAAGTATTAAGTCAAAAACCGCCTAGAGTAAAGCCAACTATCAAATCAGCATTACGCTTATCAGGTTTGGAAGCGCTTACTATTGATGAAACGAGTCTTTTCGCAAATGTAGGTGAACGAAGCAATGTAACTGGCTCAGCCAAGTTCCTTCGTCTGATAAAAGAAGATGATTTTGAAGCAGCATTAGAGGTGGCCCTGCAACAGGTAAATAATGGCGCCCAAATCATTGATGTCAATATGGATGAAGGTATGCTCGATTCAGAAGCTGCCATGGTGCGTTACTTAAACTTGATTGCATCGGAACCTGATATTAGCAAATTACCCATCATGATTGATTCATCAAAATGGCAGGTTATCGAAGCAGGTCTTCAATGTATTCAAGGAAAAGGGGTGGTGAACTCCATCTCACTTAAAGAAGGTGAAGCTATCTTCAAGCAGCAGGCAATATTGGCTAAACGCTATGGTGCGGCGATTATTGTTATGGCTTTTGATGAAGATGGCCAAGCAGATAATGTTGAGAGAAAATACGCCATATGCAAACGCGCCTATGACATCCTAACCATAGAACTAGAATTCCCACCTGAGGATATTATATTCGACCCGAATATCTTTGCCATAGGCACCGGTATAGAAGAGCATAATAACTATGGTCTAGACTTTATAGAAGCCACTAGTTTAATTAAGAAAAACCTTCCCTATGCTCTAGTATCAGGTGGAGTTTCAAATGTGTCCTTTGCATTTCGTGGCAATGACCACGTGCGAGAAGCTATTCATGCCTGTTTTTTATATAACGCCATTAAGGCTGGTATGGATATGGGCATTGTCAATGCTGGCCAACTGGTTGTTTATGATGAGGTGGAACCTAAGCTGCTACAGGCTGTTAAGGATGTGGTATTAAATAGTGATCTTGAGGCTACAGACAGGCTATTGGCTATAGCTGATGACTATCGTTCTGATGGTAAGCTGGTGGAGCAAATTCAAGATGAGTGGAGAGACTTACCAGTCAATGAGCGACTCAGCCATGCACTGGTAAAAGGTCTAACTGAGTTCATAGAACAGGATAGTGAAGAAGCCTACCAAAACTCCTCCAGCGCACTGGAAGTAATTGAAGGTCCCTTGATGGTTGGCATGAATGCTGTGGGTGACCTTTTTGGTAGTGGCCGAATGTTTTTACCACAAGTGGTTAAATCAGCAAGAGTTATGAAAAAGTCTGTTGCTTATTTGATGCCCTTTATTGAGCAGGAAAAGGCTGAAAAAGAAAAGGCTGGAATAAGCACTAAAAACGCCGGTCGTATTTTAATGGCCACGGTAAAAGGTGATGTACACGATATCGGTAAAAATATTGTGGGAGTAGTGTTGCAATGTAATGGTTTTGAAGTGATTGATCTTGGCGTGATGGTGCCATGTGATAAGATTTTAGAGGCTGCAAAAGAACATCAATGTGATTTGATTGGACTTTCAGGACTGATCACACCCTCTTTGGATGAAATGGTGCATGTTGCAAAGGAAATGCATCGTTTAAATTTTGATTTACCGCTAATGATTGGTGGTGCCACCACATCAAAAGTACACACGGCAGTTAAAATTGCAGAAAATTATCCCCACGTTGTTGTTCATGTGTCCGATGCATCTAGGGCAGTTGGTATAGCAACAAGACTATTTAACGATGATGCTCGAGTTATATTGCACCAAGAGTTAAAAGAAGAATATGCCCAGAAGCGAATACTTCATCAGCAAAAACTCTCCGCTAGAAAGTTATTATCCCTTGAAAAGAGTCGTAAAAATAAAGCTATTAGTGATTGGTCTTCCTACCAAGCGACAAAACCAAGTTTTGAGGGTATTAAGATCTTTGACGATTATGAACTATCAGCCTTAGTACCCAGAATAGATTGGGCTCCCTTTTTCCGTTCTTGGGAATTAGCCGGTTCATTTCCTCGGATCTTGAGCGATGAGACCGTCGGTGAAACTGCTACGGAACTCTATGAAGATGCTCAGCTTATGTTGCAAAAAATCATCAATGAAAAATGGTTAACAGCAAAGGCCGTCGTTGGATTCTTTCCTGCTAACTCCATTACTGATGATATTGAAGTATATGCGTCTAACGTGAGAGACCAGCGACTTTGTACACTTCATAATTTAAGACAACAAAATGATCGCACTACCAATACACAACAACACCGTCCTAATTACTGCTTGAGTGACTTTATCGCAAGTAAGGATAGTGGAATTGTAGACTATATTGGTGCCTTTGCAGTCACTGCCGGCATTGGTATTGAGCAACATATCGAGAAATTCGAAGCCGAGCATGATGATTATTCAGCGATCATGTTAAAAGCTCTAGCAGACAGATTAGCAGAGGCTTTTGCAGAGCATCTCCATGAGCTAGTCCGTAAAGATTTATGGGGATATGCTAAACATGAAGATTTAAGCAATGAGCAATTAATCAAGGAAAAATATCAAGGGATAAGACCTGCACCAGGTTATCCCGCTTGTCCTGATCATACGGAGAAGAAGACACTTTGGTCATTACTTGAGCCTGAAAAGAATATAGGACTGAGTTTGACGGAGTCTTACGCCATGTACCCAACAGCTGCAGTTTCAGGTTGGTATTTTTCACACCCTGAATCGAGATATTTTGGACTGGGTAAAATAAAATCAGATCAAGTAATTGATTATGCTGAGCGTAAAGGCATGTCGGTGAAAGACTGTGAAAAGTGGTTAGCCCCGGTGCTTTCTTATTGAACAAGGTACAACTTGCAGTAAATGACTAGTTCTTTTCAAAAGCGGGACTCACTTCACTAACCTTTTTCAATCTATATCAATATATATTGATATAGATTGAACTATGGGCAAAGCACTGGTATTATCCGGCCTATGAATTTAGCCACCTCTAAAAATCCTATCTTAAAGCCAAAAGCTTCCATTGAGCAATTGCATCCTGAAAATAACAGCACTCGGTTATTAGCATTTTGTAAGGCTACAGCTGATCAGCTGAGACTGGATATATTAAAAGTCTTAAGCCGTGAATCCTTTGGTGTTTTGGAACTGGTTCAAATATTTAATTGCAAGCAGTCTCTCATCAGCCATCATCTCAAAATATTAGCTAATGCGGGTTTAGTGCTGCGTCGTCGAGAAGGCAACAGCATTTTTTATCGCAGAGCGAATACCATAAGCTCTACTGAAATGGCTGAGATGCAAAAAGGATTATTTAATGCAATTGAGCGAACGCAATTATCATTAGAAGCCCAACAGCGTTTAGCCTTAATACATGATGATCGGGCAGATAAATGCCAGCGCTATTTTAGAGAAAATGCTAATAAATTTAGTCAGCATCAAGAACAGGTTGCTGCCTATGAATTATACGGTCCCAATGCAAAAGAATTAATAGCTTCAACCATACCTCTTGATAGCACTCAAAACACAGTGCTTGAGATAGGTCCTGGTGAAGGTGAGTTTTTGGTTGAATTATCACAGCTTTTTAAGAGGGTTATAGCCTTAGACAACTCATCTGAAATGCTCAATAAAGCACAAGAATTAGCAACTTCTCAAAACCTAACTAATATAGACTTTGTTCATGGAGATACTAGGAATAATTCTTTAAGTGAACAACAAATCAATTGTGTTGTGTTGAATATGGTTTTGCACCATGTGCCATCACCGGTTGAAGTACTGTTTGATATCGCTGAACTGCTCGATGAAAATGGTCAATTATTTATCACCGAGCTATGTTCACATGATCAATCTTGGGTTAAGACATCTTGTGGAGATCTATGGTTAGGTTTTGAGCCAGAAGATTTATCAGATTGGACAAGAAATGCAGGTTTTAAGGAAGGAGAAAGTGTTTATCTAGCCCAAAGGAACGGTTTTCGGGTGCAGATCAGACAGTTTCTTAAGTGCTAGTTTGTTTGTAATAAAGAAGAACGTAAGTAATCGAATTTGAACTAAGAGGAAATATCATGTCGGAATATTCAGTTTTCACATCAGAATCAGTATCAGAGGGACACCCTGATAAAATGGCTGATCAAATATCAGATGCTATAGTTGATGCTGTCATTAAGGATGATCCTGATGCACGAATTGCCGTAGAAACCATGGTTAAAACGGGTATGGCAATTGTAGCAGGTGAAATGACAACCAATACCTATGTTGATCTTGAAGACTTGATCAGAGAGGTGATCATAGACATTGGATATGATTCATCGGATGTGGGTTTTGATGGCAAAAGCTGTGCAATACTCAATGCTATTGGTAAACAATCAGTGGATATCGCCATGGGTGTTGATGAAGGTAATGATAAAGAGCAGGGAGCTGGCGATCAGGGCTTGATGTTTGGTTATGCCACCAATGAGACAGAAGTGTTAATGCCAGCCCCAATACAATATTCCCACCGTCTAGTGGAAAAGCAAGCAGAGTTAAGAAAAAACAACACTCTATCTTGGTTACGTCCCGATGCAAAAAGCCAAATTACCATGCGTTATGAACAAGGTAAGCCAGTGGCCATTGATGCGGTGGTACTTTCTACTCAGCATGATCCTGATATTTCACTCGCTGATTTGCGTGAAGCTGTTCTTGAAGAAATTATTAAGCCTGTATTACCAGAAAACTGGTTACACGATGCAACCCAGTACCATATAAATCCCACCGGTAACTTTGTAATTGGTGGGCCAGTTGGAGATTGTGGATTAACGGGGCGTAAAATTATAGTTGATACCTACGGTGGAATGGCACGTCATGGCGGTGGAGCCTTCTCTGGTAAAGATCCATCTAAGGTTGATCGTTCGGCTGCCTATGCAGGTCGCTATGTTGCCAAAAATATTGTAGCAGCAGGTCTTGCAGATAAATGTGAAATTCAACTTTCTTACGCTATTGGCGTTGCTGAACCAACATCCATTGCGGTGAACACTTTTGGCACTGGTAAAATTAGTGACCAAGCGATTTGCGATTTAGCCCGTGAGCATTTTGACCTACGTCCAAAAGGCATCGTTGATATGCTAGATCTGAAACGTCCGATTTATCGAGCAACAGCAGCCTATGGACACTTCGGTCGAGAAGGCTTTAGCTGGGAAAAAACAGACAAGGCAGAGATTTTAGCAAGAGCACTTTAAGTGCTTTATTTGCTCCCTATTTAACATTATTTAGGTTTAAAACTTAAGGAAAATACAATGACTATTGATTACAAAGTTGCCGATATTAGTTTGGCAGATTATGGCCGAAAAGAACTACAAATCGCAGAATCGGAAATGCCAGCTTTAATGGCAATGCGTGCAAAATACCAAGCGTCTAAGCCACTTGCTGGTGCGAAAATTTTAGGCTGTATTCACATGACGGTTCAGACTGGCGTGCTTATCGAAACCTTGACACTTCTCGGTGCCGAAGTTCGCTGGACATCTTGCAATATTTTCTCAACCCAAGACCACGCCGCGGCAGCAATTGCAGTAGCCGGTGTTTCAGTCTATGCCTGGAAAGGTGAGACTGAAGAAGAATATGAATGGTGCCTAGAGCAATCTATTTTAAAAGATGGCAAGCCTTGGGACGCTAATATGGTGCTAGATGATGGTGGTGATTTAACCTTAATGCTGCATGAAAATTATCCTGAAATGCTGGATAAAATTCACGGCATAACTGAAGAAACTACAACGGGTGTTCATCGTCTACAAGAGATGCTTGATGAAGGTACTCTGAAAGTTCCCGCTATCAACGTAAATGATTCTGTGACCAAGTCTAAAAATGATAATAAGTACGGCTGTCGTCATTCACTAAATGATGCAATTAAGCGTGGTACTGACCACCTGCTTTCAGGTAAAAAAGCCCTTGTTATCGGTTATGGCGATGTGGGTAAAGGTTCAGCTCAATCACTCAATCAGGAAGGTATGATTGTAAAAATCGCGGAAGTAGATCCTATATGCGCTATGCAAGCCTGTATGGACGGTTTTGAAGTAGTTTCTCCTTATCTTGATGGTAATAATACAGGAAAGGTAGAAGATACTAATAAGATCTTACTTGAAAATACCGATCTACTGGTTACTACAACAGGTAACTTCAATGTTTGTGATTCAGCTATTTTGCGCTCATTAAAGTCAGGTGCTGTGGTTTGTAATATCGGTCACTTTGATAATGAAATTGACACAGCTTATATGCGTGAAAACTGGCAGTGGGATGAAATTAAACCCCAGGTTCATGTTATCTACCGTGATAAAGAGACTAATGATCATTTGATATTATTATCTGAAGGCCGTCTTGTGAATCTTGGCAATGCCACTGGTCATCCATCAAGAATTATGGATGGTTCATTTTCGAATCAAGTATTAGCTCAAATTCACTTATTTGAAAAGAAGTTTGCCGATCAACAAGGTGCTGAAATTACACTTGAAGTGCTTCCTAAGAAACTAGATGAAGAAGTAGCTGCTCATATGGTTAAGGGCTTCGGTGGTGTACTAACACGTTTGACTCAAACCCAAGCCGATTACATCAATGTATCTGTTGATGGTCCTTATAAAGTAGATTCTTATAAGTATTAATATGTAGCGTCTAGGCTAGGGGTTGCTAGGGGTCGGAGTCAAAAATAAATAGCTGCAGAGTCTAAACTCTGCAGCTATTTATTTTTGACTCCGACCCATGTTTACGATATAGTCAGTGCTTTAATATTAAGGCGTTATCCTTTGTTATGTACATCAACGCGTTAATTTAACAGCATTGACTGGTGGTAGATAAATGAGTGAAAAGGCTGACAATTTACTAGAAACTCTTGGAAAAAGACTCAAGCTAGCGCGGTTAAATTCTAACCGCTCTCAAAAAGAGATCGCTGATATTATTGGCATGAGTAGAACAGCCGTTGAAGGTGCAGAAAAGGGTAAATGTACATTAGGAACATTCGTCAACATCTTGATTGCCCTTGGCATAGAAGAACAACTGGATTCATTTTTGCCAGAATCACCCCAGTCACCGGTACTACTGGCAAAAGCACTAGGTAATACACGCAAACGTGCATCTGCAGTGAAAAAAACAACTGCTGATATCAAAACCTCAAAGGATGATTTGGGGTGGTAACAAATACACTGAGCGTCTTTTATAAGGATGAAGAAGCGGCTGTCATTAGTTTTGACAATGACAAACTCGTTGGATACTTAGAATACAGCCCAGCATTCTTAGATAAAAACCTAGAACTTGCACCACTCAAAATGCCTGTTGAGGCAAAGAATATTTACAGCTTTCCAAACCTTAATCCTGAAACATTTAAGGGATTGCCTGGAATGGTTGCCGATTCACTGCCCGATAAATTTGGTAACTCAGTTCTCAACCAGTGGTTGGCAAGACAAGGGCGAACTTCGCCAATTACACCTCTAGAGCATTTACAATATACAGGCACTCGCGGAATGGGGGCGCTTGAATACAAACCCTCAATTCAATTAAAAAAATTAAATGCCTCCCAATCTGTCGATCTGGCACTACTGACAGAACTTGCTCAATTGGTTGTAAGCAATAGACAAGGGTTAAATGTAGCTATTAATACCAGCAAAGAAAATTCGGAAGCTATGAAGACGCTGCTTGCTGTAGGTACGAGTGCAGGTGGTGCAAGAGCTAAAGCGGTGCTGGCATTTAATGAAGACTTTACTCAGGTACGCTCCGGTCAAGTTGATGCACCTAAGGGATTTACTCACTATTTAATGAAATTTGATGGGGTAGTCGACAATAATCAAAATGAAGAAACTTTTGGCGATCCCCTTGGTTATGGCACTATGGAATATGTTTACTACTTAATGGCTACTAAATGCGGGATTGACATGCAACCTTGTAGGCTAATTAATGAAGGATCACGGCGTCATTTTGTGACAAAAAGATTCGATCGAGAAGGCAATAATAAAATTCATAGTCAGACACTAACGGCGTTGGCTCATGTAGATTACAACTCTCCTGGAAGTTACTCTTACGAAGAGTTATTTGCAACGGCCAGAAAGCTTAGACTTCCAGCACATGACGCGAAACAGATTTTTACTAGAATGGCATTTAATCATGTTGCTCGAAATAATGATGATCACTCGAAAAACGTTTCCTTTACCTACAAAAATAATTGGCGACTGTCACCTGCCTACGATGTTGTTTATTGTTATAAACCGGGTAATGCATGGGTTGAACGGCACTGGATGTCTGCAAATGCGAAGCGAAGTGGTCACCTTAGACATGATCTGCTAGCTGTTGGACAAAATATGACTAAATTACCCTTAATAGAATTACAGGATATTATTGATAGGGTCATCGATTCAATCAGCCAATGGGATCACTTATCAAAAGCACATCATGTTCCAAAACAACTCAGAGAAGAAATATCAAATAATCTATTGTTGAAAGATTTTTCTAAAGCTTAGACTTCTAAGATTTTATTTTCGTGGGGATACCTCAGGGTCGGAATCAAAAATTATTTTGACTCCGACCCCTGACTTAATTGTATAATATTCAACAATTATTTCTATCTTTAGGATTCAGGCATGTCTTTGCAGAGCAAAATTATTAACTGGCTTATCGATTACAGTAAAACCGGTAATTTCAAATTTGTTGTGGGTGTTTCAGGTGGAATTGATTCAGCAGTAGTTTCAACGCTTTGTGCCATGACAGGAATTGACACTTACGTGGTAACACTCCCTCTACAACAAAAGCCAGAACAGTTAGATATTGCCAGAAAACATATCAAACATTTAACCGATAATTTTAGTCATGTAACTGCCAATGAAGTGGATTTAACTGACGCATTTTTAGCTCTCAAGAACACCCTTAGTGACTATGATAATGATCTAGGCTGGGCGAATAGCAAGAGTCGTTTAAGGATGGTCACTCTGTATCAACTAGCAACTTATGTGGGTGGTATTGTTGTTGGAACAGGTAATAAAGTCGAAGATTTTGGCGTTGGATTTTTTACCAAGTATGGTGATGGCGGAGTCGATATTTCACCCATCGCCGATCTGACTAAGACTGAAGTTAGAGGTCTTGCGAAAGAGCTGGGCGTTATAGAAGATATCATCCTAGCGAAACCAACCGATGGTCTGTGGGATGATGATAGAACCGATGAAGAGCAAATAGGCGCAAGCTACGAAGAGCTCGAATGGGCAATGGCTTATGATGGTGAAGTTAGTGCGTTAGAAGGACGTGAGAAAGAGGTTTACGACATTTACACCGGCTTCAATACTCGCAATAAACATAAAATGCTAGCCATACCGATGTTTATAAATAACTAAGGTAGCTGGAGAATAGAATGCAGGTTTTAGTCACAGGCGCAGCAGGTTTTATCGGTTCCTTCGTTTCGAAGTATCTTTTAGAGAGGGGCGATACAGTTGTTGGCATTGATAATCTCAATGATTATTATGATCCCGATTTAAAACTCGCTCGTCTTGAATGGTTGAAGGTTTTTGATAATTTCACGTTTAAAAAAATTGATTTAGCTGATCGTGATTCCATGGAAAGCCTATTCAAAGAATATCAGTTTGATGGAGTGGTAAATTTAGCAGCCCAAGCAGGTGTTCGCTATTCCCTTGAAAATCCTCATGCTTATATGGAAAGCAATATTCTTGGATTTTTAAATGTACTCGAAGGCGTTCGACATTCGAAAATCAATCATCTAGTTTACGCATCCTCAAGCTCTGTTTATGGTGCTAACACACTACAACCCTTCTCTGAGCATCATAATGTCGACCATCCTGTTTCTCTCTATGCCGCAAGCAAAAAATCTAACGAATTGATGGCACATAGCTACAGTCATCTCTACGACATTAAAACTACCGGACTAAGGTTTTTTACTGTCTATGGCCCTTGGGGAAGACCCGATATGGCTTACTGGGGGTTTACAAAGAAGATGTTAGCTGGTGAAGCTATTGATATCTTCAATAATGGTGAAATGCAACGTGATTTTACTTATATAGACGATATTGTCGAGGCCGTGGTTCGAGTTCTAGATAAGCCGGCTGAAGCTAATGCCAAGTGGTCAAGTGATTCACCTGATCCCGCAAGCAGCTATGCTAATTTTAGAATCTTTAATATAGGCAACAACAGCCCTGTAAAGCTGATGGATTTTGTCAAAACACTAGAAGACGCTCTTGGCCAAGAAGCCGCTAAGAATTTTTTACCCATGCAAGCCGGAGACGTTGTTGCTACTTATGCTGATATCTCTGAGCTTGATGTTGCAGTAGGGTTCAAGCCATCAACAGAACTCGCAGATGGCATTAAAAAGTTTATTGATTGGTATGTTGGCTATTATCAATAGTAGGTGTCTGACAGCTAGGTGACTCCATTCAGTTGACCAACAAGACCAGAGTGAACTATAATGGTCGTAGTTCGACAATTCAACAGGAGGGTAATTATGATTGTTAATATTTCAGATGCAAAGACGAATCTTTCGAAATTAATTGATATGGTTTATCACGGTCAAGAAGTGATTATCGCAAAAAATAATTTACCGATTGTTGATTTAGTTAAACACAAGCCAAAAGGAAAAAGAAAACTAGGATTATTGAAAGACAAAATATCCATACCAGAAGATTTTAATAATGAAAACGAAAAAGTTAATGAAATGTTCTATGGAAAAGATTTGTGAAAATTATTTTAGATACTCATATCTTCTTATGGGCTTTGAGTGAGCCAGATAGGCTAACTGATAAGCATAGATTTGAACTTGAAGCCCTATCAAATATTGTTTATGTAAGCTCCATATCAATAGCCGAATTAATGATTAAAAGCTCTATTGGAAAGTTAAAAGTGGATTTTGATCCCATCGAAATGGTCAAAGAGTCTGGCTTTGAGTTGTTAGATTTTACAGCGAAGGATGCTTTTTATTTAAAAGAGTTACCTTTTCATCATAAAGATCCATTTGACAGAATGATAATCTGTCAGGGATTGAATAACAAAATCAAAATCATGACTAACGATAGTAAATTTGAATCATATGATTGTAAATTAGTTTGATTTTGGTTCTAGTACCTGACACCTAAGCCTTAAATACCTTCTCTAACCCCATCTTATACCTCCCTCGAGTATCAACAACGATATCAGCAGCTTGCTGAATTAGTTGATAATCAAAGTCATCATGATCGGTTGCGATTAATATGCAGTCATACTCTTTTAACATGGATTCAGAAATATCCACAGAACTTAAATCAAAGTGATATTTACGCATTTTAGGAAAGTGAGGCACATGGGGATCAGAGTAACTAACAAGAGCACCTCTAGCCTGCAGTAGCTGCATAAGCTCCACAGAAGGAGACTCTCGCATATCATCAATATTTTTTTTATAGGAAATGCCGACTACTAAAATCTTACTTCCCATAATCGATTTAGCTTTTGAATTCAGGGCGTCAGCAACCTTTGAGATTACCCATAGAGGCATAGCTGTATTAATTTCTCCAGCCAGTTCGATGAAGCGAGTATTTATACCGTATTCTCTAGCTTTCCATGTGAGGTAAAATGGATCAATGGGGATACAGTGCCCGCCCAAGCCAGGCCCCGGATAAAAGGCAGTGAAGCCAAAGGGCTTAGTAGAAGCGGCTTCAATAACTTCATGAATATCCACCCCCATTTTATCAGCGACGATTTTCATTTCATTGACGAGGCCGATGTTCACTGCGCGGTGAATATTTTCGAGGATTTTTGTAAATTCAGCAACTTTGGTAGAGCTGACTGATACAACAGTATCGATAGCTTGGCCGTACAAGGCCTGACCAACTTCAGAACAGTTTTGGGTGTGCCCGCCGCAAACTTTGGGAATGGTACTAGTAGTATATTGGGTATTGCCAGGATCTTCTCTTTCAGGTGAATAAATAAGAAAGATATCTTCTCCAACTTTAAATCCTGCAGATTCAATTCTGGGTAATAATTCCTCCTCAGTGGTGCCAGGATAAGTGGTGCTTTCTAAAGAGATGACTTGGCCATTTTTTAAGTAGGGCAAGATTGAGTCAATAGTTGATGTTACGTAACTAAGATCAGGTTCGCGATATTTGTTAAGAGGAGTTGGTACGCAAATGATAATAGCGTCTACGTCATTAATTCGAGTGAAATCACTAGAGCCTTCAAAACCATTATTATTTAATGTGGTTAAAGTATCAGAGGCTATGTGCTTAATGTAGGTTTTACTCAGTCTAATTTTATCAATTTTGTCAGGATCATTATCAAAACCAATGACTTTATAGCCAATATTGGCATAACAAATAGCTAATGGCAGGCCGACATAACCAAGACCTATTATGCCAATGACGGCTGTTTTATTGTTTAGTTTATGCTCAAGCTGTTGTTTAATTGACATCATATAATTTTCTTATGAAATTATCTTTCCTAACCATTGCTGTTATTAATCATGATATACAACCTGAATTAAATTAGAAAGAGTAACTATTAAAAATTGGTAAATGAGTTTATTTTCAATATAATACATTCACATTTGGTTTCAGGTATCTAGCATCTCAACTAAGCGCTGAATGAACTAATACTTAACATTATTAAGACTTGCTTTATGTTTAATAAAAAAGATTTAGAACTTTCCTTTACTGACAAAGCGTGGCAAAAAGGCAGGCGATTATATTTTGCTGATAATGTCATTAGTTGTGCCCTCGATGGAGATGTGATTAGAGGCACGATAATGAGCGAATCTCAAAGAGATTTGCGTTATTTAGCTCGGCTTAAATATAGCAAAGATGGAACTCGCATTAATTCATACTGTAATTGTTATGTTGGATATGGATGTAAACATGCTGCAGCTATTGCTCAGTATTATCTACTGGATATTCAAGCGGATATTCAAGAGAAGATGGGCTCATCTGATAAACGTATTGAAGATTGGTTAGATAAAATTAAACCCAAACCTAATCAGATAGCCCATTATGATAAAGATAAAAGCCTAGTGTATTTTTTAAAGCCATTTATCCATGATGAACAGGACTATTTACAACTTGAAGTAAAAGCGGTCAAAAAAAAGAAAAAAGGTGGTTGGAGTCGTGCATTCAGTTCCCAATATATATCGGCACATTTAATTGATAATCACTATGTCAACGATGAAGACGTAAACATCATTACTGCGATGATCAGAACTAATACCTATAAACAAGACGTGACATCGTTTGATATTTATCAACAACTGGTTAATACACAGCGATGCTTCTGGCAGGCTAATTATGACTTGGAGCAACCCATTCAAATTGGGGAGAATATTCAAGCAAACTGGCAATGGCAGCTGTTGGAAAACAACCTGCAGAGATTGCAATTAATATTAAAAACACCATCGGATACCATCAAAATCATCAAGTCCCATCCTATTACCTACTATGACTCTAAAACTAATCGCCTAGGGCGAATTATCAGTGATTCAGACAGTGATTTTGAAGCTAACTTGTTGAATAGCCCTGAGATTGAAGAAGAAAAACTACCTTGGGTGATCAGTAAGTTAAATCTCAGTTTAGGAGAAGCCTCTAATAGCATACCTAAGCCGAAAATAAATCATAAATTTGAACTCACTAGACCCTTGGTACAATTAAAATTTTCTAGGCTCAATGATTATGAGCACACAACAGGTACAGTGCAGCTGAGTTTTGACTATCATGGGAATCTTGTAAATCCTAATATGATGGGTTCCACTATCAGGAAAGCAAAGCAGTCCACTGCAATTTATCGGGATATCGCTTTTGAGCATTCTGTTGTTGAAATACTTAATGAGCATGGTTTTAGAAAAATTGAACAGCCATCCTATTTCGCAGAAAAACGTAAAGCTGCTTATAAGATGATGATGCAAGGGCGATATTGTTGGTTGCGCTTTTTACATGATGACTTGCCGATATTAACTACAAAGGGTTGGCAGATTACCTTTGATGACGACTTCTATTACCGAGAACTGAAGACCGATGGAATATTTAATGCCGAAATTACTCAGGATGAAGGCAGTGATTTTTTCTCAATTGGATTGAACCTAGAGGTTAATGGTAARAAAATGCCAGCCTTTCCAATTTTATACAATGCTATTGATCAATTACCAAAAGCCGCCTTGTTAAACCAAGACAATAGTTTAGCAGATGATCACTGTATTTATGTTGAATTTGAKCAGGGCGAATTCATTACACTTASCTATGAATCTATTAAGCCTCTGCTGAAACAATTTGTTGAACTCTTTATGCCTAATGCCCTGCAGAGAGACGGTAAATTACAGTTATCTCGTTTTCAAGGCCATCAGACATTAGCAATCTTGGATGATGTTGGGGTGATCACTAAAGGTGAGAAAAAGCTACGAGCATTGGCTAACAAACTAAAGAGTTTTGATAAAATTGCAACAGTAAGCGTTCCCAAGAACCTCAAAGCACAGCTTCGTGAGTATCAGCATCAAGGCCTGAACTGGTTACAGTTTTTACGAGAGTATGAATTAAATGGTATTCTTGCTGATGATATGGGCTTAGGAAAAACCATTCAGGTTCTGGCACATCTGTTATATGAAAAACAACAACAGCGACTTACTAAACCTTGTTTAATTATAGCTCCTACTAGCGTAATCTATAATTGGACTATTGAAATTGATAAGTTTGCCCCCGATCTTACTTATCAATTAATAAGCGGTGTTAAGCGCCATAAGTATTTTAAAACAATTGATCAAAATGATGTCATTATCACTAGTTATGCTTTAATAACAAAGGATATTGAAATCTATAATAAGCATAAATTTTATTATATGGTCTTGGATGAATCCCACTATATAAAGAATCCCAAAACCAAGTTATACCAAGCTGTCATTCAACTAAAAGCACAGCATAAAATTTGTTTAACAGGAACTCCCATGGAGAATCATCTAGGGGAGTTTTGGTCGCAATTTAATTTCTTACTTCCGGGATTTCTAGGCGGTCATCGCCAATTTACAAAATTGTTTCGAACTCCCATTGAAAAACACGGCAATCAGGAACGCAAAGTGTTATTAAATAAGCGTATCAAACCTTTTATCTTGCGCAGAACTAAGGATAAAGTCGCTAAAGAATTGCCAAGTAAAACGACCATCGTACAAACGCTACGCATTGAAGGTAAACAGGCCGAACTTTATGAGTCAGTACGATTATCCATGGACAGTCGGTTAAAAAAAATAATCACAGAAAAAGGCATCAACCGCAGTCAAATCGAAATTTTGGATGCATTACTAAAACTTCGTCAGGTGTGTAATCATCCAAAATTATTACCCTTTGAAAGTGCCAAATCAATAAACCAATCGGCAAAGCTAAGTTATTTAATGGACACCCTGCCAGAACAAATTAGCGAAGGTAGAAGGATCCTCATTTTTTCACAATTTACCAGCATGTTGAGTTTGATAAGCGAAGCACTTGATCAACAAAATATCGACTATCTGAAACTCACTGGTTCTACTCGAAATCGGCAACCTTTAATCGATAAATTTCAAAGTGGCGCAGTAGCCGTATTTTTGATCAGTTTGCGCGCCGGTGGTGTCGGATTAAATTTAACAGCGGCTGATACAGTGATACATTTTGACCCTTGGTGGAATCCCGCTGTAGAAAATCAAGCAACCGATCGTGCCCATCGAATAGGGCAGGACAAGCCCGTTTTTGTGTATAAATTGATCATCAAAAATTCCATAGAAGAAAAGATCCATGAGATACAACGAAACAAGGCAGAATTGGCCAAGGCGTTACTGTCAGAGGAAGCTAGTCAAAGTAAATTAACGCTCACCGATGATGTGTTAGACGCTTTAATGTCCCCTCTGAATTGAGGATGATTTTGATTTAAGCGCCTGACACCTGATATCATGTTGAATTAGCTGTTTATCTATCAATAAAAAATGATAAACTCTTTAAATCAACCTATGTAAAGTCTAATTGTATAAATCCTTAGTTAAAAGTAATAGTGTATGAAAAACGCCCAGATAACTGTTAAAGAAATACTTAAATATATTAGTAACAAAGCTTCTNAAATTGAAGACATAGAAGTGGTTTGGCTTTATGGCTCTCAGGCAAAGGGTTGCGCTCATGGGCAAAGTGATATTGATATTGCCATTGCTTTTAAACAATTTAACTTAACCGATTTAGATAAAAAACTAAGGCCTCAAGAATATGCGTTAGTTTGGGGCGGACAACTCGACTTGCCAGATAATAAGCTATCCATTATTGATATAAACAACGTACCGGTTTATTTAGCTTTTAATGTAGTTGAATATGGAAACGTTATTTACAGTAACAATAAAGTGAGGGAACTTAAAGAAAATCAACGTATTTACAGTCAATTTGAATTTGAAAGCATAAAGCATAATGTAAAAATGTAAATTCATTCTAATAGGGAATTAATATGCCGATAGATCAGGGATTAAAGTTATATTTAAAAGAAGTTACCCTGCACATCAATGAATACTCAAGTGAGCTTGAAGAACTATCTCAGCTTACGCAGCTGAGTAACAGAGACTACCGTGCAGCAGAACGACTTTTGCAACTCATAACTGAAGTATCTATTGGGCTAGCTAAACACTGGTTAAAAACCATGAAAAAAGAAACCGGCAGTAACGCTTATCAAACTTTTGTTGCTCTTGAATATTTAAATGTTATTTCTGAATCTGAGTTAATT
Organism: Gammaproteobacteria bacterium; assembly: GCA_002746155.1. GTDB lineage: Bacteria > Pseudomonadota > Gammaproteobacteria > Enterobacterales. The sequence goes on along the minus strand of NVWF01000001.1, from coordinate 103,330 downwards.
GAATGGAAAAAAATTATTGGCTTAAGAAACACTTTGGTCCATGATTACCTCAATGTTGATAAATCAATTATAAAATTAGTGATAAAAAATGAAAAGTATAAAAACCTAATTTTATTTTGTCAAAATGCAATTAGCGCATTGAATAAACCTCATCCCTAAAATACACATATAATCACTTGCTCAATTGTGAAAATCATTTAAAATAGCCATCGATTTTATCGATTGCATAAAATTTGCAAAGCAAACTACAAGGAAAGTAATGCTGAAAGAGCAGGGAATATTTATGGATAATGTAACAGTTGAAAACAAAGGTGCCTGGTACCTACTTCAGTGTAAGCCTCGTGAAGAACGTCGAGCTAAATTAAACCTTCAAAACCAAGGGCTTACGGTCTTTTTGCCTGAAATGCCTGCAGTAAAGAAAACCAAAAAAGGTTTTTCAGAAACTGAAGAGGTTCTTTTTCCGGGATATCTTTTTATTAACCTCAATAAAACCCTTGATAACTGGTTTGTTATTCGTTCAACAAGGGGTGTTAGTAAGCTGGTTTCCTTTGGTCAAGTGCCTGCAAAAATTCCTGAAATTGTGATTGATAGAATAAAAGTCCAAACACAAATAAATGATGGTAAGCAACTTTATCCCTTTGATAAAGGAGATAAAGTGATCATTACAACAGGACCATTTAAAGACTTGCAAGCTGTTTTTGGTTGTAGGCAGGGGCAACAAAGAGCCTGGGTTTTTCTTGAGTTATTGGGAAAATGGCAACGTTTAGAGATAAATGACACCGAATTAAACGCCATATCAAAAAAAGCAGCTTAATTTTTATAATAAATAAAGCTACAAATTATTGAAATAACTACACAAATCGCAGAAAATCCGGTACTTTGGGAGCCGTAACCCACGGGCGGTAGCGTACTTAACGTACTATAAACAAACAAGGTAAACCTTATGGCTTTAAAGCTAAAACTAGCAGCATTGATAGTGTTATTAATAACCACAGCTACTTTGCTAACACCTCAAGAGATAATAGCAGCTGAGCCGGATATTCAGTCTGCTTTATCTGCTTGCAAGAATATCACCGCTCAACAAAAACAAATGGCGAAAGCTGCTGGATATGATGTTGAATCACTTTGTGCTGCTGCAAACCAATCCACTAGTCCAGAGGTAGATACCACAATGCCAGTGGTTGTTATTCCAAGTGAAACAATAGTTAGTCCAGCTGATCGCACCCTCGAGAATCTCTTTAAAGAATCAAATGATGCACCTGATTTGTCAGAAGACACAGAATTAAAGGTAGTTGATCAAACCCTTCAACAATATGGCTATGATTTATTTGAAGGCAGCCCAACAACCTTTGCACCTGTGACTGAAATTCCTGTGGTACATAATTATATGATAGGACCTGGTGACACGATCAAAATACAGCTGTTTGGAAAAACGAGTGAAAGTTACAGCTTAACGGTGAGTCGTGATGGAACCATTCATTTTCCTAATCTCGGGCCAATCAGTTTAGCGGGCTTAACATTTGTTGAAATGAAAGCCTTGTTAATAGAGCGCATCTCCAAACAAATGATTGGTGTTCAGGCGAGCATTACCTTAGGGGAACTACGCTCAATAAGAATATTTGTATTAGGTGATGCCAACAGACCCGGATCCTATACCGTATCGTCATTATCATCCATGACCAATGCTTTATTTGTGAGTGGTGGTGTTCGTAAAATTGGCAGCTTGAGAAATATTCAACTTAAACGCCAAGGAAAAGTTATTACAAGTTTTGATCTTTATGACCTACTACTTAAGGGCGACACCAGTAAAGATGTTAGATTGTTGCCTGGCGATGTGATTTTTATTCCGCCTTTAGGAAAAACCGCTGGGGTAGCAGGAGAGGTCAAGAGGCCTGCTATTTACGAATTAAAACAAGAAAAGACAGCGTCTGATCTCGTTGCGTTGGCCGGAGGATACCAGCCTAGTGCTTATCCTCAAGCTTCAAGAATAGAACGGATTAGTCTAGCAGGTGACAGAACTTTGATCGATCTCGATCTAAAAACTGAGCAAGGCGCTTCAATAAACCTGCTAAATGGTGATGTGCTTCAAATTTACTCAGTACTTGAAAAGATAGAAAATATTGTAAAAATTGAAGGCCACGTATATCGACCAGGTGGTTTTTCCTATAGAGAAGGCATGAGAGTCTCTGACTTAATAGGTAGTATAAGTAATTTGTTACCGGCCCCTGATTTAGATTACGGCCTGCTCATTCGTGAGATGCAGCCGACAAGGGAAATGCTTGTTAAACAGGTAAATCTTCGGTCAATATTTAAGGATAAAAACAGTGAAGAGAACCTAATACTTCAGGCAAGAGATACCTTAATGATTTTCTCTTCAATAGAAAATCGTGAAGAAGCTTTAATGCCTATCATTGAGACATTGAAAAATCAGGAAAAATWMRKCMMSCCRRMWMWMRWRGWKWMMGWWKMRRRRKYAMTYMAWKYWKMWGRWSRRKMSMYTKWAMYCRAWSRTATGTCTGTTCAAAAGTTAATTTTTGCAGGTGGAGGGTTAAAACAGTCGACTTACGTATCTTCGGCAGAAATTACCCGAAAAGACTATTCAAATCCTGAACAAGCATCCATTAAACATTTTTCTATACCCTTAGAGAGCTCGCTAAGTGAAAGTAATGATTCTCCCGTACTATTAGAACCTGGAGACCATTTAAGTTTAAGGATTATCCCGAGATATCAAGAAGCGTTATTGGTAACACTTCAGGGGGAGGTAAAGTTTCCTGGGGAATATGAGTTTATTAGAGGTGAGACTCTCTCAGATATCGTGGGAAGAGCTGGTGGCCTTACAAGCTTATCCCATGTTGACGCCGCATTTTTCACCCGTGAAGATCTAAAATCAAAAGAAGAAAAGAAGATAGCCGAATTCCAGAAGCGGCTTAAGGCCGATATTGCAGCGTCTCAATTAGAAGATGTGAACTCAGATAAGAAAACAGATAGAGGTTCACTTAATGAGCTATTAGATGATCTTGAAAGTAGTGAGGCAACGGGTCGACTGGTGATTAACTTATCTGCAATTTTAAACCATTCGGTTGAAGACCTGCAGCTTAGGGATGGCGATAGATTAATCATACCGACTTTTCGCCAAGAAATAACGATTATTGGCGAAGTCCAGAACCCTACCTCCCATCTTTTTAATCCCGTAAGTGATCATCTTGATTATATTGATCGTAGTGGTGGCACAACTGAGAGAGCTGATAAAAATAGGATTTATGTGATTAAGGCCAATGGCTCCGTTTTTCTTCCTGAGAAACGTGGCTGGTTTCATGATGATGTGACCATGAGTCCTGGAGACACCATTGTTGTTCCTGTTGAGACAGATAGACTTGATAATATAACCTTTTGGACTAGTGTGAGCCAAATCGTCTATCAGATGGCACTGGGTGCTGCTGCGATACGCTCATTTTAGTACAATGGAATATTTAGATCTTACATCCCTTCGGAAATCATTAGATTCTTTATCAGAAGCAATTGATAGTGTTTCTGACACTGAATTCATGGAATCCTTGTCAGAACAACAGTGCCGATTAATCAAGGCAGGGGTTATTCAAAACTTTGAGTTTACCTATGAAGCTAGTTGGAAAATGTTAAAAAGACAATTAGTACTTCAAGAAGGGGGTGCAGATGTAAATCTATTAAGTAGAAAAGACTTATACAGACTAGGAGCACAAAAAGGTCTCATAGATGCACCTGAAAAATGGTTTGAGTATCATAGAGCAAGAAATGAGACATCTCATACCTATGACCAAAAAAAATCAGAATTTGTTTATCAACTAACGCTTACTTTTTTGCCTTCTGTAAAATATTTATTGAATGCACTTGAGAAGAGCAACTCTTGATTAATTTATCGTCAAAGCAACTAGAAATACTTAGTGATGTATTAAAAATACACACAACAAAAGCACAAGAAGTATACGCCTATGGATCGAGAGTAAAAAAGACCAATGAAAAATTTTCAGATATTGATCTATTGGTTGTCGGAAACAAATTACCTGACAATGAACTTCTTCAGCTAAAGGAAGCTTTTAGTGAATCTGACTTGCCCTTTTTTGTAGACATTCATAATAGGGAAGATATCGATGAGCATTTTTATCAGATGATAAAACCTAGCCTTGAACTTATTGAGTTATAGTGTTTCTCATTATTTACAAATAACCATTAATGACTATGATGAGAAACGCTATTCCAGCATCAACACCTAAAACATCAGAGAAAGCTATCAATCAACTTAGTGAGGTTGGCGAGCTTATTCGTTTGCAGCGTAAATCCTTAGGTGTAACGGCCATAGCAACATCTGAGGCAGCAGGAGATTTATGAACGAAATTCACGCTTTATAGAAGATAATATGCTGAGTGATGATGAACGCAATCTAATCCAATCACTACAGCTCGCATTCGAAGGCAGCAGCAAGTGAAGTTTAACAGGCCGCATCATCAGCGAATAGCTCAGGTGCTTTCAGTTATTAATGGGCCGTTACTACGAGATCATAACTGTTTATTTGGTGGAGGTACTGCAATAGCCTTGTGCCAAGCCTATTGTGACTCAATTAACAGATGTTAGAGCGGATCAGTATGGCATTCGCACTAAAATAGAAGTCTCTGCTCAGCCTACGGAAAAGCGATTAAAGTTGATCTTGAAAAAGCCATAAGACAACTCAATGAGCAAGATGGATTATTAGAAAGATGTATGAAAGCAATGAATATTACCATGCCCAAAGCTTTGCTTTGGCAGCACATTAGAAAGTTAGCATAAATAAGCAGTTGAATTTTATGAAGCGAAACCAAATCAAAAGGGCCAAAGTAGGTGTTTAGCATCACAATTGTCCTGATTTGCCTTTGATATTAGTTGTTAAGAAGTATAAGGTGTTGCCTATGAGACTAAAAAAAGCACTAAAAATACTATCTAGTCAGAGAGATGAGTTAAGAACAACATATAACGTTGATTCATTGTCTGTTTTCGGCTCTGTTGCCAGAGATGAAGCCAGTGAAGAAAGTGATATCGACATATTAGTTGATTTTAGTGAAACTCCTGGTATTTTCGGATTTCTCCAACTAAAAACATATTTAGAAAAAATACTGTCAACACCTGTTGATCTCGTGACTAAAAATGCTATAAAAAAGCAAATGAGCGAAGCTATACTAAGAGATTCGATACATGCCGCCTAGAGAATGGGGTTTTCGGCTTACAGATATAATTGAAGCTATGGAACGTATCGATAAATATATTCAGCACCTAGATTTGGATACTTGGTTGGATGATGAAAAAACAATTGATGCAGTTATTAGAAATCTTGAAATAATCGGGGAGGCTGCATCACATCTGCCAAATGATATTCAGGAAAAATATTCTGATATACCATGGAAAGAAATTAAAGGAATACGAAATCTCTTAGCTCATGAATATTTTGGTGTAGATAATGAAATTATTTGGAAAACAATAACCAATGATTTGCCGTTATTAAAGCCACTTATTAAGAGTATCAAACCAAAAATGCCTGACACCTAAAATTGTATTTCTCATTATAGGCAACTAGCCATTAGTGTCTATAATGAGGAGCATTATGCAAGCATCAGCACCCAAATCATCAGAAAAAAGGGAACAACTTCGCGATATTGTCAATATTGGATTTATCTAAACCAGCCTTAAACAAAGCCATAAAAAAGACAGAGTCAGCCTACGGAAAAGCAATTAAAGTTGATCTTGAAAAAGCCATAAGACAACTCAATGAGCAGGATGGATTATTAGAAAGATGTATGAAATCAATGAACATTACCATGCCCAAAGCATTGCTTTGGCAGCATATTAGAAAGTTAGCATAATAAGCAGTTGAATTTTATGAAGCGAAGCCAAATCAAAAGGGCTAAAATAGGTGTCTGGCTCCGAAGGTGCCTGGCTCCGCTCCTACTACTAGTAACTCACTTGTCTGCTGGGCCTTGGATAGAGGTCGGAGATGTTTGGCTGAGAGCAGATATTGAATATTTATCGGATAGGGGAATTATTAAAGCTCCGATCACAACTTGGCCTCTAATGTGGAGTGGTATTAAAAGAGATTTAGATAGAGGGTTAAGCGATGAGTTGTTTGGCATACTTAATCAACGAGACCAAGATGCATTACTGAGACTTAAACGAGCATTTAGAAAATCAACTAAGAGATCAATATCGGTGGCTCTGAAACTTTCTAGTGAGGTGGAAGTACTGCGTGGGTTTGCTGACACACCAAGAGAAGATAATGAATTAGCCTTTTCAAATTCAACCATGGGTGATTTTTGGGCTTATCAATTAAATGTTCAATATGTTAATGAGCCCTATGTGGCTGAAGGTCAGAAACAAGATACGGCTCGTTATGATGGGTCTTATGTTACTGCTGTATTTGGTAATTATTCATTAAGTTATGGCTATATTGAAAAATGGTGGGGCCCCGGTTGGGATTCATCATTGATATTGTCTAATAATGCAAGACCTAGTCCGGGCTTAATGGTGCAGCGTAATTATTCAGAGCCATTTAAGAATAAGTGGTTAGGTTGGATTGGGCCTTGGACTTTTAATGCTTTTGCTAATGTACTTGATGATGAAAGGCATGTTAGTGATGCGATGCTTTTGGGGATGTCGGTTAGTTTTAAGCCTCTAGACTCTCTTGAGATAGGCTTGAGGAGGACTGCTCAGTGGGGCGGTGATGGTAGGCCTGAAAGTTTGAGTTCTTTGGTGGATTTATTTCTTGGTCGAGATAATTGTGGTGATTCTGGAATTGATGACTGTGGCATTAGTAACTCAAATGAACCGGGCAATCAATTAGCCGCTATTGACGTAAGGTGGCGATTGCCTACTGAAAAAAACATGTCATTGTATTTTCAGTTGATGGGTGAAGATGAGGCTGGTTATTTTCCTGGTAAGAAGACTTATTTGTTTGGTTTTACATCAGACTTTATGGCGGGAAAAATTCCTGTAAAATATTATGTTGAGTATAGTGATACTTCTACAAGTTTTGGTAGTCTTTATAATGTGACGTATAATCATAGTATTTATCAGACAGGCTATCGATATCAAGGGCGAAGTATTGGAAGTACCTATGATAATGATACTGAGAGTTTTGTGATTGGAGCGACTATTCCTATTACACTAGAGAAAAATTTAGTTGTACAGTTGAGTAATATTGATATGAATGTTGATGATGCAGGTAAGCATTCTATCACTACAAATAATAAAAATTTCACTCTCATTTCTGCAATTTATAAACAAAAAATTCAATATGGTCAWYYAKANTWAKYNCTTRMRSYRNAKATYCARATWTNNARYTKWCYAMWWKNTYRSKAMWWGAWAAKGNNACYWGATTAGGCGCAACCTGGAAAATGACTTTTAATTAACACACCCTCAATGAGGCAGGGGTCAGACCCCGAAGGGCTCTGACACAAATCATCTAACCTAAAACATTGAAAAAACTATGACAGATAACAAACTAAATCAACTAGAAGAAAAAAACAAACAGTTAGAAGCAAATTTGCAGAGCTTATCTGCCATGAATGCCCAACTATCAACAAATGCCTACAGCTCCGATGACGAAATAGATCTTCGAGAGCTATGGAATGCTATTTGGCAAGGTAAATGGTTAATCATAGGAATAACATCCATATTTGCAGTAGCCTCTGTGATATACGCACTTTCACTACCAGATGAATACAAATCAACGGTACTTCTTGCACCTGCATCGTCATCAAGCTCTTCATCTTTATCGAAACTGGGTGGACAATTTGGTGGTTTGGCATCTTTAGCTGGTATTAACCTAGGATCTGGTGGTGCAGAAGATAAGTCAGTCATTGCAATGGAGATAATCAAAACATGGGACTTTTTAGAAGCTTTTATAGTTGATAATAATATTCAGGTTGAAATTTTTGCAGCAGAAGGATGGGATCGTAACTCTAATCAGTTGCTGATAGATCCTGACTTATTCGATATGAAAAGTAATAAATGGGTTCGAAAGTTTGATACAGGTAGAGGCGAGAAATCTGAACCCAGTAGTTGGGAATTGTTTGAAGAAATTAAAGATAGAATTAGTATCAGTCAGGATAAAACCAGTGGATTAATTAGCCTCTCAGTTGATTATTATTCTCCAGTGATTGCTAAGGAATGGGCTGACAAATTAGTAAAATCGATTAACTTTCATCTGCAAAAGCAGGATAGAGAAGAAGCAACAAAGAGTATTGCTTATTTAAATAAAAAGATTAAAGAAACTAATATTACAGATATGCAGTCAGTATTTTATCAATTAATAGAAGAACAAACTAAAACATTGATGTTAGCTGAAGTGAGTGATGAGTATGTTTTTAGAACATTAAGTCCTGCTAAGGTGGCTGAAGAGAAAGCTAAACCTAAAAGAGCATTAATCGCTATACTAGGTTTTTTACTAGGTGGTATGTTAGCAGTGATAATTGTATTCATTCGACATTTTCGTCAGAAATAATATTATGCGAATAAATGAGCAACAAAGACAAAAAGCCGTCACGTGGTTTAATTATGGGCACGAAAGGTATATGGATCCAACTGATGAATAATATTTTAAGTTTAATCGGGCGTAATGAAAAACTATTTACTCAAGATATCTTCGCTCATGAAACTGAACTTAGAAAGATAGTATCATCTTCATCTTTTTTAGTTTTAGGTGCTGCTGGCTCTATTGGACAAGCGGTAACTAAAGAAATTTTCAAACGTGAACCTCAAAAGCTTCATGTCGTGGATATTAGTGAAAACAATATGGTAGAACTAGTACGAGACATCCGAAGTTCTTTTGGATATATTGAAGGCGATTTTCAAACGTTCGCCTTGGATATTGGCTCTATCGAATATGACGCTTTCATAAAAGCAGATGGTAAATATGATTACGTACTAAATCTGTCAGCGTTAAAACATGTCCGGAGTGAAAAAGATCCCTATACATTAATGCGCATGATTGATGTTAATATATTTAACACTGAAAAAACGATGAAACAAGCTGCAGATAAAGGTTCTAAGAAATATTTTTGTGTTTCAACTGACAAGGCAGCAAATCCAGTAAATATGATGGGTGCGTCAAAACGTATCATGGAAATGTTTTTGATGCGAAGAAGTACAGATATTAAAATATCTACTGCTCGCTTTGCTAATGTGGCTTTTTCCGATGGTTCGTTGCTTCATGGTTTTGACCGGCGCATAAAAAAACGCCAACCAATTGTTGCCCCAAAAGACATCAAACGTTATTTTGTTACCCCGCAGGAATCAGGTGAGCTTTGCTTGATGTCCTGTATCTTTGGTGAGAATAGAGATATTTTTTTCCCTAAGCTAAGTGAATCACTTCACCTTATTACTTTTGCTGATATTGCCGTTAAGTATTTAGAAAATTTAGGCTATGAACCATACTTATGTATAACAGAAGATGAAGCAAGAGAATTAGCATATTCATTACCGCAACAAGGTAAATGGCCATGTTTGTTTATCGATAGTGATACCACAGGTGAAAAAGATTTCGAAGAGTTTTTTACAGATAATGAAATTCTTGATATGACTAGATTTAAAAACTTAGGAGTGATAAAAAATAAAGCATTCTTTGATCCTGAGTTAGTGGCAGAATTTGAACAAACAATCAATAAACTAAAAAACGAATGTGCTTGGACTAAAGGCGAACTTGTTGACTTATTCTTTAAAATGATTCCCGAATTTGGTCATAAGGAAACAGGTAAATACCTTGATAGTAAAATGTAATTGGAATAGAGTATGTATAATAAATTCGTAAAATTCGTCCAAGATACTTATCAAACCAAAGAGTTTATTCCGCTTCATGTGCCAACCTTCAGTGGTAATGAAAAGAAATATGTCAGTAAGACTATCGATAGCACGTTTGTTTCTAGTGTTGGTAAGTATGTTGACCAATTTGAGCAACAAATAGAAGAGTATACGGGGTGTACAAAAGCTATTGCTACAATTAACGGAACAGCTGCATTACATACAGCGCTTTATATGGCTGGTGTTAAGTCTGGTGATTTGGTAATTACCCAGGCGCTGACTTTTGTAGCTACGTGCAATGCTTTGTTCCATATGGGAGCGGAACCTGTTTTTGTTGATGTTTCTAAAATAAGTTTGGGCCTCTGTCCGGTTGCATTAGAAACCTACCTCGAAGAAAATTCTATCATCAATGCCGAAGGATTATGTCAGCATAAAGAAACCCATCAAATATTTCGAGCATTAGTACCTATGCATACTTTTGGCCATCCCGTTCAATTAGATGAATTGATTATTGTTTGTAGCAAATGGAATATTGTATTGGTCGAAGATGCTGCAGAAAGTTTAGGCTCTTTTTATAAAGGCCAACATACAGGAACTTTTTCCCCATTTAGCGCGTTAAGTTTTAATGGTAATAAAGTAATTACAACAGGAGGCGGCGGAATGGTTTTATGTAAGACATTGGCAGACGGCATGCGAACCAAGCATATCACTACAACGGCTAAAGAACCTCATCCCTATGAATTTTTTCATGATGAAGCAGGGTTTAACTATCGTTTACCAAACTTAAACGCCGCTTTGGGTTGTGCTCAAATGGAAGTTCTACCGAAGTTTCTGAAACAGAAAAGAGTGTTGGCTAAACACTATGAAGCGTTTTTTAAGAATACTGAATTTGAATTTGCTGTAGAGCCTGATTATGCACAATCAAATTATTGGTTAAATTCGATTATTTGTCCTAACAGTGAAGACCGTGAAAACTTTATAGAGGAAACAAATGCGCAGGGGATTATGACAAGACCGATTTGGAAATTAATGCATCGACTACCGATGTTCAAAAATGCTAAACGGGGTGACTTGCCTGTTTCCGAATGGGTTGAGTCTTGTCTGGTTAATATACCAAGTTCTCCGGTTGTTATAGGATAAATAATGCGTAAAATTACAGTCTTTACAGGTACTAGAGCCGAATACGGTCTTCTATATTGGCTCTTAAAAGATATTAACTCAGATGCAGAGTTAGAATTGAAGTTACTTGTTTCTGGTACCCACTTATCTCCAGAGTTTGGTTGCACTTATCAACAGATAGAAAAAGATGGTTTTATAATAGATGAAAAGATAGAGATTTTATTATCTTCTGACACTGCTGTTGGCGTCGCTAAAAGTATAGGCTTGGGAGTGCTTGGTTTTACTGATGCACTCAGTCGATTAAAACCTGATGCACTAGTTATTTTAGGTGACAGATTCGAAGCTTTGGCTGCAGCGCAAACAGCAATGATATTAAGGATCCCTGTTGTACATTTACATGGAGGTGAAATTACCGAGGGTGCTTATGACGATGCTATCAGACATGCCATAACTAAATTGAGCTACATTCATTGTACTGCTACAGAAGAATATCGAAATAGAGTTATTCAATTAGGCGAGGATCCTGAAAGAGTAAAAAATGTTGGCGCTATCGGATTAGATCATTTAAGCCGCAGTAAATTTTTGTCTATGAAAGAATTAAGTCAATCGTTGGACTTTCCTTTAACTCAGCCTTATATGTTAGTTACATATCATCCTGTAACGCTGGCCGATGAAGAACCTGAAAAGTCATTTCAAGCGCTACTTGATGCTTTAGATGAATTTCCAGATCACCAAGTCATCCTTACTTACCCTAATGCTGATGATGGTGGACGACGTATTATTCCTTTACTGGAAAATTATGCAAGCAAAAATTCCAAACGAGTATTTGCCATTCGTTCTCTTGGCCAAATACGATACCTAAGTGCTGTCAAGTATGCCGATGTCGTTGTAGGTAATTCCTCGAGTGGTATTATTGAAGTACCTTCTTTTGATGTGGCAACCATTGATATTGGGATGCGGCAGAAAGGTCGACTGGTGGCAAAAAGTGTCATTCATTGCCCGCCGATCAAAAATGATATCGTTGATACTATTCGAATTGGTATCAATAAAAATTATAAAGCTGCTGATGAAGTGATTATAAACCCTTATGGTCAAGGTGACGCGAGTGGACAAATAATTAAATTATTAAAAGAATTAAAAAAAAGTACGKWTWAMWSMKYYWMYRMYYKMRASKKMGWSRWTRYYWRRNGACAWYMWKKATKSCKSMMGCGSGKRKMWRKSMYWRKGKTAKNGAAGAGKYMRMKWWWMWMKKMSTKGRYGMMSSSTTCAAAGCTGGTGCTGATGTTGTAAAGTTTCAAACATTTAAAGCTAAAAACCTAGTTACTGCAAATGCTGAGCAAGCTGATTATCAAGTAACCAATACCCAAAAAGAAGAATCGCAGTTAGCTATGCTCAGTCGATTAGAGCTGAGTTATGAATCTCATCATAAGTTGATTGAGTATTGCGCTGAGTTAGGTATTGAGTTTTTATCTACAGCTTTTGATTCTGAAAGCTTAGATTTCTTGGTTAATGATCTTGGATTAAAAAAATTAAAAATACCTTCAGGTGAATTAACTAATGCACCATTAGTATTCGAACATGCTAGAACAGGTTGCGATTTAATAGTATCAACTGGTATGGCAACATTAGCTGAAATTGAAATGGCTTTAGGTGTTATCGCTTTTGGTTATACTACCGATAAAAATGATGCTCCGAGTATCGATGCGTTTCAATCAGCCTATTTTTCAGAACAAGGCCAACAAGCCTTAAAAGCTAAAGTGACAATTTTACATTGCACTACTGAATACCCTGCTCCAATGGCTGATATAAACCTTAAAGCAATGGATACCTTAGCTACAGCGTTTAATTTACCAGCAGGTTACTCTGACCATAGCAAGGGTATCACTATTCCCGTGGCAGCGGTTGCGCGTGGGGCTTGTATAATAGAAAAGCACTTTACTCTTGATAATAATATGGAAGGGCCAGATCATAACGCTTCCTTAGAACCTGATGAATTAACAGATATGGTTAACGCAATTCGCGACGTCGAACTTGCGTTAGGGGATGGAGTTAAAGGACCTCGCCTTTCAGAAATCAAAAATAAGGCGATAGCTCGAAAAAGTTTAGTCGCAGCAAAAACTATTAAAGCTGGTGAAGCCTATAGTGCAGCAAATTTAACTATAAAACGACCAGGTAATGGTGCTAGTCCATATCTCTACTGGGAGTTGTTAGGAAAAGAAGCATTACAAGATCATGCTGAAGGTGAGGTGATCTTTGTCTAAGCCTCTTTTAATTTTAGGCGCGGGTGGCCATGCAAGTGTTTTAATTGACATTTTACTTCAGCAAAAGCGTGAAATACTTGGTTTAGTGAGCCCTGAAATTGAATCGAATAGTAAAGTATTTAATGGTATCAGGCATTATAAAAGTGATGACGATGTTTTAAAGTTCGATAAAAAATCGATTGAATTAGTCAATGGAATTGGTTCTTTACCAGGTGATCGCTTACGTTCATCAATATATAATAAGTTCTTGGAGCTAGGTTACGAATTTGCGATCGTTATTGCACCAAGTGCCAAGATATCAGGTTATGCTGAGATAGGCGGTGGTGTGCAGGTTTTTGCTGGTGCAATAATTCAAACGGGTGCTGTTATCGGTGCAAATACGATTATTAATACGGGTTCAATTATTGAGCATAACTGTATCATCGGACAAAATAATCACATAGCTCCAGGCGTTACTTTAAGTGGTCAAGTAACAACGGAAGAAAATATTCATATCGGAACTGGAGCGTCAGTTATTCAATCAATAGGTATAGGTAAAAATTCGATTGTAGGTGCCGGTGTGGTAATCACTAAGAACGTTGAAGAAAATACGATTTGTTTTCCTGTACGCATTGCAAAAAAGGTAATTTAGTAGAATGAGTCACGTTTGGCAGAATATACTGGTTTCACCTACATCTAGCATAAAAGAAGTCTTAAGAGTTATTGACAGAGAAGCTTTAAGATTGGCACTCGTTGTTGATGAAGCCCATAATTTAGTTGGAACAGTTTCAGATGGTGATGTTAGACGCGCACTCATCGATGGCAAAGAGATTGCGGCGCCTGTCAGTTCGATAATGTGTATAAATCCGACAACGGTAGATGTAAGGGGGGCTCGGTCTGATGTTTTACGTTTAATGCGAGAAAAAGAGTTGTTTTCTATACCTATTTTAAATAATGGCAGAGTTGTAGGGTTAGAAACGCTTCACCAAGCTTTAGTTAAACCAAAATATGATAATCCAGTATTTTTGATGGCAGGAGGATTTGGGAAACGACTAAGGCCTTTAACAGATAATTGTCCGAAGCCTCTGTTGAAAGTTGGAGATAAACCAATACTAGAAATTGTGATATCTAATTTTATCAGATCTGGTTTTCGAAATTTCTACATTTCTACTCATTATATGCCAGAACTAATTATGAATTATTTTGGTAATGGCGAGAAGTGGGGCGTCTCTATCAAATATGTCCACGAAGATAATCCATTAGGGACTGGTGGGGCATTGGGACTATTGCCAAAAAATTTGCCAGATCTACCTGTCCTAGTGATGAACGGCGATGTTCTGACAAAGGTAAACTTAGAAAATGTACTCAGTTTTCATGAAAATAATGATGCTTGTGTGACTATGTGCGTTAGGGAGCATGAATATCAAGTACCCTATGGAGTGATCGAAGCCAAAGGAAATAAGATTTTAGGAATGACTGAGAAGCCGACACATATTTTTCATGTTAACGCTGGGATATATGTGATTGGCCGAGATATTATAAAAAGCGTTCAACATAATGAATGCGTTGATTTACCTTCACTATTGGAAAGGCATTTGGATAAGAATATTTTAATTTATCCTTTTCATGAATATTGGTTAGATATTGGTAGGATGGATGATTTTAATCGAGCGCAGACAGATATTCACACTTTGGGATTACTGTAGTGGAAAAAAATAGAGTACTAGCAATTATACCCGCTAGAGGGGGGAGCAAAGGCTTACCCGGTAAAAATATCAGATTACTGGGTGATAAACCTCTTATTGCTTGGACTATTCAGGCAGCTTTAGGTACAGATTGTATAACAAGAACTGTAGTGACAACTGATTGCAAAGAAATAGCAAAGGTAGCAAAGAAATTTGGTGCTGATGTACCTTTTCTACGGCCAGAGGCACTAGGAACTGATTCAGCGACAACTGCTGATGTGGTTTATCATGTAATTAATTCTATAAATGAAAATTTTGATATTATAATTTTATTACAACCTACATCTCCTTATAGAAACGAATACGATATTCAAAACGCCTTTGATATCTATAGCTCAAAATATGTTTCGTCTGTGGTAAGTGTTTGTGAAACCGATAAAAGCCCTTATTGGTGTTTTTGGCGTAATGAGGATACTTCTATTACTCCTATTTTGAGCATGGTTGAACAATTTTCTAGAAGACAAGGATTACCCAAGGCATATTCCTTAAATGGAGCTATCTACATTGTAGACAATAAAAAATTTATCGGTAGTCAAAAATTTATTTATGATGATTCGCTATCATATGTAATGGATAAAAAATCCTCAATAGATATAGATGATTTGATGGACTTTAAACTAGCTGAACTATTATTAGGTGAAAAATGATGGAAAAAAGAAATATTCAAGAAATGTACAATCTGCCGAGTGAAGTTGTTTTTTGTAAAAGATGTACGATTTCAAATCAAAGACCGAGAATTAAGTTTGACGAACAAGGCGTTTGCAGTGCTTGTAACTTTTCTGAATTTAAACGCACTGGAATTGATTGGGATCAAAGGGAAAAAGAATTAGTCGAACTTTGTAACAAACATAGAAAAAATGATGGTAGTTATGATGTTATAGTGCCATGCAGCGGTGGTAAAGATGGTAGTTTTGTAGCTCATATGTTGAAATATAAATATAATATGAACCCGCTTTGTGTTACATGGGCGCCGTTATTGGCAACAGAGTTAGGTCGTAAAAATTTAGATAGCTTTTTAGCAGCTGGTTTTGATCATATTCTAGGGACTCCAAATCCGAAAGTTACTCGTAAATTAACTCAACTTGCTTTTATGCATATTGGAGACCCTTTTCAACCTTTTATTTATGGGCAAACCAACTTCCCAATGAAAATGGCTATCCAACATGACGTCCCGTTAATTATGTATGGAGAAAATGGCGAAGTTGAATATGGTGGAGATATGAAAAATGCATCATCACCTACTAGGGAAATCGCAGATCATGATGGTCATTATTTTTCTGGTAGACCTCCTGAATTTTGGGAAAAACATGGACTTAGCAAAGCTGATCTTGCTCCATTTTCATCACCTCCAATACAAAAAATCCGTGATAATAATACAGAAATACACTTCTTCGGATATTATAAAAACTGGGATCCTCAAGAATGTTATTATTACGCAAGAGAGAATACTGGTTTTACCCCAAACACTGAACGTTCTGAAGGAACGTATTCTAAGTATGCAAGCCTCGATGATCGTATAGATGGTTTTCATTATTATTTGGCATATATAAAGTTTGGTATTGGAAGAACAACTTCCGATGCGGCTCATGAAATTCGAGATGATAAGATAGATCGTGAGGAAGGGATTGCATTAATCAAACGCTATGATGGTGAATTTCCTCAGAAGCATTATCAAACATTTCTAGAATATTGTGGAATCACCGATGAAGAGTTTTGGGAAGTTATAGATAGCTGGCGTGCTGATCATTTATGGACAAAGGTAAAAGGTGAATGGCAACTGAAAACAGACGTTTCAAAGTCATGAAACTAATGGTGAATACTTAATGAAAAAT
Organism: Gammaproteobacteria bacterium; assembly: GCA_002746155.1. Taxonomy (GTDB): domain Bacteria; phylum Pseudomonadota; class Gammaproteobacteria; order Enterobacterales. The sequence goes on along the minus strand of NVWF01000001.1, from coordinate 86,596 downwards.
ATACGCCTAATATCTAGATTAGATGTTAAAGGTTCTAATTTGATCAAAGGCGTACATCTTGAGGGCCTTCGCAAATTAGGCGACCCTCAAGAGTATGCTGTTAAATATTATAAGGAAGGCGCTGACGAAATCATTTATATGGATGTTGTCGCAAGTCTATATGGTCGAAATAATTTAAGTGATATTGTCGAACGTACTGCGGAGAATGTATTTGTGCCAATTACAGTTGGAGGCGGCATTCGTTCTGTAGAAGATGTACGGCATCTTCTATGCTGTGGTGCTGACAAAGTTGCGATTAATTCTGCTGCTACTAAAAACCCTCGATTAATTTCAGAAATTGCTGAAACTTTTGGAAGTCAATGTGTTGTCTTATCGGTAGAAGCAACTCGACACCCTAATGGAGATTGGGGGGTTTATACTGATAATGGTAGAGAGAAATCAAAGTATGAAGTCCGAGAATGGGTTTCTAGAGCTGTGGAGTATGGTGCTGGTGAGATTTTGTTAACTTCTGTTGATCAAGAAGGGACGGGGAGAGGATTTGATCTAGATTTAGTCAAATTAGTAGCCAATGAAGTTAATGTACCACTTATTGCAAGTGGCGGTATGGGGAATGTACAACATATTATTGATGCTATAAGCAATGGTGCTGATGCAGTAGCTATGGCAGATGTTCTTCACTACAATAAAATGTCTATGCAAGATATTCGTACAGAGTGTAATCAAGCTGGACTGCATGTAAGGAGGATACGATGAGCATAGGAGTGTTGGATTATGGTGCAGGAAACTTAAAAAATGTATGTAGAGCAATTGACCACTTAGGGTTTAACTATCGTTTGGTATCCACAGTAGATGGAGTTCATGCTGTTGATAAGTTAATAATTCCCGGTGTTGGTGCTTTTAAAGTAGCTATGGAGCAGCTAGAAAAACTTGGTTTAACTGAATCACTAAGGCAGTTGGCTGAAAAAGGCATTCCAATTATGGGGATTTGTCTAGGGATGCAGTTGTTATTTGAACAAAGTTCAGAGTTTGGAGTTAGCAAAGGTATAGGGCTAATAAAAGGTGAAATTAATAAAATTCCAAGTGTTGGTATAAATGGTCATCAGTTGAAAGTACCACATATTGGTTGGAATGAACTCATTATTAATAAGTCGATACTTCAAATAGTTAATGGAATTGAAACTGACGACCCTGTTTATTTTGTCCATTCATATAGAGTTGAAGGGATAGAAGAGTCTGATTTAGTTGCTTACTGTACATACGATGGACTGGTTATACCAAGCATTGTTAAACGGAGAAACATCATCGGTTGTCAGTTTCATCCAGAAAAAAGTGGTGAGATAGGTTTGAAAATATTTGATAATTTTTTACGGAGTGTTTAATGAATTTATTACTCATTGGTGCAGGGCAGCTTGGTAGTCGGCACCTTCAATCCTGTTTGAAGCTGCAGTATAAGCTCAATATTTATGTAGTTGATCACTCAGAAAACTCTCTTGCCTTATCAGAAGAACGAGCTAATGAAATAGAGAATAGCGCAAACCATAAGCTACATTATCTTACTGATCTATCATTAATTGACGAATTATCATTTGAGATTTTAATTATTGCAACAGGAGCTTCAGTAAGATTTGAAGTTTTAGCTAATGTACTAAAATCATTCTCTATTAAATACGCCATATTAGAAAAAGTCCTTTTTCAGAAGTTGCAGGATTTCACAGAAGCTACTTTTTTACTTGAAGAAAATAAAGTAACCACTTTTGTAAACTGCCCATTAAGAGTTTACCCGTTTTTTAAGGAAATAAAAAAACAGTATATATCAGCTAAAGGTGGAACCAAGTTGAAATACGTTGGTGGAGAATGGATTGGTTTGGCTTGTAATTCAATTCATTACCTCGATTTAATGAATTTTCTTACTGGTGAAGAACTGTCTGATATTAGCACTGAACATTTGGATGATGGTTTTATTAATAGTAAGCGTCCAGGAAATATTGAGTTCACAGGTAATCTAGATGCATCCTTTTCTTCGGGGTCTAAACTAACTATAGAGGCTATCAAAGGAAGTGAACAAAATTCAACTATTGAGATTGCTAGTGGTGTTTATCAAATAGTAATAGAAGAGTTGACTGGTAAATATTGTGTTTTTGAAAATGGTCTCTTGGTTGAAGACAGCCATTATAATATTTTATATCAAAGCGATTTAACCCACCGAATGATCGAGCAAATCGAAGAGTTTGGATTATGTGATCTTATCGATTTTGATGGTTCCGTAAAACTGCATCAAATATTTATTAGTAAATTACTTGAGCATTATAATAAATTTTCGGACATTGAAACTAAAACTCTTCCTATAACTTAAGAGACATTAATATGATTTATGTTGTTGGAGCCGGATATATGGCTCGTGAATATTCTCGTGTACTTAAAGCTTTAAAAGAACAGTTTTTAGTTATAGGGCGAGGTGAAGAATCAGTTAAAAAACTTAAGTCAGAACTAGATATTGAGGTTTATTCTGGTGGATTATCTCCTTTTTTATTAGACAATAAACTAGTTCCTGACTGTGCGATTGTTTGCACTCCAGTTGAAACCTTAGCGTCTATTACTATGGAGCTATTGGCGTTCGGTGTAAAAAAAATATTGATCGAAAAACCCGGTGCACTTTCAGTTAAAGAGCTAACTGAAATTAAGGTACTCGAAGCAGAAAAAGATGCAACTGTGCTAATTGGTTATAATCGAAGGTTCTATCAAGCGACTTTAGCTCTTGAAGAAAAGCTAAAAGAGGAAGAGTTAATTGCAGCCAATTTTGAAATGACGGAATGGTCGCACCTAATAGAAAAAGAGCCATGCAGTGATTCGGTTAAACAAAAATGGGTGCTCGCAAATACTTCACACGTAATTGACTTAGTTATGCACGTTACTGGTCAGTTTAAAGAGTTATCGTCATTAACAACCGGAAGTTTATCTTGGCATAAATCAGCAGCAAGATTTGTCGGTTCAGGTATGAGCGACCGAGGTGTGTTAATCTCTTATTTTGGTTATTGGGATGGGCCAGGCCGATGGTCTGCAGAATTTGTTACTACAAAAAACAGATATATTTTTAGACCAATGGAAAAATTGCAAGTTCAACGGCTAGGGAGTGTAACTGTCGAATTTTATGAGTCAGTAAATTACAAATTAGACGAAGAATATAAACCAGGAGTATTTTTACAAGTTAGTGCATTTTTAAGTGATGATTACTCAAAACTGTGTTCTTTAAGCGATCAGATAGCCTCATTTTCTATTTATCAGAAAATTGCTAATTATTAATGATGGCTTGAAAGAAATGACTTTAGTTAATTTATTTATGATAGAAGCACCATTTCAATTTGTTTCGGCGACACAAGCGGCACGTTCAACGGTTTTAGGAAGTAACATATTATTAATTAGATTGACTGGGAGGGAGCGGAATGATGCTCAGGTCCTTTCCTTACTCAATAAAAGTGGTTATCAATGGAAGCGGATACTATTTATTGATACAACTAATTTTTTGAAATTGGCATACCAATTGTTAATGTTAAAAGCCACCCTTTTATTTGAAAATAAAAATGTTAATGTTTTAGCTTTTGGTGATTTTTATTCATATTTTAGTCGATTCTTTTATAAATTATTTTCTTATAATGAATTATGGTTTTTAGACGATGGTATAGCTAGTTTAAACTTGTATCGCAGTAAAGGAAAAGGATTAGAAGTTAAGCCTGAACACTTGCAATCTAAGAAAGTAAGAAGCTATTTTAGAAAAGCAAATAATTTCAAATCAAAAACAATAATATTAAAAACTTTTCTAAATATAAACTCAATGAAACCATTTGTTGTAGATAATATTGATCTAATGGATGCCTTTTTAGCAGAAAAGTTACCTGATCAAAGTAAGGATAATAAAGTTGTATATTTTTTGGGGGCAAAACTTGTTGAAGCTGGATTTCTTAATAGAATTGAATATTGGAGTATCTGCGAGCGAGTTGCTCAAAAGTTTAGTAATAARAAAGTAATTTATTTACCGCACAGACAAGAAAGTGAATGTTCAGTCAATGAAATTTCTGAGCATTTTGATTTTGATGTGCTTCGTCCCTCTTTACCTGTGGAGTTTTATCTTTGTCAGCTAAAAAGTATACCTGGTGAAGTGATTAGCATTTGTTCGGCCGCTTTATGTACAATCCCTGAGGTTTTTCCTGAAATACATGTGAGTGTTATAAACTTTGAACGTTCAAGCATGAATGAAATAGACAAAGCAGGTTTTGATCTATGTTATCAATATTTAGCTATTTTGGATAAAGTGACTTTAATTCCATGAATAAGCAATCAAGAAGATTAGAATATACTAAGTAAACAAAGAGATAATAAATGCTGAAACATTCTTTAGCTTATGGAACAGGTAATATGCTAACCGCCCTGATTCCATTTTTATTGCTACCTTTTCTAACTACAAACCTTGAACCGAGTGAATTAGGTACTGTTGCATTTATTGAATCATTAATTTTGCTCATTTCCCCTCTTGTTATCTTCGGTATAGATGGATCTTATAGCACCTTTCATCACAAACTTTCAATAAATGAAAGAGCTAGCCAAAGCGTAGCATTATTGCAAATAGTAATATTAATTTCATTAATGTTAATCCCTATTATGGGAGGAATAGCTTATTTTGAATTGTTGCCAATAACTATAGATGGAATTTGGATATTCTGCTTGATTTTCCTTTTTCTATCAATGGCAATAAATGCATTACTATTATCGCAGTTGCAAATGAACGATTGTTCAAACCAGTATGCTGTACTAAAGGTATGTATATCTTTGATTGCAGCTGTTATAACTGTACTTGCAGTTTTAAATATGGGTAAAGATGCTACAAGTCGATTATTAGGTATATATAGTGCACCTATAATCGTGAGTGTGGTTAGTATATTCATAATGTATAAAAGAGGGATTTTTAATCATGATTATTATAGAACTGATATGTTCAAAAAAGGGCTTTACTTCGGTTTTGGTATGGTTCTACACTCTTGGAGTGCAATAGTATTTTTTGCATCGGATCGTTTTATTATCGGATATTTAGGCGATGTTGAAATTTTGGGAAAGTATTCCGTTGCAGTTCAAGTCGGGATGGTAATGGCCGTTATACAGAATACTTTTAGCCAAGTTTGGACACCGTATTCATTTAGATTGTTCGCAAACAACAAATTCGAAGAGTTTACAAAAATGTCACATATATCAATAGTTATTCTTTTTTTGATGTGTATTGGTGTGATGCTTCTTATTCCATTATTGTATAGGTTTTTCATTGATATTAGATATCATGATATGAGTGCTGTTACTTACTGGGTAGTTGCTACATATTTTTTTCTTGGGTTATACAAGATATATGTTGTTAAGCTATTTTATTTTGAAAAGGTCAAGTTGCTAGCAAAAATTACAACTTTTACAGCTTTATTTAACGTTCTGCTAACGATAGCTTTGATAGAGGCAATGGGGGTTATCGGGGCTGCGATAGCAACATTTTTTTCTAGTATCATCTTTTGTGCTTTGGTATATTTTTTTACAAAAAACATTTGTAGTAAAAATTTATTATTAAAATGATTAGATTGATACTGTTTCATATTAATAATATTTTAAAGGTTTTCGTATGCGTAAATTATTAAGGTTAATTCTAGTATATATTTATTCTTTTATCGGAAAGATTAGTATAACTGAATATGATTCTCTACCCTTTTGTGGTGGTTATTGTAAATTTACTCGAAATACACATTTGGGTTTTAACTGTAACTTTAATGGTATGAAAATAAACGGTGATGGGAAGGTTACTATAGGAAATAATTTTCACTCTGGTTCAGAATGTCAAATCATAACTCAAAATCATAATTATGAAGGCATTAAAATACCTTATGACCAGACTTACATTGTCAAGGATGTAATTATCAAGGACAATGTATGGTTAGGGAACCGAATAATTATTTTACCAGGTGTAATTATTGGGGAAGGGGCTATTATTCAGGCTGGTAGTGTTGTTGTTACAGACATACCTGATTATGCTATTGCAGGTGGGCATCCTGCAAAAGTTTTTTCTAAAAGGGATAAAAGACATTACTTAAAGTTAAAAGCTCAATCGGCATTCCATTGATTAATATGTGTTAGATAATAGTGCTCAAAATTAAACAGGATAGCCCAACCCGATGGGGCTTGATAATCTTATTTGTAGGCTTTTCCGGCCAACAGTTCTTTATACCATCTTCTATAACACCAATACGATTATATATGGTTTTAATAGTATGGGCAGTAGGGGATATTTTTATTAGGGTTCACTCTAATAAATATGCGTCTATTAAGTTTACACTTATCGATTATATGTTGATTTGTTTTTATCTCTTTATGATATTTACTGCTTCATATGCTGATGATAAGGCTTTAGCGCTACAAATGGTGTTCGGCATTTGTTTTCTCACTCTTGCGTATATCGTCGTAAGAGTCTTTTCTTATCGATGCCAATTGGATCAGCTTTATCAGCATTTAGTATTGGCCGCAACAATATTTTTTATATGGTCATTTATTTGGTACATAATAGGAATTACTCTTCATTATATAGTCGGTGTTCCATTAGTTTTTGAATCTAGTGATGCTGCGCAGGTAACTTTATACGGAACTTATTATGAAGGGGGGATTGTTCCAAGGTTTCGTGGCATATGTAATAGTCCTAATAATTTTGGGATGTATGTAATGCTATTTGGACCTATATTATTCAGTTATAAAAAGAAAATGTCTAAATCACTCATTGTTCTTGTGGCTTTGTCAGNNNTTCTTNCTTTTTCATTTACAACATATTTAGCAGTAGCAGCTGCTTTTTTTCTTATATTAGTACGCAAGCTGATAATAGGTAAATTTACTTTTAGTGCTAAAAAGATGGTAGTGATAATATTTCTTATTGCGATGTTTATTTTAGTTATTGTTCTATTAAGCTTATCCCCTTTAGGTGAATTTATTTACGAATTTATGGCGTTCCGTACAGAAAGGGCGCAAACCGGTAGTGGTAGATTTGAATTGTTTGAGTTTTCTATTGAATTAATAAAAGAAAATCCTATCTTTGGGCAGGGCTTAAATCAAGCAAGGGTTGTATTGTTGCCACTTAGAGATTTAAAAAGTACTCATAATAACTTTCTAGAAGTTATGCTTGAAGGAGGAGTGTGGGGCTTGTTTTTTTACTTATTACTAATATGTTCTTTATTCTATGTTCTATTCAATAATAGTTGTTCAATTAGAGATCGTAATTGGATTAAATCAACCTTAATTGGAATGTTTATATTTTCGAATGCAAATGTTACGTTATACGCAGACTCTTTAATATTAAGCCTTGCTGTTATTTCAACTGTTGCATCATACTCTAAGAGAAAAATAATTAAATATGAATGAAACCACTAAGGGCAAGTTTTCTATTACCATAATCCGAAACTCTGAGTGTTTACCCACTGACTCTAATGGCGCAAGGTTGTGGAGATCGGGTATATTTGCAGACTTCTTTTATTCAAAAGGCCATGACGTGTCATGGGTTTTTTCTTCTTTTGACCACTTTAATAAAGTAAATAGGGGGGATACTAAAAATGTAGGCTCTTTACATAAAATTATCACAATGTTGCGTACTCCAGGATATAAATCAAACCTATCTCTTTGGAGGTTTGTTGATCATTTTATTTTTGGGATAAAAGTGTTTTTTCATTTGCTCAAACGGGATAATTCTGATGTGATCATTTGTTCCTATCCGACACCAGAATCAAGTTTTTTTACTGTTTTATATGGGCTGGTCTCAAAAACACCTGTGGTATTGGATATTCGCGATCAATGGCCTGATGTTGTGTTTGAAACAAGCGGTAAGAAGTATGCATTAGTTTTGAAGTTGCTTTTTTCTCCGTATATTTTAATGAAGACATTTGCAATGAAATATTCAACAAATATCATGGCAGTTAACCCTGATTTTTTAAAGTGGGCGACTCATAATTCTGGGCGAGATAAATGTGATTGCGATTTTGTTTCATATATACCGTTCTTATTACCAACTATTACAGCTAAAAACGATGAGCTGGCGACAAGTTTTATAAACAAACTAGATTTGAAGGACAATGATATATTAATAACATTTGCTGGTACACTCGGTTTAATGTTTGACTTTGAGCCGTTATACCAAGTGCTAAGTACGCAGAGAAAATCTTTTGCGTCGGTTAAAGTTATCATTTGTGGCACGGGAGGTAAGTTTGAGGGCTTGAAAAATAAGTTTGCTTCTTTGCCAAATGTACTATTTACTGGACAAATCGATGCAAATATTGTTTTTTCATTATTAACCAAATCAGATTTGTTACTTGCCCCTTATAAAAATATTTCAAACTTTCGTAATCACTTGCCAAATAAGTTTATGGAGTATTGCGCCGCAGGAAAACCCATTATATCAAGCCTTAAGGGATTAGGTAAGCATATCTTGGCTAATCATGAAGCCGGTGATACTTACAGTTCAGTATCTCAGTTAGAGTGCATTTTGTTCGGATATTTATGCAAACCTTCAATTTTAAATGAAAAGTCAATTAATGCAAAGGATCTGTATTTAAAGAGGTTTCATCCAGAAATAATATTGAGCGATTTAGAAGTAAGAATAGAAAAAATAGTTTCGAAATCACAAAGGCTTAACAGCCTTAAGATTAGGTAGGAAAGGTTCCTCAGTTACATCTGAATGCGTCGTTTTATTTGGGAAGAATGTTTTGATATCAACGGCATTATTATACTGAGATTGCTGTATTTTTATATGAAAGAGTTAAAAAAAGGAATGTTAATGGTTAATTTACAAAAATTAATATTTGATATTGAGTCTTAACCTAATGCGTATATTAGTCACAGGCTCTACAGGCTTTATCGGTACTTGCCTTAAAAAAACTCTAGCCATAAAACACAATGATTTTAAATGTGTTGTTAGAAAGAACACCTACTCAGACGATAGTGAGATTGTTTGTGAAAATATAACATCTTCTACTAATTGGAGTGGTTTTTTTAAAGATATTGATGTTGTTATTCACTTAGCTGGATGCGCTCATAAAATATTTTCAGAAGATGAGTATTTCGAAATTAATTATAAAGCTACAGAAAATTTAGCTAAACAAGCCGCAAGTTCAGATGTTAAAAGATTTATTTATATTAGTACTCTTTTAGTTCACGGTAATGTAGGGCAAGGTATTAAAAGTACATCAACTATTTCACCTAATTCATTAGCAGCTAAATCTAAATATCAAGCCGAGCAAGCATTAAAAAAAATATGTGAGTCGTCAAATATGGAGTTTGTTATTATTCGCCCGCCTTTAGTATATGGACCAGGTGTTAAAGCAAACTTTGTAGCTTTAATGAAACTGGCTTCTTTTGGAGTTCCATTACCATTTGGATGTATCACAAATAACAGACTAAGCATGGTTTATATTGAAAATTTGGTTGATTTAATTATTAAGTGTATTTATCATCATAAAGCAGCTAATCAAACTTTTCTGGTTTCAGATGATGATGACTTATCAACGGCTAGAATGGTCAAAGAGATGAGTATTTCACAAGGAAATAAAGGCTGGATGTTACCCGTACCTGTTAAGGTATTTGATATCTTGGGAAAGGTTACGGGTAAATCTGCCATCGTAGAACGCTTGTGTGGTTCACTACAGGTTGACATTTCAAAAACTAAACAACTACTTGATTGGCAACCACCTGTTTCTATAAAGGAAGCATTTAATGTAACGGCTACACACTTCATAAAGATCTAATTGTAATTAATAAATAATATTGGTTTAACTTAATGACGAATATACTTATACGAATTCTTGATTTTTTATTTGCTTTCTTAGGCTTATTATTCACATTTCCTTTTTTATTGATTATTATCATCATAGGTCTATTTGATACAGGCTCTCCTATTTTTTTACAAAAGAGAGTCGGTAAGAATAAGAAAGCTTTTACCCTAATCAAATTTAGGACTATGAGCGTAGAAACAAAATCTGTAGCCAGTCATCTAGCAAATACAGCATCAATCACAAAACTAGGCTCATTTTTACGAAAAACTAAAATTGATGAGCTACCTCAATTAATCAATGTTCTTAATGGTGATATGAGCTTTGTTGGACCAAGACCGAATCTTTTTAATCAAGAAGAACTGATTGAGGAGCGTGATCGTAGAGGTGTTTACAATGTATTGCCTGGGATCACTGGTTTGGCGCAAATAAATAACATTGATATGTCTACTCCTAAGCTGTTAGCGGAAACAGATCAAAGGATGTTATTGTCGTTAACATTAAAAGATTATTTCAAATATATTTTTATGACAGCTACAGGAAGTGGTTCAGGTGATGCTGTTGATACTAAGTGAGTTTTGTTAATATGCATCTCAAATATTTAAAACATCCTGTAAAATTCAGTAAAATAGCTGTTCATGGATTAGAATTATCTGATATACATTTCTGGTGATAGTATCATAAACATTCGAACCGTGTTGAAATTAATTTAGGTAGTATATGAAAGTTACTGTTGCGGGAACTGGTCATGTCGATTTATGATTGAATTCGAAAAGGAGCTAATTCCTCATCTATGAAGCGGGCAGTTACTCAGTTGGTTTTACAACCTCAATTTTCGCACTAAATATGCATAGATAAATAAGATGGTGTCACTTACGGATAGGGTCTCCATAATTAGTGGATTGTAGAATATAGGCTATACTGATTACATTCACGGTCAAATAATAAATACAATACGAGTCAAATATCAATATGTTTGAAACTAAATTAAGAACTTATGTTCGTACATTTTTTGAACTTCCTCGCTCTCAAAAAACTACAATTTCAATATGCGTAGATTTAATTGCTATTTCAGCGGGTATAATTATGACACTGCTGTTAAGAAATGATTCTTTTAGTTCATTATTAAATGTGAATTTAATTGTTTTTGTAGTTATATCTGCTGCCCTTTCTATTTTGACCTTTAGTATTTTTGGACTTTATCGAACAATTCTAAGGAGCATAAGTGAGCATGCAATATTTTTAATATTTTCTTGTACATTAGCGGCTAGTTTTATATGGAGCATAATTTACTCCCAAATTGAACCTTACGACATACGTGGAACAATTATATTATGGGCTTTTTTAGTAATATTCATCGGTATACCTCGATTATTAGTCCGTAATGTTATAAAAGTAATAAATCAAAAAGGTAGTAAGAATGTCATTATTTATGGTGCAGGTCAGGCTGGACAACAATTAGCTAGCGCAATAAGATTAGGATTCGATTACCATCATGTTGCATATATAGATAATGATATTGATCTACAGGGTTCACTAATTGGTGGCCAGAAAGTGTATTCAGAATCTATGCTTGAGTCGTTAGTTATAAAGAAAAATGTTGAAAGAATTTTATTAGCAATGCCCTCCGCATCACGTGCGCGCCGGCATCAAATAATTAGAAGTCTTGAAAAATTGCCCGTTAAGATTAAAAGTATTGCGGGCATGTCTGATATTGTTTCTGGTAAAGTAAAAATAGAAGAAGTTTATGATATTGATATTGAAGAGATACTAGGCCGTGATCCGGTTACTCCTGACAATAGTCTGTTGATGTCCCACAATACTAATAAAAAAGTGCTAATTACAGGTGCTGGAGGGTCTATTGGTTCTGAACTTTCTAGGCAAGTGCTTAAACTTAAACCTAAACTTTTAATTCTTTTTGATGTTTCAGAGTTTGCATTATATGAAATATCACAAGAACTTGAAAAATTAAAGAAGACGTTATCACTTGAATCTAAAATTGTTCAAATTGTTGGCAGTGTACAAAATCGAAACCTCCTAAATTCAGTTTTCAAAGAATATAAGATTCAAACGGTCTATCATGCAGCAGCCTATAAGCATGTGCCAATAGTTGAAAATAATATTGGCCAAGGGTTTTTAAACAATGTCATCGGTACTTGGAATGTAGCAACAGCTGCAGAACAATTTAAAGTTGAAAAGTTTACGCTAATATCAACTGATAAAGCTGTGAGGCCAACTAATTTTATGGGAGCTAGCAAGCGTATGGCTGAGCTAGTTCTACAGGGTATGGTTAGTGCTAATCCAAATTTTAAGTGTGGTATTGTGCGATTTGGTAACGTATTAGGTTCTTCAGGTTCAGTTGTTCCTCTTTTTAAAGAGCAAATTATCGCTGGTGGCCCTGTAACAGTTACCCACCCAGAGGTAATTCGGTACTTCATGACTATACCTGAAGCTGCCCAATTAGTTATCCAGGCTGGTGCAATGGGCTCACGCGCTGATGTATATGTGCTCGATATGGGGGCTCCAATTAAGATTGCAGATTTAGCTGAAAGAATGATTAGATTATCTGGCTTAACAGTTAAAAATGATGAGTCCCCTGAAGGAGATATCGAGATTGAGTATACCGGCCTGAGACAAGGTGAAAAGCTCTACGAAGAGCTACTAGTTGGAGAGGATACATCAGGCACCCAGCACCCGCGCATCTTGTCCGCACGAGAACGTTCTCACGAATGGCCTGTAATGAAAAAAGCCTTGTATCGATTGCATGCCTATATTGATGGTAATGACATCGGTGGGATATTCGATTTACTTCATGAACTTGATATCGACTTTAATCAACAATATCCTATTTCTGACCCTTTTTATAAAAAACCTGCTGAAGTCGAATCCCTTGCCAAGGTCGTCCATATTACTTCTGGAACAGATAGTTAGTTCTTATATCAACAACAACAGGAATAACCATATAACCAATACATATAGCAATCTTAATGACTCCAGACCACGCATCAGGTAAACTCCCCGCATATTTTTTAAACACCAAAACTAAGTACAGGGCTCCATAAAATGGCTAAGATAATAGCGCCCCATGGTGGGGAACTAGTGAATTGCTACTTAGATAGCAGTTTGCTCGACGCAGCAAAAAATGAAGCTCAAGAACTACCTTCATGGGACCTGACAGAACGTCAACTATGTGACATCGAATTAATACTAAACGGTGGATTTTCACCTCTCACTGGTTTTATGGGTGAAGACGATTATCAAGCAGTTTGTAAAGATCTAAAACTAACAGATGGCTCAGTATGGCCGATACCAATAACCTTAGACGTATCTGAAGAGTTTGCTGAGAAAGTATCAAAAGGCAATGGAGTTACACTTCGTGATCCTGAAGGCGTGGTTATTGCCATTTTAGATATAGATTCAAAATGGCTTGCAGATAAAAAACTAGAAGCAGAACAAATCTTTGGCACAACGGATGAGTTACATCCTGCAGTCGATTATTTAATCAATCGATCAAACCCAGTTTATCTTGGCGGTAAACTTCGTGGCGTAGAGGCACCAGGCCACTACGATTATAAATCACTAAGAGACACCCCAGCTGAACTACGCGCCAAATTTAAAGCAAAAGGCTGGACTAAAGTAGTCGCTTTCCAAACAAGAAACCCAATGCACCGAGCCCATCAAGAGTTAACCTTTCGTGCAGCAAAAAACCTAGAAGCCAACCTTCTGATACACCCAGTTGTAGGTATGACTAAACCTGGAGATATTGATCACTATTCAAGAGTCAGATGTTACGAGCACCTTCTCGAAGAGTATCCAGAGCAAACAACTGCGTTAAGCCTCTTACCTCTAGCAATGCGAATGGGCGGTCCACGAGAAGCTGTGTGGCATGCAATCATCCGTAAAAATTATGGCTGTACACATTTCATTGTAGGACGTGATCACGCAGGTCCAGGTAAAGATTCAAACGGAAACGATTTTTACGGCCCCTATGATGCCCAAGAATTATTGCAAAAATACCAAGATGAAATTGGCATAAAAATGATGCCATTTGAAATGATGGTTTATGTTGAAGAGCGCGCTGAATATGCTCCCATCTCTCAAGTAAAAGAGTCTGAAACTATGCTCAATATCTCAGGCACAGAGTTTCGTCGTCGACTTAATGAAGGCTTAGATATTCCTAAGTGGTTTTCCTACGATAAGGTAGTTGAAGAGTTACGTAAAACCAAACCAGCGCGACATAAACAAGGCTTTGCTGTGTTCTTTACGGGTCTTTCAGGATCTGGAAAATCAACCATCGCTAATGCCTTGATGATTAAACTTTTAGAGGCCGGCGGTCGTGCAACAACCCTACTTGATGGCGACTTAGTGCGTAAACACCTATCGAGCGAGCTGACATTTTCTAAAGAACATCGCGATATAAACATTACTCGAATTGGCTATGTGGCCAGTGAAATTGTCAAAAATAGAGGCATTGCAATCTGTGCGCCTATTGCTCCCTACACCTCCACACGTAGACGGGTCAGAGAAATGATATCAAACTACGGTGGCTTTGTAGAAGTGTATGTGGCGACTCCCCTAGAGGAGTGTGAAAGACGTGATCGTAAAGGACTCTATGCCTTGGCCCGTAAGGGTATAATTAAGGAATTTACTGGAATCAGTGATCCTTATGAAGAGCCTACTAATGCCGAAATTGTTATTGATACAACACAATACACTGTGGAAGAAGAGGTTCAAAAAATACTATTGAAGCTTGAGAGTATGGGTTATCTGAAGTAGACGACTTACGTCATACGGACAGTTAGTTAAAATATCTTATTTGCCCATAGTTCAGCAAAGAAATCTTTGACTGGATAAATAATAAAATTGTCATCCATGATCCTTTTTTTATTATCTAGGCTGATAATTATCTTATGAGTCAATGGAACTTCCTCAGCTAGTGCTTTTATGCCTTTCAGGTGCTTGCCTTGTACTCTGGTGGTAGATTTGACCTCAATAGCTATTTCATTACCGATGATAAAATCAACCTCTTGTCCATTAATTGATCGCCAAAATGTCAGTGATTGTCTATTGCGTGAATAACTCAGCCAAGCCTTTAATTCAACATAAACCAGATGCTCAAGGCATTTTTCATAGAGCTCACTTTTAGGCTTTATATTCAGCCTCTTGGCAAGAATATTAGCAACTCCAACATCAAAGAAATAGAATTTCGCCTTACTTATGGCTTTTCGCTTTATCGTTCGTTTGAAAGGGGGTAGGAAGGTGCCTATCAAAGTATCTTCCAATATTTGGTAATATTCCTTAACAGTATTGGCCGATACTCCCACGTCACTAGCGATATTGGCAAAATTAAGTAATTCAGAATTATCCAATGCAGCCTGTTCAAGAAAGTTTGCAAATGGTCCGAGTTTTCTAATATTACTCTCTTGCTGGATTTCTTCTTTCAAATATGAACCAACATAACTAAAAAGATCTTCTTCGGGGTCGGGGGAATCATAAATGGCTGGTAGTGAGCCGAAGTTGATTATCCTGTTGATATCATATTGACCGATTTCTCTAGTCACTAATGGAAATAACCTTCTTTCAAGAGCCCTTCCTGCTAATAAATTAGATGATTCTCTTCGTAGTTTTCTTGCACTACTGCCGGTTAAAATAAATCGATAGGAATGATTTTCAATCAAGTAATGAATTTCATCTAATAAAATAGGTAGTTTCTGAATTTCATCAACAATAATCGGCAGCCTATTACTTTCTGTTAAAATTTCTTCACGAAAAGCTCGTGGGTTTAATTGGTATTTTAAAAACTGATCTGACATTAAAAGGTTGACCAACGGACTATCTGGGTAGAGTGATTTTAGTAAAGTCGACTTTCCAGTCTGCCTAGGACCGAATAAAAAAAGACTTTTTCTTGATATATCAGAAAGATCAATTAAACGGTTATATTTTAGTGAATTAGCCATAAAAAGTCCAATAAACGTAAGTTGGTATTATGAATAATGGCATATTAATGAAGTTATTACTACAAATTGCTGATAATGCCAACAATTCTGGCTTAATAAAGTTGACTTATTGGCAACGCAAGGTCAATATGAAGCAGTAAGTTAACAGGGAATGGTATGCATGTAATTTCAAAATATCCATTTAATGAGGCGGCAAGAAAGTATCCAAATCAAAAGAGAGCTCTAGCTGATTTGTATAAAGTTTTAAGAAATAGTGAATTTAATTCTCCTGATGAAATGCGATTGCTATTTCCATCATTAGATAATTTCAAACATAAGGACAGATGGTGGGTACTAAATGTAGGGGGTAACCACCTTCGTGTTATCGTTTTTATTCAATTTTCATGTAACCGTATTTACGTTAAACATATCCTCACACATAATGAATACGATAAGCTTTGTAAAAGATACAATCAAGGAGAATTATAATGACTGTAGCTGCTTTTAAAGATACCTGTTACAGCTTTGCGCTAGCTGCTCAACCTTATCTCTATATTGCTGATCAACACCATTATGAAGAAACGCTTCAGTTAATTGAAAACCTATTAGAAGAGGCTGATGATTCTAAAAATAATCCAATTAATGCCGTTATTGAGCTATTAAGTCAGGCAGTTGAAACTTATGAGAACAATGATAAAGAGCTTGTTGAATTTGAAAATTACGCTATGGCTCAATCATCTGATCTTACTGTACTTCGAGTGTTAATGGACCAGCATGCTCTTGGCACTGCTGATCTCCCAGAAATAGGTTCAAAATCTATGGTCTCACGAGTGCTGTCAGGGCAAAGAAGCTTAAATAAAAATCATATTAAAGCTCTTTCTGAGCGTTTTAACCTTGACCCTGCATTATTTTTTTAGGGGCTTAAAGGAATCCAACGGGTATTTGAATAATATTATTACTTAGCATCTTAATTTCCACACAGTTATTAATCACAATACCTAATGGTAAATCATGTCGTTCTATAAATTGAGTAAGTGAAGTTAACTGTCTTAGGCTGGTATTTTGACCAAATTTTATTTCTATAGGTAGCAGCCCAAAATTCCCTTCCAAAATAAGATCAATTTCTGCACCATTTCTTGTTCTAAAATAATGATAGTCCCAATGGGTGAGTTCTGTTGCTTGAATACCTTTAATGATTTCTTCAATGACGAAGGATTCAAAATTATGTCCAACGTGAGGAGAGCGCAATAATTTTTCACGGTTTTCAATGCCCAGTAGATAATGATTCAGACCACTATCTCTTATTAACCCCTTTGGCATCTTAACAACGGCCTTACTTTTGTTTGACTCATAAGAGCGGATAATTCGCCAAATAAATGTATTGTCTGCAATATCTAAATAATCAGCGATTGTTACTTCTGACACGTTAATTGCTCTGCCTAGTTGTGCTTTATTTATAATGGTTCCTGATAATGAGGAGAGAGTCGATATGAATCGCCTAAATCGAGTGATATCAAGTCTTGGAAATAACCTTCTAATATCTTGGTTTACATAGCTTTTAAAATAGTTTTCCATCCAAGCTTGATAGGCAAAATTATCCTCATAAAATAATGGCTCAGGATAGCCTCCCTTCAAAAACAACTGTATAGGATCATCAGCAGGATCAGACATTGTTTTTAAGGTTGTAAGGATATCTATTGTTAAATCGTTTTCAAATATTTGATAGAAATGTGGTAAGGGTTGTTGATTGATTTCGTTCATCTTTAGAGTGCCAATTTCGACAATAGCAATGCGCCCTGCCAAAGTGTCACTAGCATTTTTGAGTAATTCAGGTGAGCTGGAACCGGTTAATAGAAAACGACCCTTCTGTTCACGGTTAGCGTCTATTACACCTCGTAAATGGCGAAATAATTCTGCAGACTCCTGTGCTTCATCAATGATGATATGAGTTGGATGCTCTGTGAAGAAAAAATTAAAGTCTTCGCAAATCAGATCAAAATCAGAACTATTTTCTAGATCAAAGTACTGCCACTTGGGTCGAATATTTTGACACAAGCTTGTTTTACCTGTTTGCCTACTACCAATGAGCATAACCACTGGAAAGATAGTCAATAAACGGTTAATTTTTGATTCAATATTTCTAGTTAGATAAGTCATAACCATATGTTACACTTGGAAATTACTCATGTAAAGATGATTTTAGATATTTTGGTTTGGAATTAATCTGTTTAAGCGGTAATTATGCATTGGTATATGTTCTAAATTATAGGTGTCAGGCACCTTTGTTTTATAAAAAGGTTTATGTGATGCTTACTTGGTTTGAATTTGATATTATTACTATTTCAAATTCTACGCTTTTGATACGAGAATATGTTATAAAATGTTGCAAACAATTTTAGTCACAGGTGGTTCTGGTTACATAGGTAGTCATACGACATTACTGCTACTTAAAGCGGGTTTTGAGGTAGTGGTTTTAGATAACTTGTCTAATTCATCTCTAGAGTCATTGCACAGGGTTGAGAAAATTACTGGGAAGAAAGTTAAGTTTTATCAGGCTGATCTGCGTAATACTCAGCAAATCGCAGACATTTTTAATGAAAATAATATCTCAAGCGTAATTCATTTCGCCGGGCTTAAGGCGGTGGGGGAGTCAGCCGAGATCCCATTAGATTACTATGAACAGAATATTTCAGGCTCGATTAACTTACTTAAGGTGATGAAAGAATTTAACTGTTCTCAAATAGTGTTTAGTTCTTCCGCGACCGTCTATGGAGATCCTGCTTCTGTCCCTATAAACGAAAGCTTCCCCACCTCGGCGACCAATCCTTACGGACGTACTAAACTCTTTGTAGAAGAGATAATGCGTGATCTTGCCCATTCAGATCCTAGTTGGAATATCATCCTGCTGAGATATTTTAACCCTGTTGGAGCCCATGAAAGTGGTTTAATTGGAGAAGATCCCCAAGGTATCCCCAATAATTTAGTTCCTTTTATAAGTCAGGTTGCCGTTGGTGAAAGAGAAAAGCTAAGAATTTTTGGTGATGATTACTCAACACCCGATGGTACCGGTGTTCGTGATTATATCCATGTAATGGATCTAGCTGCTGCTCATGTTAAAGCGGTTACTAGTCATGTAAAGCTTTCTGGAATCACCACCCTTAATCTAGGAACAGGTAATGGATATTCGGTTTTAGAAATGGTTAAAGCCTTTGAGAAAGAAAGCGGAAAATCCGTAGCCTATGAAATTGTTGCTAGACGCTCTGGAGATATTGCCGAATGTTGGACTGATCCTTCTCTTGCTGAAAAAACACTTAACTGGAAGGCTAACCGAGGCTTAGCAGAAATGATGAAAGACACTTGGAGATGGCAAAATAATAATCCAAAAGGGTATAAAATTTAATTTTTTTTAATATAATTATTATTTGCTAATCGGCAATTGCTCGAGCACTTGCATGGCATAGAAAGAATACAAAGCGACTGAAGAAGCAGTCAATTAATTTAAAATAAGGTAGATAAACAGTGAAAGTAACGGTTTTTGGCATTGGCTACGTTGGTTTAGTACAAGGTGCAGTTTTATCATCTGTTGGACATGATGTTATATGTGTTGATATCGATGAAAGTAAGGTTGAATCGCTTAAACAGGGAAAAACCCCAATTTTTGAACCTGGCCTAACTAATTTGGTCACGGAGAACTATAGTTCTGGTCGACTACAATTTACCACCGATATGCAGCTGGCTGTTAATCATGGAGAGTTCCAATTTATAGCGGTTGGTACACCTCCTGATGAAGATGGTTCAGCGGATCTCAAATACGTTCTCTCGGTGGCCAATACAATCGCGACCTATATGCAATCACCTAAGCTTATAGTCAACAAGTCTACGGTTCCAGTTGGTACGGCAGATAAAGTTGAATCAACCATGTCCAAGAAGCTTGCAGAGCGAGATTCGTCACTTACTTTTGCCGTAGTATCAAACCCAGAATTTTTAAAAGAAGGTTCAGCACTTGCTGATTGCCTAAAGCCTGATCGCATCATCATTGGCACAGTAGACATTAACGCCGAGAAAAAAATGCGCGAACTTTATGCTCCCTTCAATCGTAATCATGACAAGGTAATTGTCATGGATGTTCGTTCCGCTGAGCTTACTAAGTACGCAGCAAACTGCATGCTTGCAACCAAAATATCCTTCATGAATGAACTCGCTAACCTGGCAGAGCGTCTCGGAGCTGACATAGAAGCTGTACGACACGGTATTGGCTCTGATCCAAGAATTGGCTATCAGTTTATTTATCCTGGAGCTGGCTATGGTGGTTCATGTTTTCCTAAAGATGTGCAGGCGCTAGTTCGCACTGCAACTCAAATTGGCTATAAACCATCGTTGCTTGAGGCGGTGGAAGAAGTTAACTATCGACAAAAACATAAGTTGTATGAATATTTAAATCATCACTTTGACGGCGATTTAAAAGGCAAGACCATTGCGCTCTGGGGATTGAGCTTTAAACCTAATACTGATGATATGCGTGAGGCTTCTAGTCGAACTCTAATGGAAAGTTTGTGGAAAGATGGGGCAGTTGTACAGGCCTATGACCCTGAAGCTATGGCTGAATCTACAAGGATATACGGTGAGCGTGACGACTTTCTACTCAGCCAGAGTAAAGAAGCTGCACTAAAGGGGGCCGATGCCCTTGTGATCTGCACAGAGTGGAGTCAATTTAGAGCGCCTGACTTTAATGTAATTAAAAATGAGCTGAGTGAAAGTGTCATCATAGATGGTCGTAATTTATTTGATCCTAAACTATTAGCCGATTTAGGCATTGCTTATTACGCAATTGGTCGAGGCTTATCATCCAATGTTCATTTGTAGATATTGACTTAGACTGCTCTAACATTGCAAAATATCCGGTGCCAGGCGCCTTAATATGACAAAGTGAGTTTATGCCCAAAAATCAAAAAAAAATTTATCAACTAGCCTTGGATGCTAGGGATATCGAAATAGTCTGGTTATATGGTTCTCGTGCAAAGGGAATGCAAACAGATTCAAGCGATTATGATTTGGCAATTGCACTAACTGAACATCCAGCTAAAAATTCTTTAGATGAATATTATCCTGATAAACTATCATCACATTGGACAGAAATAATAGGAAAAAAAATATCAATTATTGATATTAATCAAATACCTGTTCCATTGGCTTATAATGTCATAACCGATGGAAAACTAATTCTTTGTTTAAATGATTTAAGGTTACACTCAGAGCAGCAACGTATATGGTCATTATGGGAATCTTATAAATATGAACACCGACGATTTAGGAAATAATTACGAGCCTTATGTATTGGCATTGCTAGAACAGTTAGAACAACATATTTCTGGTTTAGATGAATTAACCGACTGTATTCTAACAAGACCCCTGACATTTAACGAACGTAGTGCTGCAGAGAGAAGTTTGCAAGTGATTGTAGAAAGTGCAATTGGCTGCTCAAAGCATTATCTTAAAGCGATTAACAAGCCTGTGCCATCTGAAGCTCGAGCAACTATCGAAAGACTCTATGAAATTCTCGCTCTGACTTCAACAGACATCAATGATATGAGAGGTGCTGTGGGCATGAGAAATGCCATTATTCATGATTACCTTAACCTTGATTGGAAAAAGTTAGAAAAAATTTTAAGAACTAGAAAATACAAGCAAGTTGAAAACTACAGCAAAACTATTTTGGAAAAGTTACTCAAACTGTAATCTAGAATGTAGGTGTCTGGCACCTAACTGACCTTGCTAATTATTGATTTTCAGTTCGATATGACTATAATTATGACCATGGACTTAACTGGGCAAATATCATGCAAACAATCAAAGCTTCAGAATTTAAAGCAAAGTGCCTTCATTTAATGGATTTTGTAAATCAAACGCTCAACTCTCTATGGTATGCATGAGAATCAAATTAAGAGTACAGATGCCATCTATTCCACAGGTGAAAAGTGGGATATTAAAGAGTAATTTAAACATTCTAAAACCGAAACACAACTCCAGCCTCATAATTTGTATAATCCCAATTGTCGTAATCCCTGATGCCAAAGGTCAGACTCAGGGTGTCTGAGACTGAATAAAAGAGTTTTCCAATAAGTTGCCAATCGGTAAAATCAGTGTCGATGTATCCCAGCTGAATTACTCCGGTCCAATCTTTTGCAAAATCATTTCGATATCCAAAATGGGCACCATATCCATCAAATGTTTTAAATTCAGTATCGATTTTTTCAAAGGTAATAAGAGAGTAAAACTGACCCCACTTGTGAGCAAAAGAATATCCAATACCTACTTCTGACCAACTTGTAACATCAACATTACCGACAAAAGGTCCACTGGCTTTAAAATCAGTTTCGTTAAAATAGCCACTAACAAATAAACCATTTTCAAAGTTAAACTGTCCACTTAAAGCGTAACCAAACGTACTTTCAAAGGGTTTGTAATCAGGGTTAGCACTCGAGTAGAGAATTGAAATCTCTGAATCAGCAAATAATGTGCTTGATAAAAGTAGTGTGCCCAGCAAAAATAATTGCAGATTTTTAATGATATTCATGAAGTCGAATGCCTTACTTAGTATGTATTTTTAAAGCTTAGAGCCCCAGCCCAGTTTAGTTCTCAGAACACGATAATAATCATAATCAGCTGGATGCAATAACCAAAGTTGTCGCTTCTTTTTTCGAATACTTATTTTATCACCAGGCTTCACAGGAAAAGTAAACTGTCCATCACAACTGATTTGTGGATTATGTTTATTTGACTCAGCCACGATAATATCGATGTGGCTATTAATATTAACCACGATAGGTCTCGAACTTAGTGTATGAGCATTCATTGGCACTAAAACAATCGTATCCAAACTAGGATGCATTATTGGACCTCCACCGGATAAGGCATAAGCCGTAGAACCAGTAGGAGTGGATACGATAATTCCATCACTTCGCTGGGAGAAAGCAAATTGGTCATCTATGTAGACTTCAAACTCGAGCATTTTAGAAATTTCACCGGGGTAGAGAACGATATCGTTCATCGCTTCACTATGATCAACATTACCTGAACCTCGATTAACTTCAGCAAATAGTAAAAACCTTTTCTCTTCGATAAAATTACCGTCAATCACTTCTGAGACTTG
This sequence comes from Gammaproteobacteria bacterium, assembly GCA_002746155.1. Classification (GTDB taxonomy): domain Bacteria; phylum Pseudomonadota; class Gammaproteobacteria; order Enterobacterales. The sequence continues at coordinate 63,686 of NVWF01000001.1, read as the reverse complement.
TTGTACCATTTCTTTAGGACTGATATCGGTTAAAAATCCCAAGTAACCTCGATTAATTCCAAGGACAGGTACTTCATAATTTGCCAGTAGCCGACCTGCATTAAGCATACTGCCATCACCGCCAACAACGATAACTAGATCGCATTTACTGCCTATCTGTTCCCTTGATACGGTTAGTTCAGGTGATGGCGACATGCCAGTAGCAAAAGACTCTTCGACCAGGACATTTGAAACCTTGGAAAGTAAGTATTTGTAAAGAATACTAGCTGTCTCGGCAACATTAGGGTTATTGGGTTTCCCCATGATACCAACTGTAGTGAATTTTCTGCTCATAGTTTAGACTTAGTTTTTGTGATAAAAAATAGAATGATGGTTTAATTCTAGTCGTTAACTCCTTGATTAGGCAAGGAATATGTGACAGATATAACTTTATATTGTTTTATTTATGCTAGTATTGCTCTTTAAAGCCATATTTATGCAGATAAAGATACAAAAGGAACTTTTATGATCCCTGTAGTGATGTCAGGTGGTAGTGGAACAAGACTTTGGCCGCTTTCTAGAAAACAAAAACCAAAGCAATTTTTGCCTCTCTTGAACAAAAACACCCTATTTGAAAACACTCTACTTCGCTTAGAAGGTGTTTCATCCATAGAATCTCCAATTGTTGTTTGTAATCAAGACCATCGATTTATGGTTGCCGAGCAACTAAGTGGTTTAGATCTTAAAGACAGTCTGATCATCCTAGAACCTGAGGGTAGAAATACTGCACCAGCTATAGCCGCAGCCGCCATAGCTGCTAAGTCAAAACAGGATGACCCTCTATTATTAGTTTTATCGGCTGATCATGAAATAAAAAATGTGACAGTATTTCAAGAAGCAATCGCCATGGCAGAAAAGGCAGCTTTAGCAGGTGCCTTGGTGACTTTTGGTATAGTTCCACAGTCACCTCACACAGGCTACGGTTATATCAAAGCCAATAAGCAGGCCGGTACAACAACTTTTCCTGTCATGGAGTTTGTTGAAAAACCCGATCAAGCAACAGCCGAGCAATACGTAAATAGCGGTGATTATTTCTGGAACAGTGGCATGTTCATGTTTAAGGCATCGACCTTGATTAATGAACTGAGTCAATTTTCACCAGATATAGTTGAAGCTTGCACCGAGGCCGTAGAGAAGGCTCTATCCGACCTCGACTTTTTACGGCTTGATCACAATGCCTTTTCAAAATGCCCAGCAGTTTCTATCGACTATGCCTTAATGGAAAAAACACACAAGGCGGTGGTTGTTCCTCTAGACGCAGGTTGGAGTGATGTGGGTGCTTGGTCTTCTCTTTGGGAATTATCTGATAAAGATAGTAATAACAACGTATTAAATGGTGACGTGCTAGTTGAATCAGTGAACGATTCTTACGTTCACAGTGAGAATAAATTAGTTTCAATCATCGGCCTTGATAATCTAGTGGTGGTGGAAACCGATGATGCCGTATTAATTGCTGACAAAAATAAGGTTCAGGACATCAAGCTCATCATTAATGAACTGAAAAGGCAAAACCGAGATGAAATTAATAATCACCGTAAAGTCTATCGCCCTTGGGGATATTATGACTCCATCGACTCAGGAGATCGCTTTCAAGTTAAGCGAATAGTTGTCAAGCCCGGTGAAAAACTGTCAGTACAAATGCATCATCACAGAGCCGAACACTGGATAGTGGTTAGCGGCACTGCAAAGGTGACAAAGGGCGAAGATACCTTTTTGGTATCAGAAAACCAGTCAACCTACATAGCAATCGGTGAAACCCACGCCTTAGAAAACCCGGGTAATATTCCTCTTGAAATGATTGAGGTGCAATCGGGTAGCTATTTAGGTGAGGATGACATAGTCCGATTTGAAGATCGCTATGGTCGAAGTGATGATTAGGAATTATAAAATATGCTATTAAATTTATTACCTGGCTGGGACTCCCTCCGTGCCAAAGCTGAACAATTCTCCGAGATGCACCTCGATAAACTGCTCCATGATCCTGAGCGACAACAGAAATTAATGTTCTCTAGTCTAGAGCACTTTGTGATGGATTTTTCCAAGCAGCGTTTATCTTCTGAAGTGCTTGATGAGCTTATCGATTTGGCAAAACAAGCTAAAGTTGAAGAAAAAATTCAAGGGTTACTCTCAGGTGAAATTGTAAATAAATCTGAAAATCGAGCGGCTCTTCACACAGCGCTGAGAGCACCCTCTGCTGAAGAGTGTTTTTTAGAAGATAAGCAGTTCAATAAAAAAATCCAGAAGTCTTTAAATAAAATGGAAGTGCTCATTAAGCGCATTCAAGCAAAACAGTGGCGCGGCTTTACAGGCAAACCCATAAAAGACATTGTAAATATCGGTGTTGGTGGTTCTGACTTGGGACCTCTTATGACTACTTATGCATTAAAAGAGTTTACCGCACCCGACTCTAAGAAATTAAATATTCACTTTGCATCAAGCATAGACGGGGCACAATTAGCAGGTCTTTTGCCTGGGCTTAATCCAGAGACAACCTTGTTTATTGTGGTTTCTAAATCCTTCAGCACTATTGATACCCTAAGTAATGCCAACACAGCGGTATCCTGGTTAAAAACTGCTGGTGCAGATGAAGCACTTTTAAAAAAATTACACTTTATTGGTATCTCTTCCACCACGGAAAAAATGACAGACTGGGGAATAGCAAAATCAAATCAGCTGCTTTTTTGGGACTGGGTTGGTGGTCGCTACTCCTTATGGTCAACGGTAGGATTTAGTATTGCTCTTCAAATCGGCATGGAAGGTTTTAAAGAATTTTTAGCGGGAGCCCATCACCTTGATAAGCACCTAGCTGAAACGCCCTTGGAAAAAAATATTCCAGTTTTATTGTCTCTTATCGATATTTGGAACTGTAATTTTTTACGTACAAACGCCCATGCAATTTTACCCTACGATGGGCGTTTAAAACATTTCCATGCTTATCTTGAGCAACTGGAAATGGAAAGCAATGGAAAATCTGTATCAGTAGGTAATGAAGATATTAACTATCGTACTTGTCCAATACTTTGGGGAGAAGTTGGCCCTAATGCTCAACATGCTTTCTATCAATTACTCCATCAAGGTACAGAGTCTGTAAATAGTGACTTTCTAGTGGCTATAAAACGATGTACCGGTGAAGCGCGTGATGTAAAAGAGTCTTTTGCAGAGCATCACAGTCTGAACCTATCAAACTGCCTTGCCCAATCGAGAGTACTGGCTCTTGGCAGTACTGCCCTCTCCTTAGATGAGCAAATGAAACTTTCACCACATCAACAGTATGCGGGAAGTCAGTCATCAACAACCATACTTATTGATCAATTAACACCTTACACTTTAGGTAGTTTAATCGCCTTGTATGAACATAAAGTTTTTATCTCATCGATTCTTTGGGATATTAACCCCTTCGATCAATGGGGAGTTGAATTAGGTAAGTCCATCGCGAATAAAATTCAGCCTGCTCTTCAAGGTGAGAAGCTGGATTATCTTGATTGCTCTACCTCAGCGCTAATTGAGCAAGTTAAAAGAACCCTAGCTGAAGCGGAGCAACAATCATGAAAATTACCGTGGTTGGGCATACTCTAGAAGGCATAACCATGGCGTCTTGCCTTGCCGAAATTGGCAATAGTGTTTATCTCACGCCCATGGATAAACATGAATTTAATGATAATCTTTTTGAACATCCTAGTATGCAAGATGGAGGATTACATTCTGTCTTTAAAACGCAAATTGATGAAAAGCGACTAAAGGTCTCAACAGCAATTAATGTGGAAGAATATTCCTCTGATCTTTATATTGTCACTACAATACCTGACGACAAAGTTACCGTTTTATCACTACTTGATGAACTCTCCGAAGATAAGCATTGTAAGGGACTTATTTTTACCTGTTCCTTACCGGTTGGTGAAATTGATAAAGCTATGAAGCAGAATCACTTACCCATCGCCTACATTCCAGAGTTTATTCGAGAAGGCCGAGCGCTTGAAGATTTTAGAAACTTAAATACCTTAACCATTGGTTGTGAAAACAATGAGTTGTTAAAGTTAATCAATGAACTCTATAGACCTTTTATTCAAAGTCATACCTCGGTACAAATAATGACTATCAAAGAAGCTGAGTTTGCACGCTTTGCCATTAGTGCCATGCTTGCAACTCGAGTAAGCTTTATGAATGAATTGGCAAACATATCCGATGTTCTAAAAATAGATATTGATGCAATAAAAAGAGCCTTAGGTTCTGATCCAAGAATTGGCGAGCAGTACTTGAATCCAGGCATTGGTTTTGGAGGCAGACAGTTAGCAAATGACCTGTTATTAGTAAGCGATTTAGAAGATTCTCAACCTGATAATATTGGACTGATAAGCCGTGTAATGAAAATTAACGAACGCCAGAAAGAAACATTGTTTAGGAAGGTCTGGCGATTTTTTAATGGTGATATAAGAGGAAAAACCTTCGCAATATGGGGAGGAGCTTTCAAACCAAATTCAACCAAAATACACAATGCTCCCATCTTAAATTTAATTGAAGCCTTCGCCCATCAAGATGCCATTTTAAATATCTATGATCCTGGGTGTAGTGAAGAGTTATTGAAGTACCTAGAAGAAAAAAGTATATCAAACCAAATTGGCATTTCTGGGTGCCCATATTCAGCACTAGATGGAGCTGATGCTCTACTCATTGTAACGGAGTGGAGAGAGTTTCTAGTGCCTGATTTTGAAGAGATAAAACAACGCCTAGTTCAGCCACTTATCTTTGATGGCAGAAATATCTATGATCCTAAACGGATGAAAGAAAGAGGGTATCGCTATTTCGCAATCGGACGTGGAGAAAGAACCTAATGAAAAAAGTAACCAAAGCAGTCATCCCAGTAGCAGGTTTCGGAAGTAGAATGTTGCCAGCCACCAAGGCTATACCCAAGGAAATGTTACCCATCATCGATAAACCAATCATTCAATACATAGTCGAGGAATGTGCAAAAGCAGGTATCACAGACATAGTAATGGTAACCCACACATCAAAAAAGGCCATTGAAAATCACTTCTCTCAAGCTAAAGAGTTAGAAGATTCCCTGTCAAACAAAGGTAAAGATGCACTACTGAAAATCGTGCAAAATACCAAGCCAAAAGGAGTCAATATCAGTTATGTCCAACAGGGAGAAGCAAAAGGCTTAGGCCACGCAGTGTTATGCGGCAAAGATATAGTCGGAGACGAACCCTTCGTAGTAATACTACCTGATGTTCTCATCGACGAGTCATCAGCATCGGGCGATCTGGATAACTTATCAACCATGGTAACAAACTTTGAGCGATCAAACGTGAGCCAAATCATGGTTGAGTTAGTAGCAGACAAAGACGTCAGTAAATTCGGCATAGCAGACATCAAGGGAATCAAGCTTAATGCAGGCGACTCAGCGCCATTGACTAGAGTAGTAGAAAAGCCAGCTTTTGAAGACGCCCCATCAAACCTAGCCATAGTAGGCCGCTACATCTTTTCACCATCAATCTGGGCACTGTTAGCAGAAACCAAAGCCGGAGTCGGCGGAGAAATCCAACTAACAGACGCCATGGACGAACTCATAAAAACAGAAACAATGCACGCCTACTACATGACCGGAAAAAGCCACGACTGCGGCAATAAACAAGGCTACGCAAAAGCAGTCATAGCCTACGCCAACAAACACCCTGAATTAAAAGGCGAACTATAAACCGAAGAGTATCGAAGAATAAGCAACAAAGTTCACCCCTGCCGATACCCAGCCAAAAATTCCCCAATCGAGTAAATAGCCCCAGCAAGCTCTTCAACATGCGGCAAAAAAACAATACGAAAATGATCAGGCTGCCCCCAATTAAAAGCCCGCCCATGAACAAGTAATATCTGCTTTTCCTTAAGCAAATCAAGAATAAACTGCTCATCATCCGTGATCCCAAAACGCTTAACATCAATTTTAGGAAACAAATACATAGCCCCCTTAGGCCGAGTACTACTCAACCCAGGAATTTCATTTATAAGTGTATGACAAAGTTCCATCTGCTGATAAAGGCGCCCATCCTGAGCTACCAGATCATTAATAGTTTGATAACCACCCAAAGCAGTTTGAATAGCATGCTGCATAGGAACATTAGCTGAAAGTCTCATGGAGGAGAGCATATCTAAACCAGCAATATAATCCTTAGCAAGATGTTTCGGACCAGTGACAATCATCCAACCCATGCGAAACCCAGCCACCCGATAGTTCTTTGATAAGCCACCAAAGGTGACACAAAAAACATCATCACTAAAGGTAGCAATAGGAAGGTGCTTAGCATTATCAAATAAAACTTTATCGTAAATTTCATCACTGTAAATAATCAGATTATGTTTTTGGGCAAGGCTAGTAATCTGTTGCAAAATCTCTTTTGAATAAACTGCGCCAGTGGGATTGTTAGGATTAATAATAACAATCGCTTTAGTATTAGCAGTGATCTTAGATTTAATATCCTCGATATCAGGCTGCCAATCTGCAGACTCATCACAAAGATAATGCACGGGATTACCACCGCTGAGTTTTACAGCTGCCGTCCAAAGCGGATAGTCTGGTGATGGAATTAATATTTCATCACCAGTATTGAGTAGAGCCTGCATGGCCATAACAATAAGCTCACTGACGCCATTGCCGATGTAAATATCATCTACATCAGTATTCAAAAGCCCAAAGGTTTGATAATACTGATGAATAGCCACCTTGGCTGAATAAAGACCATTAGAAGGGCCATACCCCTGAGCATCAGGTAGGTTATGTATCACATCTTTGAGCAGGTCATCTGGTGCTTGAAAATTAAAAGGGGCGGGATTACCAATGTTCAACTTTAAGATTTTATGACCTTCATCTTCAAGTCGTTTGGCTTCTTTTAAAACAGGACCTCTGATGTCATAGCAGACACCTGCGAGTTTATTTGATCTTTTTACTGGTTTCATAGCTGGAGCTACACATTGGAACTTGATTTAAACCAGTATTTCACAGTTTTATAAGCAGAGGAAATATTATTTTTTGTGCTAACATCTTGAATATAAATTAAGGAGAGAAAAATGAGTTGGATTAAACACATTCCCTATGATCAAGCAGAAGGCAAACTACTCAAACTCTATAAACGAGTGAAAGGGCCTGATAATAATGTCGACAATATCATGCTTGCCCATAGCCTTAGGCCACACACTATGGAAGGGCACATGGCGCTCTATAAAAATGTGCTTCATCATCTATCAAATGAAATACCGAAATGGTTTTTAGAAGTATTGGGTGTATACACTAGTCTTTTAAATCAATGTGAGTACTGTGTTGAACACCATTACAATGGCATGTCACGTTTAATCAAGGATGACAAGCGATCTCAGGCAATTCGTCTTGCTCTTGAAACTGAAAACTTCACCAGTGACTTTGAGGAAAAACAATCCAAAGCATTAGAATATGCTAAAAATCTAACCGTGAATGCTCATAAATTAACTAAAAATGCTGTTATAGATCTTAGAAACTCAGGCTGGGATGATGGAGAGATACTAGAGATTAACCAAGTTGTGGCCTACTTTAATTACGCCAACAGAACGGTATTAGGGCTAGGAGTTTATAGCGAAGGAGATATACTAGGTCTCTCACCGAATCAATCCCATGACCCAGATAATTGGCAGCATCAATAGAACAATATCTATAATTAAGACAGTACTTTTATCAGACAATCCCTTGAACTCTGTATCTTAAGCCCCATATAGCCTGCAGAACAAAAATATTGGTTTAATCCAATGTTTTTCATGCAACTGAACACCGTGTCCGGAGAATAGGATGACTAGTAAAGAAAATAAATTAGATCAGGCTAGCTCTGAGTTAGATGAAGCTATCAATGAACAAGCAGCTGAGGTATCAGATGAAAGTATCGTTGAAGAGCTTTTGTCTGGAGATTTATCGATTGAACAACTTCAAGAGCAGCTAATAGCCGCTGATACTAAGGTCGCAGAGTATTGGGACCAGGTAGTAAGGTCAAAGGCTGAAATGGAAAACATTAAACGTCGTGCACGTTTAGACGTTGAGAATGCCCGTAAGTTTTCTGTGGAGCGTTTTGCTCAAGCCATCCTTCCCGTTGTGGATTCACTGGAGCAGGGTCTAGAGACAAGTCAAAATGTTACCGATGTAAAAGTACTTCGTGAAGGCATGAAAATGACCTGTGAGATGCTGATTTCTGCTCTTGAAAGGCAAGGTTTGAAGCAGATTATGGCAGTAGGAGAGAAATTTAATCCTGAACTTCATGAAGCCATGTCAATGGTTGAAAGTGCTGAAGTTCCAGAAGATCATGTTATCACAGTGTTCCAGAAAGGTTTTCAACTAAACGGTCGTCTTGCACGTCCAGCAAGAGTTGTTGTCTCTCGTGGTACAGCCGACGTTAAATCAATTGATGAGCAAGCCTAAGTATTTGCTCATCAAAGAAATAAATTAAATAAGCCTATAAATAAGCACTTGAAATAGAGAAAGCTGACCCAATTAATAACAGCAAGCATATTTATAATCATTAATTAAGTAATTAGTCTTTTATCACAAGCAGTTTATTTGTAAATAAAGACAAGTTTTGGAGAAAGAAAATGGGTAAAGTAATTGGAATCGATCTAGGAACCACGAATTCATGTGTGGCTGTTCTTGATGGAAAAGAAACTCGAGTTATTGAAAATTCTGAAGGTGCGCGTACTACACCTTCAATCGTTGCATTCACAAAAGACGGTGAGACACTCGTCGGCATGCCAGCTAAGCGTCAGGGCGTAACTAACCCTGAAAATACTTTATTTGCCATCAAACGTCTTATCGGACGTAAGTTCGCCGATGAAGTTGTTCAAAAAGACATTAAGATGGTTCCGTATAAAATAGTAGCAGCTGATAATGGTGATGCCTGGGTTGAAGGCAATGGTGAGAAGATGGCACCTCCACAAATCTCAGCTGAAGTTCTAAAGAAAATGAAGAAGACGGCTGAAGATTATCTTGGTGAGCCTGTGACGGAAGCTGTTGTAACGGTTCCTGCCTACTTTAATGACTCACAACGTCAAGCGACGAAAGACGCGGGTAAAATTGCTGGTCTAGAAGTTAAGCGTATCATCAACGAGCCTACTGCCGCTGCACTTGCCTATGGAATGGACAAGGGTAAAGGCGACCACACTATCGCAGTATTCGATTTAGGTGGTGGTACTTTTGATATCTCAATCATTGAGATTGCAGAAGTAGAAGGCGAGCACACTTTTGAAGTATTAGCCACTAACGGTGATACTTTCCTAGGTGGTGAAGATTTCGACTTAAGAATTATTCAATATCTTGCTGACGAATTCAAGAGAGATACAGGCATGGATTTAACCGGTGATCCATTAGCGGTACAGCGTTTAAAAGAAGCTGCTGAAAAGGCTAAGATAGAATTATCTTCTTCACAGCAAACGGATGTAAACCTTCCCTACGTTACTGCTGATGCTTCAGGTCCAAAGCACCTTAACGTTAAATTGACACGAGCGAAATTAGAATCATTAGTTGAAAATTTGATTGAACGCACTTTGCCTCCATTAAAAATGGCAATCAGTGATGCTGGTCTTAATATCACCGATATTGACGATATTATTCTTGTTGGCGGTCAGACTCGTATGCCAAAAGTACAAGAAATTGTTACTGAGTTTTTCGGTAAAGAGCCACGTCGCGATGTGAACCCTGATGAAGCTGTTGCCGTTGGCGCAGCAATTCAAGGTGGTGTTTTATCGGGTGAAGTTACTGACGTTCTATTACTAGACGTAACACCTCTATCTCTTGGTATTGAGACCATGGGCGGTGTGATGACTAATCTGATTGAGAAGAATACCACTATCCCAACTAAGGCTGATCAGGTTTTCTCAACAGCCGATGATAATCAAACTGCTGTAACCGTTCACGTACTTCAGGGTGAGCGTAAAATGGCTAGCCAGAATAAATCTCTTGGCAAGTTTGATTTACAAGATATTCCACCATCTCCACGTGGTATGCCGCAAATTGAAGTTATCTTTGATATTGATGCAAACGGTATCATGCACGTTCATGCAAAAGATAAGGCTACAGGGAAAGAGCAGTCAATAGTTATCAAGGCCTCTAGTGGACTTTCTGATGAAGAAATCGATGCTATGGTTCGTGATGCTGAGGCTAATGCTGAAGAAGATAAGAAGTTTGAAGAAATGGTTACAGCCAGAAACACAGGTGATGGCCTTATTCATTCAGTAAAGAAAACCATGGAAGATGCTGAGTTATCAGACGAAGAAAAAGCCGAACTTGAATCAGCCATAGCTGATCTTGAAACAGCTTTGAAAGGCGATGATAAGGATGACATCGAGGCTAAAACTGAAACACTGTCAAAAGCTTCAGCAAAAATGGCTGAAAAAATGTATGCAAAAGCTCAAGCTGAATCAGAAGCTGCAGGTGGCGCTGATGCTGGTGATGCTAGTGGTGAGCAAGCCGCTGGTTCGAAGGATGCTGGAGAGGATGTTGTTGATGCTGAGTTTGAAGAAGTCGACGACAAAAAATAAGTTTTAGGTTTTAGAACATAACTTTAGACAATAGGCGGATTTTTCCGCCTATTGTCTTGATGAAGAGCTAATTTAATTTATTGTAGGGTTTGGAATTAAGCAATGTCTAAGCGTGATTATTACGAAGTACTTGGTGTATCTAAATCCTCTACTGATGCAGAGATGAAAAAAGCCTACAAGCGTAAGGCTATGAAATTTCATCCTGATCGTAATCCTGGTAAAGACGGCGAAGAAAAGTTTAAAGAAGCTAAAGAAGCCTATGAAGTTCTCTCTAATGAAGAAAAGCGTTCTACCTACGATCGTTATGGTCACGAAGGCCTAAAAAGTGCTGGCGGATTTGGCGGTGGCGGAGCTGGTTCTGGTAATTTTAGTGATGTATTTGGTGATGTATTTGGTGATATCTTCGGCGGCGGTGGTGCTGGTCGAGGTGGTCAACAGCGACAAGCCAGGGGATCAGATCTAAGATATAACCTCGAACTTTCACTAGAAGATGCAGTAAGTGGCACGACGGTCAAAATCAAAATCCCAACCTATGTTAATTGTGAAAGCTGTTCAGGTTCAGGCGCTAAAAAAGGTTCTTCTCCAGTAAACTGTACTACCTGTGGTGGTGTTGGTCAGGTTCGCATGCAACAGGGCTTCTTTTCAATTCAACAAACCTGCCCTGCTTGTCATGGGCAAGGCAAGATGATCAAGGATCCTTGTACCACCTGTTCAGGACAAGGCCGTACTAAAAAGGTTAAAACCTTATCGGTAAAGGTACCTTCAGGTGTAGACACTGGAGATCGTATTCGCTTATCGGGTGAAGGTGAAGCCGGCGGCCCGGGCGCTGTTTCCGGTGATCTTTATGTACAAATTCATGTAAAAGAGCATGAAATTTTTCAAAGAGATGGTGAAAACCTCTACTGTGAAGTACCGATTGGTTTTCATATAGCAGCTCTTGGTGGTGATCTCGAAGTGCCAACCCTTAATGGTCGAGTTAAGTTGCACATACCCTCTGAAACACAAACTGGACGTATGTTCAGACTAAGAGGCAAGGGCGTCAAGCCCATGCGTGGTGGCTCAGCAGGCGATTTAATGTGCAGAGTGGTTATTGAAACACCTGTTAAATTAAGTAAAGAGCAAAAAGGCTTGATGGAAGCATTTTCTAAATCTTTAGAGGGAACGACCAAACACTCTCCCCAAGCATCAAGTTGGTTTGATGGAGTTAAACGATTCTTTGATGCGATGTAATCCTTGGTTATTTTAGTCCCAGAACATCATCCATAGCATATAAGCCTGGCGCTTTACCAAAGAGCCAAATAGCTGCTCTAGCGGCACCCTTGGCGAATACTTTTCTGTCAATTGCTCTGTGTGAGATTTCAATCACTTCATCATTCATTATAAAACTAACCTGGTGATCACCAATGACTTCGCCTTCTCGAATTGAGCTAAATTTGATAGAGCCGACATCCGTTGACAGGCTCTGAGAATCATCTATTACCATACAATCCTGCAAACTCTTGTTGTTGGAGTTAGCGATTACTTCGCCCATAGTAACCGCAGTTCCTGAAGGCGAATCTTTCTTATGGATATGATGGGTTTCGAGGATCTCAACTTTTACATCAGTACCTAAAACGCTTGAAGCCTGTTTCAGTAGGGCTAAGGTTAGATTCACCCCTACACTCATATTGGATGCTTGTAAAATGGCGATGTGACTTGAAGCCTCAACGATGCTTTGTTGCTGCTCAGGGCTAAACCCAGTAGTTCCAATGACGATGGCTCTATTATTATCAACACAAGTTTGAATATTGATTAAGGTATTGTCTGGCAAAGTAAAGTCAATAAGTACTCTTGTTTCTGGCTTCAAGGCTTCTGATTGGGATGAGAAGGTTAAGTTTAGTTCCTGCTCAGTTAATAACTCAGAAATATTTTTGCCGAGTAATCTACTCGATGGTCTGACGAGAGCTTCGCTAACATCAAGCCTGTTATTGGCAATACATTCTTGCAACAGTTCTAATCCCATCCGGCCATTAGCCCCAGCAACTGCCACTTTAACTGTTTTGTTATTTTTGCTCATGCTTGTTTCGATCCGACATGGATTTTGTATGAGTAAAAAGTATAAGGCAAAAATAATAGGGTTTATAGGAATTTGTACAGTTTAGGGGTTTGTAAACTAACAAAGGTTTGTAGAATATCAGAGGGTGATAATTAACCACCCTCTGGTATTACTTTGCTGACAAGCTACAACATCCTTGTTGTATCCTTTGGATCTTACAATCCTTAGCATCCTTGCTCGCCCCATCCTTGGGGTGATTTATGCAATTCCCTTTGCACGAATTAACTATAAAGGATTTAGATTGAGGTTCAATACAGTCTAGCCTTCATAAAAATAGCTTTATCGATGAATTAATGAAGATTAATTTAAAAATCAAGGTGTTATGTAAAGTTTGAATTTAAAAAAGTGAAAATATCTAGTGGTTTATTGTATTTTATCCTACAGATTTGTAAGAGATCTCGCACAAATAGCAAATTGTTGTCTTTATGCTAAACAACAAAAAGGGCGATAATCGCCCTTTTTGATTAAAAATAGTCCTTGTAACATCCATGTCACGGCGGTCAATCCTAAACGCCCTTGCTCCATGCAGACCTCCTTGTGACAGTCCTTTGTGGTAGCAACTTCCGTGTGAGTCTAGTGTTTCATCCCTGAAAACGAGGTTAATCATATCCATGGGAGAATTTCCTACAAGAGCATATTTTGAAAAATCTAGTGTTTTTTAGATGTTAAAATAAATAAATCTATATTATCAATAAGTTAGTTTGTATCTCTTTTCCAAGAATGGACAATCTCCTCCACCATCTATGGCGAATATCTCATATGGTATTGAGAGATCTCTCACAATCAAACCGAACAAGGTTATAGTTAGGATAAACAAAACCGTTTGATTTTTTATTGCGGCTAGCTAGGTTAATTCAAAATTAGGACTAATTCTGCAGAATTAATCATTTTTTCAGCATTGTATTATGGACATTTTTATAGCAACTAGCGTAAAATGACATCCGGTTTAATACGCAATCTAAAAGCGGAAATGAATGGGGTCAGCTCGATCTTTATTCTCTCCGCTTTTTCTATATCTTGTTTGGAGGTTGTCTTGTCACGACGTGCTTTGTTAGCTCTTGAAGATGGCAGTCTTTTCTACGGTATTTCTATTGGTCATCATGACTCTAGCGTGGGTGAAGTGGTATTTAATACTGCTATGACCGGATATCAGGAAATTCTCTCAGATCCATCTTATGCCCAGCAAATGGTTACCCTAACTTATCCACACATCGGTAATACCGGCGTCACGGAAGAGGATCAAGAATCCAGAGCCATTTTTGCAACGGGATTAATTATTCGTGATCTGCCTTTACTTGCCAGTAGCTGGCGTAAAGAAATTAGTTTAAATGAATATCTAATCAACAATAAGATTTCAGGAATTGCTGACATTGATACCAGACGTCTTACTCGTATACTACGGGATAAGGGCGCTTTAGGCGGATGCATTCTGGCTGCTGATGATAATGATCATCTTGATGAAGCCCAAGCCCTTACTCTTGCCAAAAGCTTCCCTGGTTTAAAGGGAATGGATCTCGCCAAGGAAGTCACAGTAACTGAGTCCTACGAATGGTATGAAGGTACTTGGGATTTAAAGACAGGCTATCAACCACTAGCTGATGAGGCAAAATATCATGTTGTTGCCTATGATTATGGTATCAAGACTAACATCCTAAGAATGTTAGCCGACCGAGGTTGTCGAGTGACAGTGGTTCCAGCCGAGACAAGTGCAAAAGACGTCATGGCTATGAAACCAGATGGAGTATTTCTCTCTAATGGCCCAGGTGACCCAGAACCCTGTGATTATGCAATTACAGCCATTAAAACTTTATTAGAAAACAACATGCCTATTTTTGGTATTTGTTTAGGTCATCAATTACTGGGATTAGCCAGTGGTGCCCAGTCGGTTAAAATGAAGTTTGGACATCATGGAGCCAATCATCCGGTACAAAACCTTGCGGATAAAACGGTAATGATTACAAGTCAAAACCATGGTTTCGCCATAGATGAAAATAGCCTGCCCAGCAATATGGAAGCTACGCACCGTTCTTTATTTGATGGTTCACTACAAGGCTTTAGAAGAAAAGACTGCCAAGCCTACAGTTTTCAAGGGCACCCGGAAGCAAGTCCAGGTCCCCACGATGTAGCACCTATATTTGACCAATTTATTGAATTCATGTCAGAAAAATAATCGAGGATATTAGTTAAGATGCCAAAACGTACCGACATTAACTGCATTCTAATCCTTGGAGCTGGACCTATTGTCATTGGTCAGGCTTGCGAGTTTGATTATTCTGGAGCCCAAGCCTGTAAAGCCTTAAAAGAAGAAGGTTACCGCGTCATCCTGGTGAACTCAAACCCAGCGACCATTATGACCGATCCAGAAATGGCCGATGCAACCTATATAGAACCTATTCATTGGGATGTGGTTGAAAAGATCATCGAAAAAGAAAGACCCGATGCCATTCTTCCCACTATGGGTGGTCAAACTGCACTTAACTGTGCACTCGATCTGGCCTCAAAAGGCGTTTTAGAAAAGCATAATGTTCAAATGATCGGTGCAAACCGTGAAGCCATTGATATGGCGGAAGATCGAGAGAAATTTGCTAGAGCCATGGAGCGTATTGGACTCGATATGCCTGTGGCAGGTATAGCGCACAGCATGGAACAAGCTCAGGAAGTACTCGACATGGTGGGCTTTCCTTGTATCATCCGCCCCTCTTTTACCATGGGTGGTTCAGGTGGTGGTATTGCTTACAATAAAGAAGAATTTGAAGAGATCTGTACCAGGGGGCTCGATCTGTCTCCCACCACAGAGCTGTTAATCGATGAGTCATTAATCGGTTGGAAAGAATATGAGATGGAAGTGGTCAGGGATACCAAGGATAATTGTATTATCGTTTGTTCCATTGAAAACTTTGATCCCATGGGTGTGCATACCGGTGACTCTATCACCGTTGCACCGGCCCAGACTCTCACGGACAAAGAATATCAAATACTGCGTAACGCTTCGATTAAAGTATTAAGAGAAATTGGCGT
The DNA here is from genome assembly GCA_002746155.1 of Gammaproteobacteria bacterium. Lineage (GTDB taxonomy): Bacteria > Pseudomonadota > Gammaproteobacteria > Enterobacterales. Next base: position 47,998 of record NVWF01000001.1, on the reverse strand, counting down.
TGAAACCGGTGGATCAAATGTGCAGTTTGCCATCAACCCAGCTGACGGTAAACTGGTTGTCATTGAGATGAACCCAAGGGTTTCTCGTTCGTCAGCCTTAGCATCAAAAGCCACGGGTTTTCCCATTGCTAAAATCGCAGCAAAGTTAGCGGTTGGTTATACCCTAGATGAGCTCAAAAATGATATTACCGGTGGTAACACACCAGCATCTTTTGAACCAGCAATTGATTATGTTGTGACAAAAATCCCTCGCTTTAATTTTGAAAAATTTCCTGATACTGATGCCACTTTAACAACTCAGATGAAATCAGTGGGCGAAGTGATGGCCATTGGCAGAACCTTCCAAGAGTCACTACAAAAAGCCTTAAGAGGACTTGAAGTAGGCGCCGATGGTTTTGATGAAAAAGCTGATCTAAAGGCCGATGATTTGTTGGATGTCATTAAACATGAAATTCAAATACCAGGTGCTGAGCGCATCTGGTGGATAGGTGATGCTTTCAGAGCAGGTTTATCTCTGCTTGAAGTGAATGAAATTACTGCCATTGACCCTTGGTTTTTAGTACAGATAGAAGAGCTGATAAAACTTGAGAAAGAAACTTGTCAAAAGGGATTATCCGGTCTAGACGAAACCTTTATTCGCAAGTTAAAGCGTAAGGGCTTTTCTGATAGGCGCTTAGCAAAAATTCTTGGTGCTACGGAACAGGAGTTTAGACGCCGTCGTCATAAATTTAATATTCGACCTGTTTATAAAAGAGTCGATACCTGTGCAGCTGAATTCTCAACGGATACTGCTTATCTCTACTCAAGTTATGAAGAGGAATGTGAAGCTAATCCCACTGCAAATGATAAAATAATGATTCTCGGTGGCGGTCCAAATCGAATTGGTCAAGGCATTGAGTTCGATTATTGTTGTGTTCATGCTGCCCTTGCCATGCGAGAAGATGGTTATGAAACCATCATGATTAATTGTAATCCGGAAACAGTTTCTACGGATTATGACACCTCGGATAGACTGTATTTTGAGCCTGTAACCCTTGAAGATGTACTAGAAATAGTAGCAATAGAAAAGCCTAAGGGGGTAATCGTTCATTATGGTGGCCAGACTCCACTTAAGCTAGCCCGCGACTTAGAAGCAGCGGGTGTACCCATTATAGGAACCTCGCCTGACGCTATTGATAGAGCAGAGGATCGCGAACGTTTTCAAGGTGTTATCGAGCGTTTAGGATTAAAGCAACCGCCTAATAGAACCGCAAGAAATATCGATGAAGGTGTTATTCTCGCCTTGGAAATTGGCTATCCCTTGGTAGTTCGTCCTTCCTACGTACTTGGCGGAAGAGCCATGGAAATCGTTTATAACGAATCAGAATTGCGTCGTTACATGACCGAAGCCGTGAGTGTTTCAAATGATGCCCCAGTACTTCTTGACCGATTCCTTGACGATGCTATCGAAGTTGATGTTGATGCCATTTCCGATGGCAAAGAAGTGATGATTGCTGGCATTATGGAACACATTGAACAGGCTGGTGTGCATTCAGGAGATTCCGCTTGCTCATTGCCTGCTTACAGTTTGAGTCAAGAAATCCAAGATAGAATGCGTGAGCAAATGGTGCAACTTGCCCTAGAATTAGAAGTTGTTGGTCTGATGAATGCTCAGTTTGCCATCAAGGGTGATGATATCTATGTCCTTGAAGTGAATCCCCGTGCATCAAGAACTGTGCCCTTTGTCTCAAAGGCAACGGGACAACAATTAGCCAAAATTGCAGCGAGATGCATGGCTGGAACCTCGCTTGCAGAACAAGGCGGATTTAGTGAAGTTATTCCACCTTATTTTTGTGTCAAGGAAGCTGTTTTTCCGTTTAACAAATTCCACGGAACTGACCCCATGTTATCTCCTGAGATGAAGTCTACTGGTGAAGCTATGGGAGTTGGTGAAAGCTTCGGTGAGGCTTACCATAAAGCTCAAAGAGGTGGTAATAAAGTTGTACCTACCGGTGGACGCGCTATAATCACTGTCAGGGATGCCGATAAAGATAAGGCAGTTATCGCAGCGAAGGCGATGATTAAACAGGGCTTTGATATCTACGCAACCCATGGAACGGAACAATTTTTAAGTAAAGCTGGTGTAGCTTGTACACGCGTCAACAAGGTACTTGAGGGTCGACCTCACATTGTTGATATGATTAAAAACGGCGAAGTGAATTATATTGTAAACACTGCTGAAGGTAAGATGGCATTGAAAGACTCTTATGTCATAAGAAAAGCTACTCTACAGCAAAAGGTCTACTACAGCACAACCTTAGCCGGCGCCATGGCAACCTGCGAAGCATTAGCTTCTAGTAACAATCAGGCCGTTTCTTCAATTCAAGAATTACATCTTAGAATTAAAGAGAAGAACTAAAAACAAGAATTAAAAACAGGAAACAAATATGGAAAGAGAACCAATGACAGCACAAAGTGCAGAGGCGCTAAGTGATGAACTTACTGAATTAAAGACAGTTGTTCGCCCAAGGATTACCAATTCAATTGCTGACGCAAGGGCTCATGGTGACTTGAAAGAAAATGCTGAATACCATGCAGCGAGAGAACAACAAAGTTTTAGTGAAGGAAGAATTGCAGAACTTGAAAGTAAAATGTCTAATGCTCAAATAATCGATGTGACAAGCATGACGAATAATGGAAAAGTCATTTTCGGCGCTACGGTGAAGTTGTTCAATCTAGATACTGATAAAGAAGTAACTTATCGAATCGTTGGACATGATGAGGCAGACATTAAGAAAAATTTGATTTCCTTTAGATCTCCCATCGCCCGTGCTTTAATTGGCAAAGATGAAGGGGATGAAACTGAAGTACAAACTCCCGGTGGATTAGTAGCCTACGAGATATCCAAGGTTGATTACATCTAGTGTAAAAACGCTACTTAAAAAGAAAATATTATGAAATTAAATCCAAAACAAATAAAACACCTACGAAAATTGGGCCATAGTCTATCTCCGGTGGTCACAGTTGCAGACCGTGGCTTGATAGAAACGGTTATGCTCGCTATCGAAGAAGCTCTTGAATTTCATGAGTTGATCAAGGTTAAAGTACGATTGCAAAGAGATCAACGACTTGCGATCTATGAAGAAATTTGTAAAAAAACAGGGGCTCATCTTGTACAAACTATTGGCATGGTGTTACTGATATATAGGCCTACCAAACAAGCCGTTATTGATCTACCTGGTCCAAAATTAAAAGCTAATGGCAAGAAGTAAAAGCAGTAAACGCTGGCTTACCGAACATTTTAGTGACCGTTTTGTGCTACAAGCACAACAGGATGGTTTACGCTCTCGCGCTGCCTACAAACTCGAAGAAATTAACAATAAAGATCAATTATTTAAATCAGGCCAGAAAATTGTTGATCTGGGCTCTGCTCCTGGTAGTTGGTCCCAGTGGCTCACCTACTACCTGAAAGGCAAGGGACGGATCATCGCCACGGATATTCTTCCCATGGACGCGTTACCTGATGTTGAGTTTATTCAAGGTGATTTTCGGGAAGATACTGTGCTTGAAAAAATATTAAATGTTATAGGAGATGGTAAAGCAGACCTTGTTTTATCAGATATGGCCCCCAATATGAGTGGAGTAGATGCAATAGATCAGCCAAAAGCCATGTATTTGACTGAATTAGCATTAGATTTAAGCACTCAGGTGCTAAAGAAGGGTGGCGGATTTGTGGTTAAAGTGTTTCAGGGAACAGGTTCCGATACCTTTTTAGCCGACTGTCGAAAGCACTTTAGCAAGGTGAAAGTGAGAAAACCCGAGGCTTCTCGAGGACGTTCGAGGGAAGTATATATAGTCGCAACTGGCTATAAAGCTGATGATTAATGAAGAGCATTAATAATATTTGGTAACTATTTAGTAACTAAATTTAATAGCATGACTTTAATAGTTTAGGTAACCTCAAAGTAATAGTTACCTAAGCAAGTTATTTGTGAACAAAAGAGGTGTAGTTTGAACGATCTGACTAAAAATATGCTGCTCTGGCTAGTAATAGCTGTAGTGCTGATTTCCCTATTCAATAATTTTAATCCTGGAAAAGTTCCGATTAAAACCATTGAGTATTCAACCTTTAAGACTGATATCAGAAGAGGCAAGGTAGAAAAAGTTGAGATTAATCCTAATACTCGAGAAATTTTAGGCACCACAAAAAATGGTGAGCAATTTCGAGTTATGATCCCTCTTGGTGGCGATTTACTTGAAAACTTATTAGAAGAGTATCCTGATATTACCGTTAAGGGCACCGATAATGAAGAATCTAGCTTTTTAGCTCAACTTTTCATTTCTTGGTTCCCCATGTTGTTACTTATAGGTGTTTGGATATTCTTTATGCGCCAAATGCAAGGTGGTGGCGGTCGCGGAGCCATGTCATTTGGTAAGAGTAAGGCACGTCTATTAACTGAAGAGCAATCAAAAACAACCTTTGCCGATGTGGCGGGCTGTGATGAAGCTAAAGAAGAAGTCAGTGAACTGGTTGATTTTCTTAAGGACCCAGGGAGATTTCAGCGCCTAGGTGGTAAATTGCCTCGTGGTATCCTTATGGTTGGCCCTCCAGGTACCGGTAAAACCTTATTAGCTAGAGCTATAGCCGGTGAAGCTAGGGTACCCTTCTTCACCATTTCGGGTTCAGATTTTGTAGAAATGTTCGTGGGTGTTGGTGCATCACGTGTTAGAGATATGTTTGAGCAGGCTAAGAAGACTAGCCCTTGCATCATCTTTATTGATGAAATTGATGCTGTGGGGCGTCACCGTGGTGCCGGCCTTGGTGGTGGACACGATGAACGTGAGCAAACACTAAACCAACTGTTGGTTGAAATGGATGGTTTTGATGGTGATGAAGGTGTCATCGTTATCGCTGCAACAAACAGACCTGATGTACTTGACCCAGCCCTTTTAAGACCTGGACGTTTCGACAGACAGGTAACGGTTGGTCTTCCTGATATCAGGGGCCGTGAAATGATATTGAAAGTACACATGCGCAAGGTACCAATCGATGATGATGTGGATGCCGGTATTATCGCACGTGGTACACCAGGATTTTCAGGTGCTGATTTAGCAAACCTAGTTAATGAAGCCGCTTTATTTGCTGCTAAAGCTAATCGTCGACTTGTTCATATGGAAGAATTCGAAAAAGCGAAAGATAAAATCCTCATGGGTACAGAACGTCGCTCAATGGTGATGTCTATCGAAGAAAAAAACAACACGGCTTATCACGAAGCTGGCCACGCTATAATAGGTTGTTTACAAGAAGAAAGTGATCCTGTTTATAAGGTAACCATTATACCTCGAGGTCGAGCCTTAGGACTTACCATGTCTCTGCCCGAACAAGATCGTTATAGCTATTCAAAGGATTATTTCTATGCACAACTGGCCATGCTTTACGGTGGTCGTATTGCTGAAGAAATGATCCATGGCGAAGGCGGTATAACCACTGGCGCTTCCAATGATATTCAAAGGGCAACAAAAATTGCCCATAATATGGTAACTGCTTGGGGCTTTTCAGAACGTATGGGTCCTCTAACTTATGCTGAAGATGAAGGTGAAGTTTTCCTCGGACGTTCGGTAACTCAACATAAGACAATTTCAGATCAAACTGCTAAAGACATCGATGAAGAAGTTCGTGACATCATCAATAGAAGTTATCTGAAAGCTGAAACCATGTTGAAAGAAAATGAAGATATCCTTCATTCTATGGCCGAAGCTTTAATGACCTACGAAACAATTGATGCAGACCAAATTCAAGATCTTATGGCGCGAAAAGAAGTTCGTAAGCCAAAAGGTTGGGATGATAATAGGGATGATACGGATAATTCAAGCAGCAGCACAAGTGAAAAACCATCCAAGCCTAAAAAAGCTGATAAGCCAGAAATAGGCGGTACTGCAGAAGAAATATAAAGCGAGATTTTTTTGAAATCTGATTTCAAACTAGGTAGATACACTCTCGATTTATCTAAACCACAGATAATGGGGATCTTGAATGTCACTCAAGATTCCTTTTCTGATGGTGGTCTGTTTGTCGATTCAGATAAAGCCAAGCAACAAGCAAAATTAATGGTCGAAGAGGGAGCTTCTATTATTGATGTGGGGGGAGAATCTACTCGCCCCGGTGCCAAGCCTATTTCAGCCGATGAAGAGTTGGCAAGAGTTATCCCTGTCATTGAGTATATTACTCAACTGAACATTCCTGTTTCAATCGATACCAATAAAGCGAGTGTTATGGAAGCAGCAGTAAAGGCTGGAGCTTCAATGATAAACGATGTCTGCGCTTTACAAAATCCGGGTGCTCTAGAAGCTGCTAGCAAGTTACAAGTGCCAATCTGTTTAATGCACATGCAGGGCTCACCGCAAACCATGCAAGATAAACCGCATTACGATGATGTGGTAGTCGATATCATTCAATTTTTCAAACAGCGTATTGAGGCTTGTACAGCCACAGGTATTGACGCAAGTTTATTAGTATTAGATCCAGGGTTTGGATTCGGTAAAACCTTAGAACACAACCTAAACATGCTAAGCCGACTTCAAGAATTTAACGTTTTAAATTGTCCGCTATTAGTCGGTATGTCACGAAAATCAATGATCGGGCAGACCATCAATAAGCCCGCTGATAAGAGAGTTTCAGCTTCGGTAGCCTTAGCCATTTTAGCTTGGCAGAAGGGTGCTTCATTGATCAGAGTACATGATGTGCAACAAACCAAAGATGCCTTGGATATGGTGATGGCTGTTAATTCATCAACAAACAGTTTTGAATCTAATCCATAACTACTATAAAATCGACCTATTAGTAAACTTGGCAATTTAACTAGCCTGAATATCTAGGAAAGAAGATGAGCAAAAAATACTTCGGAACAGACGGAATCAGAGGCCTAGTGGGCGAACCCCCAATAACAGCTGAATTTGTCATGAAGCTAGGCTGGGCTGTGGGCCAGATCCTAGGCAATGGACGGGGCAGTAAAATACTGGTCGGCAAGGACACACGCATCTCTGGGTATATGTTTGAATCAGCTCTTCAAGCCGGTTTATCAGCCGCAGGTGTTGATTGTCATTTATTAGGGCCAATGCCGACTCCTGCAATTGCCTATTTAACCACAACATTTCGTGCGCGAGCGGGCABYNNTATKAGWGCRTHCBWTRMKVCHTHTCDAGABAATGGCATTAAATTCTTTTCTGGTGAAGGTACCAAATTGCCTGACGGCTTAGAAAATGAAATCGAAAGTATGATTGATCAACCCATGACTACTAAGGCGTCTGCAGACTTGGGAAAAGCAGGTCGAATCAAAGATGCTGCAGGACGTTATATCGAATTTTGTAAAAGTAGTATTCCTTCGAGAGTGAAATTAAGAGGCCTAAAAGTAGTTTTAGATTGCGCCCATGGTGCAACGTATCACATAGCGCCTTCGGTTTTTCAAGAGCTTGGTGCCGATGTAACAGTGATTGGCGATAAGCCTGATGGTCTTAACATTAACGCAGGATTTGGCGCTACCGATACCAAGAACCTTGCCGTAAAAGTACTAGAACAAAAAGCGGATTTAGGCATTGCATTTGATGGTGATGGCGACAGAGTAATGATGATTGACCATACTGGAAAACAAGTTGATGGTGATGAAATCTTGTTCATTATTGCAAGAGCGGCACTAAAAAGCGGTAAACTTCAAGGTGGAGTTGTTGGTACTGTGATGACTAATCTCGGTATGGAAATAGCACTAAAGGAATTAGGCATAGGATTTGAACGCAGTAGTGTGGGCGACAGACATGTAATCCAGATGATGAAAGAAAAAGGCTGGGTGTTTGGTGGTGAATCATCGGGCCATATTATCTGTCTTGAAAAAACATCCACAGGCGATGGTATTATTTCAGCTCTACAAGTGGTGAAGGCCATGACCAATATGGGTTTGTCCTTAGCAGACTTGGCTAGTGGTATGATCAAGTGTCCCCAATTAATGATCAATGTTAAAGCCCATCGCTCAAAACAAGTTTGGTTAGATGAAACAGTGCTAAAAGCCGTGACAGCTGGTGAGCAAAAACTTGCTGAAACCGGTCGAGTTTTATTGCGTCCTTCTGGTACTGAACCCCTTGTAAGAGTGATGGTTGAGGGTGAGAACTCTGATCTTGTGAAGACGGTTTGTCAGAGTATTGCCTCAGAGGTCGAAATAGCAGCAGCAAAAGACTGATTTCTTCTTGTAACTTAGGCCTGTGTCGGTTAGGATAGCGCCGATTTTAAGGGTAAATGGTGAAGCTTCAATGGCAAGACAAACAATCGTAGCAGGTAATTGGAAAATGCATGGAAATCATGCTGAAAACCAACGATTGTTAAAGGCTATTGATAATCAGTTAGACGGGGATCTTCAAACAAAAGTGATGGTATTTCCGCCCTTTACCTATCTGTCTCAAATTGCTGATTTACTTTCAAACTCTAGTTCTATTCTTGAAGGTAAGAATGAAGGCAAAGGTAAGAGCAAAATCGATTTAGGTGCTCAAACCTTGTCTGAGCACAAGTCAGGTGCTTTTACTGGTGAAATATCAGCAGCTATGTTGGTAGACTTAGGATGTAGCCATGTATTGGTAGGGCATTCTGAGAGACGAAGCTTATATAACGAGTCGAGTCAACTCGTGGCGAATAAATTTGCCGCAGCCCTTGAAGCAGGCTTAACACCTATCCTTTGTATAGGTGAAACCTTAAGCGAAAGAGATGCTGGTAGAACAATGGATATTGTCTTTAGACAAATTGATGCCGTACTAGATACAGCCGGAATAGCAGGGCTCAGTAAGGGTATCATTGCCTATGAGCCAGTTTGGGCAATCGGTACAGGTAAAACAGCTAGTCCAGAACAGGCTCAAGAGGTTCATAGTGAGATTCGTTCCCATTTGGACGAGCTTGATCAAGAATTAGCAAATAATATGCAAATTTTATACGGTGGTAGTGTTAATGCGACTAATGCCTCTGAGTTATTTGCAATGGTGGATATTGATGGTGGCCTAATTGGTGGCGCTGCATTAAAAGCCGATGATTTCTTTAAGATATGTGTCGCAGCAGGATAATAAAATGTACGAAATATTAATGGTTATATATTTAGTAGTAGCACTTGTTCTAATTGGAATAGTCTTAATTCAAAAAGGTAAGGGTGCCGGTATGGGTTCAGCCTTTGGTTCTGGCGCTTCGGGTACAGTTTTTGGAGCTGGTGGTTCAGGAACATTTTTGACTAGGGCTACCACTGTCTTAGCGATTGTTTTTTTTGGTGTGGCCTTAGGACTCGGAAACATAACATCCGATAAGACCATAAAGGTTGAGGAAAATACTTTATTTTCTGGTGATACTGCTGAGCAGACTAGTTCCGACATCCCAGTAGAAAGTGACTTACCAGTAAGTGAAATTCCTGAAGAAGCAGCTAAGTCAGAAGATACTGATGATCTTCCAACAACCGAAGATTCTACTACAAAAGATGATACTGATAGTAAGTAATTTACCTTAATATTAACAATATAACTTATAAAAACAGATCGTTTAAATTTAGTATGCGCGGATGTGGCGGAATTGGTAGACGCGTTAGCTTGAGGGGCTAATGACTTAGGTTGTGGGGGTTCAAGTCCCTCCATCCGCACCACTAAATTATTCAAAATAGACATTTACAGGCTAATTCATGATGAGTTGACATTTTCCGTTTGGCGCTTGTTGTATTGTTTAGTTCATAAAATTAACTATTTTTTATATCAAGTAAGTGCAATGCTGCTTCGCGACGCGACTTTACACCTAACTTCCTATAGATATTCTTCAAATGAAACTTAACCGTTTGCTCGGATATGTCCATCTCTAACGCGATTTGTTTATTGCGTAAATTAGCACTAATCAGTTTGTGGATGAGCTGTTCTTTTGGACTTAGACTTTCTGGCGCCTTTATTGATTTATCTTGTACAAGACCCAGCCTATTATGTTCCTTCAAAATGGCTTCGAGCATAGATTCTGGCACATATTGCTTGATATGCCAGAGCATACCAATCAATTGATGTTCTGCAAGTTCTTCAATTAAATCTGTCGGCAAAAATGAATGGGTAGTGGCAATTGTGTTAATTACTTTGGCTTGAAAATACAATAAGTTATTATGGTGTTTTTTTGTAGTTTTTATAACTTCTTTCAATGCTTGAAGGTCATAGTTGCTCGTTAGCAACATCAACTCAAACTCAATTGCTTGAAGGCGCCATGGTAATTTGCTTATCGACAGTCGGGGAAAATCAATAATATAACCGCTAAGCGACCCCTTAAGTTCAGGACATTGCAGAATGATTACCCGAGCAAGCTGACTTAATAGTAGATCCAAATACTCCATTGGATTTTCCAGCAAGTGGGCGTGGGCGGTAGCAAACCATTTTGGAATGTAGTTTAAATTTCCCTGTAATATAGCCAACTTAATGGCAATCGGATATAAGGTTGCATATGAATCAAACCATGACTCATTTCGGTTGAGTTTTTTGATCAATTGGTCGACAGTGCGTACTGCAGGCACTAATCCTGTCAGAAAATTTAATTCGAGCTTTACAATTTTCAATGCAGTGCGAATACTTTCGTCTTTGCTGAAATAAGTCTGAACCTCTGAACTTACTCTGTTGAGTAATTGTTTGGCGGCGCTTAACTGGGTCCCTAGGATTAAACTATGAACTTGATGCACTTTGATAAAAGTTTGACCATATTGGGCATCACTTAACGCTTGATAATACTTCTCTGCCTGCGTTAAGGAAATCGCAGCGTAGTCATTTGCACCTGTTTGTAACCAAGTTATTGCTAGCAGGTTATTGATCAGTGCACGGGAGAATGGGCCTGTTTGTGCATCACTTTGGGTAAAGTTATTTAATCTGGTCAGATCACTTGAATCAAAAATCCGACCTTCATGCAGTTTAATCATGGCATCGATTACCGTCCAAATTAGTTGTTCACTATCCTGCCTTTGCCAGTATAGGTTGACTATCTTGCGCGACTTACTGACGTTACCGAGTTTATAATTAACTATGCAAGTCAGCCAGGCCACGGTTTCGTATTGCTCAGCGTCCTGTGGGCTAAATAGGTTATTCAGCTCGATAAGATTTGTAAGACCATGCCTGATCCATTCTAATAAGCCACCCATTCGGCTTAGAAATGCAATCGCTTTTTCTTTTTCACCTATTTGTAACATTAGAATAATGGCTGACTTGATATCATTTATTGATAAAAACCGTTCTGCCAGAGAAATGTGAAATTGAAAGAGACCCTGTGGTTGCGATCGGTTTATGCTAATGAAACAAGCGTGTTTTAGCATAGGTAATAGTTGCCAACTGGTTTCATGATGCAGGGCAAGACCGTTGAGTTCATGTTCGCAAAAATCAGCTAGTGCAACCTGTTCAATATGATTGAGTATAGCTTTGGGTAAAGTATCGACAATGCTTAACCAGATCAAAAATTGTCTTTGTTGCCCCGTGATCTTATGCATTAGCTGGTGTTGTGCAAAGTTAGCTAGGGAATTTGGTGGGCAGTTAACAATATCTCTTAAGTGTTCAATGTTCCTTGCCAAATGTACCTTGTTACAAATCAAAGCAACTAATACTGGCCAGCCCAGAGATATGGAATAGACGTCTTTTGGAGAAATAGTACCGTGAGCGGGGAGAAGCGACATAATATCATTAAAACTTAACCTTAGTTGCTTATAGTCCAGGACCTGAAATCGGTTGAGCAGGACTAGGCTGATATTTATTTCTGGCCTGAAACACTGAGATGTGACAATAACTTTGGCATGTAAAGGTAATTGTGCAAACAGCTGTGTTAACCATGAGTCTTTAAAAAGGTGGATATCATCTATATAAAGCGTTGCATCAGCAACATCATGGTGCTGTATAAAATCTTGGTATTCATCCTCAAGAGAGTTCGCCTTATGGTCAAGCCAAAGTTTTTCTTGTTCATTTTTTGCGTAATGCTGTCGCATCAGGGTGGTCTTGCCAAAACCCGTTTGACCGTACAACCACAAAAGACGGTGGGTTCGAGAGAGTAGGTCTGCTCGTTGAATATCTTTTGTTTGATTCATCTTAAATAGCCTTAGTCTTTGTTTTTGTTATTGAGCAAAAGTCTCTATTTTACACAAAGTTTAACTACTCCTTTTTTACATAAACCTACCCATTATTGTCAAGTAATTTATAGATAGCTCATATAATATAATAAAAAAAGAGGCGAAAATTATGAGAATAGGTGTAGATGTAGGTGGTACTAATACTGATGCGGCATTAATGAATGGCGATGAAGTATTGGCAAGTTGTAAACAGCCGACAACTAAAAATGTTAGTGATGGCATCATCAAAGCGGTTACAACGGTGCTTAATGAATCTGGCATATTACCATCAGAAATTCAATGCGTGATGATAGGTACCACACATTTCACCAATGCTTTTGTAGAACGAAAGAAGTTGTTAGAAGTTGGTATTGTGCGTATATGTTTACCTGCCGCTCAAGGTATTCCTCCTCTTCTAGATTGGCCAGAAGATATTTTAACTGTAATAGGTAGTCATCGTTATATTATTCAAGGTGGATACCAGTTTGATGGTCGTCTAAATTCTCCATTAGATGAACAAGCCGTAATCAATTGTGCAAAAGATCTAAAAACTAAAGGTATTAAAACGGTAGCAATTACTGGACTATTTTCTAACGTTAATGGTGAAATGGAATTGCGTGCCGAAAAATTAATTCGTCAAGAATTGGGTAATATTTCCACTTCACTATCACATAAAGTGGGTCGTTCAGGTATTTTAGAACGCGAAAATGCCACCATTATGAATGCCTGTCTCGCAGATTTATCATCCCATGTAGTTAATGCTTTTCGTGATGCACTAGATCAACTTGATATTAAAGCACCATTTTTTATTAGTCAGAATGATGGCACTTTGATGACTGCGGACTATGTTGAAAAATATCCCATACTAACCTTTGCTTCAGGGCCTACCAATAGTATGCGTGGTGCTGCCTACTTATCAGGGGTAAAAGATGCATTAGTTGCTGACATCGGTGGTACTACTACTGATATTGGCATGCTTGCTAATGGTTTTCCGAGGGAGTCGTCAGTGACAGTAGATATTGGTGGTGTACGGACTAACTTTAGAATGCCTGATGTACTTGCTTTAGGTTTGGGTGGTGGCACAGTTATTTCGTCTGATGAAAATAGTCACTTAAAAATTGGACCTCAGTCTGTAGGTTATCAATTATTAGAAAAAAGTAGAGTTTTTGGTGGTGACACGCTAACTACAACAGATATAGCAGTAGCAGCAGGTTATGCTGATATTGGTAATAAATCCAAAGTAGTAGACTTGCCATCAGAAGTGATTGAACAAGCGGTTGGACGTATTCATCAAATAGTAGAGGAAGGCATTGATCGTATGAAAATGAGTGCTGATCCAATGCCATTGATTTTAGTTGGTGGAGGATCTGTTCTTATTAATCGAAAAATTGAAGGTGTATCTGAAATTATCGTGCCTGAGCATGCTGGAGTTGCAAATGCCATTGGTGCTGCTATTGCTCAGGTTGCAGGAGAAATAGATACCGTTATTTCTTACGATAAGATTGGTAGGGATAAAGCTATTGAACAAGCCAAATTAGAAGCAATAGAACAAGCAATCTCATTAGGCGCTATTAAAGAATCCATCGTATTTCTAGATATTGATGAAACACCACTCGCTTATGCTCCGGATGGAGCGGTACGGTTAAGAGTTAAAGTTGCTGGTGATCTTAACATTACCGCTATTTCCGCCCAGTAGAAAAATAGGAACGAAAAAATGAAATTATCAATTAAAGATTTAGTCAATGTTGCTAGAGGTGCTGCTTTTCTAGGTACTGGCGGAGGTGGTGATCCTTACATCGGGCGTATGCTTTCAGTCAGTGCAATTCAAGAATATGGTATGCCTGAAATAATAGAACCTGAAGATCTTGACGATGAGGCGACTGTTTTCACCATCGCAATGTTAGGAGCGCCGACGGTATTAAGTGAAAAAGGGGCAAGTGGAGAAGATGTTGATTTAGCGATTGAAAAAATGGAAAAACATCTCGGAAAAAAAGCAGATGCACTTATGCCCATCGAGATTGGTGGCGTAAATTCCATGTTACCAATCATGGCGGCAGCAAGAAGAAATTTACCTCTGGTCAATGCTGATGGAATGGGTCGCGCGTTCCCTGAAATACAAATGGTAACGTTTAATGTTTATGGCGTAACCTGCACCCCCGCAGTGATTACTGACGAGCACTTAAATAGTTTGATCATTGAAACTGGAACATCAGCAAAACGCGCTGAAGATTTAGTGAGAGTCAGTTCAATAGAAATGGGCTGTAGCGTGATCATGTCTAGTTACACCATGACGGGCAAACAAGTTAAAGATTTTGGTGTCCATGGCACTTTAACCATGGCTTTGGAAATAGGACGCGCGATAGAAAAGGGACGTAAAGAGGGTGAGCCTGTTGAAGAGCTTGCTAGGTATTTAAGAACAACGCCTTTTTATAACCAATGTAAAGTGATATTCGATGGAAAAATTACTGATTTGCGAAGAGAGGTCACTAATGGCTTTACCATGGGTCACTGTTTGCTTTCAGCACTTGATGGTTCAGATAGAACGCTTGAAGTGGTTTTTCAAAATGAATTTTTAATTGCAAAAGAAGATGGTGTGGTTCGGGCTATTGTACCTGATTTAGTTTGCATGGTTGACAGAGAAACCGCCGAACCGATCCCTGTAGATTCGTTGAAATATGGACAGCGCATTAAAGTGCTTGGTGTAAGTGCTGCACCTATTATGCGTACAAAAGAGTCGCTGGCAGTTTTTGGCCCTCAAGCCTTTGGTTTAGATGAAAAATTCACCCCTATAGAGAATTTGTAAGATAATAGTCGGAGTATTAAAGTATGAAAATATCAAAAATCCATATCATTACCCCCATTATCACTCGTGGTATTCGCACTGAGGATGATAGTAAACCTTTTTTACGTCCTGATCTTGAAGTGAGCTATAGCTTACTTGATATAGGGCCAGCAACTATTGAATCTGAAGTAGATGAAGCGTTAGCCGTGCCAGATACTATTAAAAAGGCGATTGAAGCTGAAAATAATGGCGCTGATGCCATCATTATTGATTGCATGGGGGATCCTGGGTTAAACGCTTGTCGGGAAGCTGTATCTATTCCTGTCATCGGCCCTTGCCAAACATCGATTCATTTTGCCGCTATGCTCGGTGGCATGTTTAGCTTTATTACTGTTTTAGATAGATTAAGGCCAATGATAAAGCACATAATTTCTGGTTATGGTTTAGAAGGAAGTTATGCGTCATTTGAAGCAGTTAATGTAGCTGTTTTGGATATTGAGGGAAGCTTAGAACAACTGAATATTGGTTTAACCGAGAAGTCTATTAAGGCGGTGACCGAAGATCACGCAGGAGCAATTGTTTTAGGATGTACTGGATTTTTGGGTTGCGCAGAAGAAATCACTAAAGGTTTACTCGCTAAAGGTATTAATGTACCAGTAATCGACCCCATTCCCTTAGCGATTCATGTGGCTGATACATTAATTAAAACAGGGCTAACCCATAGTAAATCTGTTTATCCTTTCCCGGGGAAAAAAAAGCGGGTTGGCTTTGATATTCCAGACTTTAATAATCAATTAAACTAAATAAAAATAAAAAAAAATTGGAGAAAAAAATGAAATATGTAAATTTAACAAAAACATTTCTAGCTTGCTCTATTCTATCAGCCTTTTTACCCCAAACATCACATGCATTTGAGGAAGCGGAAGCGGAAGCAGAGGATAATAAAATAGAAGTTATCATTGTCACCGCACAAAAACGTGGGCAAAGCATCAATGAAATTGGTGTAGCCATAACAGCATTTAATGATGATGACATAAAAAATTTAGGGATAACTCAACCGCTAGATTTGGCTGCTCAAACATCAAACTTAAATATCAATAATACCTTTCAAAATAGTATACCCAATGTAAGTATAAGAGGCTTAGGGTTAAATGATTACGCTGTTAATAATAACCCCGCGACAGGGCTTTATGTTGATGAAGTGTATTTATCTTCTCCAGCCATGCTAAGTTTTCAACTGTTTGATGTTGAGCGTGTTGAAGTGTTAAAAGGTCCTCAGGGAACTTTATATGGTCGTAATACTACGGCGGGTACGGTTACGTTTGTGAGTAAAAAACCAACAGAAGATGCCGAAGGCCATATATCTTTAGATTATGGTACATTTGGCCGAACTACTTTAGAAGCTGCGGTAAGTGGATCGTTAGCTGAGGGGCTAACCGGGCGTATCGCGGGGAAAACTGTCCAACAAAGTGAAGGACATCAATATAATCGTTTTACACAAGATAATGTTGGTGAAGTAGATACGACCTCATGGCGCGCTATGCTCAATTGGAAACCAACGGAGGCATTAAATATTTTATTAAATGTTCATGGCGGTACTGATAAATCAGATGCCTGGTTAGTTAAAGTAGATAATAGCTTTACAGATACTGATGATAGCGACTTTCCTGGTGATCCCTTTAGTTCAGCTGGTAACGACAATACTTTCATGGATGTTAAAAGCGAAGGTGCAGCGCTGACTGCGAATTGGAATTTATCAGATACCCTGATGTTGACTTCTGTAACGGGTTATGAAAAGTATGAACGTCATGTTATGGAAGATCGTGATGGCAGTGAACTTGTTCATCTTGATGCTGAGTACATTAATGAAATAGAACAGAACTCACAAGAATTTAGATTAACTTATATTTCAGATGAATGGGTATTAATCAGTGGTGCATTCTATGGTGTTGACCAGATTGAGACTCGGGATAGATTTGATACTACTGACTTGCCCTTTCCTTTTCAATCAGTAGGCAATGAATATAAACAAGAAGCCAAAGCGACGGGCCTTTATGTTCACTCGGAATATCAAGTAAACGATGATTATAAGTTAACAACAGGTATTCGGTATACCGATGAAACAAAAGACTTTACTGATGCATTTACTTTCATTTATGTTGATAATGTTCCATCGAATGGTGGAACGCAAATTGATATTTTTCCTAAAGTCAGTAACGACTATGATGTAACGGATTTTTCTGGAAAACTAGGTTTAGATTATTCTGGTATTGAAGATACGCTAATTTACGGTAGTATCAGCAAAGGCTTTAAATCTGGGAACTTCCAAGGGCAATTGACCTTCACCCCTTCAGATCTTGAATCATTTAAAGAAGAAGAGCTAATTGCTTACGAGGTAGGCTTTAAGTCGACCTTACTAGAAAATACCATGCAGTTAAATGGTGCGGCTTTTTTCTATGATTATACTGATATGCAAATGTATGGGCCATTGTTTTTCCTTGAGGGCGTTGGACCGTTATTTGGTATTGATAATGTAGGTGATGCTGAACTTAAAGGTATGGAGTTAGATCTAACTTGGTATGCTTTTGACGGGCTTGATATAAATATTGGTTTAGGTTTATTAGATACTGAAGTAACAAAATCTGTGGTTGTCGGCGTTCAAGAAGGTAGCGAATTACCTAATTCACCTAAAGTTAACTTCAATTCAAATATCAGATACAGTTGGGAATTTGGAGATAATTTTGAAGCTAGCATTATATTTAATAGTAGCTATAAAGGTGAAGTTACTTATGACATTGTTAATCAACCAATAGAAGCGGTTGAAGATGGCTATTGGTTGCACAATATACGTGTAGGCTTTATTTCTTTAGATAGTTATTGGGGAGTTCATCTTTATGCCAATAATATAGCTGATGAAAAGTACCGTACTCAAGTACTTACATCAACAGTTGGATTTGGCCAAACCTACGGTATGCCACGTACTGTTGGTATTTCAGTTGATTATTCTTGGTAAAGTAARAATCATACAAGTATTCCATCTGATATAAGGGTTTGTACAACATTATCTCCTTTGTGTTAATAGCAGCCGTATATTTATCATCAATACGGCTACTATCGACAATTAGGAGAGTTGTATATAGCCCAGATAAAATACCCACTATATTTATGAGATATAGCCTTGCTTCCGATTTCCCATCTCAATCTACTTTATTAAGGATACGTTTTTTGTATGTACGGATACATCTGGTCTACATAAAGTAAATACCAAACATTATAAAAACACATTGATTTAGCAGTGATATTTAATTAAACTGCCGCGAATTGATGTAAAACTAATACACAGACCTCTATTTATTGACCTAGGTCATCGAATTAATAAGCTCTAAACAGTGAAAGTTTTGCAATCTATGCTAGACTCGCTACTTAGTGTAAATAAGAATAAAAAACCGTGTTTATAATGTCATTTGTTAAGCCACAATTGATATGTTTACTTGAATTCTGCTAAAACTAGTGCGGCACAAGAGGAACACTGATGCTGGAAAATTATCTGCCGGTTCTAATCTTTATAGGCGTAGGCTTCGGCTTTGGCGCCATGTTGATTATAGTCGGGCTTACTATCGCTCCTCATCGTCCTGATGATGAAAAATTGACACCCTACGAATGTGGATTTGATGCATTCGAAGACTCCAGAATGAAATTTGATGTGCGATTCTATTTGGTAGCGATCCTATTTATTATCTTTGATCTTGAGATTGCTTTTTTGATCCCCTGGGCAGTTGTTTTCCATGATATTGGTATGTTTGGCATATTCAGTATGGCGCTATTTATTGGCCTATTGATCATCGGCTTCCTTTATGAGTGGAAAAAAGGAGCGCTAGAATGGGAATAGAAGGTAAATTTGAAGAAGGTTTCTTCACCACCAAAGTTGATACCCTGAGAAATTGGGCTCAAACTGGTTCCATGTGGCCCATGTCATTTGGTCTAGCCTGTTGTGCTGTAGAGATGATGCAAGCTGGTGCGCCACGTTATGATTTGGATAGATTCGGCATCATCTTCCGACCTAGCCCTAGACAATCAGATTTAATGATTGTTGCTGGTACCCTAACCAACAAAATGGCTCCAGCTCTACGTCGTGTTTACGACCAGATGCCTGAACCGCGTTGGGTAATTTCCATGGGTTCCTGTGCTAACGGTGGTGGTTATTATCATTATTCTTATGCTGTGATCAGAGGTTGTGACAGGGTTGTTCCTGTTGATGTGTATATACCAGGTTGTCCTCCAACAGCTGAAGCACTTTTATACGGTTTATTGCAACTGCAACACAAAATCAGACGAACAAATACCATCGCTCGTAAAAAGCATGTGCAGGAAGTCAGCGCATGATGACTCCCGTGGAACTAACAGAATTATTACAAAATCGATTTGCGGATTTACTCGAGTCGAATGTTTTAGCACTTGATGAAGTAACCATTGAAGTCTCGAAAAGCAACTTAATTGAAGTAGCTAACGCTTTGCAATCTGAAGCTGATTTAGCCTTTACTCAATTAATCGACTTGTGTGGTGTTGATTATTCAACCTACGGATTGACCGAGTGGGCTACTGATGATGCTACTGACGAAGGTTATAGCCGTGGTGTTGATCTAACACTACCACTTCAAAAGACTTGGGATAAACCTCGCTTCGCTTCAGTAATCCACTTGTTATCCATGGATCACAATGTACGTCTAAGGGTTAGAACTTTCGTTGAAGAAGCTGACTTGATTATTCCATCGGTAGTGAGTATTTGGAATGCAGCTAACTGGTATGAGCGTGAGTCCTTTGATTTATTCGGCATCTTATACGATGGCCATGAAGACTTACGTCGGCTATTAACCGACTACGGTTTTGTGGGACATCCCTTTAGAAAAGACTTTCCTCTTATTGGTAATGTTGAAATGCGTTATGACGCTACGGAAAAACGTTGTATCTATGAGCCTGTTTCAATTGAACCCAGAATCAATGTTCCAAGAGTAATACGTAAATGACTGAAATCCGCAACTTTACATTAAACTTTGGTCCACAACATCCAGCCGCCCACGGCGTGCTACGGATGGTACTTGAGCTAGATGGTGAAACCATCATCCGAGCTGATCCCCATGTTGGTTTATTACACCGTGCCACGGAAAAATTAGCTGAGAGTAAGCCCTTTAACCAGTCAATTCCTTACATGGACAGACTCGATTATGTTTCGATGATGTGTAATGAACACGGTTATGTGCTTGCCCTTGAAAAGATGCTCAAGCTTGAAGTGCCAGAGCGTGCGCAATATATTCGTGTGATGTTCGATGAAGTTACACGAATCCTTAATCACTTGATGTGGTTAGGTGCCCACGGTCTTGATATTGGCGCCATGACCATGTTCATCTATTGCTTCCGTGAACGTGAACCTTTGATGGATTGTTATGAAGCTGTATCCGGTGCCAGAATGCACGCAGCCTACTATCGTCCCGGTGGCGTTTATCGTGACCTTCCTGATCACATGCCCAAGTTTAAAGCCTCACGCTGGCATAATCAGAAAGAAGTGGATGTGATGAATGAAGAGCGTCAAGGCTCTCTACTTGATTTCCTTGAGCGATTTGTCGATAAATTTCCAGGCTGTGTTGATGACTATGAAACACTCTTGACGGATAACAGAATTTGGAAGCAGCGTACCGTTGATATCGCAGTGGTTAGCCCTGAACGTGCTATTCAACTCGGATTCACAGGCCCAATGCTCCGCGGCTCAGGTGTTGAATGGGATCTACGCAGAAAACAGCCCTATGAAGTCTATGATAAGTTAGATTTTGATATTCCCGTTGGGACGAATGGCGATTGTTATGATCGTTATTTATGCCGCGTAGAAGAAATGCGTCAATCTAACAAAATCATCAAACAATGCATTACTTGGCTTCGTGAAAATCCTGGTCCTGTGATGGCTGAAGATCATAAAGTCACTCCTCCTTCCCGCAAGAATATGGAAGAGGATATGGAAGGCTTAATTCATCATTTTAAACTCTTTACCGAGGGTTACACGGTTCCTGAAGGTGAGGCCTACGCTGCCATTGAACATCCTAAGGGTGAGTTTGGAGTTTATATCGTTTCAGACGGAGCCAATAAACCTTATCGCTTAAAAATTAGAGCGCCAGGGTTTGCTCATATTTCTTCAATCAATGAGCTAGTAGAAGGACATATGTTGGCTGACGTTGTTGCAGTCATTGGGACACAAGATATTGTATTCGGGGAGATTGACCGCTAATGAGCGAACAAGCAACAGCTCGCAAGAGCCTTACCGAATTACTACCAGCTGCAGCCATAAAAGCAATCGATGTGTTCGTTGCGAAATATCCTAGTGACAGAAAACGTTCAGCTGTGATGAGTAGTTTAATGATTGCCCAGGAAAATAACGCAGGCTTTTTATCTGAAGAATTAATGGACGCCGTAGCCGACTATCTAGAGATACCTCACATGGCAGCTTATGAAGTGGCTACTTTCTACACCATGTATAACCTCAAGCCCGTTGGCGAACATGTTATTAATGTATGCACTAACATCTCTTGCATGTTGCGCGGCAGTAAAGAAATTGTTGAACAGTTAAATAAGAAGCTTAATATTAAGTTTGGTGAAACCACAACGGACAATAAGTTTACTCTAAAAGAAGTTGAATGTCAGGGTGCCTGCGCGGGTGCTCCCATGTGTGAAATCGATAAGGTTTTCCATGAGAATCTAACGCCGGAAAGTATTAATGAAATTGTTGATAACATCTTAGCCAAAAGCACTGCTTCGGCAGATAAGGCGGAGGGTTAAAGTGATGGAACTAAATCAAGTTTGTTACCGTACTCTGCATTTAGATAAGCCTTGGACATTAGAGACCTATGAAAGCGCGGGTGGTTATAAAGTTTGGCGAAAAATTTTAGCAGAACAAACTCCTCCTGAAGAGATTATCGAGCAGTTAAAGCTATCAGCCTTAAGAGGACGTGGTGGTGCTGGTTTTCCCACAGGTTTAAAGTGGAGTTTTATTCCACGTAATGCACCGGGCCAAAAATACATCGTCTGTAATTCAGATGAAGGTGAACCTGGTACTTGTAAAGATAGAGATATTTTACGTTATAACCCCCATCAGCTAATTGAGGGTATGGCAATCGCAGGCTATGTCATGAATGCTACGGTTGGTTTTAACTACATCCGTGGTGAATTTTATGAACCCATCGAGCGGATGGAAGCAGCTTTAGAGGAAGCAAGAGCTGCAGGATTTCTTGGTGAGAATATTCTTGGTTCGGGTATTGACTATCAAATTCATAACCATATTGGAGCAGGTGCTTATATCTGTGGTGAAGAAACCGCCTTGATTGAATCCATTGAAGGTAAGAAGGGTCAACCTCGTTTCAAGCCACCATTTCCAGCAAACTTTGGTGTTTATGGGCGGCCATCCAATGTAAATAATACTGAAAGTTATGCGTCTGTTCCGGTTATTTTAGAAAAAGGCGGCCAGTGGTTCCTTGATCAGGGAATTCCAAATAATGGTGGTCAAAAAATCTTCTCAGTAACAGGTCATGTTAATAAGCCGGGTAACTATGAAATTCCTTTGGGAACACCTTTTAAAGATCTGCTAGAACTTGCCGGTGGCATGCTAGATGGTCGAAAGCTAAAAGCGGTTATACCAGGTGGTTCATCCACGCCGATTTTACCGGCTGATGTGATGATGGAATGCACCATGGATTATGACTCCATTGCCAAGGCAGGTTCCATGCTTGGTGCGGGCTCAGTAATCGTCATGGCAGAGGGCACTTGCATGGTTGAAGTTCTTGCAAGATTGTCACACTTTTATTATGAAGAATCCTGTGGACAATGTACTCCTTGTCGAGAGGGAACAGGTTGGTTATCTCGAATGGTAACGCGCATCCTCAAGGGTGAAGGCAATATGGAGGATCTGGATAAACTAGATACCATAGCCGGCAACATTATGGGTCGTACTATTTGTGCTCTGGGTGACGCTGCAGCCATGCCTGTAACAGGTATGCTTAAGCAGTTTCGACACGAATTTGAAGCAAAAATAAAATAAGTGATAGGATTAACAATGGCGCACATCGAAATAGATGGTGTAAAAATACAAGCTGAACCCGGTACGATGATTATCGAGGTTGCAGATGCTGCGGGAATCAAAATTCCACGTTTCTGTTACCACAAGAAATTATCCGTAGCCGCTAATTGCCGAATGTGTTTAGTGGATGTTGCAAATATTCCTAAGCCAGTACCCGCTTGTGCAACGCCGGTTTCAGACGGTATGACAGTCAGTACTCATTCGTCACGTGCCTTAGCTGCACAAAAATCAGTGATGGAATTTTTATTGATCAATCATCCATTAGATTGCCCAATTTGTGATCAGGGTGGTGAGTGTGAACTTCAAGATATATCGATCACTTATGGCAGTGATGTTTCTCGCTTTTCTGAAAGTAAAAGAATCGTCGAATCAAAAAATATTGGTCCTTTAATTAAGACGGATATGACTCGCTGTATCCACTGTACTCGATGTGTACGTTTTGGTAAGGAAATTGCTGGCATCCGTGAAATGGGTGAAACCGGTCGCGGCGAACACATGGAAATTAGTACTTATATTGCCAAGTCTATCGACTCAGAAATTTCAGCTAATATCATCGATCTCTGTCCGGTTGGAGCCTTAACGGCTAAGCCATCCTTGTATAAGGCAAGAGCTTGGGAATTGCAATCTTCAGTGGGGATCGCTGCCCATGATTGTCTGGGTTCAAATATTGATATCCATAGCCGCCGTGGTGAAGTAATTCGAGTTGTACCTAATGAAAATGATTCAATCAATGAATCTTGGATCTCAGACAGAGATCGCTTTTCCTGTGAAGCACTAAATACAGACAATCGTCTAACCCAACCTATGATTAAACAAGATGGTCAGTGGAAAGAGACAGATTGGCAAACAGCGTTAAACGTAGCTGTAGATGGAATAAAGAAGATTAAAGCTGCTCGAGGTGCTGATAGTATTGCTGCCCTAGCTTCTCCAAGTTCTACCACAGAAGAGTTGTTCTTACTGCAAAAACTAATGCGTGATGTTGGTTCTAGTAATATTGATACCCGTTTAGGACGTGTTGATTTCAGTAGTGATAACAATGATCCAACTTATCCATCCCTTGGAATGAATATCGCAGATTTAGAACATCTTGAAGCTACGCTACTCATCGGTTCAAATATCCATAAAGAACAACCTATAGCAGGCATTCAGCTCAGAAAGTCCACCCGTGATGGCAAAGTCATGGTGATTAACCCTGAGAAAATAAGCTATAACTTCCGTACATGCCCTGAGATTGTTGTGACACCGGCGAAAATACTTGCTGAGTTAACGGCTGTGGCCAAGGCCTTATCTGCACTTGAAGACGTTGAAGCCGTTGAGGGCATTAGCGATTTAGCAGCAGACGTTAATGATCAGCATAAGCTAATTGCAGTAAGTTTGAAAAATGCAGATAAAGCAGCAATTTTATTCGGTCAATATGCCTGTAACCATGCTGATTTTAGTAAACTAGCGGCCATTGCCTCAGCTATTTCTAAAATGAGTGGAGCTATCTTTGGTACCTTCTCCGATGGCGCTAACTCAGCTGGTGCTCATCTAGCGGGGGCAGTACCCCATCGTGGTGTTGGGGCTGGTGCCGTAAAAGCCGGTAAAAATGTGCTTGAAATGCTAAATGGTGATATCAACGCCTACATACTTTTGGGCGTTGAACCTGAATTAGATTGTAAAGCAGCTGATAATGCTAAAAAAGCCATGCAGGCAGCAGATTTAGTTATCGCTCTCACAGCCTTTAAAGACGGCGCTGTCAGTGAATATGCCCATGTTATGTTACCCACGGCGGCCTTTAGTGAAACCTCAGGAACTTTTGTAAATGTTGCCGGAACTTGGCAGACATTTAAAGCAGCAGTTAAGGCTAAGGGCGAGGCAAGACCTGGCTGGAAGATACTTAGAGTGCTGGCTAATCTATTAGAACTACCTCGCTATGACTATGTATCATCGGAAGAAATTTTGCTTGAATTGCAACTTATATTGGACTCTACGGAAGAGAGAAAGGGCAATTGGGCCTTACCGAACTCTGTAGAGGGCAGTGCAACACGTGCGAATATAAGCGCAATTTATCAGGTAGATTCAGTTGTTCGAAGAGCCATCGCTTTGCAAGACACCCTAGATGGTAGAAGGTCAGCCCCTGTGCAGGATGTGAAGACAGCGGAGGCGATATCATGATGGATTTATTCTTAGATTTTGCTTGGATAATGACTAAGATCCTGGTGATTTTGATACCCCTTGTGCTCGCTGTTGCTTATACCACCTATGCTGAGCGTAAATTAATTGGTTACATGCAGGTCAGAATTGGGCCAAACCGCGTAGGACCAAGAGGTTGGCTGCAACCCTTTGCAGATGTATTTAAACTCGTCTTTAAAGAAGTCATTGTTCCAGCAGGCGCTAATAAAGTATTGTTTTTGATTGCTCCGGTTATCTTTTTTGGGCCATCAATAGCAGCTTGGGCAGTGATCCCCTTCGATGCGGAACTTGTTCTTGCTGATGTTAATGCCGCAGTACTTTATATCCTAGCCATGACCTCTGTTGGTGTTTATGGCGTCATTATTGCGGGCTGGGCATCTAACTCAAAATATGCATTTCTAGGCGCTTTGCGCTCAGCTTCTCAGGTTATTTCCTACGAACTAGCCATGAGCTTTACCCTCGTTGGCGTCATTATGACTTCAAACAGTTTAAATCTTGGTGATATTGTTAATGGTCAAAGTGGCGGGATTTGGACTTGGTATTGGATTCCATTGTTTCCTCTTTGGATTATTTATTATATCTCAGGTGTTGCTGAAACCAACAGAGCTCCTTTTGATTTACCTGAAGGTGAATCAGAAATTGTAGCGGGTTTCCACGTGGAATATGCAGGAACGGCCTTTGCGGTATTTTTCCTCGCAGAATACGCCAACATGATTTTAATTTCCGTGTTAACCGCTTTGTTCTTCTGGGGTGGATGGTTATCACCCTTCCAAGGAATTCCAGTATTAGAAGCCCTGTTCTCCTGGGTACCGGGGACCATTTGGTTACTGGCAAAAGCCGCAGTTTTCCTATTTGGGATGCTTTGGTTAAGAGCAACTTTCCCACGTTATCGTTATGACCAAATTATGCGACTTGGATGGAAAATACTTATTCCAATCACCCTAGTTTGGTTAGTTGTTGTAGCAATCATGGCCAAGACCCAATTTGGGCCTTGGTATAGTTAAAATGTACAGTTGAAGAGTACAGATAAATCATGAAATTAATCAAGAATCTGTTCAAGTCCTTAACGCTCTCGGAGCTTCGAAAAGGACTCGGTGTTACTGGTCGTCACATGATCAAAACCAAAGTGACGGTTCAGTACCCTGAAGAAAAAACACCCCAGTCTAATCGATTTCGTGGTATCCATGCACTGCGTCGTTATCCAGATGGTGAAGAGAGGTGTATTGGTTGTAAATTATGTGAAGCTGTATGCCCAGCCCTTGCTATTACTATTGAAGCAGAACCAAGAGCTGACGATGGCTCAAGACGAACAACTCTGTATGAAATTGATTTATTTAAATGTATCTATTGTGGATTTTGTGAAGAAGCTTGCCCAGTGGATGCCATCGTTGAAACACGTATTTTTGAATACCATTTTGAAAACCGTGGAGAAAACATCTTGACCAAGGCTAAATTATTAGCCATTGGCGATAAGTATGCCGATCAAATAACAGAAGATCTGCAAGTAGACGCACCGTTTCGTTAAGTGACAGGACACTGAAATGACAATTGTACAATTAATTTTTTATAGCTGTTCAGTAATGCTCATAGGTTCAGCTGTAATGGTAATTAGTTCTAAAAACTCCGTTAAGTCCGTTATGTTTTTAATACTGACTTTCTTCTACGCCGCCTGTATCTGGATGCTTTTAGAATCAGAGTTCTTGGCTATATTACTGGTTCTGGTTTATGTGGGAGCGGTGATGGTGCTGTTCTTATTTGTAGTGATGATGCTGGATATTGACTTTGCAGCTATGCGACAAGGCTTTACCCGTTACTTACCCCTTGGCTTGCTGATAGCTGCTGCACTACTTTATGCCTTATTTAGAGTGCTAGGTTCTGAGGCCTTTGGCCCAGGTGCCTTTTCGATACCTGATGCTAGACCTGCTGATTACAGCAGTGTAACTGAGCTAGGTATGTTGCTTTATACCACCTATTTTTATCCCTTTGAAATTGCCGCTCTTATCCTTATGGTTGCGATGATTGCTGCCATTAGTTTAGCTTTCCGTGGTAAGCGTAAAGGCAGCAAATCCCAAGTTGTTTCTGAACAGGTTCTTGTTAAAAAGGCTGACAGACTACGAGTGGTTAAAATGCAATCTGTGAAACCACCTTCAAATCAAGCAGCTTCAGATTCCCAGATTTCAGAAGGAGCTGACCAATGATAGCCTTATCAGACTACCTAGTTGTTAGTGCCATTCTTTTTACTGTTGGCATAGCAGGTATTATTTTAAATCGTAAAAATATCATTACTTTATTGATGAGTATTGAATTGATGCTACTTGCTGTAAACACAAATTTTATTGCCTTCTCACGTTTCCTTGACGATCCTGTTGGAGAGGTATTTGTATTTTTTATTCTCACGGTTGCAGCTGCTGAAGCCGCAATTGGACTAGCGATTCTACTTCTAGTATTTAGAAATCGTCGTTCAATTGATGTTGAAGAGCTGGACTCAATGCAAGGCTAGGGTGGAATAACCGAACATGGAAAAATTATATCTCTGGATTGCAATAGCACCGCTTATTGGCGCCATTATAGCGGGCCTATTTGGCAAGCAAATTGGTAAGACTGGAGCCCATATTGTAACCATCGCTGGTGTTGGATTTTCCACAATAGCTTCAATGTTTGTATTAAAGTATTTAGCCCTTGATGGTGGTGAAGCGTATAATGCTTCAGTCTACACTTGGGCTGTTGTCGGTGATTTGAAGCTTGAAGTAGGTTTCCTTGTCGATAACCTAACAGCCATGATGATGGTTGTGGTTACCTTTGTATCCTTAATGGTTCATATTTATACCATTGGTTATATGAAAGATGATCCAGGATACCAGCGCTTCTTTTGTTATATCTCATTATTCACTTTTTCCATGCTTATGCTGGTCATGGCAAATAACTTCCTACAGTTATTCTTTGGTTGGGAAGCTGTTGGTCTAGTGTCTTATCTATTGATTGGTTTTTGGTACAAGAGAGACACAGCAATATACGCCAACTTAAAAGCGTTCATGGTTAATCGTGTTGGTGACTTTGGTTTCCTACTAGGTATTGCAGGTGTACTCTATTTCTTCGGTTCATTAGACTACGCAACAGTATTTGGAAAAGTTGAAGCCTTTGCCGCGACCAATGCAACCTTTGATGTGATAGCGGGAAGCGAATGGTCGGCCATGACGGTTATTTGTATCTGCCTATTTATTGGAGCCATGGGTAAATCAGCTCAGGTTCCACTACATGTGTGGTTACCCGATTCAATGGAAGGCCCCACACCCATATCAGCCTTGATCCACGCTGCTACCATGGTAACAGCCGGTGTATTTATGGTGGCTCGCATGTCGCCTCTCTTTGAACATTCTGAAACGGCTCTAGCCTTTATCCTTGTGATTGGTGCAACCACTGCACTGTTTATGGGTTTCCTAGGTTTGGTTCAAAATGATATTAAACGCGTTATCGCCTATTCAACGCTTTCTCAATTAGGCTACATGGTTGTGGCTCTTGGTTCATCGGCTTATGCTGCTGGTGTTTACCACTTGATGACCCACGCTTTCTTTAAAGCCTTACTATTCTTGGCGGCAGGTTCGGTGATTATCGGCATGCACCATGAACAAGATATGCGCAAAATGGGCGGTCTTTATAAGTACATGCCTATTACTTGGATAACCTGTCTTATCGGTTCTCTAGCCCTGATTGGAACACCTTTCTTCTCAGGCTACTACTCAAAAGATGTGGTTATTCTAGCGGCTCAACAAGCTGACTTAGGCATGGCTTCAACCTATGCTTACTACGCTGTTCTTTCAGGTGTATTTATCACAGCGCTTTACAGCTTTAGACTTTTCTTCATGGTGTTCCATAGTAATGAACGCTTTGATGATCATACCCGCGAACATTTAAAGGAATCACCTTGGGTTGTAACACTTCCATTGATCTTGTTAGCCATTCCATCAGTCATTATTGCTTGGTTTACAGCCGGTGATATGTTGTTCGGCGACTTCTTTGATGGCGTAATTTTTGTTCTACCTCAGCATGATGTATTAAATGAGATCAGCCATCTGTGGAAGGGTCCAGTGAGCTTTGGTTTACATGCTCTTAGTAGTCCGCCATTTTACTTAGCTTTAGCGGGTGTGGTTGTTGCTTGGGTGCTTTATGTGAAGCGACCAGATATTCCTGGCATGTTAGAGAAGAAGTTCAAGTGGTTACATACACTATTTGTGAACAAGTATTATTTTGATGAGTTTAATCAGGCGTTATTTGCCGATGGTACAGTAAAAATCGGAAAACAACTTTGGAAGTATGGCGACCAGAAATTGATTGATGGTCTGATGGTTGATGGTACGGCGAAATCCGTTGGTGTAATCGCCAGTGTGTTAAGACGAATACAAACCGGGCAATTATCCACCTATGCCTTTTCCATGATTATTGGTTTGGTAGGTTTCTTAGGCTGGTTGATATACGCAAGTATGTAGGTGTTAACTTGCTTACTTTATAAGCTCAAGAAACAGATTTTATAAACGAATTTTAATTTAAACATAGATTCAATAGGATAAAGAGAAATATTCTCCATGACTGAATTGCCACTATTAAGTTTACTCATATGGGTTCCCATTATCGGCGCATTGTTAATGCTGCTGATGGGGGATAAAAATCCGCGCCTATCAAGAGCAATAGCACTCATATTGTCGATTGGCACTTTACTACTTTGTATTCCTCTCTACATGGGTTTCGATGGTGGTACTGCAGACATGCAATTTGTAGAATTTGCGTCTTGGATACCAGCACTCAATATCAATTACAGCCTGGGTGTTGATGGTTTCTCCATGCCGCTCATTATCCTTACCTGTTTTTCAATGGTCATAGTGATCGTAGCGGGTTGGGAAGTTATCCAGAAACGTCCCGGTCAATATATGGCAGCTTTCCTGATCATGGAAGGTTTGATGATCGGTGTTTTCGCAGCCCTAGACAGTATTTTATTCTACATTTTCTGGGAAGGCATGCTCATCCCCATGTTCCTGATCATTGGTATTTGGGGTGGACCTAATAGAGTGTATGCAACCCTGAAGTTTTTCATTTATACCTTCTTCGGTTCGGTATTCATGCTAATAGCGCTTATTTATATGGGTATAGTTGGCGATAGTTTCGCCATAGCTGATATGCACAAATTAGCCATGCCTCTTGAGACCCAAACCTTAATATTCTTTGCTTTCCTTATCGCCTTTGCGGTTAAGGTGCCCATGTTCCCAGTGCATACCTGGTTGCCTGATGCTCACGTTGAAGCGCCCACGGGAGGCTCGGTGATACTGGCTGCCATCATGTTGAAGATGGGAACTTACGGCTTTATTCGTTTTAGTCTACCCATAACACCCGACGCGGCATCTGAGTATGCCTTCTTTATGATTGTGCTCTCACTTATCGCTGTGGTGTATATTGGACTTATCGCCCTAGTGCAAGAAGATATGAAAAAGCTCATCGCCTATTCATCCATCGCCCACATGGGCTTTGTAACCTTAGGATTTTTCATCGCCTTTGGACTTGTTTCAAAAGGTCATACCACTGCAGCTGAACTTGGTATGCAGGGCGCCTTGATTCAAATGATATCCCACGGCTTTATCTCCGCAGCTCTATTTCTCTGTGTCGGTGTTCTTTATGAACGTCTTCACAGTAGAAATATTAGTGACTATGGCGGAGTTGCTAACACCATGCCGAAATTTGCAGCCTTTTTTATGCTGTTCTCCATGGCTAACAGTGGTTTACCAGGAACCTCAGGCTTCGTCGGTGAATTTATGGTGATCATGGCAGCCTTCCAGGAAAGCTTTTGGTATGCATTCCTAGCTTCAGGTACTTTGATACTTGGCGCAGCCTACAGTCTTTGGATGTACAAGCGTGTAATATTCGGTGATGTTGCCAATGATAAGGTTGCTCAGTTAGAAGATATTAACGCTCGTGAGACCATTATCTTCATCGCCTTAGCGTTAACGGTATTAGGTTTTGGTTTATACCCAGCACCTCTTGTCAATATTATGGATGCTTCAGTAACCAACTTATTGGAGTGTGGTATTCAGTCAAAACTGCCAGGTGCAGTTGTTAGTGGAGTGTGTTCCTGATGTTTGAAACACCAGATCTCGCCCCTCTGGCGACAGAAATATTTTTGCTGATCATGATTATTGTAGTACTTGTATCTGATCTTTTTGTAACCGATGAAAAGCGCAGATTAACCTATTGGTTAAGCCAACTCACTCTGATCGGTGCCATCTATATCACCATGGGTCAATACGGAGCTGAATCGCAAGTTCTCTACGCTGGAACTTATATCGTTGATGATATGGCAATCGTTCTAAAAATAGCTATCTTTGTGATCGGCATGCTTGCCTTGCTCTACTCAAGACCTTATATCAATGATAGGAAGATCTTAAAGGGTGAATATTACATGCTAATGCTATTTGCCATCCTTGGTTCAAGCATTCTAGTATCAGCCCACAGTTTCCTGACTATTTACCTAGGTTTAGAGCTGCTGTCTCTATCAAGTTATGCACTGGTTGCATGCCAAAGAGATTCAAAACTGGGAAGCGAAGCTGCCATTAAGTACTTTGTTATGGGCGCCATGGCATCGGGTTTCTTACTCTATGGAATGTCACTGGTCTACGGTACAACAGGTTCCATCGAAGTTGATGTTATAGCAAAAGCTATAGCTTCAAATCCTGAAAGTGAACTATTGTTCGCCATGGGACTGGTATTCATCGTTTGTGGGCTGGCCTTTAAGATGGGCGCAGTACCCTTTCACATGTGGATACCTGATGTATATCAAGGTGCTCCAACCTCTGTAACGGCCTTCATAAGCTCTGTTCCAAAGATTGCAACCTTTGGTATGGTTATGCGACTTCTCACCGAAGCGCTCCCAGGATTAAGCTCACACTGGGAAATGATGTTGATCATTCTCTGTGTTTTCTCCATGGGCCTTGGAAATATTACCGCCATCGTTCAAGGCAACATCAAGCGACTATTAGCCTATTCGGCCATCGCCCATATGGGATACTTCTTACTAGGGCTTATTGCAGGCACTCCGGAAGGCTACAGCGCTTCCATGTTCTACATCTTAATCTATGCGCTTACCACTATCGGTGGATTTGGTATGATCATCTTTATGAGCCGTGCTGGCTACGAATGCGATAACCTTGATGACTTCAAAGGTCTATGGCAAAGAAGTCCTTGGTTTGCCCTGATGATGCTAATGACTATCATGTCCATGGCAGGTGTTCCTCCTTTTGTTGGATTCTGGCCAAAGTTGCAGGTTATCATGGCAGTAATCGACGCAGATAAAGGCTTGCTCTGGTTAGCTATTTTAGCCGTGGTATTTTCAATTATTGGTGCTTTTGTTTACCTGCGAATTGCCAAGGTTATCTTCTTTGATAAACCTGAGGATGATACTCCCCTTGAAGCTGATATGGATATGAAAGTAGCCTTGAGTATTAACGGACTTGCTATGATAGGTTTAGGCTTGTTTCCTACGCTAATTCTTAGCTACTGTGTTAAGGTTTTTGCTTAGTTTTTAAATTAGCATAATTAGTCCCTATACTGATCAGCATAGGGATTCCTATAAGGGTTAATTCATGAACAAATTTATCAGTTTTTGGTTATTCATTGTCTTTAGCTCATGGCTTTTTCTAGTACCATCCAAAACCCTTGCATATTCACCTGAATATGACATCGATTTATTAATAAAAACCTATAACCTTAAAGAAAATTCTGTTGCCTTAAGAGAATTGGACAGTTGGCAGAAACCTAAAAAAGTATTAGTTAGAGTAGACTCAAAAGAACGTCTCGATTGGATGCAAGAGGTTGCACCTAATGTTGAACTTATCGGTGTAAGCAGTTCAGCAGAAGCATTAGAAAAGGTCAGTGATGTTGATGCTCTGCTAGGTTTTTGCTCAGAAGAATTACTTGATAAAGGCCAACAATTAAAATGGGTGCAAATCTATGGGGTGGGTGTAGATCGCTGCCTTAAAAATAAATCACTTTTGAATAGAAATATCATTCTTAGTAATGGCAAAAGGTTATCAGGACCGCAAATTGCCGAACATGCCATTGCATTAATGTTTAGCTTAACACGAGGCCTTGATCAGTATCATCTGGCTCAGATTAAAGGTGAATGGTCCAATCAGGTGCTACCAGGAAGTGATGCGATTTGGGAATTATCTGGTCGTACCATGCTAGTCGTTGGTTTAGGTGGAATAGGTACTGAGGTTGCACGCCGTGGACATGCACTTGGTATGAAAGTGATTGCAACCAGAAACTCTAGTCGGACAGGGCCTGACTTTGTGAGTTATGTTGGCCTTTCATCTGAGCTTAACAAGTTAGCTAGTCAAGCTGACGTGGTGATCAATACCGTTCCTCTGACAAAGACAACAGAGGGGATATTTAATAACGCCTTTTTTAAAGCAATGAAAAATAATGCTTATTTCATTAGTATTGGTCGAGGAAAAAGCACTAATGCCGATGACTTATTAGCGGCTTTAATAGCAGGAGAATTGGCTGGCGCAGGTCTTGATGTGACCGATCCAGAGCCCTTACCCGAAGGGCATGCCTTATGGAAACAACCACGAGTAATAATCACTCCTCATATAGCATGGCGTTCTGAGAAATATTCAAAAAGAGTTTGGTTAGTCGCAAGAGAAAACCTAAGACGCTATGTCGCAGGTGAAGCCTTATTATCACAAGTTGATTTATTAAAAGGCTATTGAGCGCTTAGCTGTAGTAGCTCAGACTTGATCTGCTTTAAAACCATTATTTTTTAGACTTCTGTATCCAGATTCTTCTTTGCCAGCTGTTGATGATCTTCCTTTTTCCTTACCATTGGTTCAATAATATCCCGCCAGATTTTGTTAAACTCGCTTTCGTTAATGGCAATACCTCTATGTCGTTCGCTCCACCCCAAAAAATAATGATAAAGCATGTCAGCTCGATTAAGCGCTTCGTTGCTATCGAATTCTGAAGCAAGCAATAGTTGAATATATTGAATTCTTTGCGTTTCAACATTTTTTACAATATTGCCTATAGTACTGTTCTCTTTAGAAACATCTCGCCAAGAACGGATTGAATTCATGGTGTGTCCTTGTATAAATACATCTTTAGTCAAATGGAACAGTTTCTCTCTATGGTTTTTATACTTTTTAGAAGCTTCAATGTAATAACTTGTTCCTACTTTTACCCAGTAGTCTGCAAGTTCGAGCAAAAAATTATTTCGTGTTTTAAAGTGCCAGTAGTAACTTGTTTTACTTACTCCAAGCGACTTTGCCATTTTTTCTACAACTAGAGCTGACTTGCCTTTTTTATTCAAAAGATCTAAACCAAGATTGAGCCAGTCATCTCTTGTTGCGATTTTTTTAGGCATTTGATGTTCCTTTGTTAACTTGACATTATGTACGGTAACGTATAATACTAATGTACGCAAACGTACATTTAAATAAAAGGGTAATTTGTGAAATTATTATCGATGGTTTTTAAGACTGGATGCTGGTCATTTATTTTGGTCGGTACCGGCCATATAGTTACATCCATATTTATTCCTAATACGCCTGAAAGAATCAAAATTGTACAAGAGATGAAGAACTTCTCTATATCAATGTCGGGTACAGAGTCAAACTTGTATCTTTTTCATGAAGGTTTTAGCCTAATGATGGGAATATTACTAATTGGTTATGGTTTGTTAAATCTATCATTAACAAAAGCATCGACAGTTCCTGAAAATAAAATAATTATAATTAATCTTACAGTGTCGTTAATCGCATTTGTTATATCAATAAAACAATTTTTTATAGTGCCAGTTATTTTTCTTTGCATAGCATCCTTGAGTTTTCATTTTTCATACACTACTCAATCTTTACTGGTAATATTTGGGAACAAAAAGCGATACAGAAATAAATGATAAAGGCGTTTTTGGATTTTGTATGCGTAGTACAGCAAAAGAATTAACCAAATCTATTCGTGAAGGAGAAGTTACTGCTACGGATGCGGTACTAACTTGTCTGAATCGAATTGAACTTTATAATCCTGAGATCAATGCGATTGTTACTCTAGAAAAAGAAACAGCGATCAATACCGCAAAAGAAATGGACTTTTGTTTAAATCAAGATAAAAATTTGTCACTACTTTTCGGTGTACCTATATCAATAAAAGATTCTTTTGAAACAAAAGGTATCAGAACAACCAGCAGTCATCCACCGCTTAAAAATCATATTCCAACAAATGATGCAACAGTGGTTAAGCGGTTAAAAGAGGCAGGAGCCATTGTTGTTGGAAAAACAAATTTACCAGAATTAGCAGCGGACATTCAATGTTGGAGTCCATTATTTGGTCGTACGAATAACCCTTGGAATTTAGAGCTGACCAGTGGGGGTAGCTCTGGGGGAAGTGCCGCAGCGGTAGCGATGAACTTTTCATTTTTGGATATTGGTAGCGATCTTGCTGGTTCTATCCGTATTCCAGCAGCTTATTGTGGTGTGGCTGGTTTGAAAGCCACTGAAAATTGCATCCCCCGAACGGGGCATATTCCACACCTACCTGACGCTAAACGTTCAGTACATCATATGTTGTCATTTGGGGTGCTTGCTCGGTGTGTTGATGACCTTCGTTTAGGACTAGATGTGACAGCTGGGCCTGATGGCATAGATTGTGAAGTTCCTCCCCTATCAAGAAATAAAGTCAGTCCCATAAAGACAGGACCATTAAGGGTGGCTTACTGGGATGATTTTAGTGGTTTGCCTATCTGCAGTCGTACTAAAGCTGGCCTAGACTCTACAGTTTTGCAATTGAGCGATGCTGGCATGGAGGTTGAACGCTGTTTTCCTGATAGTTTTGATTTTGAAGCGGCATGGTATGCCTTTGGCATTATTATGGGTGCAGAAGTTGGATTAGGAATATCTACTATAGAGCGTTTGTCCTTGTCTTTGATTAGAGGTTTTTTGCCTAAATCGCAACTACTGCTTCGTTCTGTTGCTCTGGGCATGTCTTTTAATTGGAAACGATATAATGAAGCACTCAATATAAGAGAACGACTTATTTCACAAATAGAAAGTTTTCTTGAAAAGTGGGATGTTTGGCTTTGTCCAGTTACACCTAGCGTTGCTTTCCCTCATAGAAAGCCTGGAAAATATAGAAAACCACCAAAGGTTATGGTGGATGATTATCCAATGTCCTACCTGGAAGGAACCATTAGTATGACGGTGCCATTTTCACTGACCGGAAGTCCAGTAGTAACATTACCCCTTGGTGCCGTTAATGGACTACCTGTGGGTATTCAGGTGATAGGTAAGCGTTGGCATGATGAAGAATTACTCGATAACTGTAAAATAATTGAGTCAGTAATAGGAGGATTCCAGCCTCCACCAAATTATGAGGGAAACATTTAATAGTTAAAACAAACTTGCTTATACATAACCAAACCCCAAGATTTCCTGTTTTAAGCGATCTCGACGATATACCTTCTAAACTATAGGATCATTCAAAAAGGTGACAGGCGACCCAATGTGGATCATCTTTAGTTCCTACTTCAACCTCTAGAGGAACTTTTTGTGCACAAATGTCCATTGCTTCAGGACAACGCGTTCTAAAAGTACAGCCAGATGGAGGATTTAATGGTGAAGGTACATCACCTTTCAAAATCTGACGTTGTGTTTTAATGGTTGGATCAGGTGAAGGTATTGCTGATAACAAAGCCTTTGTATAGGGATGTTTCGGCTCTTTATAAAGGCTGGAAACGGTTGCTTTTTCAACCAGTCGTCCAAGGTACATCACACCGACATCATCACTGATATGCTGAACGACGGCTAGATCATGTGAGATAAATAGAAACGATATTCCTAGGGTTTTTTGTAGATGCGAGATCAGGTTTAAGACCTGTGATTGGACGGATACATCCAACGCAGATACAGCTTCATCAGCAACAATGAATTTGGGTTCAAGAGTCAGTGCCCTTGCAATACCTATGCGCTGACGTTGACCGCCTGAGAACTCATGGGGATATCGATGTAATATATGTTTTCTTAAGCCAACAATTTCAAGCAGTTCTTCAATTTTTTCTTGGCGAGATACAGTTGTACCAATTTTATGGGTTTCCAATGGCTCAAGTAGTGTTTGTTGTATGGTTCTTCGTGGACTAAGAGATGCATAGGGATCTTGAAAGATAATTTGCATATCTCTACGGGCATCTACCAGCGCCTTAGCTTCAAGTTTGGTAATATCAATGCCATCGAGTATCACTGTTCCACCTGTAGGTTCATGTAAACGAAGCAGCGCTCGACCTAACGTAGACTTACCACAGCCTGACTCGCCTACAAGGCCCATAGTTTTGCCTTTTTCAAGAACAAAGCTGACATCATCAACGGCTTTTAACTGACTGACCACTCGATTAAACAGGCCGCCATGTATAGGGAAATGTTTTTTTAAGTTTTTAACCTCTAGTAGCATATTCATGATGCATCTCCACAGGGATAAAAACAGGCAACTTCACGGTTCTCGTTAACTTGGTTATCCGGTTGTTCTTTGTGACAAAGATCCTCTGCATACTGGCAGCGATCAGCGAAACGACAGCCATCCGGCAAGTGTAGTAAATCGGGGACTGTACCTGGGATAGTGGGTAACTCTGCTATTTTAGTGTCACGAATCTTTGGAATTGATGCCATTAGTCCTGCTGAATATGGATGTTGCGGATTTTGGAACAGGGGTATGATGGGTGATTGCTCGACAATACGTCCCGCATACATGACAACAGCTCGTTGACAGGACTCTGCAACAACACCTAAATCATGTGTTACCAGTACCACTGCTGTGCCCAATTCGTGTTGTAACTTTACAATTTGTTCCATTACCTGAGCTTGGATTGTTACATCCAGTGCTGTGGTAGGCTCATCGGCTAAGAGTAATTTTGGATTACAAGATAATGCCATTGCTATCATTACACGTTGACGCATTCCTCCTGATAATTGGTGAGGATATTCATTAATGCGTAGTTCTGGTGAAGGGATCCCGACCAATTCTAACATCTCGATGGCACGATTTTTTGCCTGTTTACCACGGATTTTTTGATGGCGTGCCAGTACATCTTTCATCTGACTTGCAACGGTAAATACTGGATTTAGTGCTGTCATAGGCTCTTGAAATATCATGGATATTTCACTGCCACGAATTTTACGATATTCAGACTCGCGCAATCCAACCAGTTCACGACCATTAAGTTGAATACTACCAGCTGTTATCTTGCCAGGAGGAGATGGAACCAAGCCTAAAATAGCTAAGGATGTTACTGACTTACCGCAACCCGACTCACCTACAAGCCCCATTGTTTCTCCAGGCATCACATCGAAACTGATACCGTCAATGGCACGAACTAGACCTCGTTCTGTATTAAATTCAACGACCAGATCACGTACGCTTAATAAGGGTGTTTTATTGCTCATGCGCTTACCTTCCTTGGATCTAATGCGTCCTGCAAGGCATCCGAAAACATATTAAATGCCATGACCAGTACAAAGAGAAAAACAGAGGCTACAATAAAGTTAGAATATTCTCCAGCCTGTACTTCAAGCGTTGACTCAGCAATCATCAAGCCCCAAGAAACGCCATCTTTCACACCTAATCCTAAGAAACTTAAGATCACTTCTGATTTAATAGCACCGACAAAAACGATAGTAGACTGCACTAATAATATGTGGAAGGTATTTGGCAAAATGTGCCTAAAGATTATAGTGGGTTGGGGTACGCCTACGGCATGAGCAGCTTCAACAAACTCGAAATTTTTCAATTTAATGACTTCACCGCGCACAAGCCGCGAGGTGGTAGTCCAAAAAGTAGCAATCATTGCCACATGCATGGCATAGGCAAATCCGCTTAAAGCAAATGCTATGGCTGCCACAAATAAATAAAAGGGGATGGAATCAAGTACTCCCATTAACCAAAGAATAATTTCATCAATCCATGAGTTACTATAAAATCCAGCTAGTGCTCCCAAAATTGCACCTATCAAGGTTGAAACAACGGCCACCACTAGACCCACTTCAAAAGCTGTTTTAGTAGAAAATATCGCTCGCTGAAAAATATCTTGGCCAAGGATATTGGTGCCAAAGAAGTATTGTGATGACATGCCTTCCCATTTTTGACCATTATTATCAGACCATTCAGTCCCCCAAACTCCAAGTGCGACACCGAGTGCTATTAACATATAGAAAAGCACAACATAAAGTCCCATCATACCGGCACGGTCACGACGGAATTTATAAGCGGCCTTTGACCACATGGATTCGCCTATTTTATTTTCAACCGTTTCGTCTTCTACAGGTTGGGCAGTAGATGTATTTAGTCCATTAATCATTTTAGAGAAATCCTCGGGTCGACAACCTTGTATAAAATATCATTAATAATCAAGGTGAATACAAACATGATTGCTGTTAATCCAACGACGGCTTTAAGAATGGGTTGATCGCCAGAGAGGATGGCGTCATAAGTTACTTTACCGACACCTGGTATGCCAAAGTAACTTTCCAAAAGTAAGCTACCTGAGATGACAACCAGCGGGATAGAAAACATGATTCGCGTAATGATAGGGATTAGGCTGTTTTTCAAAACCCCTTTAAACAATAACTCAATGGGATGAGCTCCAAAGGCTTTGGCTGTGCGTACATGATCCCTGCCCATTTCTTCAACAATAACGGCTCGATAAAATCGAGTGTTGTACCCTAAAGCGACAAATATAGATGCCAAGGTAGGCACTGTCACATAGTGAATGTAATCAGAGAATGAATAGACATCCCAACCTCTTACTGGAAATAGATCCAGTCCTTGAGAGGATGAGAATATAATTTGGAAGGCAATAATAACGATGAGAAAACTGATACTCATTCCCATGACAGAACCTCCCATTATGACCTTATCTGTCCACTGCCCTCGATGATAGGCTGCAATCAAGGCTAAAATTACGCCGAGAAGATTACCCAGAATAAATCCGGGAAGAATTAATGCTAAGGAGACAGGCACGGTGCGAATCAAAATAGTCGATACTTTTTCACCGGATGAATCAGAATATCCGAAATCCATTGTGGCTAATTCTTTTAAATATTGTGTATAGCGCACAACAAAACTTTGATCGTATCCCAGTTGATGACGAATTTCTATTATCTGCTCTTGAGTAGGATTTTTGCCGAGTAGATCATAAGTCTTATCTGGACCATAATGTACCATCAGAACAAAACTAATAAGCGTAACCCCTAAAACCAAAGGCACTCCGGTAACCAGTTTTCTCAAGGTATATTGTAACGTTTCCATTATTGACCCTCCTCATCTAGCATATCAACAAATTTTAGATGGAAGCCTCCGAGTATTTGTCTATCAGGATAAGAAATAATATTTTTGTGCCATAATAAGATCCGGTCACGAGACAGCCCAGTAATACTGACGCAATCATCAATAATCATATTATTCATTTCCCGATAAAGCTGTGTACGTTCTGTTGATGGTTGCATGACAGCCGTTTGTTCATACAATCGATTATATTCAGGGTTATTATAATTGGCATTATTAGAACCTGGAGAACCAAATGGGCCATAGAATAGCTGTAATGTGTTTTGGGCATCAGGATAATCAAGCGCCCATGCCATGCCAATGATCATAATTTTTGCTTGCTTTACACCTTTGTTGTAATCACCAAAACTCGCATAAGAATCAAAAACAACTTTTTCCTCCGGAAAGCCAATGTCTTTCATCCAGCCTCTAAATTGTTCATAAAATTGCCTAGTTCTCACTGAGGCGACTCCACCATAAACTAAGGTCGGTAAATTATCCGCCGTCCAGCCACCTTCTAACATCAGTCGCTTTGCTTCCTCGACATTACGTAGTGTTGATACATTGGATAGTTCTGGGTCGAACTCTGGAACAACTGGAGGAATAATGCCTGGATATATCACGGCGATACCCGAATAAAAGACATCATTTCTTTCTTGCCAGTCAAAGGCTGAGCGTATAGCGCATCTAAGGTTTTTATTGCGTTTATTTCTAAGTGGATCATCGTTGTATCCAATCAAAGGATCGCGCATATTAAAATCTGTATGGACAAAACCCGCTTCAATGTTATGAAACATGTGATACTTTTCATCCATTTCAGGTGTCAACTTTAGACTAGGTCGCTTCTGACTAAGAATTTGATCCACTTGCTCTACGGCTACGGTGATAAAATTTATCTCATTTCCCTTGTTAAAAGAGGCCCATTCGGAAGCCGATTCTTTGATAAAATCAAACTTGACGGCATCAACTAAGGGGGGAGACTTACCGGCAATTTTATCAATACCATATTTTTTGTGCAGTTTAGGATCATAACCTTCAAATTCGAGATCGATAGGCTCCTGTCGATATTTGGTATTTCGAATCATCAAAGCATAGTTTGATGATTCATAGCGAAGCATTTTAAAGGGACCGGAACCAACAGGGTGCACAGCTATTTCACGACCATAAAAATCAACGGCTTCATGTGGTACAACCGCCGAAAATCCCTGAGCAAAAGTATGTATTAGTTGTGGGTAGGGTTTAAATAAAGTAATTTGAATACTGTGAGAATCTAATGCTTTAAGGCCCTCTATGGTATCACTGTAATTTGAGCCGGCGGCTTTCCATTCATTGAGTCCTATAATCTTACCATCCCAAAGCCAAGACCCTTGAGAACGGTTGGCAACATCAAAATGTCGTTTAATGGAATAGACAAAATCTTCTGCGAACACTTCTCGACCTTTACCCTTTGGGAAGGCCGCATCGTCAGCATAAAATACACCTTTTTTAATTTTAAAGGTATAGGTCAATCCATCCTCAGATACTTCTGGCATGGCTACAGCAAGGTTGGGGACAATTTCATAGGGACGAGCAAGGTATTTATAGCGATACAGGGTGTCATAAATGTTTATCACAACATGATTTGCATAGACGGTAGCGGCATTAACTGGATCAAGGCTACTTGGAGCGCCATCGAGAGAGTGACGGTATATCTTTGCCGGACCTTTTAGGTGTCCTTCCAGTGCTTTATCAATATCTACAACAGCATTACAACCCGCGAGAGACATTGCTATTGTTAGGAGTAATACATTCAACCACTTGAAATTTTGAAACAAAATATCCGCCTTAAATTGATTCTCATATAAGACAGTTAGATTACATTAAAATAGCGATAACACAAAATTTAACTAACAATAATAAATTTTTATAAACATTTACCCTACCTTCTGTTGTATCCTGACTAGCATAAAAGCAATCGGTATTAGACATAATTTATTTAAGAGAGAGCCATGCAAACTGCAAAACAGTATTTTGATTTATTAAACAGTGATTATTTAGTTGCCCATCGTGAAAAAGAAGAGCTATTCTGGTCAACTTATATGGCAACCAGTGATCAAACTGATGAATTTACTGCCTCTGAAAAACGCTGGACCGATTTCATCTCAAATGCATCTCGTATAGGCGAAATAAAGGCTTATCTAAATGATTTATCAAACAATTCATCTGTTGACTCCTCAAACCAGGAACAGCCAGACAATATAGCTCTTCAAGATGGTTTAAAAGGTTGGCTGGCATTATTTGAATCCAATGCGTTGGAATCTGAGCAAGAGCAAAAATTAAAAGCTGAGCTGATAAACCTAGAAGCCGTCTTGTTTGAGAAAAAGAAAAATTACCTTATGACCTTCACTGATGAAAATGGTCTACAGGTTGAAGCAAGTTTACCCGCTCTAGCGGCTAATCTGAGAGCCAGTGATAATGAACAGGTACGAGCAAGTTCACATCAGGCATTTCTAGATCTTGAACAGTGGGTGTTGAGTAACGGTTTTATAGAATTGGTTAAATTACGTAATCAGTTTGCAAGAGCTTTGGGTTATGACAACTTTTTTGATTATTCGGTTGTAAAAACTGAGCAGATGACCACAGATGAATTATTCACCATACTAGATGACTTTGAAAAGCAAACACGAGAGACAAACATCTCAAGTATCAAAACATTAGCGGCGGAAAAAGGAATCGAAGCCATAAAAGGACATAATTTCTATTTCAGTTTTGCTGGCGATGCTACCCGTGCTTTAGATCCCTACGTGCCATTCTCTCAATCTCTTAGAGCATGGGTAGAGTCTTTTAGTCGGTTAAATATAGATTATGCGGGTGCTGAACTGACACTTGATTTGCTCGATAGAAAAGGCAAGTATCAAAATGGCTTTTGCCATGCCCCTATTCCATCATTTAGCGATAATGGGAAATGGGTTCCTGCAAAGGTTAACTTTACCAGTAACGCCCTACCTAGTCAGGTAGGCAGTGGCTATAGTGGTATCAATACCTTATTTCATGAAGGCGGTCATGCGGCACACTTTTCTAATGTCACTCAAAATGCTCCCTGTTTTTCTCAAGAGTTTGCTCCTAGTTCAATGGCCTATGCAGAGACACAATCAATGTTCTGTGACAGCTTGTTAGCGGATGCCGATTGGCTGAAAAAATACGCAAAAAACAAAGATGGTCAAGCCGTTCCCGATAAAGTAATTAAGGCGCTTATTGAAACAAAGCAACCTTTCTTTGCTTATGGAGAGCGAAGTATTCTGGTGGTTGCTTATTTTGAGCGGGCGCTCTATGAAATGAACGATGAACATTTAACCCCTGAGAAGATTACACAACTAGCCAGAAAAACTGAGCAACAAATAATGGGATTAGCTTGCAGTCCACGGCCATTATTAGCAATTCCTCACTTATTATCGGATGAATCAGCCTGTTCATATCAAGGGTATTTACTGGCCAATATGGCGGTGTATCAAACCCGAGCTTACTTTATGGATAAGTTTGGTTATTTGTCTGACAATCCAGAAATAGGACCATTATTGAGCAAACATTATTGGAGTCCTGGCAATAGTATTAGCCATGACGCTAGTATTAAATCCTTAACCGGAGAAGGTTTTAATGCGAAATATTTGGCTGACATCTGTAATTTATCGGTTGATGAAGCTTGGGATCTAGAGCAAGTTAAAATGCAACAACTTTCTAAGAGGCAGCAAGCCCCAATGGCAGATATTAATGCAAAAATTAAGGTGGTTGATGGTAATAAGCTCTTGGCTGACAACCAGGTGTCTTTATCAAAGATGTGTGATGACTTTGAAGCGGCAATTGAAAAGATTGAGAATCAAATCGAATAAACACCGATCATCATCAAACTTTCCTAGAATCCGTTCCAACTATGGCAAGATCATGATAAAGAGTGACAGTTTATGCTTGATTTTTTACTTCACTTACTTTATTTTTGTTTTTCAGATGGTATATCTCAGTAAATATATTGCCAGAATATTTATAATTTAACTAACTACAAATGGGTTTTTCATGAAACGGTATTATTCTCAGTTTATTATTCTCTTTTTTGTCACTCAGTTAATAGCCTGTGGCGGTGGAGGCGGTGGCGGGACACCCCCCCCTATAACTCCTCCTCCGACAGGTGGCACAGCCCCA
Source organism: Gammaproteobacteria bacterium (assembly GCA_002746155.1). Taxonomy (GTDB): domain Bacteria; phylum Pseudomonadota; class Gammaproteobacteria; order Enterobacterales. Next base: position 3,309 of record NVWF01000001.1, on the reverse strand, counting down.
GTGTGGACAGCCGGTGTGTATGAGAGTGCTAGCAGTTTCATCAATCAATGCCAGAATCCTCGCTCAGGTACCGATCTCAATGGCAATGCCTTCCCTGATCAACAGGGTACTACGCTGGAAGAAAATCACTGGTTACGCTCCTGGAGTAATAATACTTATCTTTGGTATAGTGAATTGCCCGATATAAATCCTGCTCAGCAATCGGTTCCAACCGATTATTTTGACCTGTTGAAAACATCATTGACATCACCCTCAGGCAATGCAAAAGACAAGTTTCACTTTTATTGGGACACGGCAGCGTATCAACAACTGACTCAAACGGGAGTTTCAGTTGGTTATGGCATCGATTGGGAACTTACCTCAGCGACCATACCTCGAGCACTTTATATCCGTACCATTGAGCCCGGTTCTCCCGCTGATGCAGCAGAACTTAACTTAACCCGAGGCGTGCAGATCCTTGAAATTGATGGGGTAGTCGTGGAAACAACCAATACCCAAGCAGGTGTTGATACCTTAAATGCAGGTATGTCTCCATCTACTGACGGTGAAAGCCATGTCTTTACCGTTTTGGATGTTGGTTCAAGTCAGAGTCGTGAGGTTACCATTAGTGCAACTGAAGTAACTTCTGATCCAGTGCCTATGGTCAGGACAATTGCCACCGAAACCGGCAATGTTGGCTACCTGTTATTCAACGACCATAATTTTGTATCCGAAGACAGATTGTACGAATCCATGACAATACTTGCTGATAACAATGTTAACGATTTGGTATTAGACTTACGATACAATGGCGGAGGATTACTTTATATTGCCAGTCAACTTTCTTACATGATAGCCGGATCCGCAGCGACCACTGGACAAACCTTTGATCAACTTCAGTTCAACGATAAACACCCGGAGATTAATCCAGTAACATCTAGACTAATTTCACCAACACCCTTTTATACATCTATTAGTTCATTTAGTGATAATTATGCAGAGGGAACTAGTTTACCCCAGTTAAACCTTGACCGTGTTTTCATCCTCTCAACAGCTGGTACTTGTTCGGCAAGTGAGGCGATTATTAATGGTCTGAGGGGAATTGATATAGAAGTTATCCTCATAGGTGATACAACCTGTGGCAAGCCCTATGGTTTTTACCCCACAGATAACTGTGGCACCACTTATTTCACAATTCAGTTTGATGGTGTTAATCAAAAGGGAGTGGGTGGTTATTCAGATGGCTTCTCTCCAATGAATGCTGCTGGCACAGTCGGTGAGTTAGTTACGGGTTGTAGTGTTGAAGATGACCTGAGTCTTCCATTGGGTGAAGAAAATGACCCCCTAGTTGCGGCTGCACTTGATTATCGAATCACCTCTCAGTGTCCTACACCTCCAACTCAGGCAAAATCTGTTGTACAGCCACCATCACTCTTCAATTCAAATGATGATAGTTTTAATGATGATAAGAATGGACCTGCACTTAGGTTACCTCTAAAAATTAATCAGAAAATTTATCTTGATCCCTATACAACTGATTAAGGAAACATTGTGAATTCCATTAGACTTGCTTTGTTAATATTGAGTATGTACAGCCTATATGGCTGTACAGCCTTCTCAACTGCTGATTCATTACCTGCCGTCATTCCACAACACACGGATGAGTCAATTGCAGAGATCCGTTCCATTGTGAATCAGACATTTAATGGCAATCAGGTGACAATAGCAAAAACTGTCTTTAATAAAAATAACCGATTAATTCTGGAAAGAAAAAAGCTCATTGGCCCGGATGGTAAAGTTATCCAGACACGGGTTGATCAAGAGCCGGTAATCATAGAGCTAAGCATCTTAGGGAAAAACTGTTACCTGACATTTCTAAAAACTAACAAACAGCATCAGTTGAAACATGCTCCTTGTATTATATTTAGCCACCTTTAGCCCCCTTCAATAATCTCTAACCCGAGTAAGATTTCAAACGGGAGTTCCATGGTAATGATGCCTTGCCTAGTAGCCTACTCATCCAAAAACATCATAAAAAACACCAATGAATTATTATTTTCAAAAATAGCTCATGGATAGATGTAGATTATCAGTATTGAGGATTTAAGGTTTTTCTTGCGCTTTATTTAGTTACCGAACGGGTATATTTCTAATGTTTATGCTGTTTTTTTGGTACGATATTACCGAGCGGGAATATATGTTGCATTCTTGTTTAGAATCGTGCTAATGTTACCGAACGGGAATTAAGTGAGGTTTGTTATGATGCTAACACCACAGGATATAGGCGCAACCATTCGCAAAACTCGCAAAGCCATGGGAATTACGCAAAAAGATTTAGCGCTGACCTCAGGGACAGGTTTGCGGTTTATTATTGACCTTGAGAAGGGTAAGCCGACCTGCCAGTTCGCAAAGGCGCTAACGGTGCTGCAAACGCTGGGTATTAAAGTGCAACTTACCATTCCTTCATTTGCAATGGGGGAGTAAATGGCGCGAACACTTGATGTATATCTCTTGGCTAATTTTGTTGGCCAGTTAACCCAGAATGATAGTGGAGAGCTGGGCTTTTTATATGCGGTAGCCTGGTTGGAAAACTCTCAGGCAGTGCCTTTGTCGCAGTCGTTGCCGTTGCAGGAGGAACCATTTTCAAACCCAGATTGCCATGGTTTCTTTGGGGGTATATTACCTGAAGAAGCCAAACGCGAGCGCATTGCTAAAAACCTAGGCATTAGTAAAAAGAATGATTTTGCCATGCTGGCGGAAATTGGCGGCGAATGCGCTGGTGCTGTGACGTTCTTATCTGAGGGGCAACCAATAGTAACGGATACACTAGACTATAAAGCCTTGTCAGAGCAAGGCTTAGCAGAAGTTTTAAGAGACTTGCCAAAGCGCCCGATGCTTGCAGGAGAAGAAGGTATTCGCCTCTCGCTGGCTGGGGCACAAGATAAGATTACGCTACACCGTTCACAGGATGGCTTTGCGATACCGATGAATGGTGCGCCAAGTACCCATATTTTAAAACCAGCTATTGAACGTTTTGAAGACACGGTTCTCAATGAAGCGGTCTGCATGAAGCTAGCCAAGGCAATTGGATTGGCTGTTGCTGATGTTGAGATACTCGACATTGAAGACATGCAGGTATTATCTGTTGAGCGTTATGATCGTTTACAGGATAGTGGCAAGATACAGCGTTTACACCAAGAAGATTTTTGTCAAGCACTTGGCATAGTATCGCAGGGCAAACGGGTTATAAATAACCAATTTACCTAACTCAACCCAACTGTCAGTACTTTCATCATATATTCTTCATCCCATCCAGCCTTTAAACGCTTT
>NVWF01000037.1 GCA_002746155.1 Gammaproteobacteria bacterium | reverse complement strand
TCCCCAGCTTTCTACTCTTAGGCTTCGCGCCGACACCCGCCATTCCATTGGGAAAAGGCCGCCATCACTTTAGTCTCAATTACAATGTCGTGAATGATTTCTAGGTTAGTCAGACAGTTGAGAATTACCTGACAAAAAATCGTAATGGCCAACGCCGATCGCTCGATGACGCCGATATCAACTTCATCCGGAACTTGCCAAAAGGCGAAGGCTATTACATTGATGGCGAGTTCAGCATGCTGACGTTCAACTACAACCGAGGCATTGGCAATCACTCGGAAATCGGTATCACCGCCAATTACAATTCATATGGAGGACGACTCCTCGATGGCTTCATCTATAATTTTCATGATGCCATCGGCACTGGTCAACAAGGGCGAAATCACGCGGCCAATAATCAGGTGCAAGTTGTATTAGCGCGCGACAATGGTAACGACATCGTACTGGCAGAGCGCCCTAGCAATGGTGGATTTGGTGACCCGAGTATCTACCTTCGAACCGCATTCCCTCTGCCCTATTTTGACTGGAAAGGAAAATTGAGCATAGGCGTAAAACCGCCACTCATGAGCGAAAGAAAATTTCTCTCCAGCGGCAGTTGGGATGGCGGTTTTCAACTAACGCTAAATAAACAGAAGCTGCTCAACACATTCACAATCAACACCGGCTATATTTATACCGGCAGTTTCAAACAGACACACTTTAATCCACCCTCACTGCCCTACCTTAATCTGGGTTGGTTACATCGATATAAAAAAAACCCTAATACTCGCTCTCAGATTCAACTGCTACTTGCCGAGCACCCTTACCGTGACCTGGTCGACTCAGATCTCAGCGAGCTGCAATTTCTGCTAACACTCGGCATGAAATGGAAACTCAACAGCGGCACACTAGGCATGGCCGTTTCAGAAAATATCCTCAATTTTGATAATACCTCAGATGTGATTGTGCACCTCAGCTGGGAACATTTTAATTAGCATCAGTTGAGAGTCTGCTATTAAAATTTTTGTGATAGATCACACATTTAACAAAGATAGTCACCACCTTCATATGGCGTAAGACTATCTTGCGAACAACGCATGCTACAATCGCGCCGATTTCTTAACACTTTTAAAGCACATCCGGAGCATCACAGTGACCACTCTGCCACGCAGTCGACAAATATCCACATTACTATTGATCACCACACTGCTCACCGCCTGTGGCAATGATGATAGCGATACAGCCGAAACTGAAAGCGGGTCGATGGGAACCATGAGCATCGATATTACCGATGCACCACTCGATGAAGCGAGCCATCTCTTCGTTCGCATCACAGGGCTGGAACTCAAACCCAAGAATGGCGAGCTCCTGGAATTTATTTTCTGCAACCGCCACTTAATCCAAATCAATGAAGAGTGTCTCAATCAAACAATACATGAGCTTGATCTGATGACGTTAACCGGCAAAGTCTCTCAGGCACTGTCCGATAAGCGCATCATGCCGGCACAGCAATACAACTGGATGAGACTCAAATTAGACGAAGCCAACCCCGGCCACATCAAACTGACGGCTACAGGTGATACTGAATACTCACTAACCATCCCCAGTGGCGCGCAAACAGGGCTTAAGATCAATACACAGCTGACCATTCAAGAGGGGCACGACCTACGCCTGACCATCGACTTTGACCTGCGTAAGTCAGTACATAAAGCGGGGGACGACTACATCCTTCGCCCAACGTTGCGGCTTGTTGATAACAGCCACATTGGTCACCTTAGCGGAACGATAGACCCTTTTTGGATTCCTGCTGGAACGTGCTCACCAGCAGTCTATCTATCTGAATACTCCCCTCCAGCGGAATCTGTATTTGGCCTCATTGATATTACAGATGACCTACACCCTGAGAACAATGCACTAATCACCACGACTTATCCTGTCTATAACGAGGAATCAGGTATTTACGAATATGAAATCGGTTTCATTCCTGAGGGGGATTATGTCGCGGCATTCACCTGCAACGCTATCGATGACCAGCTGGAAAATAACGATGAGATAAACTTCTTCCCACAGCTTCAGACCCAGATAAACGCAGGCGAGGAAAACACGCTTAATTTCTTACCGCCACCACTATAACCCATAACTCTGTACACGCTTACGCCACCCTGCGAGCCAGCGAGACTCATCGCGGGGGGAACGGCGAGCTAATCGACGCTTGATTATTTTTAAATTCTTGAATAAAGAAACGGTGTGAAAAATGGCGAAACTGCAAGACTATTATAAAGCAACTGTTGTGGGAGAACTTCAAGAGAAGTTCAAGTACTCATCAGTCATGCAAGTCCCAAGCATCACAAAGATTACATTGAATATGGGTCTTGGTGAAGCTGTAGGTGACAAGAAGGTTATGGAACATGCTGTTTCAGATCTTACAGCGATATCCGGACAAAAACCTGTAGTGTGTTTATCACGCAAATCTATCGCAGGCTTTAAAATTCGTGATGGTTATCCAATCGGTGCAAAAGTGACTCTACGTGGCGAGATCATGTGGGAATTTCTTGAGCGTTTGATTTCAATAGCTATTCCTCGTATCCGTGATTTCCGTGGTCTGAATCCCAAGTCTTTTGATGGACGTGGTAATTACAGCATGGGTGTAAAGGAACAAATTATATTTGCTGAAATCAATTACGATAAAGTGGATAAAATTCGTGGCCTTGATATTACAATTACAACCAGTGCGGATACAGATGATGAAGGCAGAGCACTGCTTTCAGCATTTAAATTCCCTCTGAAACATTAAGGAACGAGGAAATGGCTAAAGTTTCAATGAAACAGCGCGAAATAAAGCGCACCAAAACAGTCGCTAAATATGCAGCTAAACATGCTGAATTAAAAGCACTCATTCTCAACCCTAATATCAGTGAAGAAGAACGCTGGGATGCGCAACAAAAGTTCCAGAAACTACCACGTGATGCATCACCTGTTCGCCAACGTAACCGTTGTCGTTTAACAGGTCGTCCACATGGTTATCTTCGTAAATTTGGATTGTGTCGTAATAAGTTGCGTGAAGCAGCTATGCGCGGTGACGTCCCTGGCCTTACCAAGGCTAGCTGGTAGAACATTAGGGGAATTTGATATGAGTATGCAAGATCCTATCGCTGATATGTTGACCCGCATTAGAAACGGTCAATCAGCAGATAAAAAAGTAGTTTCAATGTCAGCTTCAAAATTGAAGAAGGCCTTAGCAAAAATATTAGTCGAGGAAGGTTACATCACTGATTTTAGTGTTGATGAAAATGAAGGCAAAGCGCTTTTAAACGTCACATTAAAATATTTTCAGGGTGAAGCAGTTATCGATGTTATTCAACGTGTTAGCCGACCTGGTTTACGTATTTATCGTAAGACAGGTGACCTTCCTTCAGTAATGAATGGTCTTGGTATAGCAGTTATCTCCRCTTCGAAAGGTCTTATGACTGATCGAGCAGCACGATCAGCAGGCTTCGGTGGCGAAGTACTGTGTATCGTCTCATAAGGGARATTAGATATGTCTAGAGTAGCAAAAGCACCGGTAGCGATACCAGCTGGAGTAGAAGTTAACTACCAGAATAATGTGCTAACAATTAAAGGTGGCAAAGGAAGCTTAACTCAGGAAATACATCCTACAGTTGAAGTTTCTACCGATGATAGTCGTATTTCGTTCAAGCCTGCAGCTGGTGGTTCTTGGCCTATGGCGGGTACCATGCGAGCCCTAGTAAACAACATGGTAAATGGTGTTACTGATGGTTATGAGAAAAAACTTGAATTGGTTGGTGTTGGTTATAGAGCTAAAGCTCAAGGTAACAAGCTTGACTTAAGCCTAGGATTTTCACACCCAGTAGTCTTTACAGTACCTGAAGGCATTAAGATTGAAACACCTAAGAATACTGAGATTGTTATTACGGGAATTAACAAGCAGCTTGTTGGTCAAACTGCAGCTAAGATTCGCGCTTACCGTCCACCTGAGCCTTACAAAGGCAAGGGCGTAAGATACGCAGATGAGCGTGTCATACGTAAAGAGGCTAAGAAGAAGNNNTAACGGGATATGATGATGAATAAAAAAACCGCACGTTTACACCGCGCAAAGCGCAGTCGTAAAAAAATTAGTGAATTGCAGGCAGAGCGACTAGTAGTCAATCGTACTCCTCGTCATATCTATGCTCAGGTTATCAGTGTTGATGGCGGCAAGGTACTTGCATCAGCTTCAACAGTTGATAAAGCAGTTCGTAGTGAAGTGAAAAATTCTGGTAATGTTGATGCAGCAGGCGTAGTAGGCAATTTAATAGCCGAGCGTGCTTTAGAAGCAGGCGTTACCAAGGTGGCTTTTGACCGCAGTGGGTATAAATTCCACGGTCGTGTTAAAGCTTTGGCAGAAGCAGCACGGGCTAAAGGCCTCCAGTTTTAAAGGGTAACACCCTCTAAGGTATAAAAAATGGCTAAGAAAGATCAAGGTATGAGCGATGGCTACATTGAGAAACTGGTTAATGTTAACCGAGTTGCCAAGGTAGTAAAAGGTGGACGTATTTTCGGTTTCACAGCGCTAACTGTTGTTGGTGATGGTAACGGTAAAATTGGTTTTGGTCGTGGTAAAGCTCGTGAAGTTCCTGCTGCAATCCAAAAAGCAATGGAAAAAGCTCGTCGCAATATGGTTAATGTAGCCATCAAAGATGGTCATACATTACAACACTCTATCACTTCTGTTCATGGTGCATCTCGTGTTTACATGCAGCCTGCCTCAGAAGGTACGGGTATTATCGCAGGTGGTGCAATGCGTGCAGTATTTGATGTTGTTGGTATCAACAACGTCTTGGCAAAAAGCATCGGTTCAACTAACCCGATTAACATCGTTCGAGCAACTATCAAAGGTTTAGGTCAAATGGCTACTCCTGAGAGCATTGCAGCGAAACGTGGTAAATCAGTCAGTGACATAGTGGATTAAGATAATGGCTAAGAAAACAGTAAAAGTGACTCAGTTAAAATCCAGTATTGGACGACTACCTAATCATAAAGCTTCCTTAAAGGGCTTAGGATTACGTCGCATTGGTCACACGGTTGAAGTAGAAGATACTCCTAGTGTTCGCGGTATGATTAATGCCGTTTACTACATGGTTCAAGTTGAGGATTAAGTAATGCGTTTGAATACATTAAGCCCGGCTGAGGGTTCAAAGAAAAATCGTAAGCGCGTAGGCCGAGGAATCGGTAGCACCTTAGGTAAGACAGCTGGACGCGGCCATAAAGGTCAGAAGTCACGCTCAGGCGGACAAACTGCAGTTGGTTTTGAAGGTGGTCAAATGCCTTTGAAGCAACGTTTACCTAAATTTGGTTTTACATCAAGAAAATCTCTTGTTAGAGCTGAAGTTAGACTTAGCGAATTAGCTAAAGTTGAAGGTGGCGTTATCGATTTGTTTTCATTAAAAGCAGCAAATGTTATTAACAAGAACATCGAGTCAGCAAAAATTATGCTTTCTGGTGAAATCAATACAGCTGTTACAGTTAAAGGTGTTGGCGTAACTAAAGGCGCAAAAGCTGCAATTGAAGCAGCTGGTGGAACGGTAGAAGAATAATGGCATTAGCGAGTAGAAAAAAAGCTAAAGCTGCAGCACCTGCTAGTTCAGGTGGTGGGTTATCTGAACTAAGGTCTCGCATACTCTTCGTATTAATGGTTATCGTCATTTTTCGTGCCGGATCATTTATACCTGTTCCAGGAATAGATAGTTCTATTCTGTCTTCTCTGATGGATCAGCAAAGTGGAACTCTACTTGCACTGTTTAATGTATTCTCTGGTGGAGCATTAGAAAGAGCTAGTATTTTTGCTTTGGGTATTATGCCTTACATCTCTGCTTCTATTATCGTCCAAATCTTAGGTTTTGTAGATCCAAGATTAATACAGTTAAAGAAAGAAGGTGAAGCTGGACGGAAAAAAATTACACAATATACTCGTTACGGTACTGTATTTTTAGCAACAATACAGGCAGTAAGTATATCGTTAAGTTTTCCTGGCTTGGCCGCTGGCTTAGTACCAAACCCAAGTACTGCTTTTTACTTTACCGCAGTGGTTAGTTTAGTAACAGGCACAGTATTTATCATGTGGCTTGGTGAGCAAATTAACGAGCGTGGCATCGGTAACGGTATATCAGTTCTCATTTTCACAGGTATCGTAGCAGGACTTCCTACTGCAGTAGCTGGAACAATGGAACAAGCACGTCRAGGTGAGATACAAATTCTGGCGCTCTTGATTATCCTAGTCATGGTATTAATGGTTACTGCTTTTGTTGTTTTCGTAGAACGGGGACAAAGACGTATTGTAGTGAACTACGCTAAACGTCAGCAAGGCAATAAAGTCTTTGCAGCCCAAAGTAGCCACTTACCGTTAAAAGTGAATATGGCAGGTGTTATTCCGGCTATTTTCGCATCAAGTATTATTCTTTTCCCTGGAACCATAGCCCAATGGTTTGGTCAAGGAGAAGGTATGGAATGGCTACAAGATATCGCTTTGGCTATGTCTCCCGGTCAGCCTTTTTATATAATGTTATATGCAGCTGGTATCATATTTTTCTGCTTCTTCTATACGGCTCTAGTGTTTAATCCTAGAGATACAGCAGATAACTTGAAAAAATCAGGTGCGTTTATTCCAGGAATTAGACCTGGTGAGCAAACATCACACTATGTGGATAAAGTTATGACTCGTCTAACCTTTATCGGCTCAATGTATATGACCTGTGTATGTTTACTACCAGAATTTCTAATACTATTCTGGCAAGTTCCATTTTATTTTGGTGGTACATCACTACTGATTATTGTTGTTGTGATAATGGACTTTATGTCCCAGGTGAATGCTCACTTGATATCTCATCAGTATGACTCAGTATTGAAAAAAGCGAATTTCAAGAACTATGGTTCATCTGGTCAACTACGTTAAGTAGCTGAACATTTAACATTTTTAGTTTTTGATTAATAATTGTCAGTAAGTTATTTAACGAACTGACGGGTTTTAGGTTGCAATTAGAGTGGTTTCGCGTTAATCTGCGCGCCATTTTGATGGGTAACAACTAGTAATAAGTTTTTAGGAGACAGTTTAATGGCCCGTATTGCAGGCATTAACGTTCCGGTAAATAAACATACCGTGATAGCTCTAACTTCAATTTACGGTATAGGTAACTCTACTGCTCGCAAAATCTGCGGTGTAACTGGAGTTGACCCAAGTCGGAAAATTAGAGAACTGAGTGAAGGTGAGATTGAAAGCCTACGCACAGAAGTAGGCAAAGAGAATGTGGAAGGTGATCTTCGTCGTGAAGTTTCCATGAATATTAAACGCTTAATGGATCTTGGTTGTTTCCGTGGAATTCGTCATCGTCGTGGTTTACCACTTCGTGGACAACGGACTAAAACTAATGCACGTACTCGAAAGGGTCCGCGTAAACCTATTAAGAGATAGATAACAAGTTCCGGGAATAAGCTCATATGGCTAACAAACCGACTCGTGTTCGTAAACGCGTAAAAAAGCATGTTGTAGATGGAATGGCTCATATCCATGCATCTTTCAACAATACAATTGTAACAATCACTGACCGTCAAGGTAATGCACTTGCTTGGGCAACTGCTGGTGGTTCTGGTTTTCGTGGTTCTCGAAAGAGTACTCCTTTTGCAGCACAGGTTGCTGCAGATCGTGCTGCGACTGCTGTAAAAGAAATGGGAATGAAGAATATGGAAGTATTCGTTAAAGGCCCAGGACCTGGACGTGAGTCTGCTGTAAGAGCACTTAACGCTGCAGGTTTTAAAATTACTAACATCACTGATGTTACACCCATTCCGCATAATGGTTGCCGCCCGCCCAAAAAGCGCCGCGTTTAAACTGAGTAACGGTAGAGAATAATTATGGCTAGATATATTGGACCAAAATTAAAATTAGCACGTCGTGAAGGAACAGATTTGTTCCACAAAAGTGGCGTTCGTGCAATTGAAACTAAATGTAAAATGGATACACCTCCTGGCGTTCATGGTCAACAGCGTGTCCGTTTGTCAGATTACGGTATACAGTTACGTGAAAAGCAAAAAGTACGTCGCATCTACGGTGTATTAGAAAAGCAATTCCGTAATTACTACAAAGAAGCAGCGCGTTTAAAAGGCGCTACAGGTGAAAACTTGTTACAACTTTTAGAGCGTCGCCTTGATAACGTTGTATATCGTATGGGTTTTGGATGTACACGCTCCGAGTCTCGTCAGTTGGTTGCTCATAAAGCAATCTTAATTAATGGTAAAGGTGTAAACATTGCTTCTTACCTAGTTAAGCCATCTGATGTAGTTTCAGTACGTGAAAAATCAAAAAAACAGGCACGTATTAAAGCTGCTATAGAACTTAGCCAACAACGTGAAGCTCCTGTATGGATTGAAGTTGATGATAAGAAAATGGAAGGTATCTTCAAGTCTCTACCTGAAAGATCTGATCTTCCAAGTGAAATCAATGAAAACCTAATTGTGGAACTGTACTCTAAGTAAAACTACAGCAGTAGATTTATCGAGAGTTAATCACTTTAAATATTTTTGCATTGATGATAAATGCAACTTGAGAGGATGAAATATGCTGGGTTCAGAAGTCGAATTCTTAAGACCACGACAAATTAAAGTCGAAAGTAATGGCGATACTAATGCGAAAGTAGTTTTAGAGCCGTTTGAGCGTGGTTTTGGCCATACATTGGGTAATGCATTACGTCGCATTCTACTTTCTTCTATGCCTGGTTGTGCAGTAGTTGACGTGGAAATTGATGGTGTTCTACATGAATACACAACAATTGAAGGCGTTCAGGAAGATGTTATCGACATCTTGCTAAACCTGAAGAATTTATTTGTCATAATTGAAGATAAAGATGAAGTGTATTTAACTCTACAAAAAACAGGTTCAGGCCCAGTTTTAGCGAGTGATATTACTGAGTTATCAGGTGTCACCATCGTAAAYCCTGATCATGTTATCTGTAACTTAAACGGTAACTCTTCTATTAGCATGAATATTCATATTCGTCGCGGTAGAGGTTATGAAGCTGCAAATAGCCGTCGATTCCCTGATGGTGAAGAGCAACCTATAGGTCGTTTACAAATTGATGCTTCTTATAGCCCCATGCGTACCGTTGCTTATACTGTTGACTCAGCACGTGTTGAACAGCGTACAAACTTAGATAAATTGATTCTTGAAGTTGAAACTAATGGAACGATTGAGCCTGAAGAAGCTATCCGTAGAGCAGCAACAATTCTACAAGAACAGCTTTCAGCCTTTGTCGAACTTAAAGATGAAAATGATATTGAGCCAATTGAAGAAGAGCCAGAAGTTGATCCAACTCTACTTCGTCCTGTTGATGATTTAGAATTAACAGTACGTTCTGCTAACTGTCTGAAGACTGAAAATATTCACTACATTGGTGACTTAATACAGCGTACAGAAGTTGAACTTTTAAAGACACCTAACTTAGGTAAGAAGTCTTTAACAGAGATAAAAGATGTTCTAGCTTCACGTGGGTTATCACTGGGTATGCGTTTAGAAAACTGGCCTCCAGCTAGTATTTTAGATAGCGAATAACTTTATTTAATATTTAATTTAGACCTAATATCGTTAGGTTTAGTAGAAAGGATAGACTAATGCGTCATCGTAAAAGTGGTCGAAAGCTTAATAGAAATAGCTCGCACCGGAAAGCAATGTTCAGAAATATGGCAGTATCTTTATTCGAACATGAGTTGATTAAAACAACTGTACCTAAGGCAAAAGAATTACGTAAAGTTGCAGAACCTTTAATTACCTTGTCTAAAAAGGACAGTGTTGCTAATCGCCGTCTTGCATTCTCACGTTTACGTAGTAGTGATGCTGTTGGAAAATTATTCACTGAAATTGGACCTCGTTTCATTGAACGTCCAGGTGGATATTTAAGAATAATTAAGTGTGGACTTCGCACAGGCGATAAAGCGCCTATGGCTTACGTCGAGCTGATTGATCGTCCCATCGTTGAAGATGCCGATGATTTAGTAGAAGAAGTTACTGAAGATTAATTCTAGAATTAATTTTTAATAAATAACCGGTTTTTAGCCGGTTTTTTTATGCCTGTAATACCTTATCCAAGTAAGGACTTTAAAAAATGCCCGGTATGAGACCCTTCAATTAAAGTAACTTGCTCGGGCGTACCTGTGGCAATGATGTCACCTCCGCCTTCGCCACCTTCAGGGCCAAGGTCAATGACCCAATCAGCCGTTTTAATCACATCTAAATTGTGTTCAATTACAACAATAGTATTACCATGGTTTCTCAGTCGATGTAGAACAGCTAGTAGTTGTTTTACATCATGAAAATGTAATCCTGTGGTTGGCTCATCTAGTAAATAAATAGTTTGACCCGTATCACGTTTCGATAATTCTTTCGATAATTTTACTCTCTGAGCTTCACCACCCGATAGAGTAATGGCCGATTGTCCTAAGGTAATGTAGGTGAGTCCAACATCCGTTAGAGTCTGTAGTCGGCGTTTAATGGCAGGCACGGCATCAAAGAATTCTCTCGCCTCTTCTACCGTCATATCAAGAATTTGATGAATATTCTTGGTTTTGTATTTTATCTCTAACGTTTCACGGTTATAGCGCTTGCCTTTACAAACGTCACACTTAACATAGATGTCGGCTAAAAAGTGCATTTCTACCTTGATTAAGCCACCACCCTGACAGGTTTCACAGCGACCACCCTTGACATTAAAACTAAATCGACCAGGTTTATATCCCCTGGAACGTGCCTCTTGAGTTCCAGCGAATAATTCTCTAATGGCAGTAAAAATGCCTGTATAGGTTGCTGGATTCGAGCGAGGTGTTCGGCCAATTGGGCTTTGATCAATATCCACAACTTTATCGAGATGTTGTAATCCATCAATACTGTCGTGTTCTGCAGCCTCAAGGGTTGTAGCATTATTCAAAGCTGTGGCCGTCAAGGGATATAAAGTGTTATTTATTAGTGTTGATTTACCTGAACCTGAGACACCAGTGACACAAGTAAACAGTCCAAGTGGAATTTTTAATTCTACATTTTTTAAGTTATTTGACCGAGCACCTTTAAGTACTAATTCTTTCGCAGAATCATAAGGCACCCGATTTGTTGGTATTTCTATTTTTTCAGCACCTGAGAGATATCTTCCCGTTAAAGAGTCTTTACAATTTAAAATGTCTTCTAGGGTCCCCTGAGCAATAATATTTCCGCCATGGACACCGGCACCTGGACCAATATCAAGAATGTGATCGGCACATTTTATGGCATCTTCATCATGCTCAACTACGATGACGGTATTGCCCATGTCTCTAAGTCGAGTGAGGGTTTCTAACAGGCGTCCATTGTCTCTTTGATGTAAGCCAATTGAGGGTTCATCAAGGATGTACATGACTCCCACTAGTCCGGCTCCAATTTGACTAGCAAGACGAATTCGTTGAGCTTCGCCGCCAGATAGACTATCTGCACTTCTCTCAAGGCTCAGGTAATCAAGACCCACGTTAACAAGGAAGCTTAATCGTGCAATAATTTCTATGAGAATTTTCTCGGCGATCTCACCCCGGTGGCCTTCAAGTTTACAGGACTCTAGCAGGGATTTTGCATGACCAATCGACATGCTAGTAATAGAAGGTAAGTCCATATCCAGCACAAATACATTTCTGGCATCTTCACAGAGTCTAGTGCCTCCACAGGTGGGGCACTTTTTTGTTGTTAAGTATCGGGACAACTCATCTCGAACAGCGGATGAATCGGTTTCCCGAAAACGTCGATTCATGTTTGGGATCACACCTTCAAAGGGATGTTCCCTAAGTACTTTATCGCCCCTATCATTCACATAGGTGAAGGTGACAGACTCACCATCACTACCGTAGAGAATATTATTTTGGATTTTTTCTGGTAGCATATCAAAAGCCATATCGATGTCAAATTGATAATGTTCGGCAAGTGAACTTAGCATCTGAAAATAATAGACATTTCTTCTATCCCAACCTCGAATAGCTCCCCCTGATAAAGGTAATTCTGGATTGCTAATAACTCTTTCTGGGGCAAAGGATTGATGCATACCTAGTCCGTCACAAGTGGAGCAAGCCCCCGCAGGATTATTAAAGGAGAATAGCTTTGGTTCAAGTTCTGAAATACTATGACCACAAACTGGGCAGGCAAAACGTGCTGAAAATAATAAGTCCTCCTGCTCACTGTCCATAAAAGCAAGTTTAGCAAGTCCCTCTGATAAATTAACGGCAGTTTCAAATGACTCGGCCATTCTAAGGCGAACTTCTTGTTTAATTTTGAGACGATCGACGACTACATCTATACTGTGTTTTTTCTTCGGTTCGAGACTTGGCATTTCTGCAAGCTCTACCACAAAGCCATCCACTCGGGCTCTAACAAAGCCTTGGGCGATTAATTCTTGAACCAGTTGTAAATGCTCCCCCTTACGGTCTTGGATAATAGGAGCAAGTACCATGACTTTAGTATCAGCTGGCAGAGATAAGGCTTGATCAACCATCTGGCTGATACTTTGGG
Source organism: Gammaproteobacteria bacterium (assembly GCA_002746155.1). Classification (GTDB taxonomy): domain Bacteria; phylum Pseudomonadota; class Gammaproteobacteria; order Enterobacterales. Next base: position 15,250 of record NVWF01000037.1, on the reverse strand, counting down.
CTTCTAGAGGTTTATTATGCTCGGGGCAATGGGGAATACCTGCCCTTGCAAAGAGGAGTCTTAGGTAATCATAAATTTCAGTGATAGTACCCACTGTGGAACGGGGGTTATGGGATGTCGATTTTTGTTCAATGGAAATAGCAGGGGATAGTCCCTCTATGTGATCAACATCGGGTTTCTCCATTAGGGAGAGAAATTGTCTGGCATAGGCAGAGAGAGATTCAACATATCGACGTTGCCCTTCTGCATAAAGAGTATCAAAGGCGAGAGATGACTTGCCTGAGCCCGATAACCCAGTGATCACTATGAACTTATCCCTAGGAATCGAGCAATCAATATTCTTTAAATTATGGGTGCGGGCCCCACGAACTTCGATACTATCCATTAATTTATCTAGACCTTTTTAGTGTTAATATGAAAACTTTTACAACTCTGACGGACAAAGCTGATAGTATAACCCACCTTACGATCCAAGCTAAGAATTATTACACCTTTGATCCTGTATCTTGAAGAATTAAATGGTGTAAAATAGCACAGCGAAAATAGCACAGAAAAATAATCATAATGAAGTTAACTCACATTGAAAAAAAAGCAGCCTTCTCCTTAGCAGGCATCTATGGGTTAAGAATGTTTGGCTTATTTTTGGTCATACCCGTGTTATTTATTCATGCCCAAACCCTCGATGGATTTACCCCTCTTTTGGCTGGTTTAGCTATTGGTATTTATGGGTTAGGTCAGGCAATTTTGCAGATCCCATTCGGTTATCTATCGGACAGAATTGGCAGAAAGCCTGTGATTATTATTGGGCTTTTAATATTTGCCTTAGGTAGCCTAGTCGCTGCTCAAGCTGAATCCCTAGGGATGTTGATTTTTGGACGAGCACTTCAAGGAGCTGGAGCCATCGCCAGTACGCTTATGGCCTTAGCGGCAGACCTGAGTAGACCTGAGCTTCGTTCGAGGATGATGGCGGTAATAGGGGCTACTATTGGAGCTTCTTTTATCCTTGCGTTAATAGCTGGACCTTGGTTATCGGGTATTGTTGGAATATCCGGATTATTCTGGGTAACAGCTAGTCTGGCTTTGGTTGCCATAGCGGTTTTGCACTGGGTGACTCCTAGTGGAGCAATCAAGGCAGGTAATCTGGCTGTTTTGCCAGCAAGGCAACAAATAGCATCGGTATTAAGAAATTCACAATTACTGAGACTTGATCTTGGAATATTTTTCCTACATTTATTCTTAACGGCTATTTTTGTGATCATACCTGGACAATTAATTATCTATGGCCTACCACTTGAATCTCATTCTCAGACCTATTTGGTGTTGCTTTTAGGTGGTTTCATCTTGATGTTGCCTGGCCTAGTGCTAGTAGAAAAATTTAAAGCTCATAAACTGGGTTTCGTGATTTCAGTCAGTCTTTTAGTTATTGCCAATTTAGTAATGGCCTTGGTTGACAATCTTACTGGTTTATTACTCGGACTAGCTGTTTTTTTTGTAACCTTTAATTTTCTTGAAGCGAGTTTGCCTGCCCTGGTTTCAAGGCTCTGCTCTGCTGATAATCGTGGAACCGCCATGGGTGTATATTCAACGAGTCAATTTAGTGGAGCTTTTTTGGGTGGAGCCCTTGCAGGTATTATTTTGCAGTACGGAGAACAGCAAATGATTTTCCTCTGCCTTGCTGGATTTTCAGTAATATGGCTTTTAGCCATTATCTCTATGAAATCTATTATTAAATAAAAACAAAGGTGACTGTCGTGGTAAAAATATGGCAGATGTCTTAGAGGGATTTAAGTAACCTAGGTTATACTAGGCGTCAAAAAATGATATCCTTAAACTCATAAATGAACAACCCAATGTAATTCATAATTAAATAAAATAATCAGATAAAATTAAACAGGAGTAGAGTATGGCCAGTCGAGGTGTAAATAAAGTCATTCTGGTAGGTAACTTAGGCCAGGATCCAGACGTGAAGTATATGCCCAATGGTGATGCTGTTGTTAATGTAACCCTTGCCACAAGTGATACATGGAAAGATAAAGCAACAGGCGAAAACCGTGAAAAAACAGAGTGGCATCGGGTGGTAATGTTTAGACGTCTTGGTGAAATTGCAGGAGAGTACTTGCGTAAAGGCTCTAAAGTTTATATCGAAGGCAAGCTACAGACGCGTAAATGGCAAGGTCAAGACGGCACGGATAGATACACAACTGAAATCGTTGCCAATGAAATGCAAATGCTAGATTCAAGAGGTAGTCAAGATTCAGCGGGTGGAGCCTCTAGTTATAAAAAACCTCAAGCTACGGCCCCCTCAGCAGCACCTTCATCTGCACCAACAGCCTCGCCAGCAACAAAACCAGTTCCTGTAGACACTAGTTTTGATGACGACATACCCTTTTGAGGAACACATAAAACATAATTGTTGATTAAAATAAGAGGCTTTTTGGTTTAATTAACGATTAATTTACGCGAGCTTATTCACTGTAGCAATAAGTTTTTCCGGCTGAAAAGGTTTAACAATCCAACCCGTGACTCCAGCTGCCTTTCCTTGTGATTTTTTATCACCATCGGATTCAGTGGTGAGCATTAATATTGGAGTAAATTTGAAATTAGGCAGTTTTCTCACTTCTTTAGATAATTCAAAACCATTCATAATAGGCATATTGACATCAGTGAGTATCAAATCAAATTGTTCCCTGTGTGCAGCGCTTAGCCCTGCTTGACCGTCACCAGCCTCTGTTATAGTGTGGCCTGCACTTTCAAGTGAAAACTTTATCATTTGTCTCATGGATGTTGAATCATCTACTACCAGTATTTTCGCCATAATGCTCTCTTATTTATAATTAACTTTCTTTTTTATCAACTGAGTATAACAGAAAAAAGTCTTCCCAAGAGTTGAAATTTACCTATTATCATACAGTATGAGAGGCTATTCTCTTGCTAAGAAAGTTAGATAAATGTACCCTGCACCATCAGTCAATTGGTTAGTGGTTATGATTCCTGAAACTCTTGAAAAAATAGCTGACTTCAAGCCTAACACACCCTTGTTAAAGCTTGATGATTCTTGGCTGGAACCTTACGATATTAGTCTATACATCAAGAGAGACGATTTAATAGATAATATAATATCTGGAAATAAGTTTAGGAAATTGAAATATAGCTTAAGCCAATATGAGAGTTCGAATTATGCCGGTATTGTTAGTTTTGGAGGCCCTTGGTCAAATCATTTACATGCGCTAGCTAGCTTAGCTAAGTTGTATAAGATCCCTCTAGTTACCATCATCCGAGGTGAAAAACCCCCAGTATTAAGTGATATGCTGAGTGATATCATTGAAGCAGGTGCAGAAGTACATTATGTATCAAGAGTAGATTATAAAGATTGTAGAGATGCTCTTGAACGAGGTAATCTAAAGCAACATTCATTAATTAAGCAGTGGAAAAATTATCTGGTTATTCCAGAGGGCGGAGCTACAAACAACGCCTTGGCAGGTGTAGCAGAAATACTGACTGAAAATGATCAAGTCTTTGATGCTATTTACCTAGCTTGTGGCACAGCAACAACCTTAGCTGGCTTGAGTATTGGTTTGCCTAATAACTCTGTAACTAAAATAATCGGTATCGCAGCCTTAAAAGCAGGTAATAGTTTGGAACATTCAGTACAGCGTTTACTTAAGGAAAATGGTGTCTTGACTAGTGAACAGAAAAATTGGGTAATCGACCATCAATTTCACTTTGGAGGGTTTGCCAAAGTTAAACCTGAGCTATTAGAATTCATGAAAGGTTTATTTGAGCGAACTCAGTTAATTACAGAACCTGTTTACACTGGAAAAACTCTGTATGCTCTGTATCATCATATCGAAGAAGGTTATTTTACCCCAGGCAGCCAAATTATGATGTTACATTCAGGGGGGTTACAGGGGCTTCGAGGATACAAAGATATGGGAATAAATGAAATGATAAATAAAAGCATGACATTAGGGGTAACTAGCTAGATGGCAATACAGCTTCCAACTGATCAATCCAATGAAGCACCTAAAGCAATAGCCGTACCAGCAATGGAAGGCTCTAAATGGGTCATTCATAGCTTCGGTTTGTTTGCGAAAAGGCCTAGTATTTGGCTTTTGAGTTGGTTGATCTATTTTATATTAAATTTGATGTTTGTAATGAGCTCTGTACTTATTTTATTGCCAGCTCTATTGTCTGGACTTTTCACGGCGGGATTTATTTATGGCTCAAAATCCCTTGATAATGGGCAGGGGCTACAGATAGAGCATTTATTTAAAGGCTTTAAAATTAAATTTAGAGATTTGTTAAGGCTTGGTATGCTTTATTTGGCTGCATCCTTTTTGTTAGGAATGTTATTTAGTCTTGTCCTAGGTTCCTTTATTGATGAACAGCAAATAATTAATATGAGTAATTTATCCCAACAAGAATTACAACAGCATTTAAGAGAATCACCTGAACAACTGGCTGCAATTCTTAAAGCCGTATTAATGACTCTGATTTTTTTTGCTCCCTTAATTATGGCGAGTTGGTTTGCTCCAGCTTTAGTGTTATTTCATGATTTGAAACCAATTCAAGCAATGATCTTAAGTATAAAAGCTTGTAATAAAAATCTTTTTGCCTTTATGGTCTTCGGGGTATTTATAGTTCCATTGATACTGCTTGGTTTAGTTTCAATTGTTGGTATGCCGATTATCTTAGTGGTGATAAACATCAGCCAATACTGCAGTTATAAATCAATATTTCCACAACAATCTGATGATCAGCAACCAGAGATGGACGGTACTTTTATCGTTTAATAAAAGTACCTTATGTCAGCTAGAATATTTTTGGTTTTATAGGGAATAATGAATGGAATTTTTTCTTAATTTTACACTGTCATTGCAGTTGTTAAGTGAACTTTTATTCATAATGAATAGTTGAGTTGCTTTTTCGCCATCTTCTCCTACACCGCCTTTTATCATGAGTGTAACCTTTTCATTTTTTTTCAAAGCTCTTAAGGATTGACCATAGTCACAGAGGGTTGAAAAGATAGCATTGGTGGCAAGGGAAGACTTTTCAACGCGCTGACTGGTGCGTTCAGCTTTATAAGAGTTAAGCAAATCAGTATATTTTTTAGAATATCGTTTTAAGGAGTCTCTATTTTTGCTAAGTTTGTCTTCAAGCTTTTTGCGAGCATTTTCATCTTCAGCTTTTCTGATCTCACGTCTAAGTTGATAATCCTCGCGTTTAAGGTCGCGCTGTTTTTTACGTAGCTCTTTTAAATTATCTTGTAAATCATCATCAGCATAAAGACTAGCAAGTGAATTACTGATAACTTCAGGCGCAACACTCAAAGATTCCGAATGTTCAAAACTTGTGAGAGCTTGGTTAATTAACTCTGGTATGTCTAATTCTAATCTACCCCTGTCCCATGAGGCTAATCCGGGTACGCCAAAGCTAGAAAGGCCGTTGAGTTGGATTGTAAATAAGTAACCTTGGCTTGCTAGGTAGAGGCCTTCAATTCTAGCCTTGCCTGGAAAGTTATCATTGGATGATTCAAGACTTGCTTCAATGATTTTAGTCATGACTCGGATGTCTTTTTGGGACTTCGAAACATCAATGGTTTTTGCTGCAAGACCAGAACCTGCAAAGGTTGAAATGGCCAAGGCTAACAGGGTTTTATGCGCTAACTTAAAAGGTTTCATGCTAACTCCTACTGGGTAAATGTTTTGTCATTGTTTGTGAATTTTTCACAAGGGTTAATTATCTAGTGAGGCGTAGATAGACTTAATGTCTTGCCTATCCTCTAGCTGTGAATCTACGAGTTGCTTGTATTGTGATTGGGACTTTACTAAATCCACTGAACGTTGTTGTAGAAAGTAGCTGGTCAATTGATTTAAATCTTGTCGGCGCTGATCACGATTAAACTCTAAGGCCGAGGTTAATACCTGCTGACTCTGTTGTAGTTGCTGATTTTCAAACTCGAGTAATCGATGGTCTAGATAAGCGGTTTGTTCTGACTGCCAATCGTCTAAATAATCATTAGCATATTTTTGAAAGCTAACCTTATTAGCCTGTTCTCCAAAACTAATATGGTAACCATCATTGTTACTGACAAGTTGCACACGAAATACTACAAGACAGATTGCCGCTACCGAGGTTGCTAGGGAGAACCAGTTCATCCAGCTTGAAGCCCTTGGTCTTGCTCTTGTTATAAAAGCACTGCGATTCCAGGACGGTATGTCTTCATCCGCCCAGACTTGTTGTCCGTAACGTAATTCTTTTAAGCTTGTTAAGGCTTTTTGCAAGTCGATAGATCCTTCTAAAGCATCAATGACTTTTTGTTTATTCTCTGGCGATAAATTGTCATCCAAAAAATCAGGAAAAAGGACGGCGATTTCTTCATACTGCATGGGCGACCTCCACAAGGCTGCGTAATTTTCTTAAGGCGGAATAAAAGCGGGTTTTGGCTGTATTTGCTGAAAGACCCGTATAGCCTTCTATTTCATCAAATGTTAAATGTTGGAATAATTTTAATTCCACAATTTGTCGTTGTTCTACAGTTAGTCCCGATAATAATTTTATTACTTGACGATTTCCCTGCTCTCTTTGAATATCTTCATCAGCCACTTGGCTTGAAAGTAGAACTTCGGTATCAAGTTGAGATTGGCTCATTAAAGGATTAGTATTTTTTCGACGTAAAAAATCGGTACAACGGTTGCTAGCTATTCTAAATAACCAGGCTGGAAATACCCCATCTCCTCGGTAATTTGGTAAGTTTCTGAACACGGCTAGAAACACCTCTTGGACTAGATCCATAGCTTCATCTGTTGCTCCAGTCATTCGTAAACTGTAGTTATAGATGCGTTTCTCATATCGTTTAACCAATTTAACCCAAGCCCTTTCATTGCCACTGAGTGCCTTAGTGATTAATCCTTCGTCATTTTCGAATATCATGCTTATCCATAAATTATTATTTTGTTTAGTTAAGGATTTTAAGCCTCTGGTATTAATGTCGCAGCAAGGCACTAAATAGTTTGCTGATAAGTAAAAAAACCATTCATTGCTAATGAAATTACCATAAATACTCATAAATAACCGTGATTAGAGTTTATAGGGAGGTAAATATTGGGTAGAATTAATGGTTTCATGTACAACAAAAGTACAACAAAAAATAATAAATTAAACAACCAAATTATATAAAGGAGAATCTATGACTGAATCGGCAGCCCTGATCAGTAATGACGCTATTGTATTAGGCATAATTGCTTTAATGCTTGGGTTAGTATTTAAAACCTCTACTAGTGAACATAAGATGCTAAAAGCATTTTATCGATATGTGCCTGCATTACTGCTTTGCTATTTCTTGCCTTCACTTCTCAACACCTTCAACATTATCGATGGTGACAAATCACAATTATATTATGTAGCATCAAGGTATTTGTTACCGGCAAGTCTAGTACTACTTACATTAAGCGTTGATTTTAAACGTATTTTTGCACTTGGTCCGAAAGCACTCATTATGTTTTTAACGGGCACCTTAGGTATCGTTATAGGTGGGCCCATAGCGATAATGTTGGTTGCCCTAGTGAGTCCCGAAACAGTGGGGGGTAATGGTCCTGATGCTGTTTGGAGAGGCATGACTACGATTGCAGGCAGTTGGATTGGCGGTGGCGCAAATCAAGTGGCCATGAAAGAAACCTATGAAGTGGGTAATGATATGTTCTCGGTGATGGTGACAATTGATATTATAGTTGCCAGTATTTGGATGGCAGTGCTTTTGATTATGGCATCTAGGGCTAAACAGCTCGATGAAAAAAATGGCGCCAATACAGACGCCCTAGATGAGCTGAAAGAAACGGTGGAAGCATTTCAACGCAAACATTCTAGAATTCCCCAACTGCCAGATTTCATGTATATCCTAGCCATAGCATTTGGTGTTACCGGTTTCGCCCATTTGGTTTCCGATAATCTGGCACCTTGGATTGGTACAAACTATCCAGTACTTGCTGATTATAGTCTCGCTAGTAAATTTTTCTGGATGATTATAGTGGCAACCACCGGTGGTCTGATGCTGTCTTTTACCAAAGCGAGGACGATGGAAAGTGTTGGTGCATCAAAGGTTGGCTCTGCTTTCATTTATGTACTGGTAGCGTCAATTGGTATGAAGATGAATATACTGGCTATCTTTGAGCATTATGAGCTGTTTATCGTTGGTATTATCTGGATGTTAGTCCATGCCTCATTAATTTTAATCGTGGCGAAAGCAATTAAAGCGCCGACATTTTATATGGCCGTGGGTAGCCAAGCCAATGTGGGAGGTGCAGCTTCTGCACCTATTGTCGCAGCGGCATTCCACCCATCTCTGGCACCTGTTGGCGTTCTTCTTGCTGTTCTTGGATATACTATCGGTTCAGCTGCAGCTTGGTTTTGTGGGCAGTTAATGAGACTTGTGGCACCCATGTAGTTATTCATTAAATAAATATGAATTAAACGGGCTGTATTCAGGCAAAAAAGTGAGGAAAAAAAAGGGATTACCTAAAAAGGTAATCCCGTGATTAGCAATATAACTCAACCGTAGACCAAACGAGAAAAAGTCACTAGTACAGCGAGGGCTAATCAATAAAATGATGTTTTTGATGATTAGTCAGCTGTATGAAGACGCTTAGCGTTGCCTGCAAATACACTGGTATTTGTATAGGCTAGAACTGTTCTAGCTCTTTGCACAGGTAGATAATCACGATTGATGTTGGAAAATCTCTGTTTATTCATAAGTTCATCTTTAATTTCAACAGCTAACATTCTTTCTGAATATAACCAATCAGCCTTCATGTCAGCGCTAAGTTCAATTAGAACCATGGGATTTAAAACCACATCACTTTTATCTGCTGCAGACACATTTAGGTTCATGGCAGAAGTGAACACTGTTAATATTACAAATATAGACTTATACATAACTTCAACTCCTCGTGAAGGAAACAAGCTGTTTTACATCCGATTTATCGGAGACTTTGCGCTAGCACTTGCAAAACAGTAAATACTAATGGAAAACTATTAACCTTTCGGCGATGAGCTCTRATAGCTCGGAAGAGAATATAATGATTTCTTGAAATTAATTCAAACGATCATTTATAATACCATTCATTAGAAAAACTAATGCAAAAATGACCTTAAAATTCAATGAGATAGAGTTTGAAAACCAAGTATGAGCCGTCGATTACCTCCATTAAATAGTTTGCGTACTTTCGAATCAGCTGCAAGGCACCTGAGTTTTACAAAAGCATCGGAAGAATTGTTCGTTACCCAAGCCGCTGTGAGCCACCAAATTAAGCATTTGGAGGAGTTTCTTGGCCTAGCTCTATTCCATCGTAAAAATAGAAAGCTCACTCTTACCCAAGAAGGAATTGAATATTGGCCTCAAATAAGAGATATTTTTGAGCAATTAAAAAATGCAACTGAAAACCTACAATCAGCTGGAGCTTCTGGCTCTTTAAATGTTAGCGTTATTGCTGCCTTTGCCATTGAATGGTTAATCCCACGTCTAGACCAATTCAAAGCGCTATATCCTGATATCGATGTAAGAATTACCGCTAATAACCTTGGTGGTGAGGTTGATTTTTTTGGAGAAGATATTGATGTGGCCATATATTTTTCAAAGGGCCGTTATCGAAAAGGAATATACAAACAAAGATTACTTGATGAATACCTTATTCCCCTATGTTCTCCTAAGTTACTGAATAGAGATAAGCCTCTAGTTGAGCCCAGTGACCTGAAACATCAAACGCTTTTACATCAGACGTCTACGGAAGATTGGAGTCGTTGGTTAGTGAAGGCTGGGGTAAGTGGTATTAACTTAAGTCGTGGTACTGTATTTAGCCATACAGTGATGCTACTTCAGGCAGCGATACACGGGCAAGGGGTAGCAATTGGTTACAGTGTACTTGCCCAACAGGAAATAGATTCAGGAAGACTAGTCAGGCCTTTTGATATCACCTTGCCAAGTATCAACTCCTATGATTTCGCCTGTCCGGAGGGCAATCAAGACAAGCCTAAAATTTCAGCTTTTAGGGAATGGTTACAAAAAACAATTGATAAAGAATCTGCTGATGATCCCTTCAGACTTGCCGGGCGATATATTGACAATCATTAGTTTAATCATAAATAAAAAAAGAGAAAATACTATGCCTTCATTTGATGTTGTATCAGAGATAGACCAACACGAATTAACCAACGCAATAGAAAATGCCAATCGAGAACTAACAAAGCGATTTGATTTTAGGGGGGTAGATGCAAATTTTGAATTGAAGGATGGCGCGGTTAAAATCTCTGCAGAAGTAGATTTTCAGCTAGAACAGCTTAAAGATATTTTGCATATCCAATTGGTTAAACGAAAAATTGATATTAAATGCCTTGAATCAAAGGATCCCGAAAAACTGGGTAAGCTCGTTTTAACTTGGTTAACGGTACGTGAAGGGTTAGATACCCTGTTATCAAAGAAAATGGTTAAGATAATCAAGGAGAGCAAAATTAAAGTTCAAACGGCTATTCAAGGTGATAAATTAAGAGTCACTGGTAAAAAGCGCGATGAGCTACAAAATGTCATGGCATTACTAAGAGAGGCTGAATTGGATATGCCTTTGCAGTTTAATAACTTTAGAGATTAGAACTTCTAAATGATTACCGTCTAAGGATGGCTAACCAACGCCAAACATTCAAAATACTTGCAAGGGTTGCTGCAACATAAGTCATGGCAGCAGCTCGCAAAATTTGTCTTACTGCCTTCTCATCTTTTTTATCAATGTACTGACCTTTAATGAGTAGAGGTAGCGCCTTATTGAAACTGGCATCCGTTTCAACGGGCAAGGTGATTAGTTGCACGATTACTCCTACTAAAAGGCTTCCTATACCAACGGCTAGTAGTCCTATCATCGGATGGGGTATACGCAGTAGACTACCCACTAATGGAATAGCCATGAGTGCCATTACTCCAAGTTTCTCTGTACCAATTGCTAACATCACAAGGCGTCCGCGCCAAGTAAAAAGTGGCATTTGTTGTTTATGTTGAATTGCGTGTCCCACTTCATGGGCCGCTATTGCCACAGCCGCAAGAGAATTACCCGAGAAGTTAGCCTCAGATAATCTAACTTTCATGGCTTGAGGATCATAATGATCGCCCAACTCACTTACTTCGACTTCTACATCGTTAATTTTCAGTTGTTTTAGCAGGTGGACAGCAAATTCGCCTCCCGTTCCAGGAATTCGGTCTAGGTTGACTTGGTGGCGACTGATGACCCTCTTAACCCACCACTGGGGGCCTAGTATGATGAGCACCACAAAAAGTAACAAAAGTAACGGCATGGCTTTGTTGATCTCAATGAGTCTTTAGTTATAGTTGCTTATACTAAATATGTTATCTGATTTAAGTGCTAATAAGTAGAGAAACTCATAGCTGGTTGATGTTATGATTCTGCTAATAGTGGCCAAATTAACAAAAACAGCTTTGGAGTCAAAGTACTGATGAAAATCGTTTTATCACCAGCAAAATCCATGGATTTTAAAACACCTGCTATGATAACTAGTCATTCAATTCCAGACTTTTTAGAGCAGTCACAAGAGTTGGTCGATAAGTTAAAGACTTATACGCCTGCTAAGTTGAGTAGTTTAATGAAGATTAGTGACAAGCTTGCTATCTTAAATGTAGCTCGATTTGGTAGTTGGAGCCTACCTTTCACACAAGAAAATGCTAAACAAGCAATGCTATGTTTTACAGGTAATGTGTACCAGGGACTTGATGCAACAACCTTAGATCGAAAGGGACTTAATTATGCTCAGAAAAATATTCGCATACTTTCAGGACTTTACGGCGTTCTAAAACCCCTTGATCTGATCCAGCCCTATCGTCTGGAAATGGGTAGTAAAGTGACCATAAAGCGTAATAAAAACCTTTACGATTATTGGGGAATGCAGTTAAACCAAGCCCTGACTAAGGAGCTTGAAGGTGACAAATACCCCGTTTTAGTTAACCTCGCATCTAAAGAGTATTTTAGTTCTTTAAAACTAGCTGAATTTCCACATCGACAAATAACGCCTATATTTAAAGATTGGAAGAATGGTCAATATAAAAACATTAGCTTTTTTGCAAAAAAAGCCCGTGGATTAATGAGTCGTTTCGCCATCGATAATAAAATTGAAAACCCTGAGAAACTTAAGAGTTTTGACTCTGAGGGCTATCAATTCGATGAAAAGTTATCCAGTGAAAACGATTGGGTTTACACTCGTAAGCAGTAGGAGAAGTTCGATGAAAAAAAATATACTACTCATATTAATGTTATCTTTAACTGCCTGCATTAGTACATCTCAGGTCAATGAAAGGCTTGGTGCTTGGGATAATGTTACTTTAAGTGATTTGATAAATTCTTGGGGTGTTCCAACCAAAGAGCAAGAAATTGCTAGTCGAAAGTTTTATGTTTGGAATAATAAAAATAATGACAGTTCTCCAACCATTGGTGTTTCGCTAGGCTCCCATGGTGGGCGTGGAGGAATTTCAATCAGCTCATTATTTGGTGGCGAAACGGAAGAAAACATTTGTTCAAGGGTGGTTGAAGTGGATGCTGAAGATAATATCCTTTCCATCACTTGGACCGGAAAGCCAAGTCTTTGTTATGAGTTAACTCCTGAAAAATTAACTGATTAAGTTTTATTCTTCGGTTTAGATGTTTTTTTCATGATGCCATTTAAAAGGTCTCTAGCATCAATAAATTGCTCTTGAGCTTTTACTAAATAGAGGCTTACTTCATCAACATAACTGTCTGCAGAAGCAGACCATACTCTGTTGATAAAGCGCTCACCTGCTGCAAAAGAACTCATCACTTCTGCATAGGGTTGTAAACCATAACGATGGCCTAAACTACGACGAGATTCAGCAAACAGGCTCAAGTCCTCCCTAAAAACCTTATCGATTTCAAAACGAATTTCATAGGCCGGGAAGCTGCTTTTTTCTTGGTTCAACTTCACCAAATTGTTGACAATTCGATTGATACTTGATTCGATGTTACTTAGATTGATGGTTATCACGCCTTCAGAATGAGCTTCCCGCTTTAGTGCTTTATTGACAATAGTTACTCCTAGGATACCAACAACTAATGTTGGCAAAAATATGTTCCAATTAACTAAGTTAGTATCGAGGGATGTTATAAAAGCACTTCCTAGAAAGGAAAGGCCAACCATGGTATATCCTATTTGTTTTTGATTCATAATATAGCCTCCTTAACCTGCGCCTTGAATAACATAATAAACAGCGAAGCCCACTCCTACTAGTGCCTCACCAACAATTAAACCTGCAGCGACTGGAATCCCAACTTGCTCAGAAAATTGCTGACCAGCTTTCTTGTCAAGAATAAGTCTGATTAGTGTTCCAAGGCTATAGGTTAGCACTATATTAAAAGGTAGATAAAACCCCAAACCTACCGTTATGCCTAATCCTCCTGAAGCAGCTCCTAGTAGAGCGCCCATACCTGCACCGGCAATATATTTAGCCAGAGGTACATCCCCACCCTGAATACCGGTAATCATGCTAGCAAGCGCTTGACCTTGGGGAGCAGGAAGTTGGTCGCTTCCAAGCCCATAGGCCTCATGAAGCAGAATAATAAGAGCCATAATTAACAAAGGACCTAGCCAAGCACCTAAGAACTGCCCCATCATTTGCATTTTCGGTGTTGCCCCTACTAGATAACCGGTTTTTAAATCGAGCATTAAGTCGGTGGCTTGAGACATGGCAACACAGGCCGCAGCGCCCACCATGACAGATGCTATCACTGAGGCTGTATCTCCTAGGCCACTTGTAATAAGAATTAATAACGTAATAGCGATTAAGGTCATACCTGATAAGGGAGACCAGTTAGTTCGACCAATACATTCAGAGAGAATAACGCCGGCGATCCAAATCCAAAGAGTTCCCACAATAGCCATGAAGATGCCCCTACCCAGTCCCATTTCCTCAGTAGACATAACGGCTATAACGGCAAGTACAACAGCTGAACCTCCAATTGCTACATAAAGCAATCCTATGGGCATTTCGTCTTTAGATATGGCAGATTTAACCTTAGCTGCATTTTGCATACTACGTACAGCACCCACAATAAGCGGGAAGGCCAAAACGATGCCCATCAAGGCTCCACCTATTAACATGCCAATTCCAACGGGTCTAAACAAATCAACTCTTAGGATGTTGGGATCCATGATAGGCATACCATCTACTATTGGGAAAAGGTCAAAGGTGGAAAGTAGAGGAGAGATGAACCAGTAGCAAACAAAGCCACCTATAATGAAGGCAATACCACCTCTTCCGGCAATGAATGCCACACCTACTGTTAACAAGGAAATGTACCAAGTTATATTTAGATATTCAGGCAGGCCGAGACTTGCACCCATTGCCCAGTTTCCAAAATCAAAAGATTTACTTAAGTAATGCGCCAAGCCTGATAGAATGGCCGCTGAAAGTAGTAGAACAGCCTTCTGTATTCCTGCACCGGGAGATTTTAAAATAGTTGCAACGGCTACTCCTCCTGGATAAGTTAGGCGTTCATAGTCAATCATTTGTTTACGCAGAGGAATGATAAAGGCGATACCCAAAAATGCACCTGCGATACAACCAAATACCATTAATTCAGGACTGAAATGTGTTTGATCGTAGCCGAGTATAAAAATTGCAGGAACTGAAAACATCATCCCAGAAGAAGCACCGTTAACGGCACTTGCCACTGTTTGTACGATGTTATTTTCAATAATACTACTGCGATTGAGTAGACCACGCAAAATACCAAAACCAAGAATAGCGGCGAGCCCAGAACCTTCTATTGAGAAGCCTAGGATTAGAGCAGCATAACCAATGCTTACGGCAATGAGAGCGCCAATGAGATAACCAACCAATACAGCAGTGACAGTTAATTCAGGGTAGGGGCCTGAACGAATAACGTGGCCCATCTCATCTTTAGTGATAGACACTTATTTCTCCCTGTTAAGAGCCTTAACTGAGGCTCAGTATTAAAGTGATTCAGTATTAAAGTGATAATGGTTATTAGTGGTCAGTTTACTGGTTTTAAATTGACCGTTAGCAAAAGCTGACTATTTCTAACAGATATACCCATCATCATTCAAGATGCATGTTTCAGCTAGTCTATAAGCTATCATATTCGAGGCTTGAAAGTGCAGTATTAGTCATTTACTGCAAGTCGTGCCTTGTCCAAACTTCCTAGCTGAACACTGAAACATGCAT
>NVWF01000036.1 GCA_002746155.1 Gammaproteobacteria bacterium | reverse complement strand
TGCACAACACCATAATCACATACTAGCTAGCACAGAAGAAAACCCAAGACTTCGCGACGGTTTCCCGTCTTTATTGTTACGCTTCACAATATGATAAAATGGTGCGGCCGAGAAGACTCGAACTTCCACGGGTTTTACCCCACAGCGACCTCAACGCTGCGCGTCTACCAGTTCCGCCACGGCCGCACACCGTAATCAAATAAGAGGTATTCGGGAGTTAACAAACTCTAGGCYATTTGGAAAGCAAAAAACAATCAATGAATGTTAACTATGCCATAGCCCGAAAATCATGAACACTGGCAGACTCAGTAATAGTCACACTAACCTTATCGCCATTAATAGTAATCTCGCCACGAGCTATAGGATGGTTATTTGCTAAAATCCATACGTCATCACCTTCCATTGAATCCAGCGGGATAACCGCTCCGCGACCCATACGCAATAATTGCTCCATCGGCAAAATACATCTGCCGAGCAGAACCGATATTTCGACTTTAACTGCTCCGATTTGTGACACGAAAAACAAACACCCCTATTATTCACCAATCTTAAACAGGGAGTCTGGCGTGATAAGGTTCCTCAAGGGTTAATATCAACACAAATATTTATAATATAGACAAAACACCGGATTAAACGGTATCTTGAGTATAGTTTTCTTTGTGATACATCAGCTTATGCAAAAACCGCCCTCAAGAGCTAAGCACCAGCATTGCGGTAGGGCAAGCAAAAAGCTTCCCACTTTTTGGCTAGATGTCGTATAAAATGATAAAACAACATATTAATTCAATGAATTCTTACAGCTTTGACACAAAAATTGAATGGACGACCTCAATAAGTCCTGTCCCCTACCCTGATGCTTTACGCATTATGGAACAACGTATTGAAGATATCAAGCTTGGGAATGCACCAGAATTGATCTGGTGCTTACAACACCCGGCAATCCTTACCGCCGGTACAAGCGCAAACCCGAATGATTTATTGCAAGCGAAACGCTTTGAGGTGTTTAAAACCGGTCGTGGCGGGCAATATACATATCATGGCCCCGGTCAAAGAGTGGTGTATGTTATGCTAAACCTTGACAAAAGAGGTCGCGATATACGCGGGTTTGTTCGCCAACTTGAACAGTGGATAATAGGCTCATTATCTGATTTTAAAATCGCCGCCAGACGTTATGACGAACGGGTTGGAGTTTGGGTTGATAAGAAAACACCTGCCGGCAAAGACACCGAAGCCAAGATTGCCGCCATTGGCATTCGCATTCGCCGCTGGGTAAGTTTTCACGGCATCTCTATCAATGTTGATCCTGATTTRTCSCAYTAYCAGGCTATTGTGCCATGTGGAATTTCCGATTTTGGTGTTACTAGTCTTGCCGACTTGGGAAAAACTCAATCAATGGCGGATCTGGATAGCGCTCTTATGTCCGGTTTTGTTGCACAATTCGGGGCAGTGGAAATTGTTGAACCGCAATTGCCGTAAAATTTTATTCCATCAAAGAACAACCAAGTCCATCGGTGTGTTTAGCTTTGGAAACAGACAATCCCATTGGCGCTTTTGAAATTATCATATTATCTTCCTCTGATATTTCCAAACTGCTGATATCATTAGTGAAATCAGTAAAACAGTTTTGCAGTTCACGCTTGGCAACAAATCGGCAAGAACAGATATTTTTGGCAGTATAAGCTGTGGCAACTTGAATGTTTACCAGCTGGTCTTTTGCCCAATATTGCCAAACAATAAAGCCAAACCCAAATAGAATAACAACTAATGCAATTAAACCTTTGACGATATTCAATCGAACCTCCATTTTGGATAACTTAACGGGAGATAATTATGAAATTCAAGCAGATTCTGGTTTTATTGTTTTTTGCTGGCATATTGATTAACTTACCAGCCAAGGCCAGTGAGTTAATTGCTTTGCCTGAGCAAGGTGACGAACAGATATGGCCCGTGAATAATTGGCAAGAAGCAGAATTGCCGGTTGAAATCAAAAGTGCTCTGACCCCGTTAATTGAGCAAGCCAATAATGGTGGCCTTGGCGACACCAGAAGTATTGTAATTATTCACCAAGGAAAAATAGTAGCGGAAACATATGCAGATGGCTTTGATCAAAATACCAAGCAAATAAGCTGGTCAATGGCCAAATCTATCACCTCTGCTCTGGTTGGACGGGCAGTTTTATTGGGTTTAATCGAAGATATAGACCAACCGATGCCTAGTCCTTGGCAAGCAGATGATCCACGGGCAAAGATCAGTTGGCGGCAATGGTTGAATATGACTGATGGTCTTGAATACTCAGAAATTGGCGAACCGGATTTTACCAAAAACGATGTAGTGCAAATGATGTTCGGAAAAGGCAAGTTTGATACAGTCTCCTATGTCAAAGGATTACCATTAGAAAACCCGCCCGGCACAAACTGGAATTATTCTTCGGCYGGYTAYCAYTTRATTGGTAATGCCWTACAAARACTCAYCACCGAACAACMWGSCAACAAYCCAATTGMYCCGGCTTTGATGGTRGAATTTGYCGATAGCAAATTATTCGATGTAATAGGCATGGACGCACAAATAGAATTTGATCCGGCAGGAACTTTTATGGGCGGCTCTTTGKTTTGGGCATCTGCCAGAGACTTTGCTAAATTTGGTTACCTTTATTTGCGTGATGGTATTTGGAAAGGGACAAGAATATTACCAGAATATTGGGTTGATTTCTCACGCACCAAAACCCCCGCTAAGAATAGTGATATATATGGTGGCGGTTGGTGGATTAGTGCTGACAACACAAATGCTACATTTTCTGCACAAGGCCACGAAGGGCAGATAATTTGGATCGACCCATCACGGGATATAGTAATTGTTCGCCTTGGTCTTATTGGTAATAGCGATATTGGCTGGCCGCAAATTCATGAGTGGTGCCAGCAAGTTGCGGAACTTTTCCCAAAGACTAATTAGATGCAAAAAGGCAGGGAAAATCCCTGCCTTTTCAGTAACTAACAAACTAAAATTAACCTTAATTAGTTGGCGCACCAAACTGATTTTCTTCAGGGTCAGATTTAATCATGGCGTTGAACAAAAAGACGATTGCCAATGTAACAACTATTCCGGCAATAGCGCCAGGAATGATATGCGGTATTGAGGCCTCTATAGCAGCGGTCATCGCCCCACCAACATCGCCACTTGCAGCCATTTCTTCAGAAGCACTAGTGTCTATTGGTATCATTTTTGACAAAACTTGGCCAACGCCAAAATTAATCGCAAACGAAACTAACAAAGGCAATAAAGCCAACCAGCCAGATTTTCCGGCATCATGGAAACGCTTGGCAAACAAGGCTAACCAAGGCCATATCAACACGATTCCAAATGAGCTTAACCACCACAAATCAATACTGAAATATGGAATCATACCCAATATGAAGCTAATAATAATAACAACAATAAAGCCCTTTAACAGCTGGCTTGCGTTAATACGCCCCTTAAATCCAAATAATAAACTTCCCATAATTATTCCTTTTTTATAAGTTCTTCACTAAATCCACGATTAGCACTTATCGATAAACAATACAATACCGCAGGCGATTATTGATAACTGATCAGCAAATCATCAGCACTTACTGTGTCGCCGGCAGAAATGTGAACGTTCTCAATCACTGCCTTACGTTCGGCGCGAATTACGTTTTCCATTTTCATGGCCTCTACCACCAGTAAAGTCTCGCCGATTTGCACCTCTGCGCCGATTTTTACATCAATACGAACTATGGTTCCGGGCATTGGACTGGTGACGAAGTTTCCAGTATAAGCTTTTTCTTTTTCCGGCAGGATTGCATGAATTTCAGCACTTCTTGGCGAACATACCAAAGCGGTTATTGTGATTCCTCTAGCTTTCAACACATAACCTTCAGTCAAATCCTCAAACTGCACAGAAAATTCATTGCCATCGAATTGCCCTACGAACAAATGCTGTCCCGGTTGCCATCTGGTTTCTAAATGCTGCCATTTTCCGTCAATAAATAAATCCGCTCCACCTTCGCATAAGCTGATTTGCAAGGGGTGCGGATGGCGATCTAGCAACACCACCCAATCACGAGCCAATTCCGGAACAGGTGATATCCGCCCCGATATTTGTGCCGCTCGTTCAGTAAATCTTGCGTGAATATAGGCGGCGCAAACCGATAATAGCCGGATTTGCGATTTGTTAGCTTGCACACCATCAAAACCATCTGGGAACTCTTCGGAAATATAGCCAGTAGTAATGTTTCCGCTGCAGAAACGTGGCTGGTCGTAAATCGCCGACAGAAAAGGGGTGTTGGCCTGCACACCTTTGATTTCAAACCTATCCAAAGCTTTGCGCATTTCTTCAATAGCGGTTTTTCTGTCCGGTCCATGAGTGATCAATTTGGCAATCATCGGATCATAAAACATAGAAATTTGATCGCCTTCTCGAACACCACTATCGATACGCACCCGATCAGTTTGCTCCGGAGTTCGGTAATGTTTTAATCGGCCTATAGATGGTAGAAACCCGCGATATGGGTCTTCTGCATAAACTCGGGATTCCATCGCCCAGCCATCAATGCCAATATCAGACTGCGACAGGCTTAGTTCTTCACCATTGGCCACTTTGATCATTTGTTCGACCAGATCAACGCCAGTGATCATYTCKGTTACYGGRTGTTCAACCTGMARMCGTGTATTCATYTCCAWRAARTAGAAAYTACSATYYTYATCSYWYWRWRMMTCAWSAKKRMMSKCTYCKSMWKAWCCAATTGCTTGAGCCGCTTTAATTGCAACTTCAGCCATCGCATTACGAATTGCACTCTTAATATTAGGAGCTGGGGCTTCTTCAATGACTTTTTGATGACGTCTTTGAACTGAACAATCTCGTTCAAACAAATGCACCGTATTACCGTGATTATCGGCAAAAACTTGGATTTCAACATGGCGAGGTTGGGTGAGATACTTTTCAACGAGTATTTCATCATCGCAGAAGGAAGCCATGGCTTCACGCTTGCAAGATGAAAGCGCTTCTGTAAATTCGCTTTCAGATTCAACGATTCGCATGCCTTTTCCACCACCACCAGCGGTGGCTTTTAATAGAACAGGGAAGCCGATTTCTAGGCAAGCCTTCAGTAAATTCTCCGTTGATTGATCATCACCGTGATAACCTGGAACAAGAGGAATTCCTGCTTCACTCATAATTTCCTTGGCAGCACTCTTAGATCCCATAGCTTCAATTGCAGCTACCGGAGGGCCTATAAAAACCAAATTGTTTTTAGTACAAAGCTCAGCAAACTTCGCATTCTCAGATAAGAATCCGTAACCTGGGTGGATTGCTTTAGCCTTACTTTTTAGAGCTACCTCGATAATTTTTTCTGCAAGTAAATAACTCTCTGATGCGGGAGCTGCACCAATGCACCAAGCCTCATCTGCCATGGCTACATGCTTTGATTTGGTATCGGCTACAGAATAGACAGCAACGGTTCTTATGCCAAGACGACGTGCAGTGGAGATAATACGGCAGGCTATTTCACCACGATTCGCTATGAGTATTTTATCAAACACTACTTACTCCTTAAGCCAATTAGCTTGACGTTTTTCAAGAAAAGCGGAAATGCCTTCCTTGCCCTCTGAAGATGCTCTGATATTGGCAATTCTATTGGCTGTCATGGACTTTAATTGCCCATCAATTTCTTTATTGAGCACATCATTAATAATTAATTTAGCGTCCTTAACGGCCGGGCTAGAATTATTGATAATCACTTGGGCTAATGCGAGTACCTTATTTTCTAGTTCTTCTGGTGCAACGACTTCAGACACTAGTCCCAATTCAGCTGCTCGGTTTGCATTAAATCGCTCAGCTGTGACGAAGTAGCGTTTTGCAGCGCGTTCACCTATGGCTTTAACCACATAGGGGCTGATCACTGCAGGCAAAAGTCCAAGCTTCACTTCTGATAGGCAGAAACTGGCTTTTTCACTGGCTAAGGCAATATCACAACAGGCAACAAGACCAACTCCACCACCAAAGGCGGCACCTTGAACAGCAGCAATAGTCGGACATTTCATGGTGTAAAGCACCGACATAAGATCGGCTAGTAATAGAGAGTCTTGATGATTTTCATCCCTAGAGTAATCCGCCATTTTACGCATCCAATTTAGATCGGCTCCTGCGGAGAAACTTTTGCCTTCAGCACCCAAAATCAATACCTTTACAGCAGGATCCCCATTGAGTTGTATTAAAGCTTCCGTTAAATCTGCGATTAAAACATCATCAAAAGCATTATGGATCTGAGGCTGATTCAGCTGGATCCTAGCAATTCCGTTAGTCTGTTGATTGACTATAATTGTTAATTTTTCTGTCATGTTATTTATCATTCTTTCGGTAAGTTATTAGTGTTAACTGCTCATGTTGCGCTCATGTTGTGTTCATGTAGAAAGTATGCTGCTAAGTCTACATTCTTATTTTACATTCTAAATACGCCAAATTTGGTTTCTTCAATGGGAGCATTAAGTGCTGCTGAGAGTCCTAAACCAAGAACCATACGGGTATCAGCAGGGTCGATTATGCCATCATCCCAGAGACGAGCACTGGCGTAATAGGGGTGGCCTTGGGTTTCATATTGCTGTTGAATAGGTGCTTTAAACTCAGCTTCCTGCTCAGCAGACCAATCAACATTCTTGTGTTGAAGATTATCACGCTTAATTTGTGCCATAACACTAGCGGCTTGTTCACCACCCATAACGGATATTCGTGCATTAGGCCACATGAATAACAGGCGAGGGGAGTAGGCTCGACCACACATACCATAATTACCAGCACCAAAACTACCACCAATAATGATGGTGAATTTAGGCACCTTGGCACAGGCAACAGCCGTCACCATCTTGGCACCATTTTTAGCGATGCCATGAGTTTCGTATTTTTTGCCAACCATAAAACCCGTAATGTTTTGTAAAAATATCAGCGGGATGCCTCTTTGAGAACAAAGCTCAATGAAGTGTGCACCCTTAAGAGCTGACTCAGAAAATAAGATGCCATTGTTTGCAATAATACCTACGGGATAACCATGTAGATGGGCAAATCCACAAATTAAAGTGGTACCATAAAGCGCCTTAAATTCTTTAAATTCAGAACCATCAACAATACGAGCGATAACTTCTCTAACATCATAAGGCTTCTTGCTATCAGCCGGTATAACGCCGTAGATATCTTCAAGTGGATAAAGAGGTTCTTCAGGCTGCTGCATTTTAAGCTGGGGTGTTTTACTGATATTTAAGGTAGAAACAATATCACGGGCAATTGTTAAAGCATGTAGATCATTTTGAGCATAATGATCCGTCACACCCGATGTTTTACAGTGCACATCAGCACCACCAAGATCCTCAGCAGTCACCACTTCACCCGTAGCCGCTTTAACAAGTGGCGGACCCGCTAGAAAAATCGTGCCCTGATCTTTAACAATAATACTTTCATCAGCCATGGCCGGAACATAGGCACCACCCGCAGTGCAAGAGCCCATAACCACCGCTATTTGAGGAATTTTCTTAGCGGATAAGTTAGCTTGATTATAAAAAATCCGCCCAAAGTGATCACGATCAGGAAAAACCTCATCCTGTTGAGGCAAGTTAGCACCACCAGAATCAACAAGGTAAACACAGGGAAGATGATTTTGATCGGCTATTTCCTGAGCTCGAAGATGCTTTTTGATAGTCTCAGGAAAATAAGTTCCGCCCTTAACCGTAGCGTCATTACAAACAATGATACATTCATGCCCATTAATACGCCCTATACCAGTAATCAACCCAGCAGAGGGAACCTGATTGTCATACATATCAAAGGCAGCAAACTGAGAAAACTCAAGAAAAGGCGAACCCACATCAAGCAATTGCTTAACCCTGTCCCGAGGCAATAACTTACCCCGAGCCAAATGCTTCTCACGTGACTTCTCAGTCCCACCGAGAGAAATGTGCTGAACCTTACTCTTCATATCCAACACCAAGGAAAGCATAACCTCCTTATTAGCCAGAAATTCCTCAGATCGAGAATTAATAGTAGTTGTCAAAATCGCCATAAATCAAAATCGCCTAAAAAGTAGAATAAAGGTGACAACCCGCAGCCACACAAATAAAGGTAGGTGCTCAGAGGGGGTTTATTATTAGTGAAAGAAGTATTTGCAGCAGGGATGCTGCAACTAAGCCTACAGGGACGTATCCACGGCGTCTTCTGTAACTAATAATAAACCCCCTCTGAGCATCTACCGACTATCGAAGTACAATCAAACTATCGAAGTACAATCAAACTATCGAAGTACAATCAAACTATCGAAGTACAATCAAACTATCGAAGTACAATCAAACTATCGAAGTACTATCTATCTAACCATCAAACATCTAAGTAAAATGAGTATCTAACGATAGAAGTACAACGAGTATCGAGTAAAACCAAAGAAAACTTAAATAATTTCAACAGCCAAAGCTGTAGCCTCACCCCCACCAATACAAAGCGTAGCAACCCCACGCTTAAGGTTACGTTGCCGCAGCGCAGCAATCAAAGTAATCACAATACGAGCGCCACTAACACCCAGAGGATGACCAAGAGAACAAGCACCCCCATGGACATTCACCTTAGCGTGATCAAGGTCAAGTTCTTTCATTGCAGCCATGGTTACCAGAGCAAAAGCTTCATTGATTTCAAATAAATCAACATCGTCATTAGTCCAGTTGCACTTGGCAAGTAAATTTTTAAGGGCGCCAACAGGAGCAGTTGTAAATTTCGCAGGTTCATTAGCATTAGTCGCGTGAGCCACGATACGTGCAAGGGGAGTTAATCCTCTTTTCTCAGCTTCACATTGGCGCATCAAAACAACTGCCGCAGCACCATCTGATATGGAACTGGAATTAGCTGCAGTGACGGTACCATCCTTCGCAAAAGCAGGGCGTAGAGTGGGTATTTTATCCAATCTAGCTTTACCAGGCTGTTCATCAATGGATATGACCACTTCACCTTTACGAGATTTCACCGTAACAGGGACTATTTCATCTTCAAAATTACCATTAGCTATGGCAGCCTGAGCACGTTTCGTTGATTCAATGGCAAAATCATCCTGCATCTCGCGGGTAAAATCATAATCATTAGCCGTTTGTTGCGCGAAGGCGCCCATTAACTTGCCCTTATCATAGGCGTCTTCTAAGCCATCAAGAAACATAGAATCTTTAATTTCACCATGACCGATGCGTTGACCACCACGGTGCTTAGATAGAAGATAAGGAGCATTTGACATGCTTTCCATACCACCAGCAACAATAATGTCATTGTTTCCAGCAAGCAGACTATCATGGGCAATCATGATGGCTTTCATGCCAGATCCACAGACTTTATTTAAAGTTGTACAGGCTGTTGCTAGTGATAGGCCAGCTGCCAAAGCTGCTTGACGGGCAGGGGCTTGACCGAGACCGGCTGGTAGAACACAACCCATATAAACCTCTTCAACATCTTCGTTATTTATACCAGAGCGTTGAACTGCTGCTCTTATGGCGGCAGCACCAAGATCTGGAGCAGCAACTGTATTGAAATCTCCACCAAATCCGCCCATGGGGGTTCGCGCCATTGAAACGATTACTACGGGATCATTATTCATTGATAGTCTCTTTAAAAGTTAGTTATTAATCATCCTGAATTCAGGAACAATAGTCTAGATGTTACGCCGATTCATTAAACAGTTCACGACCAATTAACATCCTGCGGATTTCTGATGTACCAGCGCCAATTTCATAAAGTTTTGCATCTCTTAGTAACCGACCTGCTGAATATTCATTCACATAGCCATTACCCCCTAAACACTGAATAGCATCAAGTGCCATTTGAGTTGCTTTTTCTGCACTGTAGAGAATAACACCGGCAGCATCTTTACGGGTTGTCTCGCCGCGATCACAAGCTTGAGCCACATAAAATAGGTACGAGCGACAAGCATTCATGGTGGTGTACATATCTGCTAGTTTGCCCTGCATGAGTTGGAACTCACCGATAGCCTTGCCAAATTGCTTTCGTTCATGGACATAAGGAAGTACTAAGTCCAGGCAAGCACGCATAATGCCAGTTGGACCTCCAGAAAGAACAACCCGTTCATAATCGAGGCCACTCATTAATACTCGAACACCTTGATTTAGGCCACCCATAATATTTTCTTCAGGGACTTCACAATCTGTGAAAACTAATTCACAGGTATTTGAACCGCGCATGCCTAATTTATCGAGTTTTTGAGCAGTTGAAAAACCAGGGAAGTCTTTTTCAATAATAAAGGCCGTTATACCGCGGGAACCTGCATCCATATCAGTCTTAGCATAGACCACTAATACATCGGCATTAGGACCATTGGTGATCCACATTTTATTACCATTAAGAATGTATTTGTCACCTTTCTTCACAGCTTTTAAACTCATACTCACAACATCTGAGCCCGCGCCTGCTTCACTCATGGCTAGGGCACCGATTTTCTCACCGCTACACAGACCAGGTATATAACGTTGTTTTTGTTCATGGGTGCCATTTTTACTCAGTTGATTAATACAAAGGTTTGAATGGGCACCGTAACTTAATCCAACTGAAGCAGAAGCTCTAGAGATTTCTTCCATGGCTATTACATGCTCAAGATATCCTAGGCCAGTTCCACCATATTGCTCTTCAGCTGTCATGCCAAGTAGTCCAAGTTCACCCATTTTTAGCCATAGGTGATTTGGAAACTCATTTTCCTCATCAATCTTTTGCGCAATGGGTGCGATTTCTTTCTGGGCGAAGCCTTCAACGGTGTCGCGGATCATATCGGCCGTTTCACCTAGGGAAAAATTTAGTGATGTATACATGATTACCTCAAATTGTTTTCTTTACACTAAAATATAGCTGTTATTTGTTTAATTTCTCTTCTATATCATCTAATTCTGATAACATTTTTTGAATGTCTTGCCGTTGCAATATAAGTTTTTGTCGACGTTCGTAAACCTTATCGAGTAAAAATGATGTCTGTTGCTCTTCACCTTCAGGTTGATCGTACAGGGTGATAATTTCACGAATTTCATTCAGTGAAAAACCAATTCTTTTGCCTCTTAAGATCAAACTAAGTCTTACATGGTCGCCGGCATTGAATAATCGTTGGGTACCCTTTCTAACAGGAGAGAGCAAGCCAAGATCTTCATAATGACGAATTGTTCGAGATGTTATGTGGAATTCTTTTGATAAATCAGAAATGCTGTAGGTTTTATTCATAACTAACCTTACATTACCTTTACGTTAACGTAAAGCAAAAGATTGAAAAGTTAATAAACAGAAATTTGTGCGATGCAACAAAAACAAGTGAATTGTAATCTTTTGACACTATAAGTTATAAATAAGCTAAGTTAATGATCTTTTTAATAATAAAAGGCATAAGCATAATAATTAGTTGTAGTTACAAGTAAAAGGTATGTTTATATTATAGTAAGGTAAATTATACCATTTGTTATATATCTAATTGAATTATAAGGATATATAATTTTATATTAGAAGTTATAGTTATAAAACAATTGAAATTTTACAATATATTTCGCCCATATTTAGATTTAATTAAATTGGTAATGAGATGTTTTTTTGACTAGTGTTAATTGAGAAACAAAACTATCTAACGCTAATACCCTTGGAGGTAACCCGCCTATGAAACGTCAGAAACGTAACCGTTTAACCCGAGCACATTCACGTGGATTTCATGCAGCAACAGTAGGTCGATCAACAGATGATTGCCCATTTTTAAAACTCGATTTTAGGGAAGAATGGTTAAGTGGTTGGCGAGAGGCGCGAACAGAGATGTCAGCTGGATATAGTTTCTAAATAAACTACAAATCTATCAAAGGAAAGCCTGAGTTTATTCAGGCTTTTTTTATGTGTAGTGTAAAGTCAGCCTACTACTTTCTTATCAAAGAAGCTCTCAATAGAGTTTTCATCGTAACCCAAATAATCAGCTAGTATCTCTTTAGAATCTTGGCCTAGTTCAGGAGATGCTGTTTTGTACTGCAGTGGAGTAGAAGACATGTTTATTGGTGATGCAATAGTTTTAACAAACTCCTTGTCTCTTGTTGGTATATTCTTAACCATTTCGCGGTGCTTAATTTGTGGGTGATTAAACACATCATCAAGTGTATTAACAGGTCCTGATGGTACTGAAACCTGCTCTAATTTCTCAACCCACCAACTGGTTGTTTGAGCAGCGATTTTAGAGGCTATAACTGGAATTAAAGAACTACGATTGATTACTCTGTGCTGATTTTTTTGGTATTTAGTATCCTGAGCAAGATGTTCAAGCTCACACAATACACAAAACCTTTGAAATTGTTGATCATTGCCAATGGCCAAAATCAAACTACCATCTGAAGTGGCAAAGCATTGATAAGGCACAATATTAGGATGCTGATTACCAAGACGCTGAGGATTTTCACCCGTTGTCAGGTAATTCATCCCTTGATTGGCTAGAGTGGCAACCTGTACATCTAGCAGGGCAAGATCTATGTATTGCCCTGTGGCAGTCTCATGACGTGACATTAAAGCGGCTAACACTGCATTACAGGCATAAAGTCCGGTCATGATATCAACGACTGCCACACCGACCTTCAAAGGCTCACCATCAACTTCACCCGTGAGGCTCATTAAGCCGCCTTCACCTTGGATCATAGCGTCATATCCAGGTTTATGAGCATATGGACCTGTTTGTCCAAAGCCAGTTATGGAACAGTAAATTATCTCGGGATTGATTTCCTTCAGTGTCGCATAATCAAGACCATATTTTTTTAGACCGCCAACCTTATAGTTTTCAATAAGCACATCAGCTTTAGCAATAAGATCCTTAATGATGACTTGACCTTCAACTGTTGTAATATCCACAGCAATAGATTGTTTATTTCTGTTAACACTATGAAAATAAGCCGACTGGGGAGATTGCTCCCCCTCATTGGTTCGTTTAGTCTGTGCAGTCTTAATAAAGGGAGGTCCCCAGTGACGGGTATCATCACCTGTATTAAGACGTTCTACCTTAATCACTCTGGCACCAAAGTCAGCAAGCATTTGGGATGCCCAAGGACCTGCTAATATTCGGCTTAAATCGATAACAGTTATGCCATCGAGAGCAGCTTTAGCTTGAGAAGACGATGTAGGCATTATTGTAATAAATTATTGTAACTAATGATTATATTTTATTAGGCCTTAGCAAAAAGCCTGAATACCTGTGATAGCTCGCCCAAGGATCAAGGCATGAATATCATGGGTACCTTCATAGGTATTCACAGCTTCAAGATTCATGGAGTGGCGAATAATACCAAATTCATCACTGATACCATTTCCACCGTGCATATCTCGGGATACACGAGCAATTTCTAGAGCTTTACCGCAGTTATTACGCTTAAGCATGGAAATGAGTTCAACAGGACATTGCTCATTATCCATCAAACGTCCCATTTGTAGGCAACCTTGAAGACCCAAGGCTATTTCAGTTTCCATATCAGCAAGTTTTTTCTGCACAAGCTGATTAGCAGCAAGGGGTCGATTGAACTGCTTTCGGTCAAGGGTATATCGGCGTGCACTTTCAAAACAAAACTCAGCAGCGCCCATTGAACCCCAAGCAATACCATAACGAGCCTTATTCAAACATCCGAAGGGACCTGCTAAGCCTTTAATGTCTGGAAAGATATTTTCATCGGGAACAAATACATTGTCCATGACAATTTCACCAGTGCTGGAGGCTCGGAGAGAAAACTTACCCTCTATTTTAGGAGCAGATAAGCCTTGCATTCCTTTTTCAAGCACAAAGCCACGAATAACATCATCAAGCTTAGCCCAAACTACAAAAACATCAGAAATCGGAGAGTTAGTAATCCACATTTTGTTGCCGGTTAAAGAATAACCGCCATCAACCTTTATTGCGCGACTAGACATGGAAGCAGGATCACTACCAGAATCAGGTTCAGTTAAACCAAAACAGCCAATCCATTCACCACGAGCAAGCTTAGGCAAATACTTCATCTTTTGCTCTTCGGTGCCATAGGCATGAATTGGATGCATAACCAAAGAAGACTGAACGCTCATAGCACTACGATAACCACTATCAACCCGCTCAACTTCACGGGCAACTAGACCATAGCTGACATAATTAACCTCACTGCCGCCATACTGAGCAGGCAAAGTAGATCCAAGTAAGCCAAGTTCACCCAACTCAGTCATTATCTCAGCATCAAAAACCTCATTACGATTAGCCATTAAAACGCGGGGTAATAATTTGCTCTGGCAATAATCATGGGCGGTATCTCGGATCATCCGCTCTTCTTCAGTTAGTTGATCATTAAGACACATAGGATCTTGCCAGTTATAGGCGGTTTTGGAGGTCGTCATGAAACAATTCCTTTTATATTAATTTCTATAGATAGTAAACTTGAAAAAGAGTGTAGCTTGTTATAATTGATAAGTATATCCATCAAGAAGCTTGAGCAGGAATTAGGTTATCAGCTAATTAATCGAGCAGAACAAAAACAGCCTATTAACGACAGAAGAGCTAGTGGCTGGTTTGGTGAAATCCCATCCCTTAGCCAGTAAAAAATCATTACTCAAAAATAAGGTTGGAATTACCAGTTGCTTAGCAATGATACTTGAGAACTCGGACTAGCCTGGAAACATTTGATGTTTAACAATAATTCCGAGTTCTCAAGTTATGAGATAGGCTGTTTTAGAGCCTTCATACTTTCGCTGCTGTGCATATCCTGTGCACACGTATCGCAAATACTAGTAAAAGCTTGTTGCTGATCGTTATTACATTGGGTCGTGGCTGATGGGTATGTTGAGGTTTGGGTTATGGTGAATGGTTGAAATTTACCCATTCTATCTAAGGGTTTAATTTATTTCCTTAATTCGCAGACATGCCACACTTTGTTGTTCATTGACAACTTCCAGTACTGGGTTCTGCTGTTGACAGATATCTTTGGCAAAGCAACATCTTGGGTTAAATCTGCAACCATCGGGTGGCGATAAAGGGGAGGGAGGGTCACCTGCTAAAACAACTCTTTCTCTCTGTCGTTCAAGTTTCGGGTCAGGTATAGGTATCGCTGAAATTAACGCCTTTGTATAGGGATGTTTTGGAGACTGAAAAACCTGTTGAGTTTCACCCTCTTCAACAATTTGTCCTAAATACATCACCGCCGTTTTATCGGCAATATGTTTAATTACTGATAAATCATGGGAGATAAAAACCATGGTTAGCTGGTGCTTTTTTACTAAGGCTGTGAGCAGATTTAATATTTGTGATTGAATAGAAACATCCAGAGCAGAAACCGGTTCATCAGCTATAATTAACGAAGGTTTAAGCGCTAATGCTCGTGCAATAGCAATCCGTTGTCGTTGCCCTCCGGAAAATTCATGGGGATATTTTTTAATAAATCGTGGTGACAAACCAACTTCTTGCATTAATTCTCGTACGTGACTTTGGACATTTTTTTTATCAGACAGGCCATGAAACAAAAGAGGTTCAGCTAAAATCTCTAGCACAGTCATTCTTGGGTTTAAGGAAGCATAAGGGTCCTGAAAAATCATTTGGAACTGAGGACGTTGCACTTTTAAAGCATCTTTATTGAGTGTAAGAAGATCGTTTCCATCTAAAAAGACTTTTCCTTCATGGCTTTCTACTAGACGCATTATTGTGCGTCCCAGCGTGGACTTTCCGCAACCGGACTCACCCACTAACCCTAATACCTCACCTTTTTCAAGGCTTAAAGTGACGCCATCAACAGCTTTAACATGGCCTTTTAATTTCTGAAAAAAAACACCTTCATATATTGGAAAATATGTTTTCAGATTTTGAATTGATAGATAAGGTTCAGTCACTAAGTAGCCTCGCTTGAAATAACCGTTTGTAATATTTTCTTTTCTTGTACAAGAAGACACGATGATTGATGATGTTGACCAACTTCTTTAATTTCGGTATCGGTTTGAAAGCATCTTGAAGAGGAATACTCACACCTAGGGGCAAAGGCACAGCCAATTATTTGTTTTGACATATCCGGCGGTAAACCAGATATAGTGTATAAGGTTTCACCAGACTCATGGGTGCCGGGGTTCGAGTCCATCAAGGCTTTAGTATAGGGATGTTGAGGATTGTTATAAATTTGAGTCGTACTACTTTGCTCTACAATTTGTCCGGCATACATCACCATAACGTGATCAGCAATGCCCGCTATCACACCAAGATCATGGGTGATAAAAATCACAGCCATGCCTCTTTGTTTTTGCAATTTTTTTATCAACTCTAGAATTTGAGCCTGAATAGTGACATCTAAAGCCGTTGTGGGTTCATCAGCGATTAGTAGTTCTGGTTCTGTGATAAGAGCCATTGCAATCATGACTCGTTGTCGCATTCCTCCTGAAAACTCATGGGGGTATTGATTGACTCTTTGTTCTGCGTCTTGGATTCCAACTTCTTCTAATGCTGAAATCGCCTTAAGTTTTGCCTCATTTTTGCTGACATTTTTATGGAGCAATAAAGATTCCGTTAATTGATTGCCCACCCTGAGATAGGGATTAAGGCATGTCATGGGATCTTGGAAAATCATTGAGACACGATTGCCCGATATTTTTTGTAACTCTTTCTTAGTGCAGCTCAATAAATCTATGCTTTCTGAATTGTTGACAGATAATATGGCAGTTCCAGATTCAAGTTTACCAGGGGGAGACGGTATTAAATTAAGCAAGCTATAACAGGAAACAGATTTTCCAGAACCACTTTCACCAACAATTCCTAGGGTTTCACCAGGGTTTATCGAATAGGAAATACCATTAACGGCTCTGACTACGCCATTACGGGTATGAAAATAAACTTTGAGATTACTAACCTCTAATAATGGTTTAACAGGAGTCATCAATTCAATACCTAATCTTTAGATGTTTTAGGGTCAAGGGCGTCTCTTAGCCCATCACCAACGAAGTTTAATGAAAACAGGGTAACGGACAGTGCTATACCTGGAAAAATTAACAACCAGGGATGTTCTTCCATATCTTGTACACCATCATTGATTAACGACCCCCAAGAACTCATGGGAGGTTGGATACCCAAACCAAGAAAACTTAAAAAGGCTTCTAACAACATGACGCTTGGAATGGTTAATGAGGTATAGATAATAATTGGGCCTAAAATATTAGGTATAAGATGCCGAGTAATAATTTGCCATCTTGATAATCCCATGGAAACAGCTGCCTCAACAAACTCTAACTTTCGAATCGTTAGCACTTGTCCACGTACAATTCTAGCCATGGTTAACCACTCTACTGCTCCAATCGCCAAAAATAAAAGGATGACGCTGCGACCAAAAACCACCATGAGCAATATGATAAAAATCATAAAGGGTAAAGCATAAAGAATATCGACAGTACGCATCATAACCGCATCTACTTTTCCGCCAATATAACCTGCTACTGTTCCCCAAAGCACTCCAATGCTCAACGCTACAGCTGTTGCTAAAAAACCCACCATTAGGGATATACGGCCGCCATACATAATTCTGGTTAATAAATCACGACCATATACATCTGTGCCAAACCAATGTTCATAAGAAGGTGGTGTTGCTAGCAAAGCGAGATTTTGTGTTTCATAAGAATAAGGAGCAATCCAAGGAGTGAGTAGTGCGATGATGATCATAAACGATAGAACCATCAACCCGGCTACTGCGAGTTTGTTCTTCTGCAAACGACACCATGCATCATGCCAGAGCGAACTGCCTTCCTCTATTGAAGACTCTTGCTCTGTTTGATTTTCTTCTAGGGTATTAGCAGTCATTATGTAGTGGCCTTATTGTCATAATCTAATCGAGGATTTAACCACACCGTCAAAATGTCTGAAATAATATTCATAGAAATAATAAGTGAAGAATAAAAAATAGTGGAGCCAAGAATCATGGTGTAGTCACGATTAAATGCCGCCTGTACATAAAAGCGTCCCAAACCTGGGATTTGAAAAAGTGTTTCAACCACAAAAGAACCGGTTATTAATCCTGCTATGGCTGGACCTAAAAAAGAAACTACGGGTAACACACCTCCACGTAGAGCGTGTTTTAAAACTACGACTCTTTCAGATAAACCCTTAGCTCTTGCCGTACGAATAAAATCCTGAGATAAGACTTCTAACATTCCCCCTCGTGTTAAACGAGCGACATAGGCAGCATAAGCGGCTCCTAAGGTAATGGAAGGTAAAATTTTATCCCCAGGAAATTGTCCCCATCCCGCAACAGGTAACCAGCCAAGCCAAATAGAAAAAGTTAATACTAACAGCGGTCCTAATAAAAATGCCGGCATACAAATTCCCAGCATTGAAATAGACATGGGAATATAATCACCGAGTGTATTTGGTCTTAGTGAGGCAAAAATACCGGTGGCCAAGCCAATAACAAGCGCCACTATCAAGGCATAAAACCCGAGTTCTAAGGTAACCATAAAGCCGCTACTAATCATTTCAGTGACACTATAATCGGTATACTTAAATGAGGGTCCGAAGTCTCCTTTGACTAGATTTGATAGATAAATAAAATATTGTTCATGCACTGGTGCATCAAGGTTATAGGCTTTTAACAGATTTTCTAAAATCTGTGGTGGTATTTCTTTTTCAGCATCAAAGGGGCCACCCGGGGCTGAATGTATTAAAAAAAATGTTGCTGTAACTACTACAAATAAAACAGGAATTGCTTGAAATACGCGTTTAAGGATAAAGGTAAACAAATTATTGTGACTCCATATTTTTAGATAAACTAACGAATTTAAAGTTGATAGAATCTAACACATTAGGATATAAACCCTTCACACTAGGAGACATTAGATGTTTAGTTGAGTAATAATAAATTGGGAGTATTGCCATGTCATCAATGAGAATTTTTTCAGCTTGTTGAAAAAGGGCGAAACGTTCATCCTGATCATCGAGTTGCCCTGCTTTAGCAATTAACTGGTCATATTCTTGGTTCGACCATTTGCCGTCATTGTTTCCGCCACCAGTAACAAACATATCTAAGAATGTATTAGGGTCAGGATAATCGCCAATCCAACCTTGTCTTGCGAATCCAAAGTCACCATTGTTGGTGCTTGCTAAATATACCTTCCATTCCTGGTTGACTAACTCAATCTCAATATTTAAAGCTTTCTTCAACATATCTTGAACAGCGACTGCAACCTTTTTATGGGCTTCATTGGTATTATATAATAATTCTATTTTAGGAAAACCTTCACCATTGGGGAAGCCTGCATCAGCTAATAACCTTCGAGCTTCTTCAATATCTTCTTTAATCTTTACAATTGGCTTATAGGTTTGAATATTGGGAGGTACATAGGCATAGGCAGGTAATTGCCCTTGCTTTGTGATCTTTTCAACAATATCTTTTCTATTAACTGCTAAGGATAATGCTTTCCTAACTCTAAGGTCATCGAATGGTTTTCTTTTTATATTGAAAGTATAATAATAGGATCCTAGATAAGGGAATGACTTTAAAAGCTCTGGTGATTTTTTTTTATAAACAGCAAATTTCCCAGCTGGCAAGTCATTTGTATAATGTAATTGATTCGATCGAAACAATAATTCTTCAGTAGTAACATTTTCAGTGGGATAAAATATTATTTCTTCTAATTTCACATGCCTGTTATCCCAATAGTGAGGATTTTTTTTAACTCTTAATGGCCTGTTTAGTTTTCTTTCAGCGATATAAAAAGCACCATTACCAACAAAGTTTTCTTGTCTTGTCCAAGTCGAGTTTCTTTTTGTCATACTGCCAAATTTTTCAATAGTTGGCTTATGGACAGGGTAGGCAGAATAATGTCCACCAATCAGTGAGAGAAAAAATGGTGTGGGAGAACGCAATTTAACTTTTAAAGTAAAATTATCTAAGGCCTTGACACCGACCTTGGAAAAATCTGAAATTTGGCCTCTATTAAATGCTTCAGCATTTTCAAGATAATAAAGCATATAAGCATATTCTGCGGCTAATTCAGGACTTAATATTCGTTGCCAAGAATAAACAAAGTCGTGGGCGGTAACGGTATCCCCATTGGACCATTTAGCATCACGCCTTAAATGGAAGGTATACTCTAAAAGGTTATCAGAAAGCTCCCATTTTTTAGCTACCCCGGGAATAATACGTAAATCTTTAGGATGAACAGCGACCAAACCTTCAAGCAATGAATTTAAAATATTCGATTCTGGTACTCCAGTGACAGTCTGGGGGTCCAAGCCTGATGGTTCTGTTCCATTACCAAAATGTAGAACTTGATTTTTATTGCCGGTTGCAACATTGCTTTCCCATTCTCCACATGAAAGTAATAAGCTACTTAAAAGAAAAAGAGATAATCTAAACAATTTTTTATTCATACATCCGTACTTTTTATTAGTTTCAACCTAGTAACTCATTAATTACTCAAGGGCATAAAGAGGTTAGGTCCATTATTTACCATTGTGTCATAAAAAGGCTTAATATTAAAATAATCTCTAATTTACTAACAATAGACCAGGTTAATTTCATCCTGTAAGCCGGTATCTCGGATCATGCGTTCTTCTTCAGTAAGCTGATAATTAAGAAACATAGGATCCTGCCAGTTATAGGCGGTTTTAGAACTATTCATGAAACAATTCCTTTTTTTGATTTCTATAGATAGTAAATTTGAAAAGGAGTGTAGCTTGTTATAATTGCTAAGTATATCCATCAAGAAGCTTGAGCAGGAATTAGGTCATCAGCTAATTAATCGAGCAGAAAAAAACAGCCTATTAACCGCAGAAGGTGAGTTGCTGTACAGCTAATCAAAGAATTTGCTTAACCAAGGGTACAAAACGTTTTGGCGTATCGGCCATGATGGGTTCTTATTACTTTCCAAAAATGCTGTTAAATGGCGATCTTGATCTCGCCCATGCTTTCGCTCTTGTGCATATCCTGTGCACACGAATCGCAAATACTAGTAAAAGCTTGTTGTTGACCGTTATTACATTGGGTTGTGACTGATGGGTATGTTGAGGTTTGGGTTATGGTGAATGGTTGAAATTTACTATCCCTGTCCGGTCTTTATTTGGTGGGAAAAGGGGGTTATGGGGTACATCGAGACTTGCAATGAATGTGGAGGAGCGGTCAAAATCATCGCCTGCATTGAAGATCCTGCAGTAATACCCAAAACATTCACTCCGTTCATCGGGGCAAGCTTTACAGAAAATACTGAGCTATCTCAAAAGACAGGACACAGGCCAGAACTCAGATTCAAGCAAATCAAAGATTTCACTACTACCCGATGAAAGAGCTCCTCCCTTTGATAATTTGTTTCCTTGAGAATACTTAAATCCAATCAGATACTATTTTGCGGTAGGGTTGGGTATGTCTTTTTTCCAAAAATACCAATAGATAAACAAGTTATTGTAGGATATTGATTAAAAAGAGGTTGCTTTCAGCCTATAAGGCCTGTTTATTTCTGACAATAGTAGGTTTTTTTAGTTCTGGACATGACTCAACATAGTTATTATTCTACTTATACTCTTCATTTTGCATTGAAATGGTTTCTAGTTGATTCATTATTTTAAGTACACGCTCATCATTTTCACCGTACAGATCTTTAAATATTATAAAAGCCTGATTCAAGTACTTTGATGCCGCCTCCGAATTTCCATTTAAAACATAAGCTTCTCCGAGTAAGCTGGCGGTAATTGCAGTCAGTCTATGATTCTCAGGCAGTCCTTTAACTCTTATTTTATACGCTT
This sequence comes from Gammaproteobacteria bacterium, assembly GCA_002746155.1. Lineage (GTDB taxonomy): Bacteria > Pseudomonadota > Gammaproteobacteria > Enterobacterales. The sequence goes on along the minus strand of NVWF01000036.1, from coordinate 7,335 downwards.
CCGTTAACAAGGTTATTGCGGGCTTAATTTGATTGTTTTTTAAATGTAACTGACCAAGGCCCGTTAARGGGTAAGCAATTTTTACACCCCCTTCCTCAAAAATTTTTCTGGATATTTGCAAAGATTCTAAAAATACCTGCTTTGCGTCGGCCACATCATCATTTTGCAAAAGAATTAAGCCTAAGCTGCTTAAAGATCCTGAAACATAAGAATGGTTATTACCAAACAATCTTCTCAGCATCACAATGGATTCTTTTTTTATTTTAATTGCTTCATCCAATTTATTTAGGTGGCTATAAACTTTTGATAAGTTGCCGAGACTTGCGACAATTTCGGCATGATCATTCTTATAAATAAACTGGCGAATCCTTAAACCTTCCAATACAACGGGTAAAGCCTCTTGATATTTACCCTGGTGAACAAGTGTAGATGTCAGTTGATTTAAACTGTGCGCTGTTTCCAGACTCATAGCACCCATTGATTGTTTTCTTGCTTCCAGACCTAATTTAATTAATTTTTCAGATTCAACAAATTCGCCAATATACCTGAGTATTGCACCAAGATTTGTATATGCATCTCCCGCTTCTCTGGATTTCGAACCAAATTCATGTAACACAATTGACAAGGTTTTTTCGTCAATTTTTCTTGCTTTTTCATAGTTCCCCTCATAACCATAAATAATTGAAAGTACAGCTTGCGGATTATTGATTTCATATTCGTCATTAATTCCACTTTGTTGATAGAGAGTAAAGCTTTTGTTAAGTATTTTTTTGGCCTTTTCATAGTCCCCCAACTCAAAGATCAACTGACCTAGAATATAATAAGTCTTGGCAAACTCTAATTTTGTGGATTTTTCATTCGACTTTCTTAGTTCCAGAGTTTTATTTAAGAGCCTTAAAGATTCATCGCTTTCACCCAGCCTAAGATAAACTGTAGCAATAGACTCCATCAAATTGGCTTTTAATAAAGGATCATTAGAGAATTGTTCGATTTTAATTTTTGCGTTCTCCAACAACTCAATTGCAGTGATATTTTTCCCAGCATTTTCATTGGGATCGGATGAATTGAAAATATCCACCATAAAGTTAGAAATTTGCTCAGATGTTTTTGCTTCCTGAATAGCGTGTTCCTTTTGTATTTTTATGGCCTGATTCTGCACAGTGACTACTATTGAGAAAACCACCAAAGAAGTAACAGCAGCCATTGTAAACAACACTCTAAGACGATGACGTTGAATGTATTTTTTTGCGAGGTAGAAAAAACCATCAACTCGTGCCTGGATTGGATAATGATTGAGATAGCGTTCTATATCTTCTGCTAACTCGACAACAGATTGATAACGTTTATCCGGATCTTTCTGCAAAGCTTTTAAAACAATTGTATCCAGATCTCCTTTTAGTGATTTCCTTATGGTTTTAAGGTTGTTGTGCGAAATATCCGTTATTGCATAATTCTCAATATTGACCAATGAACTGGTATTCGAGATAACGGTACTGGGCTTGTCCGGCAATTGTTCACAAATGGCATTTTCAAGTTTTAAGCGATTTTCTTTTTCAAAATCAAATAATTTTTCTTCTGTCAATAATTGATAAAATRATGCACCCAAGCCATAGACATCGGTTCGGGTGGTAATTTTTTTTCCCAAAACCTGTTCAGGGGAAGCACTTGCCAATGTTAAAATTCGTGTTTCTACTTTGGTTTCGGCAACTTCCTGAGAAAATGAATCCGGATCTAGAATTTTGGCCACACCAAAATCCAGTAATTTTATCAGTCCACTATTGGTCACCAATATGTTTTCTGCTTTTATGTCTCTATGCACAATTAAATTTTGGTGGGCATATGTAATAGCTTCACAGACTTGCAAAAACAACTCAATTCTCTTTTGAAAATCCAAACGGTTAATTTTACAGTATTCAATGATTGGTTTACCTCTGACAAATTCCATAACAAGGTACGGTAAATTAGCATCCGTTGTGCCACCATCAATCAAACCTGCAATGTTGGGGTGATTTAAATTGGCAAGAATTTGCCTTTCACTTTGAAATCGTAACAATGTTTCTGATGTCAGTGCTTTTATATGAATTAATTTGATCGCCACTTCTTGTTCAAAATCTGAATCTATTCTAACCGCCTTAAAAACGGTACCCATACCGCCCATGCCCAATAGTTCCTGAAGTTCATAATGATCAATTTTATCGCCCTTCTTAAATTCAAATCTGTCTGCCATTAACTGTTCAGCATTTGAAGAAATYAATTTTGTAATATTGCTATCCCCGTCATCCTCAGAATCTAGCATATCCATGATGGTTTGGTAGATCTCTGCGCTATCTGCCGATTTTTTAACAAACGATTGCCTACGTGAAAATTCCATCTCTAAAGCGGCTGAAAAAATTTTCTTAACTTTTCCCCATATTTCACTGTTCATTATATTCTTCTCTTTATTCGTCGAGGGTCACTTTAAACCAGGCTTTAACTGCACGTATTTCTCGCTCGACAGTAGCTAATGAGAGATTTTCAACCTCTGCAATTTCATTGTTTGAAAGCCCTGAAAATATTCTCAGTTCAAATATTCTTGTAGCTCTTTCATCAAAAACCTCAAGTTTTTTCATTAATTCATCCAGTACGATTAATTCCGTCTCATTACCTTGCACATAAACGGCAACATCATCAAAACTTATCTTCTGCATTTTTCCGCCCCTTTTCTGTGCTAATTTAGCCCTGGCGTGATCGACTAAAATATGCCTCATTTGTTTTGCTGCAATAGCAAAAAAATGCAGTCGATCATTCCAACTCACATCCATTGTGACTAATTTAATATAAGCTTCATTAACAAGGGCTGTAGATTGCAAAGTGTGCCCACTATTTTCATGACTCATATATTGGCTGGCCAGTTTATGCAATTCATCAATAATGATTGGGGTTAACTGATTTAAACGCTCCTTATTGCCTTCACTTAATTCGCTCAGCATTTGTGTAAATTCTGGATTTTTCTGCATGATGTAATTTTGTAGAAAATATTCTACATTCCTCAATAATTGTTATTAAGAAGTATTCTTATTAACAATTAATCTTATCCCTTCCATGCAAATTGTACAAATTTCTACAGTTTTATAATTCCTGAAATTTACTTGTTTTTAATCCCACTGATGATTTACATTAAAAATGCGGCTCCAAAATTTGGAGCCGCGTTGACTATCACACTAAAACCACCACTAAGGATTAATTTCAGCCGGAGCTGTCGCATCGTTGCCAGAAGCACCTAACTGGAAGCTGTTAGACACGTTGGCACTGATAGTGCTGTCCTTAACAAAGATGCCGTAGTTCCAGCCTCCCTGACCTCTATTAGAGTTAGTACCATTTCCAGAAATACCAGTAGTCAGTTCAGAATCTACGATATCCAGTTCGCTACCATCTAGCAGTAATATCGCCGCAACAGGACCACCGGCTCCGCCGCCGCCTATACCTCCCCATCCTCCAGAGCTACCAGAGCCTCCATTGCCACCTTTTCGTCCCCCAACATCCGCTCCAGTTCCACCACCGCCACCTGCTCCGCCAGTTCCACCGTTTCCTCCAGCACCACCAATTCCGCCATTGGCGCTAACGATTTCACTGTTTGTAATGGAGATAAAGTTTACTGATGAAAGCGCCAAGCCGAATGAACCTCCGCCACCTCGGCCAACATTACCGCCGCTTCCTCCAGCACCACCTTCACCGCCGCCGCCGCCGCCGCCATCATCAAAGTTATGACCAGGACCAGAACCTCCTCCTCCTCCTCCAGCGCCACCAGCAGCTGTTTGACCTAGTGATACACCATGATTAGGTATAAAGAGAGCACTGTTAAATGTGCTTGAGTTAACTCCAGCAACACCCTGATTACCTATTCTTCCCGAAGTGAATACAGAACCTCCGCGACCCCCACCAGTCAAATTGCAGCCAAGGAATACAGCAGCAGCAATCCCTGCTGTTCCACCGGCTCCACCGGATATGGGTCCCGAATTACCGGTGCCATTGCCTCCTCTTGAACCTGTTCTCCCACCGGTACAATCTACTACTAATGTTACTGCAGCAGCTCCCGCACCGCCATCAGAAGCTCCACTACTAACACCAGCACCACCACTACCTCCACTACTGCCTGAGCCATTACTGCCTCTATCGCCGGGAGCACCATCATTTCCTTTACGGCCCTGTACACCATTAGCCCCGTTTCCGGCTTTAATAATGCTGTCTATAACATCGAGACGTTCTAGATCCACCGCAAATACGCCATAACTGGAACCGGCAATGAAGCTGGAAATATCGTTATCAGCAGGTTGCACAGTAGTCAAATCAGAACCTTGGACAATAATGTTTTTAAGGATTAAGTTATCACCAGATCCTGCAAAAATTGCTCTGGAATGCTCTTGACCATCCTCAGGTGCACTGGCTTCAATGCTAATGCCACTGATAGTTTTATTGGTAAAATCTGACACAGATAATGCCACAGCTTTGCTCACCATAATTGGAGTTGGAGCAGTAGCCGGTTGATATTCCCAATTAACATCAAAACCACCATAGAGGCTCGTAGTAGCAGGTAGGAGAATTGTCTCAGTTAACTCATAAGAGCCACTGTCAGGGGTATTTAAGTAGATATCTGAACCCGCAAAACTGGATTCTAATGCACGGCCAATAGTTCTTATTGGGCTATCGGGTGAAAGACCCGTCCTATCAAAGTCATGTCCTGTATCTGCATCCACAAACACTGCATTGTCTTTGTCTTCTAGAACAAATACAGCAACTGTATCCATGGCTGACACATCGGTTTGATCGGTATCTGTCACCGTGACGTCAAACTCTAATTTGTCCACATTGGTTGGCGCACTGAAACTGATAGAAGCGGTATTGGATAACTGCCCCACCGATTCTCCAGCGGTTTGCATCCAACTATAACGTAACGAAGAACTGTTCTGGAAGTTAGACACCTGAGCCTGTAGGGTCACTGTAGAAGAAGTGTCGGTTAACAATATCTCACCAGCTTCAACCATTAGCTCACCCTGCGGATTGGTGCAGCTCTCAAATTCAGCAAAGTCGTTRTTRCCATCACCATCGGTATCGGCATTGAGTGGATTAGAAAATACCAGTGATAAATTACCACCTTCGTTGCAGGGAGCCGCGCCTAGATTGGTAAACCAGCCGTAGACTTCTCTGGCATCGTCAAGGCCATCACCGTCGGTATCGGCCAGATCCAGATCCGTGCCTTTTAAAATCTCCAGTCGATCACTTAAACCATCAAGATCGGTATCAGTGATATACACCAGATGCAACACATCGCCTGTTCTTAAACTAATATCACTCGCGGAATAATCCTCGAACAGGATATTGTAAAGTTTAGTCTCGGTAGTGCCTGCTGGGCTACCAACAGGTGTAAAGGTATGCGCCACTAACCAATAGCTATTGGTGTTGGTGCTCATTGCCTGAGAACGAACCGAGGATAAACCCGTATGACTTTCGGTTTTTCCGGTAAAGGTTTCCTCTGAAAAGTTAAAACCGAAATTTAAACGATTGGTCATCACATCCGTAAAGCTCAGAGTATCTCCGTTGCCGGTATCGATCGCGACACGATAACGTTCGGTCTTTGGGTTTTGTGATTCGCCAAAATCGATGATCACTTCCGCGGTTCTGGCGCGTACATTTTGTGCCGACAGATTTAAATCCACATCGGAGCGTTGTCCCGTTAACGAAAGATTGACCGGTTTTAATACCAGCTGATTGGAGTTTTCTAAAATTCGACTAATTTCTTCAGGATTATTTTCCGCTACATATCTAAAATTAAACGGTGTGTAATCACCTGGCGAAGGATTCAATGTGGTGCCTAAAGGATCAGGGGTGAAATTCATATCACCGTCAAACACTAAAGTCCCTACAGAAATAAGATTTCCAGGGCGTTGTGGATCTTCCATAAACGCCGATAAGTCCATATTGTTCAGGGTATAACTGACGTCGCCATCATTCAATAACCCCATAACGATTTTTATTTCACCGCCTTTTAAAGTCACCGTTTCGGTGCGCAAGGTTTCATAATAATCGGAACTTTCTTGGCGATTAGTTGCTACGGTTTGTTCATTCCAAAAATCCGTTTCCGTAGTGGTATCAGTATGTTGGTAATTGTAAGATGCCGATACGGAACCGCTTGTAACTGGGCCATCTCGTGCAACTTCAGCGTTCACACCCACTGCATGTTGCTCTTCGATAACATTGGTATTTGAACGTCCTCTATCTGTGGTTACCTGTACCTCGGATAGAGACGCATTGGTCATACCTCGATTTATTGAACCCGATTCCGTGGTTTCTGCAAATAATTGAATCACTGGTGCGCCTAAACGCTCAATTCGAATCCTTGGGACATCGGCAACTAATGGATTAAACAGCAAATGGGTTCCACTGTTTCGATCCCAGTTATCCGCTTCCTCTTTATCGAGGAAGCCATCACCGTCAGTATCGGTGACTGTGGGATTAGTACCTAAAGTCGCTTCTTCTTCATCAGTCAATCCATCACCATCAGTGTCTATCCACTCACTGGCATCGAAATCTAGTGCATCAAGAGCATCAGGCACACCATCAACATCCGAATCAGTCGCGTAATCATCTCCACTATCGAACACGGCGGCTTGGGTATCAAAATCTTCTTCCGCAGTGGTCCCAACTACCGCTTTAATCATACCGCTGGCTGCTGCGAGTTGTTTATTAAAGATTGAAGTATCAGAATTATCGGCAATAACGACTATAAATTCATTTTCATCATCAGGGAGTAGTTGAGAATTTGCAATGTTCTCTGCCACGAATGTCGCGCTTGCGGTGCCACTTGCAATGTAATCACTTAAAACATCAGCTTCTTGAATACCAAAGTCATAGGCAACCTTAACTATTGCAGCTTGTTTTATTGCAGCCAATACTGCGACAGATTCAGTGCCATCGGTATTTTGTTCAATATAAATATCAACCAATGTCGACAGCGGGGTAATTTCTGTCTCTCCTGGTGGCGCAGACATTATATAATCGCTTGCGACAGCGCCGTTATCTTCATCAATTGTTTGGCCAAAAATGACTTTTGCATACGTTGAATATTGCTCAGGACTTACAATATTAGTGACATCTAATTTAGCAATACCACCATCCCCAGATAATACAGATGGTTCATTGCTATCAAGCTGCTTATTACCATCAATATCAAGCCAAACTTGGGCATTTTTCAAATAACCATCAATGACTTTGACAGTATAAAAAACGGACGTTACTGCAACCTGCCCCGGCTTTTCATCATCTCCACTACCGCAACCAACCAACGCGATAGAGCTGGAT
>NVWF01000005.1 GCA_002746155.1 Gammaproteobacteria bacterium | reverse complement strand
TTAAAATATCGAAAATGGCCGATTTACTGCGAAAACTATATTTTATAATGGTACAGATAGCACTAAACTAGGGTACTTAAATTTCACCGAGAATTGCTGATGTCACATTCAGTGTCAGGCACTCTAGTGGGCACTGGTTAGCAACAAAACCCATCTGAAATCGTTAACTTTAACTAACACAACAAATTCCATGACACCGTTTGTCGCAAATTAGTAATCACTTGTCGTTTTATTATAACTATTGCTCTGATATGCCCTTGACTGGTACTTCAAATGTCTGGATAATGTTTTTCCACGGTAAGGACAGCCAAAACTCAGCTAGGATAGCTCATATTTGTTTATAGATTTTGAGGGTAAAGGTTAAACTTTCAAATATTATTATAATCGCAGTTAATATGTCTAAACTATTACAACAGAGGGAATTGGAATGTCATCCGGAATTATAAGAACAGCTCAAAACAGTTTCTCCACCGTCTTTCGACTCATAGATCTTGCAATTATTTCTGGGCTTATGCTCATAGTTTGCTACGCCATGGACATTGTTTTTGTTAATGTCTATATGTTTCAAATCATTACAGCCATTGCTTTCTTCCTACTCTATTCAGAATCTCTAGAGCTTTACCGCTCATGGAGAACAGAGACTTTAACATCGCAATTATCGGTAACCCTTGTATGCTGGAGTATGGTTTGTGGCAGTCTAGCGTTTATCATGTATTTTACATCTGTTTTTGATAGTGTTTCAGTCTCTAAACAAGTGCCTTTCTACTGGTTAGTTAGCTGTGCCGTAGCACTACCTTTATGGCGCCTAATTGGAAGGCTTGTACTGAATAATTTTCGAAGTAATGGAGCTAATACTCGTTCAGCACTTATTATCGGAGTCACCAAGTCTGGGTTAGCACTGGCTAGAAATATTCAAAAGAGTCCACATTTAGGCCTTAAACTTATTGGATTTTGTGATGACAGAGATGAAGAGCGGCTGGAAGTAGAACATCAAGCACTTGAAGATAATAAATTTATAGGCGATGTAAATTATGCCATCGAGATGGCAAATAGAAGCAGTATTGATAACATATTTATTGCAATGCCAATGAGCGCTGAAAAGCGTATTCAACAGATATTGAATGTATGTGGCAATACCACTGCGAGGGTGCATATCATCCCTGATTTTTTCACATTCAATTTGATTAATTCCAGACTCTCCAAAATAGGAGATGTACAAACTCTTAGTATCTATGACACACCAATCAACGGCTTATCGAGTTGGACAAAGCGTGTTGAAGATTTGATATTATCAACTTCGATTCTCAGCATTATAGCTATCCCTATGTTGTTTATAGCACTGCTTATCAAACTCACTAGCAAAGGGCCAGTATTGTTCAAGCAAGATCGATACGGTTTATCGGGTGAAAAAATAAAAGTATGGAAGTTTCGATCAATGACAAGCGCAGATAATGGTGATGTGGTTATCCAAGCTCAGAAGAATGATTCGAGAATTACTCCCTTTGGAGCCTTCTTAAGAAGGACTTCACTTGATGAGCTACCGCAATTTTTTAATGTCTTTTCGGGCAGCATGTCAGTGGTAGGACCTCGACCCCATGCCGTAGCCCATAACGAAAAGTATCGAGAAGAAATTGGTTGTTACATGCTCCGTCATACTGTTAAACCAGGCATTACTGGGTGGGCACAAATTAATGGCTGGCGTGGTGAAACTGAAACTATCCATAAAATGGAAAAACGTATCGAATTTGATTTGGATTACTTAAGAAATTGGTCAGTGTTTTTCGATTTAAAGATTGTTTTCCTAACCATCTTTAAAGGATTTTCCGGTAAAAATGTCTATTAAAATTGATTAGCTGTGATGACCATTGAATTGGTCATCATTAACATCATCATAATAATTTGCATCATCATAGTCATTAAACCGATAAAAATAATGATTAAATTGTCCCTTCTTCCCATGATGTTTTTCCTCAAAATTTAACTAAAACTTCAAAAAATTCATTTACTTCAATTGCTTATGAATTCAGGTTACAATTATAATGATTGTTATATTGGCAACCAATGATACGCTCTCAAATTAAAGTATCGTCGCCATGTAAACTATGGAATTATCTATGAATGAGAATGGACGAAAGAAAACTTTCGACGATTGGCTCCTACTCGCAGGCAAAGAGACTAGAGGCAAACCCATCGAAGAGTTGTTTTGGAAGACACCCGAGGGCATTGTAGTAAAACCCCTCTACACGGCCAAAGATCTTGAAGGTGTGGAACACCTTGACTCGCTGCCTGGCATGGCACCATTTATTCGTGGCCCTAGGGCGACAATGTATGCAGGCCGCCCCTGGACTGTTCGCCAGTACGCAGGGTTTTCAACCGCTGAGGAATCCAACGCCTTCTACCGCAAGAATCTTGATGCCGGACAAACTGGTCTCTCGGTTGCTTTTGATCTGGCTACCCATCGTGGCTACGATTCGGATCATCCGCGCGTATTGGGAGATGTCGGTAAGGCGGGTGTGGCAATCGACAGTGTTGAGGACATGAAAATCCTTTTTGACGGTATTCCACTGGACAAAATATCCGTCTCAATGACCATGAACGGTGCTGTGTTACCGATCATGGCAATGTACATTGTTGCTGCCGAAGAACAGGGTGTGGCACCTGAAAAATTAGTTGGAACCCTACAAAACGATATCCTAAAAGAATTCATGGTTCGCAATACCTATATCTACCCGCCCGCTCCATCCATGCGGATCGTGTCAGATATCATTACTTATACCTCTAGCAACATGCCACGATTCAATTCAGTTTCTATTTCCGGGTACCATATGCAGGAAGCAGGCGCGACCTGTGCACAGGAATTAGCCTACACCATCGCTGATGGTATCGAGTATGTTAGAGCTGCGATAGCAAGTGGTCTCGATGTAGATGCCTTTGCTCCCAGACTGTCCTTCTTTTTCGGTATTGGTATGAACTTCTTTATGGAAGTGGCCAAGCTACGGGCCGCGCGCCTGCTCTGGTCCACCCTCATGGAAGAAAACTTTTCTCCCAAAGATCATCGGTCGCTAATGCTACGCACCCATTGTCAGACTTCTGGAGTCAGCCTCACCGCTAAGAGTCCGCACACTAATATCGTGCGTACCACTATCGAGGCTATGGCTGCCGTTCTGGGAGGTACTCAGTCACTGCATACCAATTCCTACGATGAGGCACTTGCACTGCCCACCGAATTTTCAGCGCAAATCGCCCGTAATACCCAACTAGTATTGCAGGAGGAAACCGGAATAACTAAAGTGGTAGATCCGCTAGCAGGATCCTACTATGTAGAAAGCCTGACCAATGAACTAGCCACTGCTGCACGTAAGCTCATTGATGAGGTGGAGGAAATGGGAGGTATGACCCGGGCAGTGGAATCAGGAATGCCAAAAATGAGAATCGAAGAGGCAGCTGCACAACGCCAGGCGACTATTGAGCGAGGCGAAGAGACCATTGTAGGGGTCAATAAATACCAGTTGTCGGAAGAGCCTACTATCGATATTCGGGATATTGATAATACCGCCGTGCGTGATACACAAATTCAGCGTCTTAAGGAAGTACGGGAAAACAGAGATGAGACGACTTGCACCCAAACACTAGAAGCCTTGACCCAGGCTGCGCAACAGGACTCTGCGAGTCTACTGCGTTTGGCAGTCGATGCGGCTCGTGCCCGCGCCACGGTTGGTGAAATTTCTGATGCACTAGAGAAGGTTTTTAGCCGTCATAAGGCAGTGTCCCACTCCATATCAGGTGTATACGGAGCAGCCTATGAAGGTGATGATGAGTTTACCGCCATTCGTGATCAGGTGTCAGCTTTTGCTCTCACTGAGGGACGCCAACCGCGTATGCTGGTCTGCAAACTAGGACAAGACGGACATGACCGTGGCTCTAGAGTCATCGCTACATCATTTGCCGACATGGGTTTTGATGTTGATATCGGCCCTCTTTTTCAAACTCCGGAAGAAGCAGTAACTGAAGCCATTGAAAACGATGTTCATGTGATTGGTATTTCATCACAGGCTGCAGCGCACAAGACTCTTGTGCCTCAGGTCATTGAGATATTGAAGCAGGAGGGGGCGGAGAATATTATCGTTGTCTGTGGAGGTGTGATTCCTCAGCAAGACCATGAAGAAATGCTGGCAGGTGGTGTATCAGCAATTTTCGGTCCGGGCACTAATATATTGCTTGCAGCCCGCGAGGTACTAGAAATTATCCAGCAGCGCCAACAACAGGTATGAACCTGGAAATAGAGACGCTAGCCGACGACGTGCTGTCGGGAAACCGACGCGCTTTGGCTCGGGCCATCACTTTGATAGAATCCACCCGTAGCGATCACCGCGCCTCCTCCATCACCCTGCTCGAGCGACTGATGCCACATGCTGGTAGATCAATCCGGCTCGGTATTTCGGGCGTTCCCGGGGTAGGTAAATCAACTTTTATCGAGGCGCTGGGTAATCATATAATTGATGCAGGTCACCGAGTAGCCGTACTCACGGTGGACCCCTCTTCATCCATCAGTGGTGGTTCCATTCTGGGAGACAAGACCCGTATGGACTCCTTGTCGCGGCGCAGTGAAGCCTACATCAGGCCTTCCCCTGCCGGCAAGACGTTGGGAGGAGTTACACGACGCAGCCGCGAGGCTCTTATCCTCTGTGAAGCTGCAGGTTTTGATGTCATTATCGTTGAGACAGTAGGCGTTGGACAATCTGAGACCCGAGTGGCAGAGATGACCGATATGTTCATCTTGCTGCTTTTGCCCGGTGCCGGCGATGAACTACAGGGTATCAAACGAGGCATCATGGAATTGGCTGATCTTATCCTTATCAACAAGGCTGATGGCGATCTGTTGGCGCTTGCCGGGCGTGCTGAAGCGGAGTACCGCAATGCACTACAGTTATTACACCCACGTTCTGCCGACTGGAAGGTCGCGGTTCTGCCCTGTTCCGCACGTGATGGCAAAGGTATTGTCGAAACTTGGGAAGCTGTATTACACCATCACAAGATGCTTGATGCCAGTGGTCAATTCACTGAGCGCCGTGCTACGCAGGCACGAGATTGGATGTGGTTGGAGGTAAAGGACTCGCTGATCACCGCACTACAGGGTGACGATGAGGTACGTGAGCAAATCCCGATTCTGGAAACCGCCGCAAGTGAAGGTAGGATTCCACCGACCACAGCTGCACAGCAGTTGCTGGAGATATTTCTTAAACGTCATAATCAGTCGGACTAATTTCTTTATCCTGGAGGTGCTCATGAACGAACGACCTTTTAAAGTACTTGGTATACAACAGATCGCTGTAGGCGGTCCTGATAAGTCACGCTTACGCACGCTATGGGTTGATACTCTTGGCCTCAGCCTGAGTGGCAATTTCCAGAGTGTATCGGAAAATGTCGACGAAGATATTGCTGTTATTGGTTCGGGGCCCCTTAAGGTCGAAGTTGATTTGATGCAGCCAATTGATCCCGATAAGAAGCCCCGAGTGGATAAGCCTGCTCTTAATCATGTTGGGTTGTGGATTGATGATCTGCCTGCTGCTGTTGAGTGGCTTAATGCTAAAGGAGTACGTTTTGCACCTGGTGGGATTCGCAAGGGAGCATCTGGATATGATATTTGCTTTCTTCATCCTAAGGCAAATGAGGAGTTTCCTATTGCCGGTGAAGGGGTTTTGATCGAGCTGGTTCAGGCACCGGTTGAGGTGCGTGAGGTTTTGGGGGGTTAGGCTGAAGGTTGGAGGAGGTTGGTGAATGTTATGGCTTATTTTTCAAGACCAATTATTCTTGGTAACTGTACACCCAGAACTTATTCAGTATAAAGGACATGACTGGGATCGTCAGCACAACAAATGCCAGAGAGATTGCATGGGGTAAGTGAAAGTAGCTCTCTAAACCTAGTAGAATGAGCTGGCTGCAGGCAAATACAGTGACTGATACAGAAACAAATTTTGCCAATAAAGTACGTGAATGCTCTACCTGAAAAGTAAATTTATTGTGACCAAAATAAGAGACCGAAAGCGCACACAGATAGCCGGCTAGGTTTGCTAGATAAACACTGACAATACCTATCTCTGCAAAAACTGTGGCCACAGAGTAATGAACAAAAGTTGCGACCACACCAATAATGCCAAATACACTTACTTGCCGTAATAGGTACCGACTAATCATCATCCAACCCTAAGGTATAGTTCACCACATACAGAGGTCGGTTTTTCACTTCTTTATAAATTCGGCCAATGTATTCTCCTAGTAAACCCATAAAAAAAAGCTGTACTCCTCCCATAAATAAAATGATAACGGTTAACGAGGCATAACCGGGAACATCCACACCTGAAACAAGAGTTTTAGTAATCACAATCAGTCCGTATATAAAAGACAGAATAGCGATAAACATACCGAGGTAGGTACCTACTCGGATGGGTATAGTACTAAAGGAGGTAATACCACTTATAGCAAAGTTCCAGAGCTTCCAATAGTTAAACTTAGAATCACCTTTTTCACGACTTGGTCGTTCAAACTCTATGGTAGAGGTTTGAAAGCCTGGCCACGAGAACAGGCCTTTCATAAAACGATCTTTTTCAGGCAACTCTCTGATGACCTCTACCACACGACTGTCCAATAAACGGAAGTCACCAACATTTTCGGGGATGGGTGTATCACTCATTTTGTTAAAAACAGAATAAAACCAGTTGGCCGTCTGTCGTTTAAAAATTGAGTCACCGGCTCGAGAGGTGCGTTTTGCATAAACCACTTGAACACCATCACGCCAACGCTCTATCATCTCGTTAATTATTTCAGGTGGGTCTTGAAGGTCGGCATCAATGGGAATAACAGCATCTCCCGTGGCATAATCAAGCGCTGCTGTCATTGCAGCCTCTTTCCCGAAATTTCTCGAAAAGGACACAAGTTTTACACGGGAATCTACTTCGATTTGCTTGATAATCAATTCTTCAGTGTTATCGCTGGAGCCATCATTGACACAAACAATCTCCCACTCAATATCAATATCGGCGAGTACATCTTTAATAGTAGTAAAAAATAAAGGAATAACTTCCGACTCATTGTACATCGGAACCAATAGAGAGAGCTTTTCTTGTGACATTGGAACCCCAATATAATATTTATTTCTGCTGGTCAGGTATCGCGGATGGCGTTACATCGATTTTATCCTTATACCATTTATACGCGAAATATCCACATAAGGGCACTAAAAACGTGCGAGTGTGATGCAATGCGGGAAAATCAATTTCTCTTAGAAAGCGCTGTGGGAGGAAAAAAACCACAAGTAGTAGCAATGCTACCGAGAGCTTTTTGTACGAGCCACTAATGATGGCGCTATAAACCATAAGGCTCCAAAGCATGATAATAGCAGTATAGTCGGTGTCGTGGCCAAACATAAAGGTAAGAGAAATGATTAGCACATAGTGAATAAGTAGTATTGAATTAAAATGCTTTTGCTTGACATACAATAAATACAGACAGATTAGGCCCATGGTTTTGAACACCCACCCCAAACCCGGAAGGCCTATGCCAGCAAAAAAACTTTCAAAGCCAACCACATGAACAGACCCTGGCATATTAGCGGCAACATCATAATAGCCGGAAAAGGAAGTGATCCAGCTTTGAAACGCACCAACGGGGCCATAAATGCTCAATGCTGGAATCATTAGAAGTAAAGCAGTAAGTCCGCCTACAAGAAGCATTCGTATTTCCAGATTGAGCATTAACCAAAGGACATAAAGAAAAGCCACCTGCGGTTTAATGGTTGCCAGACCTAAAAATATTCCTGCCAGCAACACCCGCCCACTATTCAGGCAATGCCATGATAGCATCACCATCGCTGTCGCAGGCATGACCATCTCCCCCAGAAACAGGCTATGCATCATAAAAGGGTTACCAATAATAATTGCTAAGCTTAAGCCTTGAGCAAAGTTCATGGTGCGCCAGTTTGTGATTTTCAAATACCACTTGTTGGCCAGATATGCCAATACAGCAATGGAAAGGATGTTAATAATGTTATGCAGAAATAAAGCGTATTTGTGTGGTAAAAAACCATATATTGACAGTACGCTAGCACCATGAGGCGGGTAAGAAAACGGCTCACCGGTGTTCATGAGATCCAGCCAGGGGTTTCCGCCATTTACAAACAACTGGCCAGCCTTGTAAAATACGCCCATGTCAATTCCCTGTGGAACGTCTTTTAGAAAGCCCATAATGCCGACCATATACAGCAGCAGTCCTGCACAAAATATGCCTAAAAGGGACAAAATAGAGTCGACTCTAGGTGAAAATACAATCATTTATACGTCCAGAGTAAAATATTGAGGTTCCATCCATATCAAATTCCTGTGTTTATCCCATGATGTGATTATAGGTAGTAATTTTAAAGTCGATCATTAAAATGTTGTTCCGCAATGGTACGTGGATTACTAATGACTAAATCCCAAGAGGCAGATTCTCCTATAATTTTCTCAGCAGCAATACGACCAGGTTCTAATTCAGGTGGGCGATGTTTTAAGTTATGAGCATCTGATGCAAGGATATGTACAAGTCCATTTTTTAGTAAATCTTCAGCAGTAGATCTGGAGACATCACCAAAGTTACCAGCCACAGCGCCAGCCGTTAATTGAAACAAACAACCCAAATTGTATAGAGGAAGAATCTTCCTTGGTTCTTTCATGATCTCTTTATTACGCTCAGGATGAGCAATAATCGGCACAATATTTTTCGATAACAACCACTTAACCATATTCTCAGTACCTGCCGGAATATGACTGTGAGGTAACTCAAGTAGCATAACGTCCTGCTCTTGCTTCCTACCAAGAAAAGGAATAATGCCCTGCTCCACCCAATCAATAATTTCATGATCAATACGGACTTCAGCAGCAAAACCAACTTTCAAAGGAATTTGATTATCCAATAAGGCCTGTTGAAATACTTTAAATGATTCATAAATACTAAGTCGGTCATTGTGAAAGCGACCTTGGTGAATATGGGGAGTTAAAATAGCATGGGTAATACCAGATTTTACAGCATAACACGCCAGGTCTAGTGATTCAGAGATGTCTTTAGCACCATCATCAATGCCAGGAAGAAAGTGACAATGTAAATCAAACATTAACTTTGGGAGGTGCTACCAGTTTTTCTTCGGTATCAGCCATCGAATTTTTTGCTGGACTATTACTTTCAATAGCATAGGCATCTTCAGAATTATAACCATAGTGATCATAGTAGCCATCATAGTCATTGTACTTGGTTGACTCTTCAGTATTTACCTGATTAAGTACTACTCCTGCCACATTACTACCAATTTGTAGAAGCCTACCAAGCCCTCTCTTGATGGTTTTAATATGGGTACTGTCAGCTTTCACCACATAGATCATGGTATCAGCAACGGTGGAAAGCACCATTGAATCCGAAACAGCTTGGGTGGGCGCAGTATCAATGATTATTCTGTCATATTTTGCTGAAAGTAGCTTCAGGGCTGTTTTCATTAAATCAGAAGACAATAGTTCCTGTGGATTAGGGGGAATAGCACCTGCTGGCATCAAATCGATATTATATTTTTGATTGGTAACAATACAGTTGCTGAGACTTGCTGATTTTGCAATCAAGTTGGATAACCCTGGCTGATAGGCTGGATAACCAAATAGTTTACCAAGGGATGGACGACGTAAATCAGCATCAATCAATAATACACGTTCCATTTGGCCCAGAGCAAATGCTAGATTTATAGCCAAAGTTGATTTACCCTCATTCGGAACGGAAGACGTAATAGCAATTACTTTCTTTGACTCTTCCATTTGAGACATTAACAATGAGGTACGTATGGTTCTTATCGCCTCTGAAAATTCACGATTATTCTTATCAAAGAAAATATCATGGGCCATTGCTTGATTCTTATTTAGTTTAATCAGCGGTATTAAACCAAGCATTCTCTGTCGTAGACGTTTTTCAATATCATCAAGACTTCTGACCCCTGAGCTGAGAAAATCATGAATAAAAGCTAAAAACACTGCAAACATTATAGAACCAATTAGTGCTAACACAACAACTTTTTTCTTGCTGGGTTTATGGGGCCAAAGAGCGACCTGAGCTCTGTCAATAATTCGTGCATTTACCATAGGAAAGTCTGAAGCTTCAGCAGTTTCTTTTAGTCGAGTAAAAAAAGCTGTATAGAGCTGGTTGTTAATTTCTACCTCCTGTAGAAGATTTTTAAAGTCTCTATCAACTATAGAAAGTCTCAAATGTTCACGTTTCGCTCTTTCTACTAGTTGTGCGGTCTGTCTTTCATTAGTACGAGCAGTTTGATATTCAGTAGCGATAGTTGAAACCAGTTTTAAAACCTGAGAGTCAAAACTATCTTTGGCCAAACTTAATTCCCTTTGTGCAGAAATCATTCGAGGATGTTTAGGACCATATCGCTCTGATAATCTGGACACATCAATCTCAGCACTATTAACGCGTCCCCTTGCTTGCTGAACTATAATATGATTTAAAACTGCAGGTATCGCTACCAATTGGCTAATTGTCACCTCTTCAGCATTACTGAGATCATAAATATGTTTTGATTCAGAGACACGACGGCGCGCATCTCGAAGTTGTGTGTTCAATTCCACAAGATCTTGACTGCTGATAGTTGATATACCCTGAATATCCTGAACATTCTCACGTTTAAGAAACTGGTCCAAATTAGTTTGAGCAATGCCCAGTTTCTCTTTTATTGATGAAAGTCTGGTATTCATCCAGGCTTTTGCCGTAGCAGTTTTTTCCAGTTTTGATTCGAGGTAACTTTGAATATAGACTTCAGCAATAGTATTGGCAACTTCGGCTGCAAGTTCAGGATCAGATGAATCATAAGATATTCTGACCATTCGAGTATTAATTATTGGTACAAATGTTAAGTTCCTTGTGAAAATATCCACTGCATTGTGTAGAATAATCCTATCTGCATTCTTGTTAAATAATATACTATCTTCACTGGAGGAAGCTGTATTTAGAAAACTTAATGTTCCATCATTATTTTCTTCACCATCCATCTGAATGCTAGCGCTATCTAGCTCTTGAAGTGTTTGTCCACGTAAATGGTCAAAGTCTGCTTTATCTAATAATTGTAATTGTTCAATTACTTTTTCAATTATATAGCGAGAATTGAGTATTTCAAACTGGGTCATATAGTAATCACGAGGATTAGAATTTATTCCGTAAATTTCATCGATAGAGACTGTATTAGCTTCTTCTCTCTCGATCATTAAAGAAACTGTTGATTGATACTGCGGAATCAAGGACAAAGCATAGAATATTGCTAAAATCGTAACTGCTGATGAAAAGAAAAATATTCGCCACTTGAATCGATCAATAATACGCCAGTATTCCTTAAAATCGATAGGATCATCTGAGACTATAGGATCATCAATAAGATTTTTTATTTGCTCATCCATTTTAAAAAATATTCTCCATTAAAAAAAACTCTCTTCAATATCAAGAATATCACCCGGGTAGATTGGGTCATTTAAGGAAACTTTTATTTTTTTCACTTTCTTGTCACTTGCTCGAGTTATATATATACTTGTTTTTGAAGCTCGCTCAGTGAATCCACCAGCTAGAGCGACTGCTTTACTTATATTTAAACCTGGTTGATATGGATACCCTCCTGGATCATTCACTTCTCCATCAATAAAAAAAGGCCTATACTCAACGACTGAAACCTGCACACTTGGGTTTACCAAATAAGGCCCTTTTAAACCTTTTGTAATTTTTTCTGCAACCTGCTTTACCGTTATACCAGTTAATTTCAATTCTCCCAAAAATGGATAATTAATTATTCCAGTATCTCCCAAAAGGGTAACAATGGATAATTCTGCTTCATCAAAAACACTGATCTCGATTCTGTCGCCACTCCCTAGCTTATATTTAGACATTACCTGAATTTCTGTATTCATAAAGTTTCTGGATCCTGATTCTTCAGCAGCATAAATAGTTGAAGATATTGCAGGTAGAAATAAAGACTCTGAACAAACGCCTATAATTGAAAGAAAGATAATAATACTTATAGTTTTCATATTTTTTTGCATCCTAATTACTAGTCAGTATTTATTTAAATTAGTTAAATAACAAAAACAAATGAGATACTAATGATTTCCCTATCAAAATTATATAATTGAAGATCACTATTGGTATCGCGAGAAGTATTAGTATAACTCAACTGTATATTCATCCAGGTACTCAGTTGGTAATCTAAACTTGCTTGAAATGATGTAGTATCTTGATTGACATCAGTACCATCAAAATCAGTATCTTCAAACTGCACTGAAAGACTCGAAGAAAGCCGTGATTTCCATTGATGATTCCAACTTAATCCAGTTTGGGTAACAATTCTGAAATTTCCCAAGCCAATTGTTTCTTCATTATTTTTACTAGTTGTGAAATTAAGAGAAGAATAAGTCAAAGGCATCCATGTAAGGTCTACCTGCCATGTGCTAGTATTTAGATCAGATAATCCGCTATCTGAGGTTCTATCAGTATATCCTACTAATGCTGAGCCTGATATTGTTGACGTGCCTTGCCAAGTTAGTCCAAGATGAAGACTATTTTCACTGCTATCAAGACCTGTCTGGAGATCATAGGAAGTAGCTCTGTGAGATGCATTAGCTTGAAGTGCCATTTTAGCAGTCATGGTATATAAAAATTGCACTGAACTGGTAATTTGAGAACGATCGCGACCTAAAGTATAATCTTCACCTCCAAAAAATCGAGAATCATAATCAATATCACTACTATCTATAGAAAAATCAATTTGACCTACTGTTGCCGTACGACCAAAACTATAAGACGCTGAAAAGTCAGTTTGATTAAAGGTATCTACTTCTTGAAGAAACTCACCTAAACCTTGAGAAAATTCATTTCCACGGTCATCATGTCGATCAGCATAGGAAGCAAGTAGACTAATCCGATGTCTGGAGGTAAATTCATAATCAGCAGCAGCAGACAAACTTGCATCTTCATAGTTATCTTCACTACGACCATCATATTTAGCAATTTCACCATTAATAATAAATTCGTAACTGGATGTGCCTGATTCTGCACTAAAAACAAATTCAGGTGCAACTAATAAGATATTAGCTTCAATAATTTCATTCTGATCGCTAAGTATATTGTTGTCATAACTATTTAGAATTAGCACAGAAGATGAAAAGGCTTGATCATCAGTATTTCGCTCTGCAGCTATAGCGTTAGCAGAAATCATGATAAAGATGCCAGAGAGTATTGATTGTGTTAAGTCTTGATGTTTCATAGAGAATTTAATCTTTTTTAATTTGATTTACTGATTTAAGATCAGTTAAGAAAACTTAATTATAATTCTACCACATGTAATTTTAAATACCTATTTTGCTATGCTTTGAAAATCAATTAGTAAACGCTTAGATCAATGTCCAGTTTCCTGAATAAATAGCGAAACAAAACAATAATAAATTAGCCATGCTATGAGCCGCCATACAGCTTGTTATTGGAATAGGTGTCCATTGTCTTGTGTGTAGTGATATCATTGACAGAGGAAGCCTCTAAAGTATAATAACTGTAAAATATTTAACATAGCTTGAGCAAAAAATATCAATAGCTCTTAAGGAGTAATGTTGGTCTCATATTTAGCTGGTTCTGGACATTTTGCTTTTGGATTCTCTCTTGGATTTTTCATAATGCTTGCAGCCRATATAATTTATAACAAAAGTATTAATGTACAAATGTACTCACCTTTTTTACCTTTTATTATTGGAATGTGGGCGGCAATACCCTATTTATTTAGTTATACTAGGGAGCTAGATAGTTTTTGGACAAATATCTTCATTTTTTATAATTTTATTCACCACAACAAGTTACTAATAACTATATTTGGTAAATTATATCTTGTTGCTCTTATCTGCGGTTTAATGTATTGCTACATACTAGTTAAATATATTTCTTTGGTTAAATATTGTAGAAGATATGGTTGGAATAAGTGAGTTCATATAATGCCTGATAAACATTTTTATTTTTCAACTGGTGCTGCTTTAGGAACCCTTTTATGCTGGATTCTTGCAAAAACAAGACATAAGCTCCAGCAAAGCAATTTTTTTATCAAAGCACTTTATAAAAAAGATAGGCACTGGTTTTTATTTTTCCCAATTCTAATTTTTATCATCGGAATGTGGGGCCTAATTCCAGATATTCTTCACGTACTAAGAATACTACCTAAAGAGATTACAAGAGGTAGTTTCTTCAATATTTTTTTCTTCCACAGTTATTTTGAGCAAATTGAAGATATTTATCCATTCATCAATCGTTTATTGAATTGGATAGGAGAAATTATTCTTCTTAGTTTATCTGTTGGTATTATGGTATTTTATATAAAACAAATTAAAAGGGCTTTACACTCTAGGACTCCTACCAACTGATGCAGTCTCTACTTTATGAAAAACGTCTGATACCAAGATATATAATTAATAAAATTATTATATATTTCAATTTTTTGGCAAACAATCAGTTTTCCTAAGTAAAAGCCAAATTCCGGATTATATTATTGGTAAGAATTATTAGCATGTAATATTGAAAACTGTGATCTACTCCTCTTTTTTACCCTCTGGCCTAGCTTATACTCTGATGTAATCTAGTAGACAAATTAAGGCATCTCATGAGCACTTTAATTAAAGGTATAGTAATCGTTTGGAGTTTGGTGTTCATTTCTGCCTGTGGTGGAAGTTCAGCCACAAAAAGTGAAGCAGTTACCATCCCTAAAGCAGTTAATGTAGCACCGGTTGCAAATATTCCAGCCGGACTAGAAGCAACTGGAAATGAAGTAGTAACGATGGATGGAAGTAATAGCAATGACCCTGATGGAACCATTACAAACTATGACTGGATGCAAACCTCAGGTATTAATGTTGTTATTACAAATACTAACCAGGCTATAGCTTCTTTTACCGCTCCAAAWAGTAACGCTCAACTTGGCTTTCAGTTAACAGTTACTGATAACGAAGGAGCGACTAATACCCAAACGTTAATAGTCACTACTGAGGAAGCTCCAGTAATAGTTGACAATTTAGCACCTGTTGCCAATGCAGGTTCCGATCAAAGAATTGTGGAAAATACTCAAGTTTCACTTGATGGAAGTTCAAGCAATGACTCTGATGGAACAATTGTTAGTTATAGCTGGGTTCAAACAGCGGGAACACCTACTGTTTCGATTACCGACTCTACACTTGCGGTAGCGTCTTTTACCGCTCCCGACATAACAACAAACACACCACTAACTTTTGAATTAACAGTGACGGATGATGATGGAGCAGTCAATTCAAGTTCTGTTGTAACGACTATAATCTTAATCACTACATTCAATTCATATCCAGAACTAAATTCATCTGAAGGATTGAACAACCCTTCATTAGCCTATGGATTAACTGGTGTGCAAGATTGGTACGTTGGTCTGCCTTATTTAGATATTATGAAAATGTCACGAGAATGGATAGGCCATTTACCTGCTCAGTGGGGAGGAATAACTTATGAAGAACTACAGGAGGGTGGGTACCTTGATGAACATGGCTGGCCAACAGCTATACCTGTAGAGGCATATACAATTCAAGCAGTGTTCGCTTGGGAAGGTAATGAATATGATCAGGGTCAGGACAGAAGAGGGGAATACATTTTAACCTATGAAGGTGATGGCGATATACAGCTATCAGGCATTCAAGGTGACCAAATTATTAGTACAGAGTCAGGAAGAATTGTCTTTAATATCAATAATAATCAAGGTGTCTGGGGAGTTAATATTTTTACTACAGATCCAAATAGTAATGGTAACTATATTCGAAATATAAAAATAATAAAGCAAGATAGGCTTGATTTATATAACTCTGGGGCTATTTTCAATCCCGATTGGTTGAAAAACATTCGCGACTCTAGACAGGTTCGTTTTATGGATATGATGAATACAAACAATTCAACAATTACCACTTGGTCAGAGATAAATTCAATTGAACACGTTACTTGGAATAACAATACCCCTATTGAGGTTCTTGTGCGTCTTGCAAATGAAATTGGTGCAGATCCATGGTTTAATATGCCCTTTCATGCTGACGATAATTATGTTCGACAATTTGCAGAGTTTATTCGTGATAACCTTGATTCTAATCTAGTTGCTCATGTAGAATTTTCCAATGAAGTCTGGAACTGGGCTTTTCAACAGACGCACGACTCTAGTAGTATGGCAATTTCCTTATGGAACCTTGATCCTAACAATGCAGGTGGTGGTTGGGTAAATTATTATGGCAAACGTGCATCCGAGGTTATGAAAGTCTGGACTGATGTTTTTGGGACTGAAACTGAGAGCAGATTAAAGCGTATCGCTGGAACTCAGACTGATAATCCTTGGATATCAGAACAAGTGCTTACTGCACCAATGTGGGAAGATAATGATCCTAATAACTATACGGCTCCTCATCTTTATTTTGATGCATTATCACCTACAACCTATTTTGGTGGAACGGTTATTAGCGAAGAAGGCCAAAGAAACGCGTTATTCCAGGCCATGGATGATACCAATGTTGATAATTATGACTTTCATTACAGACTCTTAAAAGGTGAAATAAATGGATTTGAGAACATTGATAACACCCTTTCTTATCTCTTTGATAGTCTGAGGTCCCAGCGAGTAATAGCTGATAATTATAATCTTAATCTTATCGCTTATGAGGGTGGCCAACACGTTCACCATAGTGCATTTATCGATATCCCTGATGACGCTCTTCAAAGTTTACAAGAACATTTAGAAGGATTTGTCCGTAGCCAACAAATGGCTGACTTGTATGAGGAGCTTTGGAACGAATGGAGGTTAATTGGTACAGGACCATTTATGAGCTTTACAGATCATGGCGTTCCTACTCAGTATGGATCATGGGGGTTGAGGGCATCTTTATCAGATAGCAATCCCCGAGTAAATTTGCTTGAATCACTTAATAGTAGTTCTGAAGCTTGGTGGGAGTCTCGTGGAGGCCAACATTTTCAACAAGGCTTAATTAGCTATGGTACTGAAAGTGCGGATACACTAGTAGGTACTCCGTCTGAAGATTATTTAATCGGTAGTGATGGCAATGATACATTTTATCCCGGTCTTGGAAATGATGGAATTAATGGTGGGGCTGGAAATGATATTGTTTTATTCAAAGGTAATCTTTCAGATTACACTTACTTTGTTGAAAGGGATGGCTATCGTATAGTTGGGCCTGAAGGAAGTGATTATATATTTGATGTAGAGGAATTACAATTCGAAGATTCTAAGCTGCTTGTTTCAGATATCAATCCTTAAAATTAAGCTGTAATCTACACCCTGAAGTAGTATTCTATCGTCATACGAGAATATTTTGATCTAGGCGATTCTATTTCAATACATTAAACAAACAAGGTATATCATGAATACATTAACTAAATGCTTAATAATCGTCTGGAGTTTGGCGCTAATTTCTGCCTGTGGTGGTGGTAGTTCAGCCTCTGATACTCAACCAGTTACTAATGTGGCACCAATTGCAAATACTGGAACTGATATCAGTACTGATGAAAATACAACCGTTACTCTTGATGGTAGTAGTAGTACCGATTCAGATGGCTCAATTGCTAGTTATGCCTGGGTTCAGACTTCAGGTACTAATGTTGGTATTGCTAATGCTAATCAATCAACAGCGACATTTACCGCACCTGATGTTAATACTGATACTCAGTTAGCCTTTCAATTAACAGTGACTGATGATGATGGTGCTACGAATTCAGATACTATTGCGGTCTCAATTCTAGATGCTGCTGGTACTAATCAAGTACCAACTGCTGTTGCAGGTAACAACTTCAGCGCTGATGAAAATACAACCGTTACTCTTGATGGCAGTTCAAGCAGTGACCCTGATGGAACCATTGCCAACTATGCTTGGGCTCAAACAACGGGAGCACCTACTGTATCGATTACCAACTCAACTTTTGCTGTGGCGTCTTTTACCGCTCCCGACATAACAATAAACACCCCGCTGACTTTTGAATTAACAGTGACGGATAATGATGGAGCAACCAACTCAAGCTCGGTTGTAGTGACTATTACGCCTCTACCGGGACCAGCACCTCTACTAACAGATGTCCGGAGTTTCATCTTTGGGCATAGTTTGGTTAATCATACTTTTGGGGGACTTAGTAATGACCTTACAAATACCCCTAGGTGGATTAATGAACTTGCACTAGAGGCAGGTTACACCTATGCGGCTACTGGACAATTTGGTTTCGGCGCACAACATGTGGCTAGTCTTCCAACCCCAGAGTCTAATTGGAACCTTACCCCTACACCAATTTCTTGGGATAGTTCTACACAAACATTTGCAGAAGGGAACATTAACGTCACTATGTTTACCCCCGCTAACTTCCGTCAAGAGTTTGCAGCCAATGAATCCAGTGGAAACTGGCCCGATGTTACAACTGATACTACAGCTGCATTGTTTAACTGGGCTGAAAACGAGGCGCCAGGAAATAGTCGATACATAATTTATGAAAATTGGCAGGATATGGGACCATACACAAGTGCAAACTTCAGCTCTACATTCCCAACTACTGGAGAGCTTGCTAACTACTGGGCTACTAATAATGGCTCTTTCCATGATTGGTGGATACACTACCACGATGTAATGATGGCGCAGAACCCAGAACTTAATGTACGTATGATTCCAGTTGGTTACATTATGGGTATTGTATTAACAACCACACTAGTAGATATACCAGCAATTGACTTGTATGAGGATAATGCACCACACGGTCGTCCTACACTCTACTTCTTGGCAGGCTTAATTACCTACATGGGAACTTATGGCATTGAAGCACCTGCTGATTATGTAGTACCTAACACAGTCCATAGTCTAGTGCTTGCTAACTATACACAAATTGTATCTGAGATATGGGCAGAACTACAAAACTTCAACGACCTACAGGGCAACAGTCGCGTGTTTCCTAACTAACACTATGGACTTTCAGTCCATAGTGTTAGTTGACGTTACCACAAAAATCTTCTGATATTTTAATCTTTAGTACCATTTGATATTTTAATATGTTCCAACACAGGATCAAAAACATGACTAATTTCACTTGCCCCAAATGTTGATAAATGATTATTATCAAAATATACTGGAATTCCTTCAGAAATTGTTGAGCAGGTAGAATTATTACAAAAATATTTATGGGTGTGTAATGTTGTGGAAATTCCCTGTTCATCTGTTTCTATTAATAATCTCATCATTGAGGATTGTCGAGAGATTACATTCGAATAACTCTCTATTGAATAGTTATTAATTACATTATCAATACTTGATTTTCCATTTAATAATTCAATGGCTAGTTTTCTTGAGTCAAACTGACTAAATTCAGGCACTTGCTCTAAAACAAACACTTTAATACCAGTTTTTTGTATTTCAAGTAATGTCGACTCAAAAAGTTGTGTGAAAGATGATCTGTCATCTGCCTTATTTTGCTTGTTCATTGGAGGTGAACTAATTTTAATTAAATTCTGTGAATCAATTCCATAGCCTTTACCATTAATATAATAGGACCACCTACCTATCAGGACAATAGCATTGATCTTATCAGCATCTCTTTTGATTAGCTTTTCAATTGATTTATTTTGACTTGTACAAAGTGCATCTTCTGCATTTGTAGAGGCCGTTTCTTGCTTTATTATATTGAACAACGTTGGGCACCCACCTGACCAGGCTATCAAAAGATCATTATCTAACCCATCGAATGCCTTGAGGATTCCTTGAGCAAAAGCACCACCATGTGAATCACCCCACACTAATGTATATTTTTGGGCATTTTGTGGTTGGCCTAAACTACAGTGTCGTATATTTGGAAATACATCATTATTATGATTCTCACAATTTGGTAATGCACCAAATAATTTGATATTAGAAAACATTGACTGCTCCTGATTTAAACGACCAGGCATGCCATCAGTAAACTGGATATAGAAGCCAACAATTAAGAATACACAAGAAACAAAAGCTGTACTAGCAAATACAGATGATTTGCTTTTCGAAAATATTATTTTTCCTTTTCTAAAAGGAGTTTCAATAAACATCCATGACAATATCGACAATATAAATGTCAAAATAACCAACATCAGAGAACTAATAATCGACAGTTCATTCTGTTTGTCGTATATAAAAAAAACAAAAATTGGCCAATGCCACAGATATAGAGAGTAAGAAATTTTACCAATAAATTTTGGTATCGAGCTTGCTAATAATTTGTGTATGAAATAATAGCCATTACTACCAGAATGCAGTACCAAGGCTGTACCCACACACGGTAGTAGAGCAGAATATCCTGGAAATATTGTTGAATTATCATAAAAAAAGTATGGTATCAAGATCATAATAATACCAAGCAAAGAAAACATACTCCCAACAACTTTATTTCGAACTTCAGGTATAATATTTAATGCTAGAATAACTCCCAGAAAAAGCTCCCATGCTCTGAAAGGATACAAGTAGAATACTGCTGTACTGTCTTTTTCAATATAGAAAACGGAGGATACAAATGATGCAACACTTAGCAAGGTGAAGAGAACAAAAATCCATAAGCGAGATTGACTTCTAGCAAACCATGCCAATAGAGGAAATATTAAATAAAATTGTTCTTCTATTGATAGAGACCAGGTGTGTAGTAAAGGCTTTAGATGTGATGCGCTATCAAAATAACCTGCCTCAAGAAAAAACAATATATTTGAAATATAGAGAGTAGATGCAAAAATACTTTGGCCAAACTCACGGAAATCTATGGGTAACATCATTGTATATGCTACAACGATAGTTACTAACATTATAAATGCGTACACTGGAAATAATCTGCGTATCCGACGAAAATAAAAATTACTGAAAGAAAACTGAGATGTTTGCAATTGTCTAAATGTTATGCCACCAATTAAATAGCCTGACAATACAAAAAAAACATCAACACCAACAAAACCTCCACTAATATTCCCAATACCAAAGTGATAAAAAATAACCCCAATAACAGCAATTGCACGCAAGCCATCAATATCGTCTCTGTACTTCACAACTTTTCCTTAATTATTTTATGGAGCATTTAATCTGAGGCAACAAAAACAGTAGATGTATAAAATTTCATGTTTGATGCTATTTATTACTCTTTATTGTAGCTATTCTTTCCAATAAAAATGCAGTCTGAAACCATAACATTTCTATTTGTACTTATATAATACAGGGGAAAGTCAATTATTTAGCTTATCATCATCAATTATTCCATCAACAACTCTAAGTGCATTTGCTGCAATAGTTAGACTGGGGTTAGTTCCACCACTCGTTGGCATAAAAGAGGCGTCCGCAATATATAAATTTTTCATATTATGAACTTTGCAATGAGAGTTTACCACACTATATTTAGGATCGTTCCCCGCTTTACAAGTCCCACATGGATGACCATAATTCAAAGTAACATCTTTATTAAAGACAATCATTAATTTTGAATTAATTTTTTTCTTCATTAAATGTCTAAATTTTCTTACTCGTGTTTTCAATTCGTCTGTTATGTTATATGTAAAATATAGATTTGAAGGTTTAGTCTTGTCATAAACGACTCGGTTAGTATGATATGGGTAATCTTCAACAATACTTGCAAAAACTGAAGCATCTTTAAAAATATAAACAGCTATATAGGCTGGTATTCTCAATAGCTGACGAATAATTTTGTTGATAATTGGTATCTTTCCAAAAAAACTGGAATTAAGCATATTCCTCAAAAAGTAGAGTATATAACCAAACTCGATACTTCTTCCAACAGATTGTAATTGACCTAATTTAACTCCCTCATAAAAATATAAATTCCTTAATGCGATTGATTTTTTTGCTTCTAGATCACGATGTTTTTCTGTACCCCAAATCCCAATATAATCTGAAACATGAAACATCAGATTTCGACCAACTAAGTCATTATTATTTGCAATACCTTTTGGCCAATGTTGGTTAATAGAACGTAACAACATAATAGGAGTGAAAAATGCACCACCCGCTAATATTAATCGTTTTACAGAAATAGAATAGGAGTTATTCAAATGTGAAACAATAACTCCTGTAACTGTATCAGTTGAAGTATTGATATGAATAACTTCACAACTTTCAATAATCTTAAGGTTTCCAGTTTCAAGAGCGGGAAGTATACATGCTTCTAAAGCCCCCATAATTTTTTCATGAGCTGTTGTTTTCTGGTCATTTGATAATGCAATATGAAGATGGTACGGGTGTAATCCAGACTGTTTAAACATGTTAAAAAAATGTTTATCTGTGGCATTGAGTTCTATTGGTATTTTAATCTTGTAGTTGAGTGTTTCATTTAAAGGATCAGGGCTACCATGAACATTAAATAATTCTTCCACTTGTTGATAATAGGGTTCAAGCTCATGATATGTATATGGCCATTCTACTATTGAACCATCAGGCATTGTTTGTGGGAGGAAGTCAATTGGCTCCAACCTTTCTAAGGCTCCTGCGTAGAAACGAGTTGAACCTCCAATACCACATCCTATGGGTGTGAAATTAGTTGTCTCAAAATCGTCTATGATAGATGTTATTCTGGTAGGCCAACGATGATGACTTATCCTATCAGCTGGATCATTTAATTCAACGTCTATGTCTGTTTGATTCTCGTTAGATAAGTCAGCAAAACCTTTTTCAAGTAATAATACTTTATAACCTTTTTTTGTTAATGCTAAAGCTGCTGTTGCACCTCCCATTCCTCCACCAACTATAACAATATCAAAATCCTGAAGTAAGACTTGTTCGATATTTAGGATATGCCGTGATTTTTTGTTGTTCATTCAATGATGTGCTTAATGTATTGTTTGAGTTTATTATACAGAATAAAGATATAAAGATATTTAATAAACAATTTTCATTAGTCGCAATTACACTTCTAATAATTTCCGTAATCAGCTATAGTAATTGCACTATAAATTAGTTTTAATTGATTAACAATAATTAATCGATTTGACTAACTATCAATTAGAATATCGAAAAGTAGAAAATATTATGATCAAAGACAAAGTAGTCATAGTTACGGGAGCAGGTAGTGGGCTTGGTCGAGAGTTAGCCATTAAATTCACAAATGCCGGGGCTAGAGTCATTGGGCTCGGTCGTAATGTTGATAAGCTTAAGAAAACTGGTGAAATTATAGAAAATTCTCTGTATGAATATTTTACTGTTGATGTAAGTAATTTTAAACAAATAAAAAATGCGTGTGATGATATTATTCTCAATCATGGACACATTGATATATTATTTAATAACGCAGCCATCTATCCAAAAATCAATTTCTTGGATGAGACCGATGAACAATGGCAGCATGCAATTAATATTAATTTAAATGGTGTCGCTAATTGTTGTAAAGCAATCCTTCCAATAATGATAAAACACAACTATGGAAAAATTTATAATCTAGGTAGTTGGGCAGATATGGCTCCAATTGCAAATAGTGCTGCTTATTCATGCACTAAAGGAGCTATACATTCATTAACTAAAGCAATATATGCGGATATTGCCCATTTAAACCTTAACATAGAAGTTCATGAATGGATTCCAGGGCATTTAAAAACACAGATGAGTGAGTTTACAGGAATGGAACCGAGTATTGCAGCACAATGGGGATTAGAAATTGTTAATAGGGACAATATTTCCTCAAAAAATTGTATTTTTACTAACAATCAAGAATGGCACCCCCCAAAGTCATTAAAACAAAAACTCAAATTATTATTACTATTTTGGAAGAAATAATCGTTTAATGCTTCAAGTGCTACTATTTATATCCCTGAATTACTTAAGTCCTGAAACGTTCTAAAAGCCTGTTCACAATGTAACCTTTGGATTAATAACCATATCGGATTTTTTTATAATATAGTTTGAACGCCCCAATAAGGCGCCTATTAGTAACCAAATATAACCACTCATTGAGTGATTTGGTATTTGATCAATCATAATCACCATGACTAACAATATATGTGTAGATAATATCTTTTTTTCAAATTTGTCTACTAGCTTATCGCTTGCTTTCACTCCACTAATAACACATATCAAAGCTAACCCAAAAATAGCAATAAAACCAATGAAACCAGATACGCCAAAAACTATGATCCAATATCCATCGGTGACTGTACCCCAAGGTTTATTTCTATCCCATCCCCCCCAGCCAAATAAAAACTTTTCTTTTGCATGTTCTATTAGTCTATTTTCATTATGGAAACGATAATCTAATGATCTCGATCGTTCCGCATTTAAATTATTGTTAACAAAATCAACAATTTCTTGTTGGGGAAATATTTCAAACATTGTTAACAGTGGATATAAAATAATAATAGCTATGATAGCTCGTGAAATATGATTAATAAATGCACTTTCTGTCCAGGCAATTGCTGGGACGAGTATTAAAGCAAGGAAATATGCGCCCATTGTTTTTGATAATAGTAGAATTAACATCATGTACAAAACAATTATTATAGCTGGAATGCCAAAAGTATTAATACGGTTCTTCCAGAGGATTGTAGCTGAAGCCAAAGCCACTGTAATGAATGTTGCAACCAGGAGGCCATGTCCCAAAAATACAACTGCCCTAAAACCGCCCTCTCTCATTTGCTGACCAAAAAAAGCGTGAGGGAAAAAACCATAAATCCATGTATGTAACTGAGGACTCAGACGTATCTCCAATAATATGGGCAACGAATAGCAAAGACCTGCAATTGTTAAATATTTAAATAACAATAATTGCTCGTCACATTCTTTTAATACCTGTAATCCTATGAAGAATGGAATTAATCTAATATAGTTACTTATAGTACTTGAAATTGCATCATGAAAGGTTAATCCCGTTCTCCAGAATTTACCATCAAATACTGGCTCAGTATTTGTCAACGTTGTAAGAATAGGGACTAAAAGGTATATTATGACTAACCACTTTTCTGCACCATTTTTTGGAAGTAAATTAATTTTGATTTTTTTTATGAAAATACAACCCAAAAGTGCACTTATGGCAGAAATAGATTCTTTATCCAGTGCTGGAATTAAAGGTAAGTCAATAGCAGTCTTTACTGGCAAAATCAAATACCCTCCAACAATTGTAATAAACGTTGCAGGCAGTGTGTCTAGTTTTCTGTATAGTAATAATGAAATTAAAGGCCAAAGAAGTAAGGTTAAATAAGCAAAAGAATTTGGCATGATTATTATATAATAGCTTTATTTAAAAAAAACAGAATACTACTATCAGTAGGTGCTAAGACAGTATAAACAATTTGATGACTATTCATATATTCCTACGTAGAGAGTTTTTAGAAGGATAACTTCTGTAACATATCCTTTATGTAGAATTATAAATTTCGTTGAGTAATTAGCGTTCATTTATTTGGGAGCCATTCTTAATAATCACCTATTTTTTAATGACTCTTATTATATACTTAATTAGGGTAAAGTTGAGAATGCTATCCCTTAGTAGGTAAGGATGATGTTTGTTCGGTTTACCTCGAAATAACCTAATAACTTTATTACAAATTAGCGACCCGATTTTGGCAATGTCTGCTATGGTAGCATATAGAAAACCGTGATTTTTCGTAAAATAGTGATTACGGGAATCAAACATATATTGAGGGAGGCGTTTTGATAGGTAACCAGTGCCAGTTGCACCAGTACTTTGGCCACTGATGTGCATTACTTTACTTGAAGGTACATACCAGGTATTCCAGCCTTTCAAAAATGCATTAAGACAAAAGTCAGTTTCCTCATAGTAAAGAAAATAGTCTTCATCAAATAAGTTCTCTGCATCAAGAATATCCCTGCGTATCATCATACTTGCACCTGAAACCCAGTCAACTTGGCAAGGTTGATCTCCCATTTTTTTTGCAATAGTATAGTTTTTAAGTAAACGACTAAACGGGCCAAACTGTAAAGCATGTTCAATTTCACTTAGAATTGTGGGGAACCGAAAAGCTTCCCCCCACTCAGTACCATCCCCATGAAATAGACAACTACCAGTTATACCAACTTTTTTATTTTCCTGTAAAAACTTAACTAATGCTGAACCTGCTCCTTGATATATTTCAGTATCAGGGTTTAAGATCCATATATAGCGTGCAGAATCTGTTGTCTTCAGAGCATTACGAATAGCAAGGTTATTTCCAAATGAAAACCCACCATTATGAGGCGAAATTTGTATTTTTACCCAATCTTGCCAATCGTTATCTTTAATTGCTTTTTCAATAATTTCTGCATCTTTACCACATGTATTATCAACTACAATTACTCGCATCAATGGGTGTTCAGATAACTCTACAATTAGCGACTTTAGGGTATTAATAACTAGTTCACCAGTTTGGTAACTAACTATCACAACAAGCAAAGAACAACCTTCTACAAAATCTGTGATGTGCTGATCATTAGTTATTGGTTTTTCCATAGGTTTTATAAATTCTAATTGATATTATTGCATTAGTATGAGGAAGAGTTGCACAGTGGTCAATATATTTAAATAAGATTAGAGTATACGCTAGAGATGAAGCAATTAACGACCAATCCTAGTTTAGTTGAAAAATATTGGCTTTTTAGATTTTCCTAATAACCAATTATATATTCGAATATCTTGTTTAGTTTTCTGTTCCCATGTGAAATATTTTTCAATTCTAGATATTGAATTGAGCCGTTTATTTAGTAATATATTTTTATCATCTATTATATTATTTAATATTGACTTAAGATTGTTAATAACCTCAGATCTATAATCCATGTCTATCAGATAACCACATTCATCATTTACTAGCTCTGATGGACCTGCATAGTCTAATACTATTGGCACTATACCTAATGCCATTGCTTCTAATATTACACCTCCTCCAAACTCTCTAACACTAGGAAATATGAATATATCTGCTTTAATTAATTGTTTTTGTAAAACATCGTTGTTAACAAAACCGTGTAGAACTACAGATTTATTTAATTTCTTGTCGGCAATCATTTTTTCAATTTTTCTTTGATCAGGACCGGAGCCATATATATCAAATATAATCTGTCCCTTTTGAGCAAACTTTTCCAATGCCTCAATTGCCATATCACACCCTTTGTATGGAACTAATCTACCAACAAAAGCAGCTCGTAACACTTTACTGGCATCAATAGAGTTTTTCATTGAAAAACGTAGCTTGTCGATTGCATTTTCTGGCTGGTAAATTAATTTGTGTTTCGCAAATTCAGGCATTTCATTTTGTGTTGACTTAGAACCACAAATAATTGCAGAGGAATTTTTACGTAGTGAATGATATCCAGGTAATAATTTATAGAAGCTCCTAAATATATTCAACCACTCCTTTTCTTTCTTTTGCATTTCAGGAAATTGCGATGGCCATGGAACTCCTCCATTCAATGGACCAACGATAAAAGGTATATCTACGGCTTTTAATTTTTTAGCTAAATAACTTGGTGCCGTAGGGCTCACTGGTGTGATCCGATGCACTATATCATATGTGTTTTTCTCAAGTCTTACTTTAAATCTCTTCCAAATAATACGCTCAAAAAATGGGTATATTAAACTATGAATAGCAGTATCAATTGTCCAACCAAGTCCTTTTTTACCTCTTAATAAAGCAGACAACTTATACATAGGGGCAGCAATTTTTTCTGAATCAATTGCTGTAAATTCTTTTCCTTCTAACCAACCGAACCGTTCTATTGCATCTTTATTTCTTATTTGAGTAACAAGATGTGTATCACAAACTTTTGATAAAGCAAGCGCATGTGACCAACCTAGTAAAGGTACACTTGTCCACTCAGGATTTGCAGCTTCTGCAATAATCAGGACGCGAATTTTTTTATTAGTAGCTGGATTATTCATAGTTCCTATAAATTCACATTTATTTCATTTTTGGATCAGCATTATCAATGCATTCACCTAGCTTAGTGGCCAGTACTCGCACATTAGGTTCAAGTACCATTGAATCGTGGTTCCCGGGAACTTCAAATATATTCAGTTCATTCACATATCTAGGCCAACCGTTATCCCCATGAATAATTTCACGATCTTTATTCGTTACTCTTCCACCACTTAGCTTGTATTTTACCGGTAGCTTTGGACGAAAGAGTTTTGCGTCAATATTCAATGGCTTGATATCGTAATGGGACAAGGCATTATAGAAATTGACCTCCATGACGCCGGATTTAAATTCAGCCGATGTATCACCCTCTTCTTCCATGTCACTGAAACGATTGCGGAATTTGTTTAATTCCCATTGGTATCGACTTTTCGCCCATTCTGAAAAATAAGTAATACCTTTACTTTGAAGTCGTTGCCAGTGTATCGACATACGATCCACTGAGCTTATAGGGTCGTGGTAAGGAAGTGGAGTATCAAGAAATATTAAATCTGCGACTTGCTCTCCCGCTTCTTGTAACTGTCGGGTAATCTCATAAGCAGTAATACCGCCACCAGAAAATCCGCCAAGAATGTAAGGGCCTTCCGGCTGCACGGTCTTCATTTCCTTAATGTAATCAACCGCCATTTCTTCAAAAGTAGTATGGGGTTCGTGATCACCATAAAGACCTCGTGCTTGCAAGCCATAAAAGGGACGTTCATTACCAATCAACTGTGCCAGATGACGTAAATTCAATACATTGCCAAACATTCCTGCAACCAAAAAGAATGGTGTGAGCTGTGTCGATTTAGTCGAATGCATCGGCACCAAGTGGGTATAGCGTGCTCTGGGCGATTTCTCACCAGAATCACCTTCCGTTGTTGCAGATGCGGCATCTCCAACGACTTCTCGTAGCATGTTTGCACAGGCCGCGATGGTGGGCGCTTCAAAAAGAATCGAAATGGGATAATCCACTTCGTAGGTTTGTTGAATTTTAGCGAATAGTCGCACGGCAACAAGTGAGTGTCCTCCTAGATCGAAGAAGCTATCTTCCACTCCAACCTGATCAACACCTAATAAATCTTCCCAGAAACCTACCAAGGTTTTTTCAATATCGTCTCGCGGTTCAACATAGTCACTATCCAAATCGGGACGTGCAAATTTGGTATCATCATCTTCTTTATGCATTGATGCCGCAGTTGCATCCACTTCTTTGATGAGTGATTCTAATTCGAGAGATGAAATAATAACTTCTGGCTCATTACACTTCTCAAGAACTGTGAATAACGCTTGTGAACCTTCAGCAGGTAAAATACCTTGCGATAAATTATGCTGAAAGGCCATTTCTGCTGGCGATAGTGAACGAAGTTCACTGCCCCCTACTGAGTTAGCCGAGTTATCTTTTTCGATGATCAGATTAGCATCAGGTTTGGAGAAGTCTACTTCACCAACCATCTTACGGATAGTGAGTTTACTAACCTCAGCCACTAGGCTGCCTTTGTCGTCAAACAGACTGATGTCAAAGCTGGCAAAATCATCCTCTACTTTGTTAGCTTTACTGTTACGTACCCAACTATAAATTTGTTGTGTGAGTGGCTTATAGAATTTAAAACTGCCATAGCTCACAGGAACCCAGAGATTCTCAGCATGGCCATTACTAGCATAACCTGCAATTAACTCCATTGCATAGCCTGTGGCTATATCAAGCAGAGCAGGATGGATTTTGTAGTTTTCTATATCACTTTCGTATTTATCATCTAGAGACAGACATGCTACCGATTCTTGTTCAGCATATTTTGCATCACGTAGAACACTCCACCTGGGACCAAAGTTTAGATGATCTTCTTGCATCGTGCGTTGCGCCACAACTGATGTTTCTGTCGATTTTTCTAAGCCTAAGCGCGACATTACATCAAAAATGTCCTCTGTCTGCGTACTTGAGTCTATACCAATGATGATCCGCGCTTCAGCATGGGTTTGCCATCCATGAACCCCATCGGCATTGGTAGCTTCACTTTGAATCGCAAAGTCATAACCTTCAACAGTCTGCTCAAGTTTTACACGGGCCGCAAGCGTTTCATTCTCAGGTACATATAAAGCTTTCAAGAAAATCAGTTCTTTGAGTTCAAATTTTCCGCTTTCGCCACACTCATTTAGCGCAGCACGAGCTAGCTCGATGTAAGCGGTGCCAGGTAATAACGCCTGACCCTTCTTTGTTCTGTGCTCATCCAATATCCAATGTTGCTTGCTGTTGTAGTAGGACGTCAGATAGTGAACATCACGCCCATTCATGGATGTTTGTATATGTTTATCAAATAATGGATATCGCGCATCCGAGCTTTCTTCTTTTACCTGACTAGCGCCACCATAGCCCATCTTTGCTGCACTAGATGCCGCCATACCTACTTCATTCCAGATACCCCAGTTCACTGCCACTGTGTAACCTGTTTGGCTAGCGTTTCGATATTGTGCAAAGGCGTTTAAGAAAGCGTTAGCGGCCACATAGTCGATTTGTCCTACCGGCGCTATGACGGTTGAAGTCGATGAAAAAACTACAAAAAAGTCGAGGTTTTTATCATTGAATATCTCATCCAAAACCAAGGTGCCGTAAACTTTTGGTGCAAAAACTTCTTCAATATCTCCCTGGTTTTTCATCTGGATCAGAGCATCATTAATGGCCCCTGCCCCGTGGATGACGCCATTGATTGAGCCGTATTTAACTTCTGCTTCCTTGACAATTTCCAGCATGCGATCCGTATCAGTCACATCTCCCGATAGCACTAAAACATCTGCACCTAGTTCTTCGAGCTTACGCACTTTGCCAATGCCTAAACTAATTTTATCATCATGACCTTTCTTCACTAGCCAGTCTGCCCATTCGGAGCGATTCGGCAATGGTGTACGGTTAATTAATACAAGTTTTGCCTTGTAACGATTAGCTAGTGCTTGAGCAATGATAAAGCCAATGCCACCAAGACCCCCAGTAATAACGTAGACACCTGCTTCACGAATGCGATTTTCAATAGTCTCGCTGACAGAAGGTGAGACATCTATTCGATCGTACTGGCGCTGCCAACGCACCTTATCACGATAGGCAAAAAGACCATCTTGGATAGGCGCGTAAAGCTCAACTCTCATCAGACGGAGTAGCTCAGAGGGAATGTTCGATATTTCTTTTTTACCACTGAAAATTCCCTTGGCCTCAGGCTTATTAGGTAAGTCAACATCAAAGCAGGCAATAGTCATATTGGGGAATTCACGGGGTATGATTTTACAAGAACCCAGCACAGTGGACTTCTCTGGGTAAGGTACGGATTCGTCGGCCACTTGCATCATACCGTTGGCATACACCAGCATTTCGACTTTACGATCCACTAAACCATCGTCCGCCATGGCGCGAGAAAAAAAGAATAAACTGTAAAAACCACGTTCCTGATTGCGATGTAAAAAACTGGAACCGGGTCGAAAACTCTCGTCTTGAGTCAGCAACCACAAGTGCAGAAGGCGATCGGGAAAAAGGCCGCTGGCAACTAAGTCTTTAACTAAAGCATTGTAGGCTTCAAGCCCCAATTCAGGTGAAAGTTTATAGCGTTCCTGACTTACCTGATAATAAGCATCTCCCTCCTCAACTGTGACAACCCTGTGCCCATCGTTGCGTAATTTACTGGTAATTTCTTGGCCAATTCCACCATCGTCTAGAAAGATCAACCAGTTTTGTTGTAGCAAAGATTTGGCTAGAACCCCCTGTTGCACCCATACTGGTTTGCGATACCAGTCGTCTAGGTTTTCGATTTTTTCTATCGCCGCAAACACTTGGCCGGTTTCTTGAGCCGGTTTACCAGGCTCGATAAAGTATTGGTTGTGATTAAAAGCATAAGTAGGCATGGGTATACGGTGACGTGTTTCCTTTTCCCATATTTGTTCCGCTGTCAGTGCTAACCCCACTGACCATAAGCGACCCAGAACCGTGTAGAAGTAACTATCATCGGCCGTTTCTTCTTTAGGATGGCGTAATGTTGAGAATACTCGTTGTGCCGGGGCTTCAGGGTTTTGGCGAGTAAGGGAGCCCAAGGTGTTGCCGGGGCCTACTTCTAAGAAAATACGACCCTCTTCAGCCAATAATGTATTGATACCATCAGCAAATCTGACGGTGTTGCGAAGGTGCTTAACCCAATATTCGGGATCAGTGGCTTGTTCAGTAGTAATCCAAGTACCAGTATAGTTAGAAACAAAGTCTAGCTGTGGTTTGTTAAGTTTAATACTACGTAGATAATTGCCAAAAGGCTCAAGAATTCCATCAAGCAACCAAGAGTGCGCAGCAATATTGATAGGTACAGCTTTGTTGTCAATATCCAAAGTGCTGAGCTTTTCAGAAAGTTCGGCCAAGTCTGCTTTGGTGCCGGATGCAACAGACAAGATAGGGCTGTTGATCGCTGCCAAGGTTAACTTATCATGCAGGTGTTTTTTCAACTCTTCTGCAGGTAACTGGACACTCAACATACCACCTTCAGGAACATCGTCCATCAGTTGGCCTCGTAAGAGCACCAGTCCTAGCGCATCGGTGAAACTAAACACACCTGCCAAACAGGCTGCGGTATTTTCACCCATACTGTGACCAATTAATGCCTTAGGTTCAATCCCCATGGATATCCACAGTTTGGCCAAAGCATATTCGACCATAAAAATCAGTGGTAACTGTACAGAAGGCTTTTTCAGCGCTAGCTCCACAACATCCAGATCCTGTTCGCCTACAAAAATAAAGCTTTTGTAGTCACACTGGGTTGTTTCTTTAAGGATCTCAAATCCTTCATCCATATACTTTTTGAAAACAGCTTCGGTTTCGTATAGCCCCTTACCCATGTCGACATACTGGGCGCCACCGCCTGGGAACATAAACACTAATGACTTTTCTTCACCATCATCAGAGTGTGTAAACACACGCCGTTGATCGTTGCTTTGCAGCACCGCAATCGCTTCATCGCGATCACGCACTGCTAACACACGACGATTATCAAAAGCCTCTCGACCTTCAAATAAAGTATAGGCTGCATCCGCCATATCAATTTCTGAATTTTGTGTTAAGAAATGTGCCAGTTTTTCGCCGTAGGCATCGAGTGACTTACGGTTTTTGGCTGAAAATGTAATCAAGTGATTACTTCGTTCATAAGGCTTTGAAGCCACTTGTTCTGGAGGTTCTTCCAAAATAATAAAGGCATTCGTTCCGCCTACACCAAGTGAATTAACAGCCGCTCGACGAGGATTGTCACTGGCCTTCCATTCTTTTAATTTATCATTGACGTAAAAAGGTGAGCGTGCAAAATCAATCGTAGGGTTAGGTGCTTCGTAATTAAGACTTGCCGGGATTTTCTTATTTTCAAGAGCCAGCGCTGCCTTAATGAGACCTGCAACACCAGCTGCTGTATCTAAATGCCCAATATTGGTTTTAACTGAACCCAAGCCACAAAAGCCTTGACGATCAGTGGTTTCATTAAAGGCAGCCGTTAATGCGGCGATCTCAATGGGATCTCCTACAGGCGTACCGGTCCCATGGCATTCTACATATTCAATGGTATCGGAATCAATGTCAGCAATCTCCATGGCTTCGGTGATAGCTTCAGCCTGACCTTCAACTGAAGGTGCTAAATAACCCACTTTACTGGAACCGTCATTATTGATTGCTGAGCCAATGATGACTGCGTGAATATGGTCGCCATCCTTAATTGCGTCTTGCAGACGACGCAATACAATCACACCCGTACCACTGCCGAATATGGTTCCTTTAGAACGATGATCGAAGGCGCGGCAGTGACCATCCGGTGATAGAATTTCGTTTTCTTTGTAGAGATAACCACGATTGTGCGGCAGATCAATCGTCACGCCTCCTGCCAAGGCCATATCGCACTCTTCACTTAGTAAGGCTTGACATGCCATATGAGTCGCCACCGCTGAGGTGGAGCAGGCGTTTTGCACATTGATCGAAGGGCCTTTCAAATTAAAACTGTATGAGACCCGCGTTGCCAGAAAATCTTTGTCGTTTCCTGTGTGGCGTAACAAGAACATACCCACCGAATCAACCAATTCTTTATTGGTCATGATATTTTGTGCAAGATAGGCTGCCATTCCTGAGCCAGCATAGACACCAATCGCGCCATCAAACTTTGACGGGGGATGTCCAGAGCGCTCAAGGGCCTCCCAACAACATTCATAAAATTGGCGATGTTGTGGATCAAGAATACCCGCCTCTTTTGGACTAAAGCCAAAAAACTCCGGGTCAAAATAGTCAAACTTATCTAAATGTGCCCCAGCTTTGACATATTGAGGATTTTTCAAAAGATCGGGTGTAATCCCCGCATCAATCATTTCTTCATCGGTATAAAAGTTTACTGACTCAATACCATTTTCTAAATTATGCCAAAACTCCTCTGGGTTTTTTGCCCCAGGGACACGATTTGCCATACCGACAATGGCTATACTATAACCACCAAAATCTTCAGTTTCTGAATTATCCATTGTGTCTTCTCATTACTTACGACCGCGTTTACGCAGCCCCATTCTTTCTCTTCGTCGAGATGCTCTATCACTGCTTTTCTTCAAGGTTTCATTCTTCTGATCAGAGTTTAAGAAATCTGTCAAAGAGGCAATCGTTGGAAAGCGATACAAATCAGTTAGTGATATTGGAATCTCCAACTGCGCTTTTAACTGCTGATGTACTCGTATTATCAATAGTGAGTGACCACCCAAATCGAAGAAATTATCTTTAACACCAACTTTATCGAGCTTTAAAGTATCTTGCCATACGTTTACGATTGTTTGTTGTAAATCGTCTTCCGGCGCTTCATAAACCGCCACAGAAGACTGTCCAGCGTCTTGTGGAAGTGGTAACTGTTTACGATCAAGTTTGCCGTTTGGTGTAAGTGGCATAGCTTCTAGCACCACAACTTCATTGGGTACCATATACTCAGGCAAATCCTTACGCAAATGATCGCGGATTTCATTAGTATCAGGCGTACCCTCTGTTGGTACAATATATGCCACTAGCCGCTGATCTCCCTCAGTATCTTCGCGCAGTAACAACACACACTCACCCACAGAATCATGTTCACCAAGTTTGGCTTCAATTTCGCCAAGTTCAATACGGTAGCCACGAATCTTTACCTGATGGTCAACACGGCCCAAGAATTCAATCACACCATCGTCACGGTATTTTGCTAGATCACCTGTCCAGTATAGACGCTCACCCTGTTTGAAAGGATTTGGCAGAAAACGTTCTTCTGTAAGTTCTGGACGGTTAAGATAACCCCGTACCACCCCTTGTCCACCAATATACAAATCTCCTGGTACACCAGTGGGAACTGGTTGACGGCTTTCATCAAGAATATAAATATCAGTATTAGCGATCGGCAGACCGATTGGAATATTTGATGTATCTTCAACATCATGAGTGGTTGACCAAATGGTAGTTTCTGTCGGGCCATACATATTGGTCAAGCGGCCATTTAATATTTCTTTTAGATCTTTCGCCAGTGAATTCGGGAAGGCTTCGCCTCCGACCATCATATGTTTTAACTTACCTAATTCAGTTTTTGCATCTTCATCAAAACACAACATATGTGCCATTGAAGGCGTACACTGGAAGTGAGTTACCTGATGACGCTCTAATTGTGCAGCTAGTGTTTGATCTAACTCTTCATCATCTGAACCAGCTACTTCTGCAGCAATATTAGCCAAGTCACGAACTTCCTTAAGCATGGGAAGACTTTCCATAACAGTGTCAGTATCCACACCAAAATCAAGCAAACAGGCTATTTCATCTATGCCAGCAACTTTACAACGATTAACCATTTTCAGACAAGTTTCAGGGGTTCCAAACAAACCACTGATTTCAAAATAACGCTCGAATGCAAAATCAAGTATGGTATCCACTTCTTCAGCTGACAAACTTTTAAGATCTATATCTTCAGGTTTGGAGTCTACACCTCCAGGACGCTTAAAAGCTGGGAAAGACCATGCGAAATTGATCACCAGACTAATCGCTGCCCCAAGATAGTCCTTCATGGGTTGGCGAACTAGTTCTCGCACTTCCTCATTACACTTACCAACAAAGGTATGTAGCATCAAGGTTACATTACCTGTAGCAGGGTCATAACCTGCCGATTTTCGTGCTTCACGATAGATACGTACTTTATCTGCTACTTCCTCAAGATTCTGACCTAACAAATGGGTTAAAAGATTCATTCCCATTTCACCAGCCAAGCGATAAGATTCTGGATTACCTGCCGCTGTAAACCACACAGGTAATTCTTTCTGTACTGGACGAGGGAGGGTTTCAGTATCTACCATATCACCCATAGGGTTTTTAAAGGCTACCTTTTCTCCTCTCCACAAGCGCCTCACAATATCAATTTGTTCAATCATCACTTCTTTATTGTTCTTGTGATTTTGGGGCATGATGACAAAGTCATTGGGCTGCCAGCCTGCCGCAAATGATAGTCCTACTCGTCCATCACTAAGATTATCAATAACCGCCCAATCTTCAGCAATACGTACTGGATGATGCAGTGGAGAAACCAGACTACCGGAGCGAATACTGAGTTTTTTTGTAATAACTGCTAACGCAGCACTTGTAACCGAAGGATTGGGGTAAGGACCGCCAAATGCACCAAAGTGACGCTCAGGTGTCCATACAGAATTAAAACCATTTTGATCGAAGTACTTTGCCCCTTCAATTAATAAACGATATTTAGCACTGCCTGCTGCATCGTCATTACCCCACATAAACAAGCCAAAATCCATCGGGCGTCGTTGCACTTTTTTCGATATACCACCTGGCTCATTACCACGATCTTCACGATAGATAATCACTTTAAAACCGCGAGTGAGGGTCCAAAATAGCTCGAGAACAGAAATATCAAACGATAAGCTAGTCACAGCTAACCAGGTGCCTGCTGTTTCACTACCAATGCGATCATCCATACCTTTGAAGAAATTTGTTACATTGCGGTGTTCAACCATCACGCCTTTGGGATTGCCTGTAGAACCCGAAGTATAAATTACATACGCTAGGTTGCCTGATGACATAACCACCTTGGGGTTAGCCATCTCTTCAGACGAATAGGAAATACTATCAACACATAGAACTTCTGCATTGTTTTCTGGTATGTCAGCTTTTATGTCTTCTTGTGTGATCAGCATTTTCATTGCTGAATCTTTAACCATATAGGCAATACGTTCTGCTGGAAAATCTGGGTCGAGGGGTACATAGGCAGCACCGGCTTTATGCACCGCTAAAGTTGCAATCATTAAATCGATGGAGCGATTAACGTTTACACCAACCATATC
Organism: Gammaproteobacteria bacterium; assembly: GCA_002746155.1. Classification (GTDB taxonomy): domain Bacteria; phylum Pseudomonadota; class Gammaproteobacteria; order Enterobacterales. Next base: position 101,630 of record NVWF01000005.1, on the reverse strand, counting down.
GTCAAGGCCAATTCCTTTAGCTATCAACACGGTTGCTAGTTGGTTGGCTTTATTGTTGAGTTCTGCATAGGTGATCGCTTCGTCTTCATACACCAGAGCCGTAGCGTCGGGGTGTTCGGCAACGTGTTTTTCAAATAAATGATGGATACAGTCGCTGTTATCATAATCAACTAACGTTGAATTCCAATCCTCAAGTATTTTACGTTTTTCTTCCTGACTGAGTAATTCCAGTTCACCTGCTGGGCGGTTTGCATCTTCAACAATATTGTTGAGGATCGATTCTAACTGTTGTACAAATTTAGCCGCTTGATCAGCGAGAAGACGCGAGCTGTCATAATATATACTCGCAGCGCTTCCATCATCAGTAACACTAAGCGTTAAAGTGGTTCCTGCTATTGCCTGGTCTCGGCCCACAGTAACACCCAAGGGCAAAGCAGTGCCGGAGGTGAGTTCGGGTATAGCCAATAAAGCAGGAGTGCGACCTATCAGATCCTTAGCCCATCCGCCACGTTCAGTAACTAAGCCAATTTCAACAGCCGTACCATCAATAATTTTGTGTGCTGTGTGGTGATTATCGAAGTCTAGGCGGAGTGCTACAAAGTCACTGTATAGACCAGAAACTGCTCTGGATGAATGATCAATAGCATGGTTTACAAAAGCAATATCAAATTCGTGTTTACGATTGAGTCTACCCAGCAATAAGCCAAAGGCACCTACGACTGTGTGACTCGCCGTAACATTGGCAATCGCCGAAGGTAAACCAGAAGGTAGGGTAACCTCATGTTTAGCATATTGGTTAGTATCCCCCAAAGCTGTTGTTTCATTCTGGCAATAAGGTAACTCAACCGGTTCAAGATAAGCTAGGCGCTTTGCCCAAAACTGATCACTGCTGGCATGTTGTTTACTGATAGATGCTATGGCTTCTACAGTTGCTGCATCAGTGGAGTCAAAAGTATCCCCCACATCAAGTTTCAACTGATTTTGTAATTCTCCTGGGGTTATTTGTTTACCATTCAGATCTTTAAAGCTTTTCAGTGACAATAATCCTTCACCTGTTGCAACATCAATTTGACCTTCTTGCATTTCAACGATCTGACCAGCGTCAACATCTGCATCAACTTCTCGAACAACAGCACTTTGCACTGCAAAAACATGATCTTTTATGCGAACTTTCGGTAGTACCAATAAATTAGGATAATCACCAAAGTCCATAGCTCGAATTAGGGATTCAAGCTCCTTGGCGGATTTATCCCACTGCAGCAAACCGTCTGCCACTGGTCGATCATATTTACCAAAGTAAGAGCGTTTTGATAAATCCTGGGAAACTGGAACTGTAGTGCTGTTGGCCAACTCATCAACCAGTAGTGGGAAGCTTTCCAATGCTGCAGCAAAACACTTGGTATTAAGAGAAAGTGAGGTTTCATCGGGCGCGATATCAAACATTGATTGTTTGATAAGATCCCCTTCATCGACACCTGCGGTGATTTGATGCCAAGAAATACCGTATTGCTGTTCATTGTTGATCAGGGCCCAGGCTGGCGTATTTAAACCTGCGTAATCGGGTAAAGGTCCGTCATGAAAGTTTATAGCCGCTTTTTTTGGCAGGGTTAAAACATCATCTTTGATGATCGCCAAATGAGTAATACTGAATAAGTAATCAAACTCCTGACCGTGAAGGGCTTCCTCAAAACCATTTTGATACTCGATAACTGGTATAGACTTTTGTCGTGCCCATTGGGTGATTCGTGGTATCGCAGTAATAACACCTTTAATTTCATGGTTTTTTGAGAGCAGGATTTCACCACACTCAATCAGCAGCGTATCGGCACCAATCAAATAACAACTAAATGTATCTTTACTCATTAAGGAGCTCCAGTATTTTGTATAATTGTGTCTTCTCAACAACCGTGATTAGGATAAAACGTGAAGAGAATAGCGAGTTAGCCTATGAAAATTCTTTTTATATTATCTAGTTTATCTTATTCAAAATGAACTGTATTCCATAACGTTATAAATGGCAAGAAGTTACTATTTATCGAATAGTTCTAAATTAAATGGAACAGTCATAGGAGAATTAACCTGCTGTTCAATGGCTGCTCGACACATTATGGATTTATTGATGGGGCTACAAATACCAACTCAATAACAATCATTTATTCATCACTTTTAACAGAAACTATTCTCGCAGGTATGCCAACCACAACACAGTTATCTGGTATATTCTTAGTCACAACCGCATTAAAGCCAATCTGAACATGATTACCAACAGTTATCGGGCCTTTCAATTTTGCACCAGTTCCGATATCTACATGACCATCTAAAGTTACTTTTCCTGCAAGGGTTACTTGATGAAATATTAAACAATTAGCACCAATACGACTATCTGGGTGTATTATAATTCCCGTAGGATGAGGCAATAATAAGCCACCATCAATTTGGCAGTTTAAATGTATTTCACATTGTGTCATTAATGACCAAAACCAATGCACTACTACCCAATATCTTTGAGCAATTTTCCAAAATATTCCTTTTCTAGTCTGACATGACTGAAAACGACGTATAGAACGAAGTAACTTTCTGCCTGGATCCCAAAAACAACGAATACTCTCTCTAGACCAGTCAGGGGTATCTGACGAAATAACCTTGCAGAATTCATTCGGATTCATATTTCTAACTCTTTATATTAAATTGCATCCAAAAGCGTTCCACTATTTTCATAAAGAGTGGTTCACTAAGAACTGCCTAATTATGGCCTGTTTTTCAAACTAAAGTCTCGTTATTCTTTCTATTTTTTGTTTGCATATTTCGATTATTTAAACTGATAGTTGTTTTCTTCGGAACACTGGATTTTTATTAATTATAATGATCAGAACTTTCAATTACTATGATAGGATCTGACTGTGTTGTAATATAACAGGAAAAATCAGGTCATAAAAAATATATGTGTAAATTTAAAAAGCTTGGATTTGTCATAATTGGTAGGAATGAAGGAGAACGATTAACGTCTGGCTTTAAAGCTATTGAAAAGTTGTGTCCTCAAAGCTCCCTAGTCTACGTAGATTCTGGCTCAACAGATCATAGCGTTGAGTTAGCAGAATCTTATGGTTTTTCAGTTGTCGAGTTAGATTTAAGCATACCATTTACAGCTGCAAGGGCAAGAAATGCTGGATTTAAATACTTAACTGAGTCAAATCCTCAGATTGAATTTGTTCAATTCATGGATGGTGATTGTGAACTTATACAAGGTTGGGCATCTGCTGCCGTTCACGCTCTCTCTCAAAGTGATAATGTTGCGATAGTAAGTGGAAGACGAAATGAAAAGTTTCCTAATAAATCCCTTTATAATACTTTAATAGATATTGAATGGAATACCCCTGTTGGAGAAACTCTTGCTGTTCTTGGTGACATGTGTGTAAAAGTTAACGTTTTTAAAGAAGTGAATGGATTTTCTGAAAAGATAATTGCAGCAGAAGACGATGATATATGCATAAGAATAAGAGCTCAGGGGTATAAGGTTTATCGATTAGATCAGTCTATGAGTTACCATGACGCTAATATCTTGAGTTTAAAACAATGGCTTCGACGTTCAAAACGTGGTGGCCATGGTTTTGCAAATATTAATTATTTGCATTCTAGTGGTCCTGAAAAATATTTTCGTAGAGAACTAAGAAGTGTTTATTTATGGGGTGGAATTGTTCCAATTACTTTTACAATTACTTTATTTGTTAACCCATATATTTCATTTGTTATTCTAGCTTTTTATATGATGATGATGATAAAAATAATTTTTTTTCGGATTGGAGAAAGTGATAGCTTTCGAGTTGCAATATTATATGGGGCTCTTATAATGATCGGAAAAATACCTGAATTTTTTGGAACAATCGAATTTTGGAAAAATCATTTATTATCCAAGCAACATCAACTAATTGAGTATAAGTAGACACTTTATGGCTAACCCTAATTTGAGAGCCGCAATTCTTGGCGCCGGTTTTATTTCTAAACACCATCTACGAGCAATTCAAAGAAAAAACAATGTGGATCTTGTTGCAGTATGTGACTTAAATGAACAAGCAGCCAGTCAGTTAGTACAAAACTCCAATACTATAAAAATTTATACTTCTCTAAATAAAATGCTTGAAGAAGCTGATCTTGATGTTATACATGTCTTAACTCAACCTGATAGCCATTATGTTTTAGGAAAAGCTATTATCAACGCAGGTTGTAATGTTATTTTTGAAAAACCTGTTACCGTCGATTTAGACCAAGCAATAGAACTATCTCAGGTTGCAGAAGAAAAGAATGTAGCTGTAGCAGTTAGTCATAACTTTATTTTTTCAAGACCCTATCTACAATTAACTAAACTACTCAAAAAAGGCGGGTTGGGACCAATTAAAACGATTCGCATTGTTTGGAAAAAAACTTTACCTCAAATTACATCTGGTCCTTTTGATCTCTGGATGTTAAGAAAACCTGAGAATATTCTTTTTGAAACTGGCTCACATGCAGTTTCTGAATTATTAGCTATCGTAGGACAAACAGAGATCCTAGAAGTCGTAACAAATAGATCCAAGATTTTGCCCACGGGTACAGTTTTTCATCAAAGTTGGAGTATTTCTGCTAAATCTGGTCAAACATTAATAACAATAGATACCTCTTTTGATATGGGTTATGAACAACATTTTGTAGAAGTTGAGGGAACATTTGGAATTGCCAAAGCTGATATTGAGAATGATGTGTTTTACAGTGAGCTACCAACAGGCCGAATGTATGACAGCGAACGGCTTCATGTCAACACAAGGGCTGGTCTTGCAAGAATAAAACAGGCAATGAAAACTTATTTTAGTTATGCAACTTCAAAGTTCAATAATTTATCAACGGGAGGGCCGTTTGAAACAAGTGTTCTTAATAGTATTGATAATTGCTATGAGCACATTTTTCAAAATTCACCTTGTAACAACTCTAGTATTGAATTTGCTATTAGTATAGCAAAAGTTGTTGAATCGATTCAAACAAAAATGCCTGTCACCATCTCATCAGAAAATATGCCAACCACTCCAACAACTGTATCCAAACCTATCCTTGATGCGAAGGTGCTAATTGTAGGCGCTACTGGTTTTATTGGTAAGAAATTGCTCATGGAGTTGCAAGAAAAAAATATAACTGTAAGAGCATTAATAAGAAATGCGTCTTCGTTAGTTGGCGTTGCTATTAGTAAAAATACTGAACTTATGCTTGGTGATTATAGGAATGAATCAATAATTGAGGATGCCCTATACGGAATTGAAGTAGTTATCCATTTAGCCGTAGCTCATTCAACTAGTCTGAGCGGCTATTTGAAAGCAGATTCAGACCCTACTATCAAGTTTGCTCGGCTATGTCAAAAGCATAATATCAAGCGTTTTATTTATGCAGGCACAATTGATTCATTAAATTTATCAAAATCTACTGCAATAAGAGAAATAGATAGTGTTGATAGAAAAATTAAACGAAGAAATAACTATGCCCATAGTAAAGCAATTACAGAAACAAGGCTTAATGACCTTTATCTCAAAGAAAAATTTCCTATTGTTATTTTAAGGCCTGCAATCGTTTTAGGCGTTGGAGGACCTGTAACACATGTAGGAGTTGCTAGTTGGTTTGATCTAGGACATTGTGCCTATTGGGGTACGGGGTCAAATAAAATTCCTATCATATTAGTTGACGACGTAGCGAAAGCCATGGCTCTAGCAATTGATGCTAAAGGAATTGATGGAAAAACATATAATTTATCATCACCATCATGTATTAGTGCCAAGGAATATGTCCAAGAAGTAGAAAGAATTCTTGGGAGTAAGATTGTTACATCCTCATCTAATACTTATAAGCTTTATTTTATGGATATGTTCAAATGGATCATTAAAGTAATTGTAGGTCATCCGGATAAAAGCAGGATTCCATCATTACATGATTGGAATTGTAGAAAACAGATTTCTGGTTTTGATACCGAGCAAGCAGAAACAGACTTAAAGTGGAAACCTATTTCGGATAAAAATATTCTTATTAAGAAGGGCATCCATGAACCTACTATTGCCTTTCTTGACCCTTAAAGAGGAAATAGTATTTTAAATTAATTTTTATTTTCAGAGTTTGGTTCTAAAAAATAACCTTCTAATAAATCAATCTGATTATCAATATTGAATTCTTCTGCAACTTTATTTCTTGCTTTTGTTGAAATGGACTTACAAAGATCAGGGCTATCAACATACCTTGTTATTGCATTAGCTAAACTATCAGGATCAGCTGGAGAAACCACAAGCCCTGTTTCCTGATCAACAACTAGTTCGGTAACTCCTCCTACTGCAGTAGCAATTACTGGTATACCAATAGCCATAGCTTCCATTAATGCCACTGGTATCCCTTCTGCAAAGCTAGGCAAAACAAATATATCACTATCTCTCAATGATTTGGCTATTTCTTCATGGCTTACAAAACCAGCAAACCTTATTGAACTATCAAGATTTTTCTCTCGACTAAGGTTTTCCAAGTAAGCTCGATCATCACCATCTCCAAGCAGTGTCAACTCAATGTCATAATTTTGATTTTTTAGTTTCGAAATACTATCAAAGAGAATAGGAATACCCTTTTCGGCTGATAATCTTCCAACATATAAGATCTTTCTGGCTTTATTAGTTGGCTCCCTGTATTCAAATTGTTTAAGATCAACACCACACCGGATAATTTTAAACTTTGACCAATACTCTTTTTCAGAGTAAAGCATCATTTGGCTTTTACAAAAATACCCTATGCAAGAAATAAATTTTGCATATTTTGTTTTAACATCTAAAGCCCAGTGTAGCCCATCAAAAAAGATATGCGGTCCGTGAATACTAATACTAAAAGGAATGGAAGCTAAACTGGCAGCAAGTAAAGCAACAGTTCCGCTATTATCTCCTAAATGATTATGGACATGCTCTATTTCGTCATCTAGAATATGTTTAGCTAATACTACAGCCTCAAGAAAATAAATGATTTGTAAAAAATGACCTTTAATACCTGGCCTTGAAGTTTTTATTGCTAATAATAATGTTTTGGTAAAACAAACAGGCATAAATATAAATTTTGTAAAAGTCAGTGCTATCAAAGGGAATATTTTAAAAGGCAGAATATATCGTGTATTTTGTTTTTCACTCACAACGTCTGCATCAATATCATGCTCACTCCCCGTTTTGCGAACAGAGTATGTTATTACGTCAATCCCTCTTTTTCGTAAACCGAGTACCTCATTGCGGATAAAGGTATCCGTAGCTCTAGGATATGTATTAGTAAAATAAGCTAAACGCACAATTGTCTTCCCATAGTTACAAATTTATAGTCGTAGTTAAATAATTTACTATTCATTCAGATATAGGTTTCCAGTCCAAGAGCTTTTTCGTCTCTTCGTTATCAAAATTAAATGGTGAGAATCTTGCTGCAACACTATTTCGCTTGAAACTATCTGGTATCAGATGCTTTTTGCCAAATGTTAAAAAGAGATAACGAATAGTTGATGTAAGTATTGAAAAAAATCTCCAATCTATAGACACAACATATTTAAGTTTTCCTATTGATTTCAGTGAATCAATGTATTTTTTCTGGTTAGGTAGACAATCATTAATTAAATGGAAAGTTGTACAATAATTACTACTTTGCATCATTTTTTCTGCCAACGAGACAATAGCTGTAACGACATTTTTAACATGAACAACAGGTACTTCACCACTATGTTTAACTGCTACACACTTATCTTTTCGTACAAAACCAACATGGTCTGTAGACAACTTTTTATCACTGTATACGATTCCGGGTCTAACAAGACCAAGAGAACTGTTTTCTTGCTTTTGCCATTGTTGACATATAATTTCTTGATCACGTTTCATTAACGCATAAGAGCCAAGATCATCATTTATTTGATTTATTATTGTTCTTTCATCTATTGTAGACATTGGTTTTAAAAGAGTGTAATCCAACACCGAAAGGCTACTCACACAAATCAACTTACTTATATTGCTCTTATTCATAGCATCTAATAAGTTCTTTGTAATTTGTATTGTGTGTGTATGTTGTGTTTTCTTATCGCCGCTCATACTAGCTGCTAAATGAATCACTAGATCTATACCCTGAAGTTCAACATCTAAATTAACTGCTGATAGTAAATCAATTAAAACAAGATTGAATTTTTTCTTATTATGCCAATTTTTATCGAGAGAACTTCTTGCTAGTGCTAGTACCTCATGTCCTCGTGAGAGCACTTCTTCAGTAAGATACTCACCGATATAGCCACCTGCCCCAGTAATAGCAATTTTCAAGTGATCTTAGCCCATGGCATCGGTTCTATGTTCGGCATAGTTGTTTTCATTGTATGAGTCTTCCCTTGCCTACCCGGGTTATTTATAGCAAGCGTGACCTCATTTAGATGCAAGGCAAATTTAGATGACATTCTTGTTGTACCATTCTCAGATATAGACTTTAGCATATCTACAGGTCCTAGAGCGAAGTTCATTGAAGCTGCGCCAAACTTACCAACCTTAGGATGGGTAGGTCCAGGTAACTTTATTTTTTTTGAAAACGGATTGTTAATTAATCTTCTTCGTATTACCTTTCGACTTTTAAAAAATACTGATGAAGTATTATTCCAACATTCCTTCACTGATAATACTCCATTTTCACAAAAAATTCGTATTTTATGATCATGAGTTGCAATAATGCTACATGTTAATCTAGCAACTACACCAGACTTAAAATACAGAATCGCTGTTGAAAAATCGGGAGCTACTTTATCTGAAATTAATGAATTATCTACTAAATTTGCAGTCGCTGAAACGACAGTTTCCACAGTTCCAAAGATCATCATCAACCAAGTTAAATAGTATCCTGCATGTTCAATTGTACAACCTACTTCAAATTCATCTTTGTAAGGCCAAGGAGCACCAGACTCACTTTTCCATTTTTTATACGGAGCTTTAGAAATAAAGTCATCATCTAACTCTGCGTAGATAAGATAAGGTTTGCCTGCTTTTTTAGCTTCCAATGCATAGCGAAGCGTTTGTGCAGTTTCACTTAAAAAGCTACAAGGTGCAGAACCTATCATCAGATCATTTTCTTTTGCAAGTTCAAATAGCTCATAAGCATGATTCATTTCTAGGGCTAATGGCTTCTCAGAATAAACATGTTTACCTGCTTCAAGACAATATTTACTTACTTCATAGTGTGATGCTGGATTGGTTAGATTTAAAATTAAAGATATTCTTTTATCTGATAATAAGTCATCTACAGTTTTTGCTTTGTTAATTTTCCAGTAATCACAAAATTTAACAAGCCTAGCTGCATCAATATCAAACGCGCAGACAATTTCAACCTCTGGAGATGCTTTAAATGACCTCACATATAGATCGGCTACAAAACCAGTACCAATTATTGCAATATTATAAATAGCATTCTCCATACATCAGTAATATTATTTCTATGTTTCTCTACACGAATTCGTCGTATGTTATGCGAATCTAATAATAAAATCCAGACTAGTATTTGTTACATTCAATTGATAAACGCTAAAAGAAAAGCTATTTTATTTTCTAAAAACAGGCTTATCTTCTTCAATACCTAAAACCCAATCATAAATCTTAATTGTATTTTTTACTTTAACACTCCATGAGTAATGTTCTTCAGTAAATTTTCGAGCTGCTTTACCAAATAATAGAATCTTTTCAGGATTTTTGATTAGATCCTCTAGAGCAGAGCAAAAGCTTATAATTAATCCTTCCTTATTATCCATAGGTATTCTTATTCCTGTTCCATTTGGAACCCTATAGGAGGGACCTCCATAATCAACAACAACTAATGCCATACATGACATTGCTGCCAAAGTAATAACTCCACCACCTTGTTCTCTAATTGAGGGGAAAGCAAAAATTTCTGAATTTCGCATAATCTCTCCAACTTCCTTTTGACTTATAGTGCCAGTAAATTCAATACAGTGTGAAAGATTATTATCTTCAACCAATTTCTCTAGACGCAGCCTTTCAGGTCCATCACCAACAAATACTAGTTTGTGTTGTTGTAAAAATAAACTAGAAATAAAACTATGGATCAATACCTCAGGAAGTTTATATGGAACTAAACGACCTACAAATAGAATCGTTATTTTTTTGTGGATGATTTTGTTTGGCATTGGAAATTCTTCAGGATCTACTCCACCTTCAGAAAAATCTATAACTCTAGGCAGTACTGCTTTAGGCAAATCAGCAATAGTGTGGGGATAACCTGCGAGAATCGCAGCAGAATTTTTATAAGTTGATCGGTAATAGGGAAGTATTCGATGAAAATCTCGAAAATAATATAACCATTCTCGCTTTCCCATCTTTTCACTTTTGTATTCTTTTGGCCATGCTGGGCTACTTAATAAAGGTCCTATGATAGTAGGTATGGTCTTATTCCATTTAGCAATAGGGCATGGAATTGTTGGAGACATTGGACTCATCCGGTGAACAATATCAAATTTTTCAGCATTAATATCTTTCTTAAAACGGCGCCAGACAACCCATTCAAAATAAATGTAGCTAGGATACCTAAAAGCAACCTTCGTAGTTAGACCAGAATTTGGACCGCCTGTAAATATATTAGATAATTTATATATTGGCGCAGCAACTTTTTCAGTGTCAATGTATACAATATCGATATTCTGCAATATTAGTTTATCGATGTTAGCTTTATTTCTAATTTGAGTTACTAAAGTTATTTCGACATGTTGTGATAATTCTATAACATATTTAAAAACTAATGCAGGCAGCGAGTGCCACTCAGGATTACAGTCGGCTGCTAGAATAAGAATTTTTTTTTGTTTGTACGTAGAAAGAGTTTGCTTCATGACAGTTTTAATACATACTTCTCTTGATATCTTCTGAACAATCAACCGCTAACCTTATTTGATCACATATCCTAGAAATATCGATTTCTGAGACAGCTGTACCTGTTGGTAAGCAAAGTACTTTTCTAGTAAGAGCTTCCGTTTCAGTCAATCGTAAATAGGTATTAGGTGAAGACGACTTATAAGGCTCAATTCGATGACATCCCGGATGAAAGTAACGTCTAGCTAGAATATTATCAGCATGTAATATTTTGATTAACACATCTCTTGATAGACCTGCTAAAGCAGCATCAATTTCAAGAATAACATACTGATAGTTGTTTTTATCATTTTCAGAATATGAGAGCAATTTAACGCCAGAAATACCTGCTAATCCTCGTTGATAAAACTCATAGTTCTTTTTATTCACAGCAATAAAATCATTCATTGATTCTAATGATGTAATGCCCATAGCAGCTGAGACTTCAGTCATTTTTCCATTTGTACCAACATGTACAACGTTATCAAAACCTGGACCAAATCCAAAATTTTTCATTAAACGAATTTTCTCAGCTAGCTCGCTATTATTCGTGACCACAGCACCACCTTCGAAAGCGTTTAAAAATTTTGTAGCATGAAAACTGAATATTTCTGCTTCACCGAAATTCCCAATCATTTTTCCATTTAACGAGCATCCAAAAGCATGAGCGGCATCATATATTAGTTTTAAATTATGTTTTTCTGCAATTGACGACAGTTGTTTAGTATTACACGGGCGTCCCCAGATATGCACACCAATAATACCTGATGTCTTTGGCGTAATTAACTCTTCTATTTTTTTCTCATCGATATTATGTGTAGCTGGATCTAGATCACAAAAAATAGGGGTAATTCCCTGCCATTGCAGTGCATGTGGTGTTGCAGCAAAAGTAAAAGATGGAACAATAACCTCCCCCGTTAATCCAGTGGCCCTAATAAGAATTTCTAAGGCTATAGTACCATTTGTCATTGCTATACAATGTTTTGCTCCAGTAATAACCTGTATTCCACTCTCAAACTCTTGTACATACTTACCATTATTAGTTAGCCATTTCCGTTCAAGAATATCATTTAACCTTTCAAACAGCACATCCTTATTTCCAATATTTGGGCACCCAACATGCAGAGGCTCGCTATATAATGGTCTAGCCCCAAATATTGCGAGTTCTTTCTTACTGCTCTTTTCATTTTTATTCACAAACATCATCCCTGTTGACTTACCCAAACTGGTTTTAAGATAATTACAATATTACACATATTTAGTTATACCCCTCGTTTATAGATTGGAGTTAGTATTCTGCAAGCCCTGTACAATTTTACCTGCACTCACTCCCGAATGAAACTTATCTACAATTTTAGCCCTGCCTTTCTTAGCGATTATTAAAGTTTGTTCGGGAGAGTCAATCAATCTAAGGATATTATCTACAAACTGTTCAGGAGACCTAGGTTCAACTAAGACGCCATCTACATTGTCAATTATCATTTCACTTACACCAGGGCTACGAGTTACAATGACCGGTAGTTCCATAGCCATCGCTTCCATTGTTGCTACACCTAGAGGTTCTTTTAGGCTAGCTAAACAGAAAAAATGTGCAGCCTCTAATACTTCTTTTACCTTATCCTCAGATACAGAACCTAAAAAATTTACTTGTTCAACTATGTCCAACTCTTCTCTTAATTGCTTTAACTCATCATAATAACTTTCGCTCGTAACGTGAGAATCGATACTGCCACATATATCTAGACTCGATATTACTCCTTTGGCTTTTAGTTGAGCAACAACGCGTAGTAAATCGTCATGCGCTTTAACAAAATGCAATCGTCCACAAGAAACCAACCGGATGGGCTCTGGCGGTTTTACGGGTTGATAGTTATTTGCTCGTTTAAATTCAGTTACATTTACACCCATTGGAGCTAGAAGGATTGGAGGTAATGTGATATCCATCAATTTTGAATTTACTTCATCAATTAAATCTTTGGTAATAACTATGCAAAAAGCTGCATTTAACCATTTCTGGGATTGATTTAGCCCATAGTCCTCCATTGGTCCGTGAAGTGTAAGACTATAGGTCGGCCCACCAAGTAAGTGGGCATACATAGCCACATTAGCGGCATTAGCACAGCTATGTACATGTACATGCGATAAGCTTTTTCTATGACACAACCGCTTTAATAAGGCTCCAGCAATGAGCATTGCTAGTAATTTAGGTTTATCTTTTAGGCTCACATCAGATATTTGAAATATGTTGCGTAAACATCGTAACCAGGCACGTGGACCAGATAAAACAATTTCAAAAACACACTTAGTTAGTTCTATCACTCCCAAAGGAAATATGTAAGAAGTTTCTTTTATAGCTCTTTCAGCCCATCTGTGATTTGCAGCTCCAGCTAGAGGCAAACGAGTTGAGATAAGCTCAGTTTTTACTCCTAGTTTGAGTAATTCTTCACGCTCACGCATAAAAAAAGCATGGGTCTGGCAGGGAAATTCGGGGATAAAGAATCCAATTTGAGTCATTGTATTTCCAAATAATCAACATTAAAATCGTGATGTAAGTATATGCTAGCTAGCCAGTTAAATAAATGTCCGGTGCAGGTTATAACAGCAAATCGAGGTAAAGTAAAAAAACATCCTGTAGAAGATAGTCCTGAAAATAGCGTTGAAAGATTCTTATTTAGTTATTGCTAGAGGATAATACAATGTTTATTTTTCTTATAGGCTATTATTGATTCTTGACAGAGGGTAATATAGTTTTTTTTTCTTATACGCTCCGCGGGGTTCAGTGGAATGATCAGTATCATACTTCCTGCAAGTAACGAGGATGCATTGATAGGTAACTGTTTGACAGCATTACTGGCATCTGCGGATGAGTTGAAGGCGCAGGTGATCGTTGTGGCCAATGGTTGTTCCGATGATACCGCTGATGTGGCGCGGGGATTTTCCGATCATGCAGTAGCTAGGGGTTGGAGCCTTGAGGTGATCGAACGAAAACAGGGCGGAAAACTGGCCGCGTTAAATAGCGGCGACACAGCATCAAGATATCCGATCCGTGTCTATTTGGATGCGGATGTGATCATGAGTCCACAACTTTTGTCCGGTCTTTACTCAGTCCTGAACCGCGATGTGGCCGCTTATGCCTCTGGTCAGGTTCAAATTGCCCACCCGCAAAACAGAATCAGTCGCGCCTATGCGCGCATCTATGCACAGGTACCATTTATGACGACGGGCGTGCCTGGTTGTGGATTGTTTGCCGTGAACGGACAAGGTCGGGCACGTTGGGACGCATTTCCCGATATCATATCCGACGATACATTCGTACGGCTGAGTTTCCGGCCCGAGGAACGCCACCTTGTCCCAGCATCCTATGAATGGCCAATTGTAGAAGGTTTGCGTAACCTTTTGAAAGTCCGCCGGCGGCAGGATACAGGTGTGACTGAAATCCGCACGAAATATCCGGAGCTTTTGCAAAATGACGACAAACCCACTTTTAGCAAGGGCCATATCCTACGACTTGCCCTGCGTGATCCGATAGGGTTTGCGGTTTACTCAGGAGTAGGATTATGGGCAAGGCTAGGCGCAGATAAGATCGATCAGGCTTGGAGTCGTGGGCGATGAAAAAACTACAACAAATCACCAAGGGTTCCAGTCTGAGCGCGCGAGTGATGCGTAGCTCGGCACTGACAGTGTTTGGTTTTGGTACGTCACAGGTGATACGGCTGGCCACCAATCTGATCCTGACCCGGCTGTTATTCCCCGAAGCCTTTGGCATGATGGCTCTGATATCCGTTGTTCTAATGGGGTTGGGACAGTTCTCGGACGTGGGCTTGGGGCCTTCTATCATGCAGTCCAAACGCGGCGATGACCAAGATTTTCTGAATACCGCCTGGACGATACAGATCATACGTGGCACCGGACTATGGATCACCGCCACGGCGCTGGCTTATCCCATAGCTCTTTTCTATGACGAACTGATGCTGGCACAGCTTATGCCCATTGCCGCGCTGACTTTGCTGATCGACGGGTTTAAAACCACACGGCTAGAAAGCGCTCAGAGACGTCTGAAACTGGGGCGTCTGACTATTCTTGATATCGCGATCCAGCTGGTGGGTGTGGTCGCAACGGTTGCCTTAGCATGGTGGCTGGAGTCGGTTTGGGCTATGGTGATCAGTGGGGTCATTAGTTCGATCGTTCAACTTTTTCTATATGACACTTTCCTACCCGGAAAACGTAACCGCTTGCGCTGGGAAAAATCCTCAGCCCATGAGTTGATCCATTTCGGCAAGTGGATTTTTCTATCCACCGTCTGCGGTTTTTTGTTTGCGCAATCCGATAAGATGATCATCGGTAAATTCCTGTCTTTAGGTCATTTTGGTGTCTATAATATCGGATTTTTCCTGGCATCGTTCCCGATGATTCTGGCTGGGCTGCTGACCCGGCGTATATTGATCCCGATTTACCGTGAGAAACCGCCAAAGGAATCGCACGCCAATTTTGTGGCCTTGCGAAAGATGCGCTTTGCCCTGACGGCGGCTTTGATAACTTTGGTCTTTATCTTTGCAGCACTGGGCGTCTGGCTAGTCGAGTTCCTGTATGACCCACGATATCACGAGGCGGGCGCAATAGTGACCGTGCTGGCAATCATGCAGATCCCCCATATCATCGTCGTAACTTACGATCAGGCAGCACTGGCCGCCGGAGATTCGCGCCGGTTTTTCGTTCTGACCGTGGCCAAGGCAGCCTTCATGATCTCGGGGCTGATTATCGGGCTGGAAACTGCCGGGCTGTTCGGCGCACTGATCGGACAGGGTCTAGCGATGCTGGCAATTTATCCGGTGGCCGTATGGCTAGCCAGAAGCATGGGGGCTTGGGATCCACTACATGATCTGAGCTTTGCCGCACTGGGTATTCTGGTCGGTGTACTGGCCTTCAGGATTAACTGGCCAGAAATTGTTATCCTTGCCCAAAAGTTCAGTCCCTGAACCCTTCCGGAAGTTCATGTAGAATATTTTTCTTATACGCTCGTATTCTCAACCTAGTCATGAGGTAATAATGATGAATAGTAAGAACGGCAGGCCCCTAAAAATTGCCTATATGTGCGACATCAGTCCCGAACATGTCAATCCCTATTCAGGTGGTAATACTCGGATTTACAATGCATTATGCAAACATGCGGGTGAGGTGACGATCCTGTCCAACTCGTGGCATCTGGCCGAGCCTATCCACCGCCTTATCTACCGCATGCCAGATGCAGTGAGCTTGCGTCTACGATATCGGGCGCATCTAGCCTTGGCGGCTGTGATTGCGCGCGGTGTACACCGCGAGTTGTTGCGCGATAAATATGACGTGCTGTTTGGGGCTTATTCATTTCACTCCCTGTATAGGGTCACTCCCCCATATCCGATGGTGACGGCCTATACCTCGGACGCCACTCCCACTAGCTATAAACGTTCCGAGGTGGGGCAATATTTTGGCTCTTACTTGCGGGCTTCACGTTTATTGGATCCGTTAATCCTGAGAGCTGAAACCTCTGTTTTTTCCAGTCGCGATTTATTGTTCTGGCCCGGTGAATGGCAGAAAAATGCAATCGATCCGCTTCACGGTCTGACTGATGAGCAGTCACGAATAGTGCCGTGGGGGGCGAATATTGATGATCCGGGAGTAGTCGATGAACCTCCATCACTGTCAAATGATACACCTGTGCGCCTACATTTCATTGGGCGTGACTGGAAAGCTAAGGGCGGTCCTTTCATCACTGGAGTTCTGAGAACACTTCTGACCCGTGGCATTAAAGCCGAGCTGAGTGTCGTTGGTTGCACACCGCCGGATGAAGATCTGTTACCTGAAGTAAAAGTCTATGCCTCTCTGGACAAGTCCATCCCCGAAGAACTGGCCTTGTTTGAACGTCTGCTACGCGAGGCACATTTCCTGACCATGGCTTCGTTTGAAAGTTGGGGCTTTGCGTATTGTGAGGCATCGGCATATGGGCTGCCCTCTCTGTGCCTGCGACTGGGTGGGATCCCTGTGTTTGATGGGGTGAATGGTCATGCCCTTCCAGGTAATGCGAAGCCCGAAGATTTCGCTGATACCATTGCAAAATACCTGAACGATCCATCGCGCTATGCTGCGCTCCGGCGTTCGACCCGAAGGATCTGGGAAAACGAGCTCAACTGGGATGCCTGGGGGAAATCTGTAGCGGCCCAGCTGCGTGAAGCAGTGGCGAATAAGGAACAGTGATTTTAAATGGCTTCTAGAATCAGGAGCCTAAGTTCATGAACAAAAGCCTTTCTGAACTAAATGATTCCATTATTCTAAGTAAGTTTACTATGTAAAAAAAATGTCCCCAAACCGGAGTTGGTTACAACATAAAAAGTAAAATCATTTATTCTTTTTGAGTTAAAAGATTGTTATTCTAACCAACATATTCCCACTTGAAAGTTGCTAGCATGGAACAATTGACGACTAAATTATTTAAGCTTCATAACATCTCTATGGACTCAGCCCTGAAAAGTATCGAACAAATGAGCAAAACAGATGGCCTTGATATTATTGTTACTCCAAACATGGATCATCTTGAACGACTAATAAATAAGAATACACCTAAAGAATTTAAACAGTTATATCAAAATGCATCCCTGTGTTTATGTGATAGTAAAATTCTGGAGAAATTACTGAAACTAAAAGGAAAGTTGGTAAGGGAGGTCATACCAGGTAGTACACTGACTAAGAAATTATTTAATCATGTAATAACCAATAATGATCAGATAATGATCATTGGTGGTGAAGACCGAGTAATGAATAAACTCAGATCTCAATATAAACATTTAACAATAAATCATTATAACCCTCCTATGGGGTTCATTAATAACCCTGTCGAGGTTACAAAAACAATTGAGAAAATACAAAGATTCGATGCAAATTATATTTTCCTAGCTGTTGGCTCACCGAGACAAGAAATTGTAGCTAGTAAATTAAAAGCATTAGCTGATCAGAAGGGAGTTGCCCTTTGTATAGGAGCATCAGTTTTATTTATTACAGGCGAGGAAAAGCGAGCGCCTCGATGGTTACAATTAGCTCATCTGGAATGGCTATACCGAATGCTCCAAGATCCAAAACGTCTTTTCCCAAGATATTTTAATAACTTTCTCAAAATACCAAGTATCTACAAAAGTTTATAATATTGAGTTCGCTCTAAGATATGACATCGTAGTACTTGATTAACTTGTTATATGATACTTGTATGACAGCAATTATTTGTTGATTAGCTTGCCGTTCCTTCATCTTTTTTAACACTAAATTGCTTCATATCATTGCATATAGACCAAGCAAACATTAAAATTACTCCCTTATAAACTAGTCATTAGGGTTTTACAAAATGAGAAAGGGAATTATCCTCGCTGGTGGAAGCGGAACTCGCCTCTACCCATTAACAAAAGTTGTCAGCAAACAACTTATGCCAATCTATGATAAGCCCATGGTTTATTATCCCGTTGCAACGCTGATGAGTGCCGGCATTAAAGACATCCTTATTATCACCACACCTGATGAGCAATCAAGTTTCCAGGCATTGTTAGGCGACGGTTCAGACTGGGGAATAAATATTGAATATACAGTGCAACCCTCTCCTGATGGCCTAGCTCAAGCATTTTTATTGGGTGAAAACTTTATAGGCAATAATAACGTAGCATTAATACTAGGTGACAACCTCTTCTATGGTCATGATCTGCTTAAATCATTAACCTCTGCTTCTAACAAAGAAACCGGTGGCACTGTTTTTGGCTATCACGTTGCGAACCCTACAGCCTATGGCGTTGTAGAGTTCGACGAAACAGGTACAGCTATCTCAATTGAAGAAAAACCTTCAACTCCTAAATCTAATTACGCTGTTCCAGGTTTATACTTCTTTGATAATAATGTGGTGCAATATGCTAAAAATGTAAAACCATCACCCCGTGGAGAATTAGAGATTACCGATGTCATCGATCAATATCTTGAAAAAGGTACATTGAACGTTGAAATCATGGGCAGAGGCACTGCCTGGTTAGATACAGGTACTCACGATAGTTTATTGCAAGCTGCGCAATTTATTGAGACACTTGAAAAACGTCAAGGTCTAAAGATTAATTGTCCTGAAGAAATCGCCTATCGAATGGGTTACATTGATGAAGCACAACTCAGAGTATTAGCAGAACCTCTACGAAAAAGCGGTTATGGTGAATACCTTATTAATCTTATTGATCAGCGTGTATTTTAATGAAAGTTATTGATACCTCTATTGCTGATGTTAAAATTATAGAACCACAAGTTTTTGGTGATGACCGAGGCTTTTTCTTAGAAACCTTTCGTGAATCTTGGTTTAAAGACAAGGTTGCAGATGTCGCTTTTGTTCAAGATAATCACAGCAAATCTAGTCATGGTATATTACGCGGCATGCATTATCAGACCCAGCTTACTCAAGGCAAACTAGTAAGAGTTACCGCTGGTGAAGTATTTGATGTTGCGGTTGATATGAGAAAGTCTAGTCCAACCTTTGGACAGTGGGTAGGCACCTTGTTATCGGCAGAAAATAAACGTCAACTATGGGTACCTGCAGGATTTGCCCATGGCTTTTATGTAACGTCTCAATCTGCAGAGTTCATCTATAAGTGTACCGATTATTATGCACCCGAATATGAAAAAAGTTTGCTGTGGAATGATCCCGACATTGCCGTAAAATGGCCAATACCAATAGGTGAAATGCCTCAATTATCAGCTAAAGATGAAGCTGCCTCTCTATTTAAAAACTCTGAGTATTTTTCATGAATAAAACTATTTTTATAACCGGTGGAGCTGGGTTTATTGGTTCGGCATTAATTCGATACCTAATCAATGAAACGTCTGACACCGTCATTAACTTTGATAAACTGACCTATGCCGGTAATCTGGAATCATTAAAATCAATTGATAATTCAGAACGCTATCATTTCATACAAGCAGATATCTGTGAGCGTGAAGCTTTACTTTCAGCTTTTGATAAATATCAACCAGATTATATTATGCACCTTGCCGCAGAGAGCCATGTGGATCGCTCCATTGATGGCCCAGGTGAATTTATTCAAACTAATATTGTTGGCACCTATCAATTACTCGAAGCTGCACGAAGTTATTATTCAGGCTTAGCGCCTGAAAAACAAAATGATTTTCGTTTTCATCACATCTCAACCGATGAAGTTTATGGTGATTTGGGCGAAACAGGTTTATTTACTGAGGATACCCCCTATGATCCTAGTTCTCCCTACTCAGCAAGTAAAGCCGCATCAGATCATCTTGTTCGTGCTTGGCACCGTACCTATAAATTTCCCGTAATATTGACTAATTGTTCGAACAATTATGGCCCATATCATTTCCCTGAAAAACTCATTCCTCTGGTAATTTTGAATGCACTAGACGGTAAAGCACTACCCATTTATGGTGACGGCAAACAAATAAGAGATTGGTTATATGTAGAAGATCACGCCAGAGCTCTCTACAAAGTTGTTACAAAAGGTACTCTCGGTGAGACATACAACATAGGTGGCTTTAATGAGAAAGAAAATATCGAGGTTGTAAAAACTATCTGTAATCATCTCAATGAATTAGTCCCATCAAAACCACAAGGCATTGATGATTTTAAATCATTGATTACTTTTGTTAAAGACAGGCCTGGACATGATCTTCGCTATGCAATTGATGCTGACAAAATCCATAAACAACTTGGATGGAGTCCAAAGGAAACTTTTGACTCTGGTATAAAGAAAACCGTTGAGTGGTATTTAAATAATTTAGATTGGTGTCACAACGTTCAAGATGGAAGCTATCAGCGAGAAAGGCTGGGTCACTAATTCTAATTTTAAATTAATTCTGCTAAACTTACACTAGTAGTTTAAAACGGTTTTTATCATGAGTGCAATCTGGAAAAGTAATCTTAATAAACTCCTAAAATTCAAAGCTGAATTTGGGCATACAAGTGTGCCTAAAAGTTATACAGATAAACAGCTTGCAAGACTTGTTACTACGCTTCGTCAACAAAAGCGCTATGGCATTCTTAAAGCCGAACGTGAATTAGCATTACATCAAATTGGATTTGATTTTGAACCCCTGCAGACTTTATGGTTAACTAATTATAGGCAAGTGATTGAGTTTTATCGACATAATGGCCACTCATCACCCAACAGACGTAGTGAAAATGAGCATGAGAGAGCGCTTGCCGATTGGGTACATAGAATGCATAAAATGGTTCGAAGAAATGAACTATCAACTGAAAAGTGTCTAAAGTTAAAGTTGATCAATATAGACGGTAACCCATCCGATCACAAAATTACAAATCTCGGATTACCTTTATCATTTGAATTGATGTTAGGAAGATTAAAAAACTATATTAAAAACTTCAGTTCAGTTATTCACCCACATATGGCTGATCCTAATCTTTATCAATGGGTAATGTTACAGCAATCTAGAATTGACGGTTCTGTAATTTCAACAAAAGAATATGCAGCTTTGATAAACACTGGTTTTGAATTTGCCAGAGAAGCTACAGATGCTAAAGAGACTGATAACATATTAAAAATTGTAAATACTAGTCGTTGATTTACCCACATGCTTCCGTCAACCTAACCCTCAACCCATCAGAAGCAAAAGCGAAATACTTTAAAAACCCAACCCAAAGAATAGTAGTTCCAAGCATCTCCAATTCCTCTTCTACAACCTTAAAGGTATGAGTAACTAAATAATACGACTCAATAGAAAAATAATCCTGTACCGATCTATAGAATTGTTCAATATCGTCAAGCCCTTCAATAAAATCCAAGCTCTGAGCAACAATCCAACACCCAAACCCTAACACCAAGTACCGAAAAAGATTCAAATGCCAGAACTCCTTCCATAAAAACAGTGCAATCACTAACCCACAAAGGGCAAAAAATGGAGCTATAAAGGTATGCCAAGAATAAGAAGGGTTTGTTAATAAAGCAGAAACAACACGTCCTTGCTCACTGCTATTATCCTTAGCCATTCTTTCTAATACACCACCTAACTTCTCATGAATGGCTGCAAAGTCATCAATACCGATCAATATAAAAAACAAACCTATTAAAACCCAACCCATAAACTTCAACAGCGAAACCTTAGGCTTTTGAACAACGCCGATCAATATAACTGTTACTCCCAATAACTGTGCTTGAATAGAAGAGAACCAGGTAGGAATTGAGTTCTCTCGAGCAATATTCCATATTCGCCGAAAACTTCTATCATCCAAAATATCCATGTAGTTAAAGACATAATCAAAAACAATGAGTAGAAACTGAGCCGTGAGACAACTAATAAATAGTATCTTAATGAGCTTTTTCATGTTGATTTCGATTTCAGGCATACTTCGAGAGGTATCATTAGTTAAATCATTTAAGGTATCATTCGACATAGATAAAGCTCCAGTTCCTAGACAATTAATAAATTTCATCATAATACATTTTATTAATTTAGAGGTATTTATCTCTATTTTGTCGCTTGTGTATAAAAAATACTGTTTTTATGTCGAAATATYGAACAATTTCTTGCATAAAAGTCAGATTTAATTAGAATTAAATTAATTATAGCTATCTTCTTATTAAGACAGAGCTTACTTAAGCTTAATCTTACTAAGATGTATAAGGAATCCAACTAATGATTAAAACAGCCATTGCTACAACTTTAGCCCTTGCACTATTTGCATCAATAAATACAGTTGATGCATCTACAGATATAAAACAATCTAATCTAGACTCATCTAATACTGATAATTTACTTTTTCTAAGTAGTTCAGATCAAGCTGACGGGAAAGAGTACGATGACGATCAAAGCAGCGACAAGAAAAAGAAGAAGAAGCACAAAAAGGACGATGATAACAGCAGCGACAAGAAAAAACGCAAGAAGAACAAGAAAAAACTCAATGATGACGACAGTGGTTCTGACGACGACAGCAGCAGTGACAAGCCTGGTAAACCACATAAACCACATGATGACTGTAGTAGTGGGTCAGCCTCACCATGCTAATGTTTAATTGAATATTATAAATGCCCCTAAATGGGGCTTTTTTTTGACTCACACAAATGAAGACTAGAAACGATAACTGGCTTTTTTATGCCTTGTTAGTGCTACTGATATGGCTACCTATACCCTTAGCATCAAACCGACCCTGGGCCTGGGCGATAATTGAAGTCTATAGCTTTTCCATGTTTCTTTCTTGGGTCTGGATCCATTCATCTCAATTCGATTTCAAAAAGTTAAAACCCTATGCACCTTTGCTTGTAATATTTTCCCTTGTGCAAATATGGGTATTTATCCAACAACTAAACCTGCCCATTGAGTGGCTACAAATAATAGCACCTGTTCAGGCAGAATATTTTCAAGCCGCTGGTGCACAGGTAGGTAGTCTATCCTTTGATCCCTCAATCACTTTCGTCGTTTGGCTTAAGGGCTGTAGCTATCTTGCCATACTATTTTTAACCTTGACCCTCACAAATTCCGAAAAGCGTTTAAAACAGCTTGTTTATACCATGATTATTGTTGGAGTTATTCAGGCGATCTACGGCTCTCTTCTAGTTTTAACAGGAACCGATCACTTATTTTTTACCAGCAAAAAATCCGTTGGCATTGCAACGGGTAGCTTTATCTATAAAAACCATTATGCCAACTTTATTATGATGACTCTCAGCTTAGGAGTTGGAATGCTGGTTGCAAATCTTTCAATCTCAAGACGTCAAAATCTAAAACGCACACTAGTCAGTTGGGTTGATACTTTATTTAGTGCCAAGGCGTTATTGCGTATCGGTTTAATTATGATGGTTATCGCCTTGGTGATGTCTCGTTCTAGAATGGGCAATACAGCATTTTTTGCAGCCATGACATTTTGCAGTCTGTATGCCCTAGTGTTTATGAAGAATAAGACCCGAGGCTTAATCTGGTTATTTGGTAGTCTTCTAATCATCGATATCTTCATTGTTAGTAGCTGGTTTGGTCTTGAGAAGCTTAAAGAACGCCTTGAGGCTACAAGCGCAGTAGCTGAAACACGTGATGAGGTTGTACTTTATGGACTTGAGCTTGTAAAGCAACATCCTCTAACAGGCACTGGAGCTGGCAGCTTTTATTCCAGCTTCCAGTCCATACAAGGTTCAGGTGTTAAACTCTTTTATGATTTCGCACATAATGACTATCTTCAATTTGCCATTGAATTTGGCTTACCTATGACAATCTTATTAGGCTTTATGGTGTTATGGAGCTTTTGGCATGCTCAGCTTGCCTTAAGACAGCGACGTCGAAGTTTAATGAAGGGCGTTGGCTTTGCAGCTATGATGGCAATCATCGGGCAACTTATCCACATCAGTGTTGATTACACACTTCAAACCCCTGCTAACGCTATTTACTTTATTGTCATTCTTGCCATGGCTTGGATAAGTCGATATTTACCTGCGACACATCGCAGATCTAGAAAAATCAAATCATAAAGATAACATTAATTTATAGTGTTAAATCTTAACCTGTATGAGGTCAACTAAAATTAGTCAGAATTATCGAATTAAAACACTTTAAGCCTACTAACTGACCTGTTAATATCGCGCTTCTAAACTACAATAGCTATTACTTAGTATTTAACATTGAAATTAAACGGACTAAACAATGAGCTCGAAAGACAATCAACAATCACTAAGTTATAAAGATGCCGGTGTCGATATTGAAGCAGGCAATGACCTGATTGAGCGCATCAAAGAAACCGCTCGCGCCACTCGCCGCCCAGAAGTTCTATCTGGCCTAGGTGGCTTTGGTGGTCTTTTTGCCCTACCAACAGGCTATAAAGAGCCTGTTTTAGTCAGTGGTACTGACGGTGTTGGTACTAAGCTTAGACTTGCGATTGATACCAATCAACATGACACTATTGGCATTGACTTGGTTGCCATGTGCGTTAATGATCTGGTTGTTTGTGGTGCTGAGCCGTTGTTTTTTCTAGACTATTACGCTACAGCCAAACTTGATGTAGATGCCGCTGCCGCCGTTATAAAAGGTATTGGTGATGGTTGTATACAATCGGGGTGCTCTTTAGTCGGCGGTGAAACAGCAGAAATGCCGGGCATGTACGAAAAAGGAGATTATGATCTCGCTGGTTTTTGTGTTGGCATCGTTGAAAAGAATAAAATCATTGATGGTAGCTCTGTGAAAAATGGTGATGCCTTAATCGCCATTGCTTCATCTGGTCCCCACTCAAACGGTTATTCCTTGATTAGAAAAATTATTGAAGTATCAGGAGCTAATCTCAATGATACCTTTGAAGATTCAACACTAGCAGATGTTCTACTTCAACCAACAAAAATCTATGTTCGTTCTTTGATAGCACTTATTCGAGAAGAGCAGGTTAATGCCATAGCACATATTACCGGTGGTGGATTACTAGAAAATGTACCTCGCGTATTGCCAAAATTCAGTAAAGCGGTGATAGATTCTACAAGCTGGCACTGGCCACCTATATTTCATTGGCTACAAGAAAACGGTAATGTAAAATTTACAGAAATGTATCGCACCTTCAACTGTGGAGTTGGAATGGTAGTAGCGGTTCCAAAAGAAAACGTCGAAAGCTGTCTTGGTCTATTAAGCTCAACCGGCGAACAAGCCTGGCAAATAGGCTATATTGCAAGTCGGGGTGATGGAGAAGATCAGGTTGAGATGGCTGGTCTATAAGGTCATTAAGAGAGTCTAGAAGAGTGTCTATCACCAAGTTAGTCGTTGTTATCTCTGGAAGTGGTAGCAACCTACAATCTATCATAGATAGTATAAAAAGTGGTCACTTAAAAGCAACCATTGAAGCGGTGATCAGCAATAAGCCAAATGTCAAAGGCCTACAAAGGGCACTTGATAATAATATTCCAGCTATCACCCTACCCCACGGTGACTTCCCTGACAGACAAGCCTTCGATCAAAAGTTACAAGATACCATCGAAGGGTTTAATCCTGATTTAGTTATATTAGCTGGTTTTATGCGTATATTAAGTCCTGAAATCGCCAAACATTTCAGAGGCAGAATGTTAAATATCCACCCTTCACTTTTGCCTAAATATCCTGGCCTTCATACCCATCAACGAGCTTTGGACGCAAAGGATAAAGAACACGGTACAAGCATTCATTTTGTAACTGAAGAGTTAGATGGTGGTCCGCTGATTCATCAACAAAGCTTCAAGATTGAAGAGGATGACACTGCAGATAGCCTTTTTGAAAAAGTACAAAAACTAGAGCACCAAATGTATCCCGAAGTCATAGGCAGGTTTTGTGATGGCAAGCTAAAACTTGTTAAGAGTGAAGTTATTACATTGAGTGCTTATTCTCAACCGACACCATCCCATAATGCACCATAGGGAACAGCAAATGTGTTTTTAATTGGAGTAGGCAAAATATGTTCACCACCATAAAAAATAACACCGCCTTGCCAATGCTTACCGGCTGTTCTCGATAAAATATTTAAACCTTTGTAGTCATCATTTGAGATTGTTGAAGATCTCTTCATCTCTATACCCCAGACGGAAGAGCATTTTTCAAGAACCATGTCAACTTCGTGTTTTTTCTGATCACGAAAATGGTAACACTGGATATCATCATCTCGCCAAGATAGTTGGGTTATTACTTGTTGCACAGCATAGCTTTCAATAAGATGTCCAAACAAGTCGGCTCGAGATAACCAGTCGTTGGCTGTTATTCCGTAAATGGCACAAATCATCCCAGTATCAATCATGTGGATTTTGGGAGACTTAATCAATCGTTTACCCTTATTCGTTGACCATGCAGGTAGTACCCTTAACAGAAATAGTTTCTCTAAGGTATGTATGTRACTTTTTACAGTACTGACGCTGATCTGGATCTCTTTAGCCAATGAATTGACTTCGAGTAAAGTCGCTGTGCGTGTYGCACATAACTTGAGTAATTTTAGCAATGCTTCAGGGTTTCGAACCTCCTCAACCGCTTTAACATCACGGTTAATAATATCCTGTAAATAGATGTTAAACCATCGCTGAGCGCGTCGCTCAGTTCTGGTTAATGGCTCAGGATAACCACCTATACAAACAGCTTTTTTGAGCTTTGCTAATGTATCTTGGTAGCCATTTATCTGCGCTTCAAAACTACCTTCAAGTAAAGTATTGACGAAACTTTGTTCAGGTGGTTTTAAAGCTATTTCATGACTTGTCAACGGAAACAAGTAAATTGGCTCATGCCTACCAGCTAATGAATCTTGGATTTGCTCCATGAGCATTAAGTTAGCTGAACCAGTTAGTAAAAAGCGTCCAGGCTGCCTGTCTTCATCAATACTTTTCTTGATCGCAAGCATAAGATTCGGTGCTCGTTGAACCTCATCTATGACAACGAATTGTGGTAGTGATTTAATAAATCCATCAGCATCTTCTAGTGCCAACTTTAAAAGTGATTGGTCATCTAAGGTGATATAAAGTCTTTCTGGGGCAACGATCTTTGCCAATGTGCTTTTACCCACCTGCCTAGGACCTAGGATACTGACAACCGGAGTATCAGATAAAGCCTCAGTTACAAGTTTTTGCGTGGGTCTTGGGTATATCACAAGATATCACCTCAGTTGAGCGAGCTTACTTTATTAGCTTTAAGTCTATGTTTGCATAACATACAACACTGGGTGGCAAAATACAATTATATACAGTGGCATAATGTAATTAGAAGTGGTTGTATAATGTAATTAGAGGTGGTGGAATAAGGTGTCTGGTATATTTTTTACTGTAATGGCGGTTATGTTCGGCTCCTTTTACATGAAACCATTATGGTTGCTAAATGGTTTCATGTATAACTCGAATTCTGGATTTGAAATTAAATGATTAAATCAAGCATGAGGAAGTGTAACACCAGTCTGACCTTGATATTTACCWSCWCKRTCTTTRTAWGAMRTTTCACACWCMTCATCYGMWYCAAAAAAYARMAWTTGMGCSACACCTTCAYYWGCATARATYTTNCGCAGGMARMGGTGTGGTGTTAGAAAATTCCAATGTCACATGACCTTCCCACTCAGGCTCAAGGGGTGTCACATTAACGATAATGCCACAACGAGCATAGGTAGATTTTCCAAGGCAAATGGTCAGCACATTACGGGGAATTCTAAAATATTCAATGGTGCTGGCTAGGGCAAAAGAGTTAGGCGGGATAATACAAACATCTGACTTAATATCAACAAAACTCGCATCATCAAAGTTCTTAGGATCAACAATCGCTGAATTAATATTGGTAAAGATTTTAAATTCATCGGAGCAGCGCACATCATATCCATAGCTCGAAGTGCCGTAAGAAATTATCCTCTCGCCTTTAACTTCACGCACTTGACCAGGTTCAAAAGGTTCGAGCATTGTATGCTGTTCGGCCATTCTTCGGATCCATTTATCAGATTTAATACTCATTTTCTAATTATCCTGTATTTATCATTTTGTTTATATACAACAACTGTTTTTACTATTTTGTTTACAATAAAAGATTAAGCTTCTCGAAATAAAATTGGCGCAGCGTCACCCCGGTAATCCTTACCTTGAAGAGAAAGTTTAGCCCCTAGGCGACGGGCAATTTGTTTATATATCTGAGCAATTGTACCATCGGGATCAGCTGCCACCGATGGTTTTCCAGCATCGGTTGTTAAACGAATTTGCAAATCAAGTGGCAAACTTCCTAATAGATCAATACTGTACTGGCTAGCTAGAGCTTCTCCGCCACCTTCACCAAATATAGCTTCAATATTGCCACACTCTGAACAAATATGAGTTGCCATATTTTCAACGATTCCAAGTGAAGGGATTTTAACCTTTTCAAACATCTCTATGGCTTTTACCGCGTCAATAAGTGCTATGTCTTGAGGCGTTGTCACAATCAAGGCCGCTGTTACTGGTACCTTCTGAGCAAGAGTAAGTTGGATATCACCAGTTCCCGGAGGTAAATCGATAATCAAATAATCAAGCTCTCCCCATTGAGTATCACCTAATAGTTGTGTTAAAGCGCTGCTCACCATGGGACCACGCCAAATCATCGCTTGCTTATCTTCAATAAGATATCCAATGGACATAGTCTTGATACCAAAGGCAACAACAGGCTCTATGGTTTTGTTATCTTTCGAGTTAGGACGCTCACTTGATACGCCAAGCATCATGGGCATGCTTGGTCCATAAATATCAGCGTCCAATATGCCCACTGCTGCACCTTCTGCTTGCAGTGCAAGGGCAAGGTTAACTGCTGTTGTAGATTTTCCAACACCACCTTTACCTGAGGCAACAGCGATAATATTCTTAATACCTTCTATGGGAGCGACTGCCGACTGAACTTTATGGGCGGATATATTCCAGCTAACAGTGACCTCGGCTTGATCAATATTTTCAGATCTCTGTAGATGTTTTACAATATCCGCGGCCAGCTCATTAGCGATGCTCTTACAAGGAAAGCCAAGTTTAATATCAACTGCTACAGCGCCATAATTAATCTCTATGGACTTAACAGCGCTCAATTTAACCAGATCCTGATTAAGAATTTCATGCTCAAAAGTTGCTAGACTATCCTTAACAACCTGCTCGGTGAGTTCACTCATTTGCTACTCCAATCGTTTATTCCCGCCCCACATCAAGATGCATCTTGAATGATGATGGGTATATAATAACTAATTCTAATTTAAGCTGCTTATGCTAATGATTTAATCCCATAAAACCAAGCTTTTTGTAATAAATTAATCGCATAAAATCTGTAAAGGATTGGCTATCTGCGGTATAGTTGCCGCTTTAATGTAACTTACATAGCTCTCTAAATATGAACAGTCGTAAAATCCTAGTAACAAGCGCTCTACCCTATGCCAATGGTCCCATTCATATAGGTCATATGCTCGAATATATCCAGACCGATATCTGGGCTCGATTTCAAAAGCAACGTGGTCATACCTGTACTTACGTCTGTGCTGATGATACCCACGGCACGCCTATTATGCTTAAGGCTCAGCAGCTTGGTATAACGCCAGAGCAGCTAATTGCCGATGTGAAAAAAGATCACGAAGCTGATTTTGCAGACTTTTTTGTTAACTTCGATCACTATCACACAACCCATTCCGATGAGTGCCGTGAATTTACCGAGCTTATTTATAATCGCATTAACGCCGCAGGTCATATAAGTAAACGCACCATCAGCCAATTATTTGATCCAGAAAAAGAAATGTTCCTACCCGATCGATTTGTTAAGGGTAACTGCCCCAAATGTGGTGAGGATGATCAATATGGCGATAACTGTGATAAATGTGGCGCTACCTACAGCCCAACGGATTTAATTGATCCCAAGTCTGCTGTCTCAGGTGCAACACCCATTTTAAAAGACTCTGAACACTTTTTCTTCAAGCTGCAAGATTTCCAAGAGATGTTACAAACTTGGATACGTTCAGGTCACGTGCAAGAACAAATAGCCAATAAGCTTGATGAGTGGCTAGACGATGGATTACGTGAATGGGATATTTCGCGGGATGCCCCCTACTTTGGCTTTGAAATTCCTGGTGAACCGGGTAAATATCTCTATGTCTGGCTTGATGCCCCCATCGGTTATATGGGAAGTTTTAAAGCCCTGTGTGATAAACGTGATGATCTAGACTTTGATGAGTATTGGGCAAAAGATTCAACCACTGAGCTTTATCATTTTATCGGTAAAGACATTGTCTATTTCCACAGTCTATTCTGGCCTGCAACCTTAACCGCCAGTAATTTCAGAACGCCAACGGCGGTTTGGGCACACGGGTTTTTGATGGTCAATGGCACAAAAATGTCTAAGTCTAAAGGCACCTTCATTAAGGCGAGAACTTACCTTGATCATTTGAACCCTGAATACCTGCGTTATTACTTTGCTGCCAAACTCAATAATCGCATTGATGATTTTGATCTAAACCTCGAAGATTTTCAGCAAAGAGTGAATTCTGATCTCGTCGGTAAATACATTAACATTGCAAGTCGTACCGCTGGCTTTATCTTTAAAAGATTTGATGGAATGCTAAGTGCTCAATCTAGTGAACAATCTCTACTTAAGGAATTTCAAGATCAGGCAGATGTAATCGCTAAATACTATGAAGATCGAGAATTTAGTCGGGCCATTAAAGCCATCATGTTACTTGCTGATAAGGCTAATCAATATATCGCCGAAAAAGAGCCTTGGAAGTTAATCAAGACTGATGGTGGTGAAGCTGAAACTAAAGATATTTGTAGCGTTGCCTTAAATATGTTTAGAATTTTGAGTATCTATCTAAAACCTGTTCTACCTGAGATGAGTAAAAAGGTAGAACAATTCTTAAATATTGATGCATTAAATTGGCATGATCATCAGCATTTATTACTTGATCATAAAATCAATAAATTTAAACCTCTCATGCAGCGAATCGAAGCTGATGCCATTGATGCTATGGTTGCTGATTCAAAAGCTGCTAGTTCAAAACAAGGTTAACTGGATTTGTAAATAAACACTATGGACGAATTTCCCTATTATGCGCTAAGCTGGTTTGTTTATTTAATTGTTACGGCAATTTTTTTACTCTTCTGTGGTTGGCATTCACGCAACTGGTCGAGCTGGGTGCGTGTACCTGTATTAACCTTTATTGCAGCCTTAGCACTCACTCCAGGCATAACCATTTCAGGCGAGACCTGGTGGTCGCCAGCCGCCATTATTATGATATTTGAACTTGATCAAAAAGGCTTAATCGGAATATTGCGCAGCGGATTAGCAATAATAGCCGTGTGGATACTGTTTATGATTGGCACTGTCTTAGTGAAGTGGCGGCTTAATAAGAAACCAAAAGACTCCATAGAAAATGGCTGAATACCTACTCCTCTTTATAGCAACTGTACTAGTCAATAACTTTGTTCTAGTTAAGTTTCTTGGGCTTTGCCCATTTCTAGGAGTTTCAACTAAAGTCGATGCCGCTGTTGGCATGTCCATGGCCACCACCTTTGTATTAACCCTAGCATCAGCGGTAAGTTATCTCGTTAATCAATGGCTCCTTGTGCCCTTAGGTATCGAATACCTACAAACCTTATCCTTCATTCTCGTTATCGCTGTAGTGGTTCAGTTTACCGAAATGGTGATGCACAAAACGAGCCCTGTTTTGCACAAGGTGCTTGGAATATTTCTACCTCTGATCACCACCAACTGTGCTGTACTTGGTGTAGCCCTTTTAAATATCAATGAGAATCATAACTTTATTGAATCCTTAATCTTTGGATTTGCAGCAGCAACTGGCTTTTCCCTTGTATTGATAATGTTTGCTGGTATGCGTGAACGCCTTGACGCCGCAGATGTACCCGATGCTTTTAAAGGCGCGTCCATCGCCCTTATTACAGCAGGCTTAATGTCCCTTGCCTTCATGGGGTTCTCTGGATTGATCAAGTTATGAGCACCCTTGTCGCCATCTTAGCCTTAGCGGCACTCGCCTTATTATTTGGCGCCCTACTGGGTTATTCTGCTATACGCTTCAAAGTTGATGGTGATCCTCTCATCGATAAGATTGATGAAATTCTTCCCCAAACACAATGTGGACAGTGTGGATATCCTGGATGTAAGCCCTATGCCGAAGCTATTTTAAACGGAGAACTGATCAATAAATGTCCCCCTGGCGGCGAACAAGGCATCATCGCACTAGCCGAGCTACTAGGACGTGATGTCATTTCACTTGATGAAGAGCTTGAAGAAAAAAAACAACCTACCGTGGTATTTATTCGCGAAGCCGATTGCATTGGCTGCACTAAATGCATTCAAGCTTGTCCAGTTGATGCCATATTAGGCTCAGCAAAAATGATGCACACCATCCTTATTGATGAGTGTACCGGTTGCGATCTTTGTATTCCCCCTTGCCCCGTTGATTGTATCGATATAGTGCCGTTGCCCATCACCTCACAAAACTGGAAACCACCGCAACCTAATGATTTAATTCCTGTGAAGCTGCTCCCATGACAAGCAACCCAATGACTCAAGCTGAGTACAGTTTATCCGGTGGTGTAAAGCTTGAGGATAATAAACTTCAATCCACTGGAACGCCCATAGTAACCTGTCCAACACCCAGTCAATTATTCATACCTTTAAACATGCATACTGGTGCTGATGCTAAGACCGTTATTGAAGTTGGCTCAAGGGTTACTCAATACCAGCTTATTGCTGAAGCCATTGGCAACATTTCGGCAAATGTACACAGCCCCGTTGATGGAACTGTTGCTGATATAAAAATGATGCCCGTTGTAAATCGCTCTGAACTTGATGAGTGGGTTATTATTCTTGATGTTTGTGCTGATGCTTCTGTAGATAGTGATGCCGACTCTGCATCAAGTAACACCCATAAGCCTTCAAAAAGAGACTGGTCTAAGCAGTCAAAAGATGAGTTACTAGACATTATCCAACAGGCCGGCATAGTTGGATTAGGCGGCGCCTGTTTTCCCACTCATCAAAAACTATTAAGCAGCGCTACTATCGATTGTCACACCCTACTGCTTAATGGTGCTGAATGTGAACCCTACATCAGCTGTGATTCTATGACCATGGTTGAGCAGGCCTTTGAGATTATTGAAGGATGCTTGATCCTCGCTAGCATTTTAAATGCCTCTAATCTACAGATCGCCATCGAAGATAATAAGCCCGAAGCAATTTCAGCCATGACTAAAGCTGCTGATGCTATAGAAAACCTAACTATCGAAGTTATCACTATCCCGACCATTTATCCTAGTGGTGGAGAAAAACAGCTACTTGAAATAATCACTGGCAAACAGGTAGCCATTGGAAAATATCCAGCGTCCTTAGGCTACCTAGTACAAAACATCGGCACAGCTCTGGCAATTTATGAGGCTGTTGTGCTAGATAAACCACTCATTGAGCGTATTGTTACCGTAACGGGTGAAGCTGTAAAACGTCCCGGTAACTACCGCGTTAGCTTCGGAACTTCTATTCGCCACCTGCTAGACTTCGCTGGTTGGGACGAAGCTAAGACAACCAGCTTAATCCATGGCGGCCCCATGATGGGATTTTCCCTACCATCAGCGGATAGACCTATCGTCAAAAGCAGTAACTGCATCATAGCCGGTACCGCTGAAGAGTTTCAGCAGCCTGACAGCGAACATCCTTGCATTCGTTGTGGTCTATGTGCCGAGGTCTGTCCCGCCTCACTTTTACCTCAACAATTATTCTGGTTTAGCCAAGCGGGAGAACTGAATAAGGCTGAGGATCATAATATTATGGACTGCATCGAGTGTGGTGCTTGTTCCTATGTTTGTCCTAGTCAAATTCCCTTGGTTGATTACTATCGCTTCACCAAAGGAGAAATCAGAACAAGGGCAGATATCACAGACAAAGCCGAACGCTCAAAATTACGTTTTGATTTTCGTAATGAGCGTTTAGAGACGATTAAGCTTGAGAAAACAAGAGCTAGAGAAGAGCGAAAACGGCTAGCAGCTGAAAAACGACAGCAGGAGTCAGGCAGCTCTGATTCGACCTCTAATTCGAGCTCTAATTCAACCTATAATTCTAAGAAAGATGAAGTTGCAGAAGCTCTTGCTAGGGTTCAAGCTAAAAAAGATGCCAAAATAGAAGCCATGACAAAGATCCAAAAAGACCAAGGAAACGCTGATGTTTAAAAGCAGTCATTCCCCAAATATCCACAATAGCAATCATATGCGTAAAATGATGCTGCAAGTTTTGATGGCGAGTCTTCCCGGAATGTTTGCACTGTTTTATTTCTTCGGTTGGGGTGTTTTAATTAACCTCTTTATAGCAAGTATCACAGCCCTTGCAACTGAAGCGATGATTTTAAAAGCGCGCAATAAAGATTGGCGTCGTGAGCTCAAAGATACCAGTGCCCTAGTTACCGCTTTATTACTGGGCTTAGCTTTACCGCCCTTTGTTCCTTGGTGGATAACAGTCATTGGGGTGTTTTTTGCCATCGCTTTCGCTAAGCAATTGTACGGCGGACTAGGCTTTAATCCCTTTAATCCTGCCATGACGGGCTACGTTTTATTATTGATATCTTTTCCGGTACAAATGACTTCCTGGGCTCCGGCAAGTAGTTTATGGCAAGGCTCTTTAAGCCTGATTGATAGCCTTGCTCTGATATTTAATGGCCAAACTAGCTCCTCCGTTACGCTTGAAATGCTCGTCAATGGCTTCGATGGATACAGTTCTGCCACCCCATTAGATAACATGAAAACCCAGTTAACTCAGGGGTTAATGCCTTCAGAGGTTGTTAAAACATCGATTTACAATGGCTTTGCTGGAGTGGGATGGTTACAGGTAAACCTTGGTTTTCTAGTTGGCGGAGTCTACCTTATCTGGAAGCGCTGCATTGCTTGGCAATTAAGCGCAGCCATGTTACTAGGCCTTGGTCTAAGTGCACTAGTATTTAATCTTTTTGCTGGTGACTATTATGCCTCTCCCCTATTACATTTATTTAGTGGTGGCACCATGCTTGCCGCGTTTTTTATTGTCACCGATCCGGTCACAGCGGCCACCTCGGTAAAAGGTCGTTGGATTTTTGGAATCGGCGTCGGCGTATTAACTTGGATAATACGCACTTGGGGCGGATATCCCGATGCCATTGCCTTTGCAATACTCTTGATGAATATGGCTGCCCCCACCATCGATCACTATACTAAGCCAGTGGTTTATGGACAAACTAGGCAGGATAAATAATGACTAATCTATCCCCTAGTTCAGAACAATCCAAAACTAGTACTGCCAAAGCTAGTACCGCAAAAACTAGTACTGCCAAAAGTAGCTTAAGAAACGGAATCATTTTGGCGCTTTTTGCACTGGTATCTAGTGGCTTAACAGCAATAACATGGATACTTACTAAGGATCAAATTGAGTCAGAAAAAGAACTCGCCCTTCTCAGAGCTATATCTGAGTTAGTTCCAGCACAGCGATATGCTAATGAGCCATACCGAGATTGTGTACTGCTTCGGGATGAGCAACTACTTGGCAGTAGCGATCCCCAGCAAGCTTGGCGCCTACGTGATGTTAATGGCAAGGCCGTAGCTGTTCTTATCAGTAGCGTTGCTCCAAATGGCTACAGTGGTAAGATCAATATCCTTGTTGGTCACTATGTCGCCACAGCCTCTAAAGCAACTCACTTGGCTGGAGTCAGGGTCACTGGGCATAAGGAAACTCCTGGCTTAGGTGACAAGATTGAGGTCAGAAAAAGCAATTGGATACTTCAATTTGCTGATCTAGCCACTGAAGACCTAAAGGGCGATTATTGGCAAGTTAAAAAGGATGGCGGACAATTTGATGCCTTCACTGGTGCTACCATTACTCCCAGAGCAATGCTTAGTGCTATTAGTAACAACATTACTTATTTTCAGCGCCATGAACAAGAAATTTTTTCCACTGCTGCAAATTGCATAGACTCTGAAAAGGAGCAGACTAGTGAGTGATTTCAAACAAATCAGTCAAGATGGTTTATGGACGAATAACCCTGCACTTGTGCAAGTTTTAGGTCTTTGTCCTCTCCTCGCCGTCACCAATAGTGTTATTAACGGTCTTGGATTAGGTATAGCAACACTTCTGGTACTTATTGGTTCAAATGTGTCTATCTCCATGGTTCGCCAATTTATTCCAAGGGAAATTCGTATTCCAATTTTCGTGATGATGATTGCAAGCTTCGTTACCAATATCCAATTACTGATGAATGCCTATACCTATGAGTTATACCTAGTGCTAGGAATATTTATCCCATTGATTGTAACTAACTGCGTGATCATCGGTCGCGCAGAAGCTTTTGCATCACGCAATGCAGTGCTACCCTCCTTCATCGATGGCCTCATGCAAGGCCTCGGCTTCATGATGGTATTAGTCATCTTAGGTGGTTTTAGAGAAATCTTTGGTCAAGGCACTCTTTTTAGCGGTGCTGAGCTTCTTTTAGGAGACTGGGCAAAAGACATGACCATAATTATATTTCATGCCGATAACCAATTTCTTTTTGCCATCTTGCCACCGGGAGCATTTGTTGGACTTGGCCTGATGATCGCAGCTAAAAATTGGCTTGACGCTCGACAGCAAACCGACAAAGAGCCGACAGAGAAAACAGCTGATGACCTTTCCTAATGAAGAAGCCTAATGAATAAACCTAATGAATCTCTCTAATGAATAAGAATAAACGCACTGAAATATTTACTCGACTGCGTGAACAAAACCCTAATCCAAAAACAGAGTTAACCTACAAGTCTACCTTTGAGTTATTGGTTGCCGTAACACTTTCTGCCCAAGCAACTGATGTCAGCGTTAATAAAGCAACGGTCAAGTTGTTTGCTGTGGCGAATACCCCAGAGGCTATTTATAACCTAGGGGAGGAAGGATTAAAAACCTACATTAAAACCATAGGTCTATATAATTCAAAAGCTGCCAATGTCATTAAGGCCTGTAAGTTACTGCTTGATAATCACAACTCACAGGTGCCTGACACCAGAGAAGAGCTTGAAGCCTTACCAGGCGTTGGTCGAAAGACTGCTAATGTGGTATTAAATACCGCCTTTGGTCAAGCAGCCATGGCTGTGGATACCCATATCTTTCGTGTTTCAAATCGTACAAAAATTGCCCCAGGTAAAAACGTTGTTGAGGTTGAGAAAAACTTAATGAAATTCATCCCTGAAGAATTTATTATTGATGCCCACCACTGGTTAATACTCCATGGACGCTATACGTGTATCGCTCGTAAACCCCGTTGTGGCTCCTGCATTATTGAGGATCTCTGTGAATTTAAAGACAAGGTAGAACTCGTATGATATATGGGCAGGACAGAGATAAATTACGTGGAATCTGGTTCGAGTCTTGGCAGAATTACCGAGATAAAAAGACCTTAATACCCCTTCATCAAGAGCTAGTAAACATCATTAAATTGCATCCTGAGTATCAATTAATATTTGATAATCCAGAGCAGTATTTAGGCAAAGAATATTTACCTGAATTTGGTGAAACCAACCCTTTTTTACATCTGTCTATGCACCAGGGAATGCATGAACAACTCAGCTCCAATAGACCAACTGGCATCCGTGAAGTTTATGCTAATCTCTGCAAAAAAATTGGTGATCCCCATGATACAGAACATGCCATGATGGAAGCCTTTGCCGAAACGCTATGGCAAGCTCAACGTTCTGCCACTCTTCCAGATGAAGATCAATATCTTGCTCGTTTGAAAAAAATGCTGTAAAACAATAAGATGAAAGCCCTTTCAAGAATCTAGATTCAATATTTAGGTATTATTTTTGTTAGATTTTATTTATAATGGTTCTCAATGAGAGTTCTTAGAGTAATGGTCATATGAAAAAGCTACATGAATTCAACAGTCGTGAAGACTGGGTAAATTATGCAATGAATCATATGCGTAATATTGAAGCCCAACGTCGGGAAGAAAACGGTGTTGAAATTCTACTTGTTGCAAAACGTGGCATCATTGGCAAGTGGAGCGATGAAACTGGCTATGGTTACATCGAAGAATATCGTGATGATAATCGGCTTGCAGATGGTCAATCTAACACTGAAGACTCTTAGCTCAATTTTCGAACAGCCGCCATAATATTCTAAATAAACGACATTTTCCCAGCATCTCTAGATTTAGTCAAAATATTGCTTCAATAGTAATTTTAACAAGTGTATAACATTATTGATTCGAAAATTCTTGCATTTAATTTCGAACATAAAATTGGATCTAGTATGCCTGTTGAAACTATCACATTAACACCAAAAGTCCTCTTTCATCACAAAGCTGATGGTTATATTATTCCTTCAGATCTAGAAGACCACATCGAAAGTTTTTGGAAAGATACCAAAAAACTAGGTGATAAAGTCAATATCATTTGGGATTTGCGTGAGGCGAACTTATCGAACCTTTCATTCGAAGCTGTAGAGTTCCTAGCAAACGCAATTCTTAAAAGCGCTGCTGATTATATTCGACCTGGTTTAACAGCTATTCTAATTAATGATAATCCAGAAAAGCACATAGCAGCTTACCTAGCAAGTTTACTCAGCAGCATACCAGGAAGAAAGATTGAAATGTTTCATAATTATGATCAAGCTTTACAGTTCGTACAATAAAAAACCCAACCTAAAAGTGCTGGTTTTTTTATTGAGTTTGGTCTAAATAATTTGGTCTAAATGAATAGTAGCTTATCTTCTAAGCAGCACACTCGGTTTCGTAGGCCGAAACACTGTATCTATCAGGCAAGTCTTCAAAACTAAAGCCCTGTTCATCTAATAGGACTCTTAGACGCTTTAAGGCATCAACTTGAATCTGACGAATACGTTCTCTAGTAAGGCCAATCTCTTCGCTAATTGCTCTTAAGGTTGTCGCTTCGTGACCCAGTAGACCAAAACGTCTACAAATCACTTCACGATGACGATCCGTGAGTTCATAAAGCCATTCTTCAATCCAGTTGGTGGCATCGCCATGTTGAACAATTTCAAAGGGATCCATCTGATTGCTACTACTCAATGCTTCTAAATGATTATAGGTTGAATCAAATGAAGCGCTAGCATCATATGAAGTGGTTGTATCATTTACACAGAATAATTTATTAACATTGGAAACTGAACATTCCATCTTATCAGCAATTTCTTGAGGAGTAGCCTCATGCTCCTGGTGCTGATTAAGTTCTCTGGCAGCTCTAAGATAGACGTTTAGTTCTTTAACAACATGAATGGGTAGGCGAATTGTTCGGGACTGATTCATAATCGCTCTTTCAGCAAACTGTTTAATCCAGTAGGTTGCATAGGTGGAAAAGCGAAAGCCTTTTTCTGGATCAAATTTCTCCACTGCGCGAATAAGACCAAGATTTCCCTCTTCGATAAGATCAAGTAAGGGTAGTCCTCGATTAAGATACCTGCGGGCAATTTTGACCACTAAACGTAGATTACTTTCAATCATACGTTGTCGTGCAGCTTGATCACCTTTTTTTTCTAAGCGTGAAAAATGAATCTCTTCTTTGGCTGTTAATAAAGGTGTTTTGCCGATTTGATTTAAATACAATTGCGTCGAGTCTAGGCTCTTGGACTGGTACATGATCTTATCTCCCTAATATTGGGTATTTGTTACTTTTCTATAATTACTGAGATAATTAGAGAAATACCCATAATTCGATTAATGCGACTATTTCGAACATTACGCTTAAATCGCTTATTTCGCAAGCAAAAATTGTACATAAAATGACATAAATTACAGAAAAGTACCTAAGTTATTGTTATTACAAGCTTTATCAGTAAACAACAGGCAAAAAAAACACTGGCCGAAGACAGTGTTAAATAAGGGGATAAAATAAGATAACTAAATGTGAACAATCTGGAACACGAAACTATTAAACCAAATAAACCTCACTAATGCTGTGAACCTGTTCACAAAATGACCAGCCGTAGCTGATACAGTGTTTATAGAGAGCTTATAAAGTGCTTATTTGACCATTTTAATCAGTACTCGACGATTTTTAGCTCGTCCTTCTGGTGTTTCGTTGGAACTTTGTGGTTGAATATCAGCAAAGGTTTGAACTTTTATCTGGCGAGCTGAGATGCCAGCATCGATAAAAAACTTCTTCACCGCATTGGCTCGCTTTTTTCCTAATTTGTAGTTATAACGGCGTTCACCTTTGCTATCAGTATGTCCCCCTAGTAACACCAGATCCAGAGACTTATCCACTTCAAGCCAGGCACCTATCTTTGCAAGAGCTTCACGAGACTGTCGGTTAAAATCACTACGGTCGAAATCAAAGTAGATATAGGTCTCGGATATATCATCAAAACTGTAGGGCAATAAGGTGGCAACACAATCAAGGAATTGATCATAAACACCTTGAAAGTTTACCGCAGATAAGGCAACTGAAACCGTATCATCATCTCTCATCCAAGATTCATAGGAAAAGGTTGGGAACATGCCCTTCTCTAACTGCACTAATAAGTTCCAAGCTTTGCGGTTTTTAATGTTTACTGGAATATCACTCGGGAACATGGTCACTGCTCCCATAGATTTGCTTGGTTGATTGTGTTTCCAAAGTGGAGGCTCACTGGTCAGTACAGCTTCAGTCACCCTTGTTGAATTGTAACGTCTTAGGGCTAAATCAAAGTTCATATTTGACTTGCGATTGGCTAGACTTGTAAAGCTTGCTACTCCGTAACGGGGGATATCCTGAGTCAGACTGCAGCTTATGGGTGAGCCTTCTAATGTCCAGTTGGCTGTGTCTAAAGGTGCTTCGTAATCACGCAGATCTGCTTGGGCTATGCTTGCCACGCTTACACTTAATAGTACACTTAATAGGAAGGTAATATTTTTTGTCATGAATTTGGCCATGGCTGTGTCTCGTTAATCGATTTGACTTATCTGTGATCATTATCGGCTGATTGATGTAAATCTTTACTTGGTGGATGGCTATATATCTGTTACTAGAAACAGCCATCTTCTTTGTTAAGCAATTTTCAGCTAGACAGTAAATTGCTCCTGCATTTCCTGTATACTATCGACACATAGATATAACTAACTAGTTCAAAAATTACTTGCCTCAAATATGACTGTTTTTAGTCTTGCTGAAATATGCATCTTGAGGTGGAACGTGTATTAAGGTGCTGAATGACTTTGAAATTATCTGAAAGGTTTAGGGGATTTTTCCCAGTTGTTATTGATGTTGAAACGGGTGGCTTTGAGGCTAGTACCGATGCCTTACTTGAAATAGCTGCGGTTACGCTTAAGATTGATGACAGAGATCAACTAGTGGTTGATCAGGAAGTACATTTTAATGTTGAGCCTTTTGATGGAGCTAATCTCGAGCCTTCTGCCTTAGAGTTTACAGGCATTGATCCGACTAATCCTCTTCGTATGGCGGTTTCTGAGAAGCAGGCGCTTGATGAAATCTTTAAGGTTATTCGTACTTGTCAAAAAGAAG
Source organism: Gammaproteobacteria bacterium (assembly GCA_002746155.1). Lineage (GTDB taxonomy): Bacteria > Pseudomonadota > Gammaproteobacteria > Enterobacterales. The sequence continues at coordinate 59,797 of NVWF01000005.1, read as the reverse complement.
CTGAGTGTACCCGCTCGGTGCTGGTTGGGCATAATCCTTGGTTTGATTTAAGTTTTGTTAAGGCCGCTGCACTGCGATGTGAGATTAAGCGTAATCCTTTCCATTTATTTACAACGTTTGATACTGCTACCTTGGCGGGTTTGGTTTTAGGGCAAACTGTTTTGGCGAAGGCCTGCGTGACTGCGAATATTGAGTTTGATACTAAAGAAGCTCACTCTGCACTTTACGATACTAGAAAGACCGCTGAGTTATTCTGCTATATGGTGAACCATTTTCAAGCCTTAGGTGGCTGGCCCTTAAACTCTGGTGAGACGAAAAGCTAGATAAAAGTGAACCTTAATATGCCTGATATAGAAAGTAAACTGCCCCAAGTTGGAACTACGATTTTTGCAACCATGTCCGCCTTGGCCATTAAGCATAATGCCATTAATCTTGCCCAGGGATTTCCTGATTTTGATGGTTCTGCTTACCTCAAAGAAAGAGTATGCCATTACATCAATAATGGCGCTAATCAATATGCTCCTATGCCCGGCGTACCGGTTTTAAATCAAGCAATAGCCGATAAGATACACCTTTGTTATGGCACTGATGTTTCTCCCACTGAGGAAATTACCGTCACCTCAGGAGCAACTCAAGGACTATTTGCTGCCATCCATGCAGTTATTCGCCTGGATGATGAAGCCATCGTTTTTGATCCTGCCTACGATAGTTATGACCCTGCAATAGAATTAGCAGGTGGGAAGTGTGTTCATATCCCACTAACTGAGGAAGTATTTGCGATTGATTGGCAGATGTTAGCTGAGTCGATCAATGAGCGAACAAGACTGATCATCATCAATTCACCTCACAATCCAACGGGATCAACCTTAAATACTAGTGATCTGGAGAAGCTGTGGCAGCTAATTAAAGACAGGGAAATCTATCTGATTTCTGATGAAGTCTACGAACATATTATTTTTGATGGTCTAAAACATGCCAGTGTTCATTACCATGCTCAATTAGCTGAGCGAACTTTCATTCTGTCTTCCTTTGGTAAAACTTATCATATGACCGGTTGGAAAGTAGGTTATTGTGTAGCACCTTTGAAGATGACCAGAGAATTTAGAAAAATACATCAGTTTCTAGTCTTCTCAACCTCCACTCCAATGCAATATGGTCTGGCAGATATGATCAATAAATACCCCAAGCATACTTCAGAGTTACCAGGGTTTTATCAACAAAAAAGAGATGTCTTTCGAGAAGCAATGCAAGCCACACGCTTTAAATTATTAGAGTGCAGTGGTACCTATTTTCAACTAGTTGGCTATTCAGGTATCAGTCATTTAAATGAATTCGACTTTTGCCACTGGCTAACGGAAAAAGCTGGCGTGGTAGGTATACCCATATCATCTTTCTATCAAAGCCCAGTTGAAGGACAAAAAATCATTCGTTTTTGTTTCGCTAAAAGCTCAGAGACTTTACAGAAAGTAGGTGAGTTACTAAGAAAAGTTTAACCAGTTTCAGTTCACAAATCGTTAAATTGAATAGTTTGAGGATCTAAAGAACCACGAAAAATCAAACTGCGGACTTTCTTGTCACGCTCAACATTAAGCAAGTTAACCTGATCGTGCCAAATATCCCGAAGAGCATTATGAGTAATACTCAACTCACTAATATCACTCTGCAGGGCCGTTTCCTGATAAACCCATAGATAACGCCCATCAACTTCAAAACCAACACTAGTCAACACTAAAGCAGTCTCGACATTTTTAATCATAGAAAAGTTCTGCATCACATAATCAGCAAACTGAGCCTGAGATTTTTTATCATCGATCAAATCTGCAGACTTACCAAATAGTTTTTTAACCCCATGCTCAGCATCATGCACAGAAAAACGGTGGATAATCTCAATAGTCATCAACCGCTCATTAAATATAACACGGGTAATCGCCTCTTTCTTCTGATGGGCAGAAAGTGTGCTGCACATCAGAAACGCTGAGAGGAGTAAAAATTTCAACGGTTATAATTCACTATCAGTCTTAACTTCATCAGAAACTTCATCAGACTTTTTATCTTCATCAGTCTTAAGCTTCTCTTTAGAATCCTGCATCAAATCCCGATATTCAAGCTTATCGCGCTTTTTAGTCTTAAACATCTCTAATCTAGAAGGAATGATCCGGCGAGGATAATAGTTATTCTCAACATTAACATCGGCAGTTTCCCATTTAGGATCAACAACAATCTGAGCAAGCTCTTTATCTAAAACCAACAGCTTCTTAACACGAGCAGGAGAACGACGCCAAATCTCAGCAGGCATTCTCATTTCGCGACTCGTGCCATCGGCGAAGGTAAGCTCTAAAATAATCGGCATGACCAAGCCACCCTGATTAGAAAAATCAAGCACATAATAATTCTTATCTTCACTCACCGCGCGTTTAAGAACACGCTTTTCCCAATCATCAAGGCCATCGATAAATTCTTTGTAGTTATTACGATCCTTATTAGTCACTGTAAAGCGATCATTTTTATCATGAAAATCCATGACTGTTTTATTACGCTCAACCCAAACABTCTTACCTTCGGCTCTATTTCGTTCAACAAACAGCGAAGAAGGTTTATCTTTTTCTTGCTGACGAGAGCGATCAAAATCAATATCCGGATTTTTAGTATCTAGTCGTAAACGGTAAACCTGATCAAGAGAGATATCCACATGATCGGTGGAGTAAAACCAACCACGCCAGAACCAATCAAGATCGGTACCGGAGGCTTCTTCCATGGTTCGGAAAAAATCTGCAGGTGTGGGGCGTTTAAACATCCAACGGTTTGAATATTCTTTAAAGGCAAAATCAAATAACTCCMGACCAAGGATTGTTTCACGAAGAATATTTAGCGCTACAGCAGGTTTAGTATAGGCGTTTGGACCAAGCTGTAACACGCTATCAGACTGGGTCATCACAGGGACTTGATATTCTGACTTCATATAGTCCACGATATCCCGTGGCTCAACACCCCAAGGAATTAAAGGGTCCCATTCACGACCGGCTACACCATCAAGAAAGCTATTTAATCCTTCATCCATCCAAGTCCACTGACGTTCATCAGAGTTAACTATCATGGGGAAATAGATATGACCAATTTCGTGGATAATCACGCCAACTAAAAAGCGTTTCTCTGACAAGGAGTAGGTACGACTCTTATCATCTTGCAGCTCAGTTCTTGGTCCATTAAAGGTGATCATGGGATATTCCATACCACCAACGGGGCCATTAACACTTATGGCTACTGGATAAGGATAATCAAATGAAAAGCGAGAATAGACTTCTAACGTATGGATCACTGATTCCGTGGAATACTTTGACCAAAGGGGATCACCTTCTTTTGGGAAGAAAGACATGGCCATAACATGAGATTGCGTTTTACCACCCTGATTATAACCCTTAGCATCCCACATGAATTTTCGTGAAGAGGCCCAGGCTACGTCTCGGACATTTTCAGCTCTAAACTGCCAAGTTTTCCTCTTACTCGTACCAAATTTTTCATTATCAAGCGCCTCTTGAGGCGTTACGATATACACAGGTCGTTTGGCAGAGCCTGCTTTTGATAAACGGCTACGTTGCTTTTTAGTCAACACTTCACTGGGGTTATCAAGTTCACCTGTAGCTGTGACAAGGTGATCAGCAGGAACCGTTAGTTCAAGATAATAATCACCAAATTCTAGCGTAAATTCACCTCTGCCAAGAAACTCTTTATTCGTCCAAGCTTCGTAGTCTGTATAGGCAGCTAAACGAGGGTACCACTGGGCAAGTAGAAAGATATCGTTGCCACCTTTTCTAGCATCATCAGGAAAATGCTCATAACCTGAACGGCCACCAACTGCGTCTTGCTCTCCAATGTTAAAAGCATAGGAAACTACGAATTTAAACGACTTGCCGGGCTTTAAGGATTTTGGCAAATCAACACGCATTTGAGTACCGTTAATCACATAGGACAAATCTTTATCAGAGTTTGTTTTTACACTCTTAATATCCATTCCCAAATGCACATCTGCTTGAAATTGTTGCTTTCTAAGTAGATTTAAGCTGATTTTCGCAGGTTTTTTTGCAGGGCTATTAGCGGAGTTTTTCCACTCACTACCTTTTTGCTCGCCTGAAAAGCTAGCAGAACGGTTCTCCATGGAGTCTTTGTTGAAACGGTTTTGATCTATTTGCAGCCATAAATATTTTAAAGTATCGGGGGAATTGTTTTTATAGGTTATAGAAGCAACACCGGTTAGCCGTCGCTTATTTTCATCAAGACTGGCCTTGATATTATAATCAACCTTCTGCTGCCAATATTGATGACCAGGTTCGCCCGCTGCATTTCGATAAACGTTAGGTGTTGCGAGAGCTTCATCCAATTGTCGAAATTTATCTTCAAAATGACCCTTGGTTTGTTTAATGGTCTCAGCTTGAACACTGCCAATTAAAAGCACTGTTAGTAACAGCTGCATTGAATAGATGGACAATTTTTTCATTCTGAATCTACTTCCACTAGCAAACTTTTAAGTTCACCCTGCTGGTACATTTCCATGACGATGTCACAACCACCAATCAATTCACCCTTAACCCAAAGTTGTGGGAAAGTTGGCCAGTTTGCATAGGCTGGTAGCTCGCTTCGAATATCAGGGTTTGTTAAAATATCTACATAAGCAAACTCCGTATCACAAGCCATAATTGCTTGGGTGACTTGAGAAGAAAATCCACACTGTGGGAATTTAGGGGAGCCTTTCATATATAATAGAATGCTGTTGTCTGCTATTTGCTGTTTAATGCGATCGAGTGTTTCCATGATTACCTCTACAAGTTTCACTAGCTATAAAGTGATTATAATAGGGCGAATACCCTGTTAAGTGTTTGGCGCGTAGTATACTGGCTATGAGCTGGCATACCAACTATTCTCAGTGGTTATATGCAAAATTATTAATATTCAACGATTGAATGATATAATTTACAGAGAAATAACCTCAAACAATAACGCCACTCAATAACTAGGTTGATCAATTTAAGGATATATTTTGAGCGAAAAACGGCTTATTTAATAAAAATAGCCAACTCTGGCTTCAGGTATCTAAGCTCGCGGCAATAAGCTCAGTACTTGCTAGTCGTTGTGACGGTTTTGATTCTGATATGGTAGAAGTAGTGCGTTCAAGAGAAGATTGGATGCGTGATAAAAATCCCCAAGCTGATCTTGCCGATATTATCCTTATCGCAAGATTGCACAGCTATGTGGGTACAGCTAAAATGCGAGATTGCCCTCGCATTAGCACCCTTCCGGCTTATCATAAACTGCCTTTTGGTAGTCTAGGACCCCATGAAAGTATGCAAATTCTTGAGCAGGCAAGTGAAGAAATTCAGGAAATAAAATGCTTATTTCCAACCCCCCAGCCGGTTGTTAGAAAACGCAGTAGAAGGATGTGATTTTTGCCTGCTGACTAAGTCAAGTTATTGAAATAATTACGCTATTTTTTTTCACTGTTCGGCACGCTTTTTGCCGCCTTTAGTTAAGCGATAAAGTTTATATTTTATCCACAGCATATCACCAACAAATCATTATATTTATCCCTTGCAAGTAGCTCTAATACGCCATATGATGTGTACTCTTTCAAGGAAGCCACTAGATGTTGTGTATTACTCAGAATTATACAACTAGAGCATACAACTTGCCTAGCCCTCTTGATACCACTAGACTACAGTAATAAATAACACAACAAAGTTCGTAATAAAAACAATAAAAACGACTCGCTCAGGAGCATCCATGGAAAACACTTTTTCTCCTTCAACAACTAATGAAGAAATAACAAAACATATGACTGAAAATGCCTCAAAAATAGTCCAATCTTCCGCCGCCCCCGGTGGAATGAAAGTCATTCGTCGTAACGGTATGGTTACGCCCTATGATGACAGTAAAATTAACGTTGCTATCACTAAAGCTTTCCTTGCTGTTGAAGGTGGCAATGCAGCCACATCATCTCGCGTTCATGAAATATCAGCGAATCTGACTAAAGACATCAGCAATGCTTTCGCCAGACGTATGATTGATGGTGGTACGGTACACATTGAGGATATTCAAGATCAGGTTGAATTAGTATTGATGAGAGCCGGTGAGCATAAAATTGCTCGAGCCTATGTGCTTTATCGTGAAGCTCGCTCACTACAGCGTAGTCAAAAAGTACATCAAGTTATGGAAGAACTACCCGGTGGAGAAATCTTGGTAGTTCAAGAAGATGGTTCTTCTGCTCCTCTTGATATTCAGCGTATACATACCGTGGTAAACGAAGCCTGCGAAAATCTTACCGATATTGATCCCACTCACATTATTGAAGAAACCATTCGTAATCTTTATGACGGTGTTTCATTAAATGATGTGAGTACTGCATTGGTTATGACTGCTCGCACCATGATTGAAAACGATCCGAATTATACCTATGTAACTGCACGACTTCTTATGGATAACGTCAGAAGTAGCGCGTTAAAAATGCTCGGCATTGCCGAACAGGCAACTCAGCATGAGATGGAAGTACTTTATCCAAAGGCCCTGTCCATCTATTTAAAGAAAGCTGTTGAGCTTGAATTAGTGTCACCTGAGCTACTGACCTTTGATTTAGATAAACTGTCAGCAGCCTTAGTTGCTGAGCGTGATACTCTGTTTACCTATCTTGGCATTCAAACTCTTTTCGATCGCTACTTCATTCACCATGATGAAACACGGTTTGAGTTACCACAAATTTTCTTCATGCGAGTTGCCATGGGCCTTTGTATTGCTGAGGAAGAAAATCGCGAGGAAAGAGCAATCGAGTTTTATAATCAAATTTCCTCCTTTGACTACATGTGCTCTACTCCAACTCTATTTAACTCAGGTACCCTACGTTCGCAACTTTCGAGCTGCTACCTCACAACGGTTCCAGATAACTTAAGTGGCATTTATGGTGCTATCCATGACAATGCCATGTTATCTAAATATGCGGGCGGCCTTGGCAATGACTGGACTCCAGTTCGCTCTCTCGGGGCTCACATCAAAGGTACCAATGGTAAATCTCAAGGTGTTGTACCCTTTTTGAAAGTTGCCAATGATACAGCTGTTGCTGTGAATCAAGGTGGCAAGCGAAAGGGCGCGGTTTGTGCTTATCTTGAAACTTGGCACCTAGATATCGAAGAATTTTTAGAACTGCGTAAAAATACAGGTGACGATCGGCGCCGAACACATGATATGAATTCAGCTAACTGGGTTCCTGATCTGTTCTTAAAGCGCGTATCAGAGAATCAAGAGTGGACATTATTTTCACCCCATGAAGCCCCTGAGCTCCATGATTTATATGGCCGTGCATTTGAGAAGAAATACATCGCCTATGAAGGTATGGCTCGTCGTGGTGAGCTGCGCAATTTTAAAATCATCAAGGCTAATGATCTGTGGCGTAAGATGCTCAGCATGTTATTTGAAACAGGCCATCCTTGGATCACCTTTAAGGATCCATGTAACCTGCGTTCACCTCAGCAGCATACCGGTGTAGTGCATTCATCAAATCTATGTACTGAAATTACGCTTAATACCAGTAGTGAAGAAATTGCTGTTTGTAATCTAGGTTCCGTTAACCTGGTTAAGCACATGAAGGATGGCAAACTCGATCTCGAAAAACTTGAGAAGACCGTAACCACCGCTATTCGCATGCTTGATAATGTTATCGACATCAATTTTTATCCTGTGCCTCAAGCAAAGACCTCGAACACTCGTCACCGCCCTATCGGTATGGGTCTGATGGGCTTTCAAGACGCTCTTTATTTACAAAAAATTCCTTACGCAAGCGATGAGGCCGTAACCTTTGCCGATCAATCCATGGAAGCCATTAGCTACTTTGCCATCAAGGCAAGTTCTGATTTAGCCGCCGAGCGAGGAAGCTACTCAAGCTACGAAGGTTCCTTATGGAGTCAGGGTATCTTCCCAGTGGACAGCCTGAAAAAGGTTGAAGAAGAACGTGGCGCTAAGTACTGCATGTTCAACACAGATGAAACCCTTGATTGGAAAACCCTAAGAGCTCAAGTTAAATCTACGGGTATACGTAACTCAAATATCATGGCCATAGCGCCAACAGCGACTATTGCTAATATCACTGGTGTATCCCAATCAGTGGAACCTACTTATCAAAACATGTATGTGAAGTCGAATCTCTCAGGAGAATTCACTGTTGTTAATCCATACATGGTTAAAGAGCTAAAGGAAATTGGCCTTTGGGATAACGTCATGATCAACGATCTGAAATACTATGATGGTAGCCTACTGCCCATCGACCGCATTCCCGATGAATTAAAAAGTTTATTCGCAACAGCCTTTGAACTCGATGGTAGTTGGATAGTTGAAGCCGCAGCCAGACGACAGAAATGGATTGATCAGGCCCAGTCTCTCAATATCTATGTGGGCAATCCTTCGGGCAAAAAGTTAGACACCCTCTATCGTATGTGTTGGATGCTAGGTTTAAAGACTACCTATTATTTGCGCTCTTTAGGTGCTACAACCAATGAGAAATCAACTGATAAAGAAAACCTATCTAAGGCAGATTTATCTGGTCAGCCAGCACCAGTTCCAAAAGCTTGTGCCATCGATGAGCCCGATTGCGAGGCTTGTCAGTAGCAACAACAGTATCTGTGGGCCGCCCATCTATATCAGCAATTTGAAGATATGATGGAGGCTCATGGAAACCACTTCAGATATGTCACCACACTTTAGGTTAAAACATTAGCCGAAGCGTCTATTTCTAGCCTTCATAGCCTTATTGGATAAATCTCGGATTGAAGAAAGGGGCATATCCTTAGGTATATTGATGATTTCGCACTCCTCACTATTAAAAAATTGAATGCTAAATCCAGATTTGTGAACCATGACTCCCGTGTCGCTAAATTCCCATTCGCTCTTGGTGGGTTTTGGAATATTTAGGGGAGTTGTTTTTCTAGAATTTGGTTTAAGACGTAACGTTGACACAAAGATACCTTTAAATACACGACATGAGTTTCATATGGGCGACATTTTACCTCAATGTTAGAATAATTCAATCGAAATATAGACCTTAAGCAGGCTATTTTACCTTTTGAATTAATTTAGAAGTAAATGGAAACAATAATCTTACTTTTGTGCCTTTTCCTAATTGAGTTTCGATAATGCTATGTCGGCCACTCCGGTTTATAATGCCATGGAGCATTGCCATTCCCATTCCCTTAGCAAACTCCTTGGTGGTATAAAAAGGTTCAAATAAATGCTCTAATTCTTCTTCTCTCATACCAGTTCCTGTATCTGCCACCGATAATTCTACCCAATCTCCTTCTAGTGTCTTATGACAATCACTACATTCCCCTTCAACATCTTTACTGAGTCCCACTGAAATTTTAATAACACCTTTTCCATCCATGGCATCTCTAGCATTTTCACAGAGGATCAATAACATTTGTCGTAATTTGTTCGGATCAAGCAAAATAGTTGGCAAATTATCTGAGCAATTACAGTCAATTTGTATATTATCTGGCATTTCCGCATAGATCCGCTCTATGTTTATTTCAACCTGTTCGTTTAATAAAATCGGTTTAATTTCCTTGTCACCACCTTCGGTAAATACAAGCATCTTTGCCACCAACTCCTTGGCTCGTTCCGATGATTTCAAAGAGGTGTGTAAGTATTCCACCATTTTTTCTGGAGCCTCATCGCCATAACGATCAATTGCCATATTGGTATAGCCCATGACAATTCCCAGAATATTATTAAAATCATGGGCTATGGCCCCGGTTATTTGTCCTAGCGCTTCCATTTTCCTTGTATGATGCAGTTCTCTTTGCAGACGCTCTTTGTATTTTTCAGCTTTACGCCTATTTTGCTGAAGCTCTAACATTCTCTTGCCCACTTGAAGTCGAGCTTGTAATTCTGCTTTATCAAAGGGTTTAGCGATATATTCATTGGAGCCTGCCTGAAGACCTGTAACAATATCTTCAGTGGTGCTTCTTGAGGTTAACAAGATAATAAAAGAAGGGTCATTTTTTTCATTTTCACGAATTCGACGGCAGAGCTCAACCCCGCTTAAGTTAGGCATTTCCCAGTCTAGCAGTAATAATTCTGGAGGATTTTCTTGCTGTAATAGTTCCCAAGCGCTCTCACCATCTTCTACCGAAACTGGTTCATAGCCCCATTTTCGAACAGCAGTTTCAAGTATCATCCTTGAAGAGGTATCATCTTCAGCAATTAGAATTTTCAAAAGTAATCAATCTCTGTCATATGTACTATAACTCTAGCACAAGACCTCGGAATAACCAGAAGACTTGGTAACTGAATTAATGAAAAAATGGCTATTGGATTGTTAGATAAAACCAATGGTTTTAGTCATAGGTACTTAATTCAATTAATGCTAATGTCTTTAACATGACAGGGTCAACTAGGGAATAGAATTGCTTGGAAGATAGTTCTATTAGGTAATCTGGTTTGGCTGTTTTAGCAGGTTTAGCAGTGTCAGCCTTATTCTGATAGCGAGTTGTAAGCATAACCTTTAGTTTTGAGTTTGGCAGAATAACGCGTTCAGCTTCACCATAGTAATTTGATTGCCCTCCCATAGCTTCACCAATAAAAATAGCTTGGGTTTTTTTATCTAGGTCAAGAACGAAATTTGCTGCCGTTGAAAAGGCAACTCTACCGGTTAACACATAAAGGTTCAGTTGCCTTTTTTCTGCTTTAAATCGATTGAGCATCTCAAAAAATGCCGAATAAATAGCATGATTTTCATCATAGTCATCGGTACCTCCCCTAATATTTCTAACATCAATAATCAGACTATCCAGCTGGTAAGATTTAATTTCTATCTCAAGACTTTCCATAAATTCACTGAAGAACTGCCCCTTCTCATCTTCATTGATGATGTGGTTATACTGCATATAAAGTGTTGAATCATTGAGTTTTTTGAACCAATAGGCTTCACCATAGATCTGCTTTAGATAACCAGCTGACTTATCATCCACTGGTAAACTTGTACTACTTGTTCTAGTGAGAGCCTGGTGAAAAGCCTTCTTATAAGACTTTGCCGAGATAGACTTTAGCTTTTTTGTGACAAGCTCACCCTCTGAATTTTTAATTGTAATGTTGATATTTAAACCCTTAGCAAGATTTAATTCTTCTAGAAGTTCGGGAATGATGGAATACAAAGGACTCCAACTTTTCACCCACATATCACTTCCATTGCCGAGGTGGGAACTAACCGTATCAAAAACATCAGCTGTGGGAGTTCCAGCAATCGCCATTAATTGATGACCTATTAGCTGTTGATTTATATTATTCGCTTGAAGAATGTAAATGCCATCGGAGAATGAATAAAGGCGCAATGGTAAAAGATGAAAATCTGTTACATCTTGAAATGGCCATATTCCTGTACGACCATCTCCATCAGCTTGAGCTATTTTGGCTAGGGCGGCCATCAGTTTAAGGCTACTTCTTGTTCTAGATTCTGTTTGACTGGATGACACTATGGACTGTAAAAGGTTTTTGAATTTTTTCACAGTAATACTATGCCAAGGATTGGGGTGCAGGCAGTGAATTGAAGTAAATAATTTATCAACATCCTCTTGCCATGCCTGCTTTGATAATTGCACTAGGGCATTTTTTCCTACAACCTCAGCCGCAACTGTAAGAGAGACACTCATTAGCGGGATGGTGAATACGAGTAGTAATAATAGCTTTTTTATCATTATTTAAAAATTCCTAAAAGTACTAAATTGCTAAACATTTTCCTTACTGACCGTTTGATTTCGGCCGTTGCTTTTCGCCAAATACAACATTTTATCAGCTCTGGTAATAGCTGAGTCAAAATTTTCATCGGGTTGGATTTCAACACAACCGATGCTAATGGTTACAGCAACTCGGTGGTCACCTGTTCGAGTGTTTTCAATGGATGTACGAATTCTCTCTGACAGTAAAAAACCACTTTCCAAATCCGTTTGGGGTAATACAATCAAAAACTCTTCTCCTCCATGACGACTCAATAAATCAGAGCCCCTTAAACAGCTTTTTAAAATGGAGGTCAAATTAGTCAGTACATCATCACCAACTGCATGGCCATAAGTATCATTAACATTTTTAAAATAATCAATGTCTGCTAGTAAAAAACATAAGTTTTGCTCATATCTTTCGTTAAGGCTAAGTAGAGGTATAACTGCTTTTTCCATGGCTCTACGATTGAGTAAAGACGTTAAAGGATCAGTATTAGCAAGAGTTTCAACTCGTATCACTAAGATCCTTGAGTAATAAATCATATAGGCCATAACCACTGAAATTAGCAGCAGAATCATTTCTCTCAAGGAATTGGCAAAGGCAGTTTTAACTTTTGATATTTGACTGAAACGATGTATAAATTTTAGCTCATTGGCAATGATTTCATAACTGATATAATCATAACCATCACCGTGAATATGGATGGAATTATCTTCTGTAATTTGCTCTGGACCATAGAGTGTATCACCCGCTGGTATTGATATTGAGGATAGGACAGAGTTTTGTTCATCCAATAGAAAGGAATCACCAATCAACAGTTCACTAGCTATTAACTCATCAATTGAACTCAGGGACATATCAATGGCAATAATCCCTGCCATTTGATTTTGAAGATAGATGGGCATGGAGAAGGTCACGAGATTTCCCTTGCCACCTGTATCTGCATAGACATTTGTCATTACCATTCGTTTTTCAGGATTGTTTTCAGGCATTGCCTTAATCCAGTACTCTTTATGCCTTTGATCGATGACAATAGTAATTAATTCGGGATCATGATAAGGAAAATAATAAATAAAATCGTTTGTAGATATATAGTAGGTCCACTTTATATCAGGGATAGTATTAATTGCGTTAATAAAAATAGATTGCATATGTAGCGCCGCAGAAATTTCCTGTTTTACGCCCAGAGATAGGTCGGATTTTTTGCCCTTAGCAATGAGAACACCTGCCACATCATACCAATGGTTTGTTTTATCAATTAATTTTTCTTTCGCTATAATTGTGACACCGAGATCGGCATAATCATCAAATGATTCCAAGGCACTATGGATCTGTTCAGTGTTACTTTGCCAACTAATATCCTGCTGCATATTATCCCGCAAGGTTTTAATAAAGGATTGAATAAGAACAAACTTGGCCTTTATACTCTTAGAGCGCTCACTTGATTCGGTGATAACAGTATTTTCTATATTGACAATTTCCTGAGAAACAATAAAGTAACAACCAACAAAGAAAATAATTGTCAGGCTAAGCAGTATAATAATATTTGTTCTTCTAGTATCCAGGGGCATAAATTTTCACAAATGTTTTTTTATAACAGCAATGTAATAAACAATAACATAACTTAGAGAGAGATATGCTAACTACAAGGCTCGTTTATCCGCTCATTGTCCCCTTAATGATCATCTCCGTTGCGATTTGGTTAAGAGAGTACTTATCATTGCTTCCCGACAGCTACCTTGTTCTACTGAGTTATTTACCTTACGCCCTATTGATTGCAACGGGTATACTCAGTTTGCAATTTAACCAATTGCGAGGGTTGCTCATAGCCATAACCTTAGCCTTGAGCTTTCTTATTATCCAATTGTTATTACAAAACTCCCTAGAAGAAGCACCAGCTCTCACCAGTTATTTTTTACTTTCCCTTCTATTGCCCTTTATGCTCATGATGATCAGTTGGTTTCCTGAAAGAGGCATACTAACGAGTTATGGCTTATTATTTTTAGTGGTAACTAGTCTACCAGTATTTGTTGCTATCTATTTATATTTCAATCCTAATTTAATCATTTCACCATTAAGTTTTTTCATCATAAGGGAATGGAGTTTTTCTGTCTTATCGCCTTTTGCAATACTGATTTATTTAGTCGCTATAGTACATCAACTAATGAGACTTTGGATCTTACAGCAGCCCTTTGATGCAGCGATCAGTGTCGTCCTAGTTGCACTGCTGTTGAATTTCAGCCTTTTTGATCAAACTTACATCTCTGTTGTTGTATTTTCAGCCATTCAGTTGATTCTCATTTGGAGTGTTTTAAAACAAAGCCATGATATGGCCTATCGTGATGAACTAACGGGGCTACCTGGCCGGCGAGCACTCAACGAAGCCCTAAAGTCACCAGGCAGAAAATATGTCTTGGCGATGATGGATATCGACTTTTTTAAAAAATTTAATGATCGATATGGACATGATGTTGGTGATGATGTTTTGAAAGTTGTAGCCAGTAAAATGGCCGAAGTTACCGGTGGTGGGCGAGCTTACCGGTACGGAGGTGAAGAATTTACGGTTTTATTTAAGGGTAAAGAGTTAGAAACCTGTATTCCTCATCTTGAGGCTGTTCGTGAAGATATTGCTAGTTACAGTCTCTCAATCAGAGAAAAATCCAGTCGCCCAAAAACCCTTAAAGAAGGAAAGACTAAACGGGGAAGCAGAAAAAAATCAAAGGGAATTTCCGTCACCATCAGCATTGGAGTTGCTAAAAAGAGACCTGAACTCAGTTCAGCTGAACTTGTACTTAAAGCAGCAGATAAGGCCTTATATAAAGCAAAAAAAGCTGGACGAAACTGCCTAATCGCGGATAAAAAATAGCAGAAATTTATACAGCTAGAAGTCACAAATCACTGTATAATTAGCCCATTAAAAGTCTCGATAAAGTCAAGACTTAAAGGATTGAACCAATAAAGAGGTATTTAGTGTGTTAGAAGCCTACCGTGAACATGTAAAACAAAGAGCTGAGCAGGGCATTGTCCCTAAACCCATTTCTCCAGAGCAAATGACTGAGCTTGTGGAACTATTAAAAAATCCACCTGCTGGCGAAGATGATTTTTTACTCGATCTGCTTACTAACCGAGTACCCGCAGGTGTCGATCAAGCTGCCTATGTCAAGGCAGGTTTTTTAACGGCTATAGTGCAGGGTGAAGCAACATCCCCTATCATCAATAAAACACAGGCCGTAAAATTACTCGGAACTATGCTTGGCGGATACAATATCACTACCCTCGTTGAGTTGCTTGAAGACACTGAACTTGGCGCCTTAGCCGCTGAGCAATTAAAACATACTCTGCTCATGTTCGATGCCTTCCATGACGTTGCAGACAAGGCTAAAGCTGGCAATGCCAATGCCCAAGGAATTATTGAAAGCTGGGCTGAAGCCGAATGGTTTACCAGTCGTGATCCTCTGGCTGAGAAAACCACCTTAACCGTTTATAAAGTCCCCGGCGAAACTAACACTGACGATTTATCCCCTGCTCAAGATGCCTGGTCTCGTCCAGACATCCCTCTTCACGCCCTAGCCTTTTTGAAAAATGAACGGGAAGGCCTCGAAGGTAATCAACTTGAGGTTATTAAAGAGTTGGCCAAAAAAGGCCATCCTGTCGCCTATGTTGGTGATGTGGTCGGTACTGGCTCATCGAGAAAGTCAGCAACTAATTCCGTTTTATGGCTGATGGGTGATGATATTCCACATATCCCCAATAAGCGTGACGGTGGTTTTTGCTTAGGTGACAAAATTGCTCCTATCTTCTTCAACACCATGGAAGATGCCGGCGCCCTTCCTGTGGAGCTTGACGTTTCTCAAATGAATATGGGTGATGTGATTGATATTTACCCCTATGCTGGCAAGGTTGAAAAGAACGGTGAGGTCATAGCAGAATTTGAATTAAGAACTCAAGTGCTACTTGATGAAGTTCAAGCTGGCGGTCGTATTCCTCTGATCATTGGACGTGGTCTCACGGCTAAAGCTAGGGAACATCTTGGTCTTGAAAACTCAACACATTTTAGATTACCAGCAACTGTAAAGGCTTCTGATAAAGGTTACACCCTTGCTCAAAAAATGGTTGGTGAAGCCTGTGGTTTAAGAGGCGTGCGACCTGAGCAATACTGTGAACCTAAAATTAGCACCGTTGGCTCTCAAGATACCACTGGTCCCATGACCCGTGATGAATTGAAAGATTTAGCCTGCCTCGGATTTTCAGCTGATTTGACCATGCAATCCTTTTGTCATACTGCCGCCTATCCAAAGCCTATTGATATCGATACCCAACATACCATGCCAGACTTTATTATGAATCGTGGTGGTGTATCTCTTCGTCCAGGTGATGGCATTATCCACAGCTGGTTAAACCGTATGCTGCTACCTGACACGGTGGGTACGGGTGGTGATTCACACACAAGATTCCCCCTTGGCATTTCCTTTCCTGCTGGCTCAGGCATGGTTGCCTTTGCTGCTGCTACTGGTGTTATGCCTCTTGATATGCCCGAGTCGGTTCTAGTTCGTTTTACAGGTGAAATGCTTCCAGGTATTACCCTTCGCGATCTAGTTAATGCGATTCCCTACGTTGCAATTCAACAAGGGTTATTAACTGTTCCTAAAAAAGGCAAAAAGAACATCTTCTCTGGTCGCATTCTAGAAATTGAAGGCCTTCCCGATCTAAAAGTAGAACAAGCTTTTGAATTATCCGATGCTTCTGCAGAAAGATCGTCATCAGGCTGTTCTATCAAGCTAAATAAAGAGCCTATAATAGAATATTTGAACTCCAATACCACCATGTTAAAGTGGATGATTAATGAGGGCTACGGCGATGCTAGAACCATATCTCGTCGTATTGAAAATATGCAAAAATGGTTAGCGGATCCAGTGCTTCTTGAAGCTGATTCCGATGCTGAATACGCGGCTGTTATCGATATCGACTTAGCCGATATTGATGAGCCTATTCTTGCTTGCCCGAATGATCCTGATGATGTTAAGAAATTATCTGAGGTTCAAGGTACGCACATTGATGAGGTATTCATCGGCTCTTGCATGACGAACATCGGACATTATCGCGCTGCTGGAAAACTACTTGAGAAAACAACTGCCATACCTACGCGTCTTTGGATAGCTCCTCCTACTAAAATGGATGAATATCAACTGATGCAGGAAGGCTACTACAATATCTTCGCTACTGCTGGTGCTCGTACTGAAATGCCCGGTTGTTCTCTTTGCATGGGTAATCAGGCGCGGGTTGCTCCAAACAGCACTGTGGTATCGACTTCTACTCGTAACTTCCCAAATCGTCTTGGTGATGGTGCTAATGTCTTCCTTTCTTCTGCTGAACTTGCTGCTATTGCGAGTATTTTAGGAAGGCTTCCTACGGTTGATGAATATATGGGGTATATGGATGAGATTAATACTATGGCGGATGATATTTACCGTTATCTGAATTTTCATGAAATTGAGAGTTTTCAGAAGGCTGCTGCTTCTGTGACTATTCCTGTTGTTAATAAAGTTACTATTGAGGTTTAGTCTTTTGGCTTTTAGATAGGTTGTAGTTGATGTTCAGGAGCTCTCTCATATTTCCACAGGGCGCCCGTGAATACATCCTTGTAGGGCTTCGCTGCTGCATCCCTGCTGCAGAGACCTGTTGATATAGGAGTAATCACCTTAGCATTCATATCTGTTCTTCTGTTTAGAGATTACAAGATTACAACTCTAGAACATTTTAGGAGCTGCAGGATAGCATTGAGCAGCCTGGTTTGTTTCTTGCCCATTCTGGTCTTTTTTGGGAAAATTCTTCTTTGGTTGGTTGATCTTCATAGGGGTGTCTCATTACTTCTAATAGTTCATTTAGTTGGGTGTAGTCTCCTTCCTCTGCTAAATCTATTGCCTGTTGTGCTAGGTAATTGCGCATTACGTATTTTGGGTTTACTTGATTCATTGTTATCTTTCGGCGTTTTAGTTGATCTTGAAATTCTGCGCTGCTGGGTTCTGCTTTTATTTCTAATAGTGCTCGCTTTGAATATTGCTTTATCCACTGGCAAATGGTGTGTTCTATGTCGTCTTCTAGCTCTTCGGTTTGATAATAGGCTTGTTTTAGGTGCTTGGGGACGCCATCTAGGTTTTTACTGGCGTAGGCTTCTATATTTAGATCGGCTAGTTGTCGATAGAAAATTGGCATGTCGGTTTCTGTGAGATGTAATATGTTTTGTAGATCTGTGATCAGGCTTTCATCGTCATCCAGTTTAGACGTTAGGCCTAATTTAGATAACATCATGGTATGTAGGTCGCTTTGATATTCAGTTACAAATTTGTCTAGGGAGGTTTTTAAGGGTTCTATATCTTCAAATACGAAGGAGATAGCCTGGGCTAGTTGTACTAAATTCCAATGGGCCATTTCTGCTTGGCGTCCGAAACTGTAGCGTTTGCCTGATGCATCTGTTGTGTTTGGTGTCCAGTTTTCATCATATCCTTCTAACCAGCCGTATGGGCCGTAATCGATGGTCAGTCCTAGTATGGACATATTGTCCGTATTCATCACTCCGTGCACGAAACCTACTCGCATCCATTGTATGGTCATTACTTTTGTAAGTTGACACACTTCATCGAACCACTTTATATAGACATCATTCGATGGTTCTCCGAGGTGAGGAAAWKCWSTTYYGATYKTAAAATCGATAAAGCGTTTCAGTAACTGCAGTCCTTTGTCTTGCTTTGTAGCATCCTTTGTTGAAATTTGAGCGGCTAGAATTTGAAAATTTCCAAAACGTGTGAAGGATGGTGCCACTCGGCAAACTACGGCTCCGAGTTCATGCTTCACATTACCATCATAGAACATATCTCTTGGTACAGAATCTCCCGTTAAACATAAGCTCAAGGCCCGTGTGGTGGGCACTCCTAAATGGAACATGGCTTCACTACAGAGAAATTCTCGAACTGATGATCGAAGCACTGCTAAACCATCTGCTTGTCTGGAATAGGGAGTTGGTCCTGCGCCTTTTAATTGAATTGTCCAATGCTGATTTTTTTGATTGAGGATTTCACCAAGGTTGATAGCCCTACCATCTCCTAGTTGTCCTGCCCAATTGCCAAATTGATGGCCGCCATAACAACTGGCATAAGTCTCCATGCCCTCAAGTTGTTGATTACCTGTAAATACTTCAGCAAAGCTTTGATGCTGACTATCTTCAAGGTCAATATCTAAAAGCTCAGCCACTTCAGATGACACTATTAACAGCTCAGGATTAGAGGCTTTTCTAGGTAAAACCTTTGAATAACAGGCACCTAGTACCCTTCTACTGGTATTCTCCTGGTCAGGATCCGCCGGTAGTTGCTCGACAAATCGATTGTCAAATGTCAGATTGTTCAGTGAATTTGTCATGAGTTGCCTTGTTGTTTCTACTCTGTTTAAACTTGCCTCTAAAAAACATCATAACAGTTATCAAATACAAGAGCTTTGTAACAAAAGATTTATATGCTTTTTGTTTGAGTATTACAAGGGTATGATGTTCCACCTAAGCATTTATTTAAGATTGCTTTCACACAATTTACTGATAAGGAATAATAATGAATATCATTAAGTCACGTTTATTTATCATCTTATTCTCAAGTCTGCTTTTATCCCAAGCGAGCTTTGCAAAGGAAGATAAAAAAGACGATAAGAAAGAAGAAAAAGAAAAAACAGTTGCTGAGATGATCAAGGATCAAACGGTTTTTGATGGTTTTCTAGACATCTATCAAGATACCAAGACAGGTTCTTTGATGATGACCTTGAGCGATGAGCAATTTAATAAACCTATGATCTATTTCGTCCAAACCCTAAACGGTGTTTTGGATGCGGGACATTTTAAAGGCGCTTACAAAGAAACTAAATTATTAGAATTTAGAAAACACTTTGATCACATTGAAATTGTTGCCACTAATCCACGTTTTTATTTAGATAAAAATAGTGCAATAAGTCGCTCTGCAGGTACTAACACCTCACCGGCAATTTTAGCCACTATGAAAATAGAAGCCCATGATGAAAAAACCGGACAATATTTAGTTAAAATTGATCCTGTTTTTCTCTCGGAAAAAATTCATAAGGTATCACCTTACCCACGCCCTAAAGTACCAGGTGCACCTCCAACACCTCCACGTTTTAAAGTAGGCGGTTTAAGTAAAGAGAAAACCAAGTATCTAGCCGTACGTTCATTTCCTAAAAATACTGATCTAGTGATTGAGTATGTTTTTGATAATGATAGTCCAAGCCATCGTGGTGGAAGTGAAATTACCGATGCCAGAAACATCTCTATTCACATGCAACATTCATTTATTGCCATGCCTGAAAATAATTTCAAACCGCGCCGTGATGATGCTCGGGTTGGATATTTTGGTCAACAGTTTGATGATTTAACGTCAGATAAATGGGCACCTTACCGAGATGTGATCAATCGCTGGAATCTTGAGAAAAAAGATGCTACTGCTGAATTATCTGAACCTGTAACGCCTATTGTTTGGTGGATTGAAAATACTACTCCCGTTGAATGGCGTGACACTATTGCCAAGGCAACTCTGCAATGGAACTTGGCCTTTGAAAAGGCTGGTTTTAAAAATGCCGTGGTTGTGAAGGTTCAACCTGATGATGCTGATTGGGATGCCGGTGACATACGCTACAATGTGCTACGTTGGACAGCTTCTCCTCGCGCTCCCTTTGGTGGTTATGGGCCAAGTCTCGCTAATCCTCTAACCGGTGAAATCATTGCCGCTGACATCATGCTTGAATATGTCTTTATGAAGAACCGTTGGTTAGCTGAATCTCTCTACACAGAGGGCTTATCCATGGATCAACAGCCGCATTTACAAGATGCTTTATCTTGTAGTGCAGGGCGTCTTATGCATCATTCCTTGTTAAGTGCCAAGACCATGTTAAATGCTGCCGGCGCTTCAAAAGCTGACATGAAAGAGATGACTGAACAGTCTTTGACCTCTCTCATCCTCCATGAGATAGGTCACACCCTTGGTCTTAATCATAATATGAGAGCCTCACAACAATTTGATGCTATTGAGATCCATGATGCCAAGATAACCCAAGGAAGCCTTACTGGCTCTGTGATGGATTATGCACCACTAAATATTGCTCCTCCAGGGCTAACTCAAGGAGATTATTCTGATACCAGACCGGGCTCCTATGACGATTGGGTTATTGAATATGGCTACTCTGTTGCCCTTGATAATGCAAAGGCTGAAGAAGCACGCCTAACTGCTATTCTAGCTCGTTCAAATGAACCAGGTCTTGCCTTTGGTAATGACGCCGATGATATGCGTGCTCCTGGTCGTCATATTGATCCAAGAGTTATGATCGGTGATTTATCTTCAGATGCAATAGCCTACGGTGAAAGTCGTATAAAATTGATAACAGATACCTTTAACAAGCTTAAAGGTAAAACAACCCATGAGGGTGAGTCATATCAAGAGCTAGTCGTTGGATTCAATTCACTATACCGTGCCTATATGGCAGCGCCAAACGTTGCATCAAGATACATAGCAGGTATCTATCTTGATCGCTCAGTTGTGGGTCAAAAGGGTGCAACACAACCATTTACTCCGGTTAGCCTTAGGGATCAGAAACGTGCCATGAAATTGATTGCAGATTACCTGTTTGCTCCAAATATTCTGGCTGAAGCAACTCCCTACTTTAATCAGTTACAGGTTCAAAGAAGAATGTTTACTAATATGGGTAAAAATGAAGATCCAAAATTACACGACATGATCCTTAATTCCCAAAAGGGTGTTCTTAGTCATTTACTGCATAAAAATGTGCTTAAACGCATGACCGATTCTGCTCTTTACGGTAATAAATATGAACTAAATGACTTTATGAGCGATTTAACGGTTGCAATTTTTGATGCAGATAAACGAGGTAGTATCACAACCCAACGTCAAAACCTCCAGATTGAATTTGTCAATCAACTCATCGGGATCAGTGGTCTTAATAGCTCCTCTGGTTTTGATCACTTATCAAAAGCAGCTGCAACCTATCAACTTAATCGTATTCTTGATAATTACAGCACTAAGAAATCAGGCTCTAAGGCATCTAGGGCCCATCGCCAATATATTAATTGGTTGATTGAAAATGCTTTTCGTAAAAATGCTTAAATTATTTGTTTAAGTAAAAGACAGTTCAAAAAAAATGGGAGTCCAGTGACTTCCATTTTTTTTGCCTTAAATTTTAAAAGGACGAACCGGGTTGGGTAAGAAATTCTTTTTCTTGCTTACTAGACTGACGATTTAAAATTTCATTACGATGAGGATATCGTCCAAATCGCTCAATAATCAGCCGATGCTGTTTCTCAAACTGCTTATTACCCTCAAGCCCAGGCTCATTGAATAATTCAACCGCCAGATCGTGTATAAATAATGATTCGCTATGCATAAATGGCAAATATAAAAAAGCTTTTTGCTTGCCTATTAACTGCTCATTAGCACCAACATTGATTGCTTCTTGGGCGAGAACTAATGCCATAGCATCCTGAGCAAAGGCTCTTGGTGTATCGCGAAAAATATTTCTCGAAAACTGATCAAGAATGATGATTTCTGCAAGTCGGCCTTGGGCAGTCGTACGCCAGTGAACCAATTCACCCTGACATGCCTTTAGGTGAATGTCTAAAAATTTATCCCGAAGTAATTGATCAAATTTTTCATCTTTCACCCACCAGAGTTTTGGTTCGATGGTTTCAAACCAGAAAGTTATTATTTCCTGTAGTTTCATAGCAATTCTCAAAGTTGATTTTGATTTTGATTTTGATTAAGTAAGCTATAAGACAACAAATGATCAGTAAAATCAATACCAGTGTTATTGAGAGGATAAAATGAACTAGTATACAATCATATATTAATCAGCAATATCAGTCACTTAGTGTGCTTGATCACCGAAAATATGCTATAATTAACACCTCTTCCAAGCCATCTCAGGAGTCAATTATGAGTATCCACCAATCAGCCTTAGCCGCCCTTTCAAGCAATGAAAATCACACCCAAACCAACGATGAACTGGCTAATGAAATTACTTTGCTGGCTGGAAAAATCAATGCAGCCACCTACCAATTTCTAAAGCTGATTGCCCAGTTTGACTCTCGTGATGCCTGGAGTGGTGAAGGCGTCAAATCTTGCGCCCATTGGTTATCATGGAAGTGCGGTATTGCCATAGGCGCTGCCCGTGAAAAGGTACGAGTTGCCAACTGCCTTCTTAAGCTCCCTGAGACTAACAAAGCCTTTGAAAATGGTGAAATCAGTTATTCAAAAGTACGCGCCATGACCCGTATAGCTACCAATGAAAATGAAAGCTTTATGTTGATGATTGCCCGACACGGTAGTGCAAGTCATATGGAGCAACTGGTCAGAAAATCGCAGACTGTCGTTAATCGTCAACAACAATCTTCATCGAAAAAGGCAAGCCAGGAACAACTGCGCAGCATGACCAGCTTTCAAGATGATGATGGTATGTGGAATATCCATACCAAACTACCCAGTGAGGTAGGTGCTCTAGTAGTTAAGGCAATTAATGCCATACTTGCTGATGAAACCAGCCAGAGGCTGAAAGCTAAGACTAAAAGCGTCTCCGCGGAGACGTGTTCTGACTCTAAAAGCACAAAAGACAGCATCTCTGGCGAGGTATTATCTGAAAACCCAAGCTTTCCTCAAAAACGTGCCGATGCCCTAGCCACTATGGCAGAGCATTACTTGGCTAGTGCTGAAAATGCTACAGGAACACACTATCTGTCAGGAAATGAACGCACTCAGGTCATGCTACACGTGGATATCAATACTCTTCAACAACACAGCTCGCAAGAATGCTGCTCTGCTAACAGTCCTACTAATAAGCACAAGAAACACTGCAACCTCGATAACAAACATTGGCTTACCCCTGAAACAGCTAAACGCTTGGCCTGTGATGCAAGTCTTGTGACGGTACTAGAAGATAGCAAAGGCAATGTACTGAATATTGGCAGACGTTCTAGAGTCATCCCGCCCCACATTCAAAGAGCTCTGAGCCTAAGGGACTCAGGTTGCCAGTTTCCGGGTTGTTGTACTAACCAATATCTTGATGCCCATCATATCAAGCATTGGGCAGATGGCGGGGAGACCAAAATGGATAATCTTTTGATGCTTTGCAGGTTTCACCACCGAGAATTACATAAGGGAGTGTTCTCCATAAGATCAACTAGCTCAGGAATGAAATTCAAATCGAGCAAAGGCAAAGTAATTAAACAAGCTATCTTCCCACAATTTCCAAAGACGAGTCGGGCTGATACTGATATCTGGTTGAATGAGTTATATCCAGAAATCGACGCCCAAACTGCCATCAGTCAATGGCAGGGAGAGCGGATGGATTATGATATGGCATTTGCTGGATTAGGAATGAGATAAACAACAGCATCCATCGTGAGAAGGGTAATTTTAATGTAGACTAACCAGTCACTAAGTACTTGAATTCAAGATAAGAATAAAATCATGCAACCAAAACTATCCTCTTCAGCTTCAGTAATAACTATTTTGTTATTAGTCATTCTCTTTGCTGCTAGTTATTTCAATTTTCAGGTTCCAGAGGTCAATGAAAATTCTTCAGCAACGGACTTTTCAGCTAACAATGCCCTTAAAAGGTTAGCTGACTTTTTGCCGGAAAATAACCAACCACATTCAGTGAATACCCAAGCGAATGCAGAGGTGCGTAAGCGAATTATCGAACAACTCTCGGCTATGGATATCAAAGCTGAGGTTCAAAATGCCACCAGTTGTACAAACCTTAGAAGAACGCTTGTCTGCGCAAAAATAAGCAACATCATAGCTAAGGTGTCAGGCACCGATTCAGCCGACTCCGACTCATCATCTACAGTTCTATTGATGGCCCACTATGATTCACATCCATCGGGACCTGGAGCTGGCGACGCTGGTCATGCCGTGGCAATTATTCTTGAATTACTCGATATGTTGAATAAACAGCCTCCCTTTAAAAATGATTTAGTCATTTTAATCAACGAGGGAGAAGAAGCTGGCCTTCTAGGTGCTGAAGCCTTTATGGCAGAGCATCCACTAGCAAAAACCATTGATGTTGTTATCAACCTAGAAGCAAGAGGAAATCAGGGAAAGAGCTTATTATTTGAAACAAGTGAAAATAACTATGGTTTGATTAAGCTCTATCAAGAGCATGCCAAACAGCCCTTCGCTAATTCCATCAGTTATGAAATTTACAAATTATTACCTAACGACACCGATCTAACCGTCACCAGACGCTATGACATATCAGGAGTGAACTTTGCCTTTTTAGGAAGAGTAAATCATTACCATACAGCACTTGATAATATTGAAAACTTATCAAAGGGCAGTGTGCAACATCAGGGTGATAATGCCTATGCCATGT
This sequence comes from Gammaproteobacteria bacterium, assembly GCA_002746155.1. GTDB lineage: Bacteria > Pseudomonadota > Gammaproteobacteria > Enterobacterales. Next base: position 34,621 of record NVWF01000005.1, on the reverse strand, counting down.
TAATTTCATTTTTAAATACTGATCTGAAATCTTTGCCTGAAGGTAACGCAGTTTACACTGATGTTTTATCCAGCTTTATGATAGTTTGGCCAGAGTCCATGAGTGTTCCATTAAGCTTTTTTGCTTTAATGCTGCTATCACTTATTGCATGGAAACTACTCCGTTCGGGACAAGTAACACGGGGGCAATTATTGAGTGCCCTGCCCTTTTCATTTGCAATCATCATTGTTTCTGCCTTAAGTAGTTGGCTGGTACTTTTCCTTGTACAGGCATTAAGTTATGAAGCACAACCTTGGCTGGTTGAGCCTATTCCCATGAGAGCTGCCCTTTGGCTTCTACCTGTTTCATGTAGCTTGTTTATTACTGCAAAACTCCAGCATAGAATCGGTTTTTGGGGACTAGTTATGTCTGGAAATTTGCTGCTGTTAATTATGGCAATGGCAACCAGTCTCTATCTGCCAGGTGTTAGTTATTTACCCCTGCTACCCTTGTTAACTTTTTCTGTTTTTATGAGCCTTAGCTTTATTTTTGGCAGGGCTGAAAATCCTAGTTTAATCACTGGGATAATGCTATTAAGTATGAGCTGTATGGCCCTTTTAGTGTTTCCATTTATGCTGTTACTTGAATCAGCTATGGGTTTCACCCTGGCACCAGCTTATGGCGTTCTAATGGCTTTGGTCATACTACTTGTATTACCACTTTTCGCATTTGCTAACAACAAGACAACTAGGCGTCTTACCCTGACAACACTAGTAGTAAGTTCAATGGGAATTGTCATAACTAGCCAGCTTGACATGTTTAGTAAAGAACTACCCCAGGCATTAAATTTTGAATATTTACAACAGGGCGATAGCGCAACTGTGCAAGCTTTGACCCGCATCCCTCTTTCGCAAAAAATAATTGCTGAATCAGGTTTTTCAAATTCTAAAAAAATTACACGTCCCTGGTCAACTGCTCAATATTCATTCATTGAGGCAGATTCACTCGATCTTGCTGAACCAGAGCTTGTTATCATTTCATCCCAGCAGAAGGCAACATCTCAAGAAATAACTGTTCGATTCCAATCAGAGAATAACACTGGGCAGTTCTTACTTTATACAAAAGATAATGATAGATTGCAGGCCATTGCTATTGATGGACAACTTTTAGATGTTCCAAAAAATAAAACCTTTGCTCAGTATTTTCTTTGTAAGGGTGATGACTGTAACGGCCTAGAATTCAGCCTGATATTCGAGGGCTCAGATACTTTGGAAATCGGTCTTCTAGACTATCAATTTGGCTTGCCAGAATCCTTAAGCTATATCTCGCAAATGCGAGGAGAGCTTGCTCATCAAATTCAAACAGGCGACGTAACAGTCGTACATAAAGAGTTTTCACTATCAACTCATACCGTTACTATCTTAGAAGAACAAAAACCTTAGGTAATAGGTTTCTTTGCTTAGGAATTTTTGTTACGACTGTGAAAACATGTGAACTGATATTGGTATATACTCTTATTCAAGAAACTTAATAAGGATAATTTCATGTCTGCTTCCCCTAAAAAAAGTACTAGTAAGAAACCAGCTACTAAGAAATCAGTTGCCAAGAAGTCGGCTGCTAAAAAGTCTGCTACTAAGAAAGCTGTTACCAAAAAGCCTGCTGCTAAAAAGCCTGCTACTAAGAAAGCTGTTGCCAAGAAACCTGCTACTAAAAAGCCGGTTACTAAAAATGCTGCTGCCAAGAAACCTACTGCTAAAAAGCTTACTACCAAGAAAGCTGTTGCCAAGAAACCTGCTACTAAAAAGCCGGTTACTAAAAATGCTGCTGCCAAGAAACCTRCTGCTAAAAAGCTTACTACCAAGAAAGCTGTTGCCAAGAAACCTGCTACTAAAAAGCCTGTTACTAAAAAAGCTGTTACCAAAAAACCTGCTGTAAAAAAGCCTTCTCTTAAGAAATCAACTTTTAAGCCAGAAAATGTTGGTCAACCGAGTGCTAAAAATCTTAAAGCAGCCAGCATCAATATTGATCGACAAATGAAAAAACTAGCATCCCTTGATACCCGTGTATTGATTGCTAAAGATAAGTTGGATGAGTTCCAACAATTATTTCATGAAAAACGTCTAGCTTTTCAAGAAAAAAATACCGCAGCGGCAAATAGAGCCTTGGAAAACGCTCGTAAGAAATTATCTAATCACAAGGATCTAATGAACACCATTCGTGAAGCGCGAACTGAAGCTGCAAAAATGTTAAAAAATACAAAAGCCATTCATAGAACTTATGACACACTAGTAAAACATCTTGAAAAGAGTCGGATTTTAGCCATTAAAGAAGCTAAAAAGGCTGAAATAGCGTTTATGAGGAAATTACACAAGGTTGAGAACCAAATGTTAAAACAGGCTGAAAAGATTAAAAAGAAGCTTCTTGATTAGTCAGATATCACTTTTCAACAGGACTAAGAGAAATTTTTCATGTCTAAGCAAGCAAAGGGTCAACTAAGCACCTTAAAGTACCTACTGCAGTTTATTCTGCCCTACAAAAAGGTTTTATTTGGCGCTGCTGTTGCACTAATCATTACCTCTGGAGTGACCCTTTCAATTGGTCAGGGTGTACGTCTGCTAATAGACGATGGCTTTTCGGCAGGTTCCTCTGATGGCTTAGTGAATGCTGTAAAGTTTTTAATCGTTTTAGCAGGTTTAATGGCTGTTGGAACTTTTGTTAGATTTTATTTAGTTTCCTGGCTAGGTGAGCGTGTTAGTGCTGATATCCGCCAGTCAGTTTTTGATCACCTATTAACCCTACACCCAAGCTATTTTGAAACCAATCGTAGTGGCGAAATCATGTCTCGTTTAACCACAGATACCACCCTACTACAATCGATAATTGGCTCTTCCTTTTCCATGGCCCTCCGTAGCACTTTAATGCTCATAGGTGCCTTGGTGATGATGATTATAACCAGTCTGCAGATGACAATGTATGTCTTAATCGGTGTTCCCTTGGTGATGCTTCCCGTTCTATTTTATGGAAAGCGCGTGAGGACTTTATCGCGAAAAAGCCAAGATTCTATCGCCGATGTTGGTACCTACGCCGGTGAAATTATTCAGCACATAAAAACGGTACAAAGCTTTACCAATGAGAAGAAAGAATCGAAGGCATTTAAACATGAAGTAGAGACAGCTTTCACTATTGCACGCCGCCGAATTTTACAACGCTCATTTCTTATAGCCATGGTTATCCTTATGGTATTTGGTGGTTTGACGGCCATGATGTGGTCGGGAGGAAGTGCTGTTCTTTCAGGTACCATGTCTGGTGGTGAACTAGGCTCCTTCGTCTTCTATGCCTTTTTGGTGGGAAGCGCTTTCGCAACCATTGCTGAGGTCTATGGTGAGTTACAAAGAGCAGCTGGCGCCACTGAAAGATTGATGGAACTCATTCAAGTTGAATCAGAAATTAAAGCGCCTGAAAGTTTCACTGTTGATGCTAATAAGCTTGCACCTCAGATCTTCTTTGATCAAGTGAACTTCAATTATCCCTCACGTCTAAATCATAAAGCTCTAGATGAACTCTCCCTTGAAATAGAACAAGGAAAAAGCCTTGCTCTTGTTGGGCCCAGTGGCGCTGGAAAATCGACTATATTTGAATTATTACAACGCTTTTATGATCCTCAAAAAGGAAACATACTACTGGATGGGCATCAGTTATCATCACTGGATCCTGAACAACTACGCCAACAGATGGCCCTAGTTCCCCAGCAGCCTACACTATTTAGTAATAATGTCTGGCATAATATCCGCTATGGTAATATTACAGCCACGGATGAAGACGTTGTAGCAGCGGCAAAAGCCGCCCACGCCGATGAGTTTATTCAGCTGTTACCCGAGGGCTATGATAGTTACCTAGGAGAGCAAGGTGTTCGGTTATCAGGAGGACAAAGACAAAGAGTTGCCATAGCAAGAGCCATCCTTAAGGATCCAAATATCCTATTACTCGACGAAGCTACTAGTGCGCTGGATGCTGAGAGTGAACGACATGTGCAACTAGCTCTTGAGGCTCTGATGAAAGATAGGACCACTATTATTATTGCTCATAGACTTGCTACGATCTTACACGCAGATAAAATTGCAGTGATGGATAAGGGTAAGTTGATTGCCACCGGTACCCATCAACAACTACTGGAATCTTGTGGGTTATATAAACGTTTGGCTGATCTACAGTTTAGCGAGGGCTACAAAGCTTACTAGGGTGTTCTTCTAACCAAGTTTGAAAGTTTTCCTCGGATAGGGGACGAGTGATATAATATCCTTGAGCAATGTCACAGCCCATTTCTTTTAGCATCGTTAGCGTAGTTTCAGACTCGACACCTTCAGCCACTACACGCATATTCAGTTCGTGACCCAGCATAATACAGGTTTTTACAATTGCCTTGGCTTCACGGTCTGTATCCATCTCCATCACAAAAGACTTATCCACTTTCAATTCATTAAAAGGTACTCGGTGAAGTTGAGACAAGGAAGAAAAGCCAGTGCCAAAGTCATCAATAGAAAGTGCAAAACCCTTCATACGAATTCTAGTGAGAATATCAAGAGATGTTACCAATTCGCCCATCAAGGCACTTTCTGTAATCTCAATAGTTAGTAAGCTTGGATCAAGCTTGAATATTCGAATTTTATCTTTCAGTTCTTCAGGTAAACCAAGGCTACTAATATTGGTGGCAGAGACATTCACAGATATAGGCACCTGACAATTAAAGCTCTGTTGATGGGATACCCGTGTAATGGCAATATCGAGAACTGTGGAGGTTAATTTACCCATTAAACCCGATGTTTCTGCAAGGGGTATGAAAGAATCTGGAAACAGCATACCGTGTTCAGGGTGCATCCATCTGACTAACGCCTCGGCAGCAATTATTTCACCTGATTTTAAGTCAATCTGGGGTTGATAGTGCAATACAAGTTGATCAGCGTCTATAGCTGCTTCGAGATCTTCAGGCGTTGGAACATAAATATTTTGATCCGGCGGCTGCTTCTTAGAACCGAGAGTTTTTCGATGACTAATTAACGCCATCATCAGTTCATCAAGCTGAATGGGTTTATTGATGCTGGTCATAATTTCTAACTCATAGGCATGAGCTAGTTTCTCAGCTGAACGGAGGACGCCTACATCATAACCACTCATTAAAATAAGTGAGGCTTTACTTCCGTTTTTGGATAACTCTCGGATGACTTCAATACCATCCATTTTAGGCATATTTAAATCTAATATAATAATAGATTTATTATTATATTTGTTTTCTTCAAAAAAAATCGTTGCATCAGTATAGATATTAGGAATAAATCCTGACAGTGAAACAGCTTCTCCTAGAAGGTCCGCAATTTGTTCTTCGTCATCTATGATGAAGACTTCAGTCATCTAGCATTCATACCCATGGTTATTTATCTATCAATTAATGGTGTTTAGTATAGCCTAGAAACTTAAAATGGTGCTATTTGCTATTAAAATTACCTACATTCTAGTCATAGATATCGTTATTTATAATAATTTACAAATTTAACTTAACATTCAAGGAATTATTTCAGGCATAATTCCTTAATCAATGATCAACAATTAACTATCAAGAGTCTGTCACTAACATTGGAGAATAAAATGCCACTGGTTACCCCTTTATCAACAGAGCATTCTGAAGAAGTCATTGAACTAGCCAAATTTTTTAACGAAACACTTGGATTTCCACCCAATAGTGTACTCACCATGCAACGTCGTCCTGAAATCGCTAAGGCTTTTATTAACCTTAATATGGCGGTTATGGAAAATCTCGGCAAACTTACCAGTGAACAAAAAAGATTAATTGGCTATCTTACTAGTGCTAATACCGGTTGTCGTTACTGTCAAGCCCATACTATTTTAGCAGCCCATCGCTACGGTGGTAGTGATGAGCGCTTGGATAAAATTTGGACATTCAGAGACAGCGATTTGTATACAGAAGGAGAAAAAGCAGCTTTCGAATTTGCCTTAGCCGCCTCTTCAGTCCCAAATGCTGTAGATCAATCAATAGAAGATAACCTGCATAAATATTGGGACGATGGTGATATCGTTGAAATACTTGGGGTTATATCCTTATTTGGATTTCTTAATCGCTGGAACGATAGCATGGGTACTACTCTGGAAGATGGTGCAGTGGGTGCAGGAGAAAAGTACTTGTCAGATTCTGGATGGGAGAAGGGAAAACATACCTAGTCTAGCGGAGCTACTTGATTAGTTTTGTGAGTTTGGTACTAATTTAAAATGTCTTTTATGTATCAAAGGCTTATCCTGACCGTAGATATCTAATTCTATGGTCTCGATAAGCTTATCATTAATCACAGTGAACTTTTCAATCAGTTTATAATAATTGCTTGTTCCAAATTGAACGATAAATTGACCAGCCAGCCAACCGGCATAGGCATCAACTTCGATCCCTTGCATAATTAATTCTGTTTTTTCAGCTAACTTGAAGGTATGAAAACCTGCCACGCCAAAATCTATGGATACGTGGTGTTCAGTTTGCTCAATATAAAGCTCTTTCGGAACAATTGAAAAAATCCCAACAAGCATATCCCTCAATAATTTTTGTTCACGATAAGTATAATTTTCACGTCGTGCAGAATCCACATCGCTATTACTTAAGCCAGGTATTCCAAGGGGAACGTAGTTTAATGCATTGAGAAGCCTTTGATAAGAATATTCATCTTGCGCTACAAACTTCCAAGTTCCCGCTACATTAGCCCCTTCTGGAGCCTTGTGATAGGTAGGATAACTGCCACAAGCAGAAACTAGACCAAGCAGTATTGCCAGCAGGCAAAAACGCTTAACTATCTGAAGAAGTAATGTCGTCATCAATTCCACCAAATGCCTCGAAAATAAGTGGAATTAGCTCTGCTATTTCGCCACCCATTATTATAAAGTCTGCATCGAAACGTCCTGCAATATCATCCTTATCGAGTTCTTTTAAAGACTCTTGTAGGATATCGTTAAACTTAAGTCGACTGATTGACAGATCGTCTTTTAGAACAAACTGACATGTCTGCTTCCACTCTAGCTCAAGTTTTATCACCTGCATACCTGTATCAATATGACTGAGAAACTCTTCACTTTGTAGATCGAGACCCTTAGCACGGATTACCGTGGTACTTTCACTCACATCTCGTAACTCACACTGAGAACCTGTTTGCATGTCTTCGGGTAATGATGACTTAAGTAGCCAGTGACTCATCACTGCTGCTGGTGATTGCTTAACTATTGGTGGAATAACAGGTAAAGAGCCTAAAGATTTTCTTAACAGGATGGTTAATTCTTCTGCCCGCTTAATGCTGCTTGTATCTACGATGAGCAGTTGTAAATTCAAATCAATATAGGCAAAGGTTAGCTGGCTTTTGGTAAATGCTTTTGGTAAAAGATCTAATGTTGCTTCATCTCTTAATCGTCTTCTTTCACTTGGGAAGACTCGACGACCCTGATCGGCTTCTATTTGCTCGGCCTGCTGCTCTACATTATCTTTTACTACTGATGAGGGCAGCATCCTCTCTTCTTTTCGTGCACATATCATAATACGATTATTTGCTACATGAGTCAGCATTTGCCCGGCTTTACCTAAAGGCTCAACCCATCCATAACTTGAGAGTTGCTGGCTTGCACAGGCTACAAAGTGCTCTTCTAGTAGGCTCTTTTCTAGTTCTTCTGGGCTGGTGGTAAATTGTTTTGTAAAACGGAATATTTGTAAGTTACGAAACAGCATTGGCGGGTCTTATATGTCAATTTATAGAGCTGGGCATTATCCCTAAATGTTTGGGATAAAGCTAATCATTTTAGTTGAATGATATTTTTAAAAGAGGTGATATCTTTGATTATTATGATATATTTATAATATGGTTATACTTTTTTATGGCTTGAAAGAGGGAAATTGATTAATGGCAAAAGCGGTTATTACAGGCTGGGGTAAATGTCTTCCTCCTACGATTATTCGTAATGAGGATTTTGTTGGTCTTTTTGAAACTTCTGATGAGTGGATAACTAGTCGTACTGGAATTAAAGAGCGTCGTATTAGTCATGTAAAAACATCTGACTTGGCGCACCTTGCAGCTGAGAGAGCTTTGGCTTGTGCTGGTGTGGAGGCCATGGAGATTGATATTATTATATTAGCTACCTGTACTGCCGACACCCTTGTACCTAATGCTGTTACTCGCGTACAAGCTAAACTTGGAGCTCTGAATGCTGCAGCCCTTGATATCAATACTGCCTGTTCAGGGTTTCTTTATGGCTTRACCTTGGCTYGTGGTCAAATTGAGGCTGGGTTGGCTAAAAAAGTTCTTGTTATTGGGGCTGAAAAACTCACCACCTATTTAAATTGGAAATATCGTAGTACAGCGGTGCTTTTTGGTGATGGTGCTGGGGCTGTTTTAGTTGAGGCAACTGATGAAGATGTAGGTATTCTTGCCACTTCTATTGGCAATGATTGTGCTTCTGCTGACTTTTTGAAAGTGCCTAACTTTGGAAGTGATATGGATCGTTTTCAAGAAGGAGCTGGTGCCTTAACCCTAGTTCTTAAAGGGCAGGATATCTTTAAACGGGCTGTGGCTGGTATGAGTAAAGCTTCTAAGGAGGTCTTGGCCATATCTGGATTAACTAAGGAAGAAATTGATCTGATTATTCCTCATCAGGCTAATCTTCGAATTATCGATGCTGTAATTAAGCGGCTCGGGGCCGACAGTGACAAAACGTATGTGAATATTCAAAAATATGGTAATACATCCTCCGCCTCTATCCCTATTGCTCTCACCGAAGCTCTTGAAGAAGGTCGTATTAAACCCGGTTCACATTTGCTATTCACTGCTTTTGGTGCCGGTCTAAGTGTTGCTGCAGTCGCACTACGTTGGGGATCTAGAGTTCAGCCTATTGCCTCATCTGATAAACAACTTGAGCCCTGTGACAAGACATTTAAAGAATTAATTTCAAAWYYWWWRWTMWWTYAWMANTAAANTACTTWMRKKWTRAAKSTCTAWKTKAMYWMCWWARYYKAARCSAYKATWKTWWTTRSKSKSAWKWTTKKWAWYWWGWTAAAATCCATTAATTTGAACTAAAACTTCATACTCAATCCTCGAATCATGTCTAATATMCTCTCAAATTTATAAACTTGGTCAATAAATTATAAAAATATTCACAATCTTGACCAATATCGTCATTTTTCTCTTGTGGCTTTTGAATCCATAAGTAAAATAGACAGACTTGTTTAACACCATGGAATTTGGAGGGCCTGCACTTGTCTAATAAAACCACTGCAATAAAATCTCGCTTAAACAAAACTCAAATACTAAATGATCTGGCTGAGAATACTGGACTAAGTAAAAAAGAAGTTAGTTCGGTTCTTGATGAGCTATCAGTTCTCATACAGCGCCATATCAAAAAACGCTCTGCTGGTGAGTTTGTTTTACCAGGATTACTAAAAATTCAAGTAATCAAAAAGCCTGCTACTAAAGAACGTCAAGGTATTAATCCCTTTACTGGTGAAGATACGGTATTTAAAGCAAAGCCAGCAACTTCTGTTGTAAAAATTCGAGCGCTAAAAAAATTGAAAGATTTTACCTCTAGTTGAGGACTAAAAAAGGCACAAACATTAGCTTGCGCCTTTTTACTTTTGTAGATTTATTGCTGTGTACTTAACTTAATAAGACGCTGTAAACATCAACCATAGTTTGTTAGCGTCTACCTTAATATCACCTGCACGGTAGGCTGCGTACTTTAATAGTACTGAATAATGCTTAGAGAACTTTCTTGATAAGGCAAAGTCTAACTCTGAGCCATAATCGTTGCCTGAATCTTGTGCAGAAAAATCATGATAAACAACCGTAAATTTATAATCAGATAACTTAGTAGAAAACTTAACATAAAAATCCTCTAAGCCGTCGCTAGGTGTTCCAAGAAATTGGTCAGCCCAACCATTAAACTTATGTAGAGTTGCTAATGGAGTAGTGAAAGCTTGACCAGGAGTATTTGCATCACCCGATAGTACTTCATATCCTGCACCAAAAGTCATTCCATCAAAAGTGTAACCTAGGCCGCCGTGAAAATAATCTGCTGATAAACTTGTAGGTCTATCGTCATAATCAGATTGATCAGCATATTCAAGTTCATAACTCCAATTCTTACCTTCACCAAGCTTACTACCTGCTAATCGCACACCAATAGTTTGGGTATTAATAGTAGGAGCTTCCTGGGCATCTAATAAATAGCTGTAAGCCGATAACTTACCAAAAGATAAACCTGTGTATGAAAAATTAAAGACATGAGTATCAGCTTTAATTTCTGATGCAGGGCTATCAGGGCCAAAAATCCTATTCACATCCCAAACATAGGAATAAATTGCTGTGAAATCAGCAATACTATTGTTGACGATGAGTAGCGAGTCATAAGTCTGCTCATTCTGACGCCATCCAACACCACCAACAAAACGCTGATTATCAAGATTAATTCTTTGGTTACCGTAGCGTACTAATGTATCGTCAAATCCCGTATATTGAAGCCAAGCTTGGTTCACATCAGTACCAGTAGGATCAGCAACTACAGAGTAGTCAGTTTGACCGTTAAAGGTAGAATTGTAATCTTCAATAAATACATTTGAGACACTGTCTACTTCAAACATGGCACTGAAATCATTCCAGCTTTTAGTTTTAAAGTTAAGTCGTGTTTTTAAAGTTGAAGCATTGGCATTTTTCAGTGCATTATCTTGGTCTACATTTTCAAAACGATAACGAAADVTTANCTNAAGCATVTNVATNAGTDAAGGVTTBAGVMATACTGCCAACATTATCTTCCCCAAGTAACATTGAACCTGTCAAVMAAHTHABDGDTHDCATVDCTDYWRWVAGHVRTDADVVDTWDDTAAATGAATTGTTTTTCVWTBRTTTTHHTMBTHTKTTATTTCAAATTAAAGTTTTTGTAATTCAGTGTTAAAATTTTTATTCCCTAGTTTATGAGACTATTCTAATACCATCTCTAAAAATCAAATTGATCTACATCAAAGCCCCCACCGTTGAGGTATTGATCTAAATCAATATTAATCCCGCTGATATCTATATATTGATGCGATTAAACTATTTTCATAACATTTACGGTGAGTACAAAATGGAACAAAGACTTGAATTTTCAGCAGACTTATTAAAAAAATATGATCAAACTGGGCCAAGGTACACTTCATACCCTACGGCAGTTCAGTTTGTACCGGCTCTGAATGCTGTTGAATATAAAAAAATTGCTACTAAAGCCACAGCAGATAATCCTCTGCAACCCATTTCTCTTTATTTTCACATCCCATTTTGTGACACCATCTGTTATTACTGTGGCTGCAGTAAAATTGTTACCAGAGATCACTCAAAAGCAGAACCTTATCTACAATATCTTGAAAAAGAAATAGCCTTGCAAGCTGCTCTTTTTAAGAATAGAAAAGTCACCCAACTTCATTGGGGAGGTGGTACGCCAACCTTTCTAAATAATCAACAAATTACTCATTTAATGAAACTCACAGATGATGCTTTCTGTCTTGATAAATCTGATCAGAGAGAGTTTTCAATTGAGATAGATCCCCGTTCAGTTGACAATAAAAAGATTGAAGTCCTCGCAAAGGTAGGTTTTAACCGGCTCAGTCTTGGTGTTCAAGACTTTGACCCAGATGTACAAATGGCAGTGAACCGAATTCAATCAAAAGAGGATACGCTAAAGGTTATGCAGCATGCTCGTTCCGTCGGATTTAAATCAATTTCTGTTGATTTAATTTATGGGCTTCCTAAACAACAAATTAGTACTTTTTCCAAAACGCTTGATTCGGTGATTAGTGCTAGACCCGACAGAGTTGCGGTTTATAGTTATGCTCACATACCAACCATGTTTAAATCTCAAAAGGGTATCAAAGAAGAACAATTACCTTCCAGTGAGTTAAAAATTCAACTGTTATCCCTGACTATCGAAAAGCTAACCCAAGCAGGTTATCTCTATATTGGAATGGACCATTTCTCACTACCCGGTGATGAACTAGCTCTTGCCCAACAGCAGGGTACCTTACATAGAAACTTTCAAGGTTATTCAACCCATGCAGAATGTGATCTTATTGGGCTAGGTCTTACCTCCATTGGAAAAGTCGGAAATAGTTATAGTCAAAATGAAAAAAATATTGAAGCTTACTATAAACGCCTTGATGAAAATAAACTCCCTACCCTGCGAGGCGTTGAACTTGATCAAGATGATATTATCCGTCGTCATATTATCAGCGAGTTGATGTGCCATTCGCGATTATTATTTCCAAGTATTGAAAAGCTGTTTGATATTGAATTCAAAAGTTATTTCAATCAGGAACTTGTTGCTTTACAATCTTTCGTTGAAGATAATTTAATTGTATTGGAAAGTGACCGTTTACAAATTACTCCTTCTGGAAGAATGCTACTCAGAAATATAGGTATGCAGTTTGATGCTTATCTTAAACCTGGGGGTAAGATAGGAAAAAAAGGTCGTTATTCCAAACTGATATAGGAAAGCATGGTCGCCACTCAAGTACTTAACTTTGAAGACGAAAAAGTTCTCATCACTGCACTATTAAAAAATGATGAGTTGGCTTTCCGGTATCTTGTAAAGACCATGTATAGCTCCTTACTTATCGTTGCTCGCGCTATTGCAGGCTCTTCTATTGCAGACGAAGTAGTTCAAGAATCTTGGATATCAGTACTAGGTGCCCTGCCTAAATTTGAAGGACGTTCAACACTTAAAACCTGGATAACAAGAATTGTCGCCAATGAAGCTAAACGCCGAAAAAAGAAAGAGTCACGCCTAGTATCTCTAGACACTCTAACCAGTGAAGAAGATAGCTTTCTTGAGCGTTTCGATTCAAAAGGCCATTGGGGTGCACCTCCTGTGAGCTGGGATATAGCCTCTCCAGATGAAATTCTTGAAGAAAAACAGCTTAAACGATGTATTGATGCCACAGTGAAAGTCTTACCTGAGAAGCAAAAAGCTGTATTTTTACTACGAGATATAGAGAACTATTCTCTGCAGCAAATTTGTAACATCCTCGAGGTAAGTGACTCCAATGTGAGAGTATTGCTTTTTAGAGCTAGAAATAGATTATACCAAACTATTGAGCATTTTCAGGAGACCGGAGAATGTTAAGCTGTAAACAATTTGTAGAAAGCGTCACAGATGTCGAAGAATATGAGTCTGCATCTGTTGGACAAAAATTTCAAATTAAACTGCACCTGTTCATGTGCCAACACTGTAAAACCTACTCTAATCAATTTAGAATAACCACTGAGGTGGCCAAGAAACTATCTCCTGAAGGGGCATCTGAAACTGTGATCGAGCAAAGTATTAGAAAAATACAAAATGATTAAGAGTTAGATTAATCTTCAATAAATTATCCAAATATCCACTTATTTAAAAAAAAATGCTGCTATTAGTTTGATTAAGTTGCTGATTATCTAAAAATCATCTATCGTTTACCCTATGGCAAAAATAATCGGTTTCGTACAATTAAAAGGTGGTGTAGGACGCTCTACACTGGCAACTAATTTAGCAGGCACTCTCGCTGAAAGTCACAAGGTGGCTTTAATAGATTGTGATGCTCCTCAATATACCTGTGCACACTGGCTAGAACAGCGACGTGCCCTCTATGATATTGATGAGCAGCTCGATCTCTATCAGCCTGCCACCTACAAGACTCTATTGAAACTTACCACTGAGTTAAAGGCTAAGTATGATTATATCATTATTGATTGCCCGCCACGGTTAGATGGCTTTAGTCGCTTAACGCTTATGTTGGCAAACATTGTATTATTACCTCTTGGAACCAGTGCCGCTGAGATCTGGTCTGTTGAATCCATGCTTTCAGTACTGGATGAAGCTAAAACGAATAATGCTAATCTGGATGCTAGGATCATTTGGAATCGATACAGGAGCTACACTCGAAGTGCTAAAGAAAACTCTATCACTGCTAAGAAAAACTTAAAGATCCCAGAACTACGACAGAAAATGGGCCTTAGAGTATCCTACTCAGATGCCATGGCAGATGGTTTAACTGTCCACGAGACAAATGATAAAAATGCGCGGATGGAAATTTGGTCCCTCTGCTCAATCATTCAACGACTACTGGCAAAACAAAAGAGCTCCCGCAAACTCAGCGATAAAAAAGTCTTAGACTTTGCAAAAGGATAAGTAATCTAGGCTTAAATACATTGTTTTCTCTTTTTTAGAATCTTAATGATAGGCAGCTTAGACCTCCGTCTAGTTTTTGGAACTCAGATACATCAACTGTTCTGACTTTGTATCCTTTTCCTTCGATGAGGTATTTTGTTTTGGGGAAGCCAAATGGAACTAACACTGTACCGTTGATCCACACACTATTAGCAGCATAAGATTCCTTCTCATTAACCGACATTAGATTAAACTTTTGGAATTCTGGCTTTGTTAGAAACTCACCGCAGGCTAATAGGTTGTTGCCTTCTAGATATCCTAAGCCAGTTTTTAAATGTAACACTTCCTCGAGTGTGACGATGGAACCGGTCATGTTATTTTTTTCCAGAATAGAAATCAGTTGTTCTGCGCCTTGATGATTGGTTCTTTGTGATAGACCAATGTAATAATGGCTTTCAACCATCATGATGTCACCCGCTTCTACTGTGCCTGGTGCGGTTATTAAATCAACACTAGCATAGAACTGTTTTAATATGGGTAACATGGACAGTGTTTCATTTCGTCTTGTAGAAGCACCTGGATTAGTGAGAATTGCACAGTGGGGTGTTAAAAGTGCAACATCTTCAACGAAGGTAGAATCAGGATAGTTTTCATCGGCGTCTAAAATAAGAACCTCTAAGCCACAGTCCTTTAGGGCTTGAATATAGTCTAGGTGTTGTTCTAGGGCAACTTCAAACTGGGGAATGCCTAGATCAGCTGTTGTGATGCCATTAGTCATGGCTCGGCAAGGAGTTTTTACAATGGCTTTGCTGAACATCTTAAATTAGCCTTTTAATAAACAATAGGGGTATTAAAAATAGAGTTTATTTAACTAAAGAGCAACAAGATTATTCTTGAATGGATTAATTGGCAAAAAAAAGGAGGCTGGCGCCCCCATAAAAACCTTGAAACTTTATAAACTAGTTACAACTTCGATAATTTCTACCTGGGCTTTATCTCTAAGGTTTCTTTGACCTGTAGTAATAACCATTTCATTTTCTTCTACACCTTGAAGGATCTCAACGGAGGTTGAGTTTGAGAAACCTATTGCCACTAGACGTTTGTGCGCGACTCCATCTTCAACGATATAAACTGATAGTTCAGAATCTTCTGTAATAATAGAATCTTTTGGCACCAGGATGGCCTGCTGATGAGTGTCATATATAATACTCACTCGACTAAACATACCCGGGCGAAGTACAAATGATTCATCACTCAAACTAACAGTCACTCGGATAGTTCCACTGTCTCTATCAATGATAGGACTTATCCTTTGTACAATACCGATAAAAGGTTGAACTGATGCTTCAACAAATATCCTTGCAAGTTGTCCAACGGCTAAACCTGCTTTTTCAGATTCGGGTATATGAATAATCGCAAGAATTTCAGATAAATCGGTTATATGAAAAGCAGCATCATTTTGCTTTAACAAATTACCTTCTTTTATGTATCTTATCGCTATGACTCCGGAAATCGAAGCTCTGATAGTGGCATATTCTAAATTCAGTTTAGCTAAATCTGTTGCCGCTTTTTGGGCGTCATAATCAAATTTCACTCTATCAAATGCTTCTGAGCTTATTAAGCCTTTATTAAACATCTTCTTATTACGATTTAAATCATTTTTAGTTTGGCTGAATCTCGCTGAAGCTTGTTGCACTTCAAGTTCGAGTTTATCTACGTCTAATTGGGCTAAGGCTTGACCGGCTTGAACATAATCACCTTCTTCAACAAATATTTTAGTAACAATGCCTGAAAGACGACCGGTAACTGAAGCTTCTGACGCAGCCTCTAGAGAAGCTGTTGTTCCATAGGAAGCACTGATAGAACCCACCATTACAGGTTCTGCAATAACAGGTATAGTAACAATTTCCTCAAGCTGTTTATCTTCAGATTTCACTTCACTACAAGCCGATAATACAAAGGCAGAACTTGCTGCTAATGAAACGATAGCTAAAAGGCGTAGTCTTCTATTCATAACTTCCTCGATATTTATTTAAATAATGCTAACACTGTTAATATCTAACTTACCTAGCGTTCTTAAACTTAAGCTAATGCATTTACAGTGCCAATCTAATTATTTGTAACCATGATACTGTTTTTAAACGTTTTTTAGTTTGTCTAAATGTTAAGAAGTATGAATTTTGGCCGATACCATAAATTATATGACTAATAGTTGGTTAAAATCACACTACTTGAGATCTCAAAAGTGTTAGGATAATTACACTTAGGACTATTGATAACATTAAGTTGATAACTAGGTATTAAGACGCTCAAACTCATTGGATAGTTTGTAATGGCAGAAGAAATAAAACATTTTGTATCAAGTCCCTCAGGCACCAAAGGTCTGATGGATGCTATTCCAAAGTACAAATCCCCAACAGCTGATCCTGAACACATTAGTGAAGCACAACGCCTAGATTTTCCCTGTGAAGAACCGATTGATCTTAGAGAACTATTTCCATCCCAGTGCACCGCCCTTGCACAAGGCGGCATCACTCATTTCCTTGATATTCAAGCTAAACGATTTTATCTGAGACAGTTAAAGCGAAATAATGAGCATTACACCCAAGCCATCTATGAAGCTGTGTTAAAGCACGCAGCAGCGCGTTTAGCATCCGGTCTGGATGGTAAACAAGGTAAACAAAGTGATGAAACCGAAGAAAACCTTAAAACCTATAATCCACCAGCCGTCATACCCGTGGGATATAGCCAACATCGGGCAGAAAACCGCTTAAACTATGCCAGTGATGTAGAAATTGAACTCCCCTCCGGAAAAATTATTCAAGGTCGCTCTGTTAATGTATCCCTCTCTGGCATCCAAATAAAGCTTCACTACTTACTTGATGTTATTGATGGTATGGAAATGCAGCTTGCCTTTCCGTCCTTAGAAGAAAAGTATCAGCAAGATTTCGGTATGGTGCCCTACAGCTTGATGAAAAGTTCTGTAGGTTCAATGCACATGACTCTTCAACTGGCTCGAATAGATCCAGGTGAGCACCCCTTTGATATATTTATACAGGAATTTATTGATAACAAAAAACACCGCTATCGCATTGATGCAGAGGATTCGAAACTAGCTTTAACAGCCAAGGCTTGGGAGTACTTTTACATTAATTCTCTCCCCTACTTGGCTTGTTTTATTGCAACCCGTGGAGAAAAGTTACAAATACAAGAAATAGCCATTTCAAATCAAAATAAGCAATATCTAAAAGGCCTCGGCAATAGTATGTTGAGTATTCTTGAACAGCAGATGAGTTCTTTTCGACTTAATAGTGTTGTTCATCATGAAATCACATCACCTGAAATTTATGCCTATCGCTATCAAGGTTCCGGATTAAGGCGTAGGATTGGCGCAACGTCATGGCAGTTTATTGATAATACTTCCAAACTGAGTTTTCTTCGCACTGGCATTAAAGAAGATACTTTCGTAGCTTGGAAAATCAATGTTGTTAAATTGCAAAACATGTCAGAACAACGTAGTAAAGAGTTGATTGATAAGCTCGCCGATACAAGTGCTGATCAAGCGGATAATTTAATTGATCAGCTCAATCAGTATGAATATCTTATCTATCTGGTTGATATCACTGATAGTCTTAAAAAAGACCCTCTACTAAAGGATGAAACTTTTACCGCTCCTGAAGATAGCTTTTTTGATGATTATGAAATTAAAAGATCAACCTCAATGGAGTATACACGTTTAAGATTGGGTATAACTAAACAACGAAATGAAGACCGGTACATTTATCAATCCGCGATAGTTTTAAAATATTATGGCGAGAAAATTAAAGGCCATACTCTCGATTTATCCGTCAATGGCTTAAAAATAAAGCTGGATAAGTCCAATACCTTTCAAATCAGAGATACTGTAACCATCGATTTTATCGGGTTAAATAAACGCTTCCGCTCTTCAAAACTAAAAAACCAAAGTTACCGAATCGCTGCTATTACAAAAGATGGGTCTTTATGTTTGACCAGAGATCACAGGATTGCCCGCCATGATGCAGCAATATTTATCCATAAGTTATTAAATAAAAATAAAAACACTCTACCTTCATGTACTGGTGAGTTGTGGATGAGCACCAAATCTAGATTAATAGAATCTTGGCTGAACTTATGCTTACCTACTCAATCTCTATTAATGACTCGTATAGATGGCAAATATGATATCCCCTATGTCTTAGCTGGAAATTACACTTCCCAACTACTAGCGCCTTTTCAAATTGGCCGTGATCTCTACAATTTTGAACAGATTTTTGATTGTCCCGACTTAAAAGAAAAACTACGGGGCTTGGATATAACCAGTAATAGAGCGCCGACTATTGAGATTTATGTATCTCAGCAGACAGCTTCTGACGGTGGTTCCATGCCGAGTATAGAAATAAAAACCTGGGCTGATTTTGAGGATGATATAGAAAGAGTAGAATATATTCAGCGATCTAGTCGTAAACCTCTGTTTGGCTTTTACAGCTTAACCTTATGTAGGGTTCCTCGCCTAGAAAAGAGTTATCTACTTGAAGATATGAATGTCATTCGAAGGAATGCCCGTCATCGCCTTACAGAATTTGAGACTGAATACCAGTCACTGGTTGTGGTAATGGAGTTAACTGATCGGACAAATTTAGTACTTGAAAGATACAACTTAACTAAAACTTAAAATAAAGCTGAGCCAAACGAAACCGGCCCAGCCCATTAAAGTTATCCCTCAGCTTGTCTTTTTCCTCTAGTTCTTGTTAAGGCTGATGCTGCGACTAACAGCAGCATCACTAGGCCGAAGCTACCTGAGCCACCTGAACCATAACTAGTTGAAGTTGCACCGCCAGCTGAGTTATTTCCTGTATTATTACCTCCTGTAGACTGTGTATCTGCAACTGCATCTTCAAGGGGCACCTCTGCCAATGCGTAATCATAATCCTCACTGGTGGCAACTAGTTCAAAGCTATCTGCATCATAAAGTTCCACCCTAAAATCATAGTAGCCAGTGCTATATCCACTTTCCCAGACAGTTTCAAGTATGTAAGTATCCAGTGTGGAATTGCCATCTAATAAAAAATCCTCCGTGATGAAATCTCTCTGCCAATTGCCACTACTATCTCTCACCCAAATTTCTGCATAGACATTTGCCTCACCAAAGGACACATCAGCATCAAATTGCAGGCTGAATGATTGGTAAAATCCATCATTATCATTATCATCTAATAAACTAATACTAGCTGAAAATATAGAAAAATTAGAGGTCGAACCTGTTGAGTTTTCGTAAGTGATATCTTCTAGCAAGTGTTCAGCTAATGCATATTCACTGTCAGCACTGATGGATGCAGCTAGACTATTATCGTAGGCATCGTAAAGATCGATTAAGATGTCATAACTTCCAGGGGGAAATCCACTGGTTAACTGTGTTCTTACTCGATAAACATCTGAACTACTAGTACCACTTAATTCAAAGTCATCTGTGGTGTAGTAATGTTCCCAAGCTCCACCATTTAAGCTTGCGTACAAACTTGCATACACCGTGACATAATTAAAAGTTGTATCAGCATCAAAACTAACAGTGAAATCAGAATAGTAACCATCGCCATCTTCGTCATAGTTCATTTCAACCGCGACTGAATAAAAATAAATGTGCCCTGAGTTTGATGAACTTGTTAAGTTTTCATTTCTAATGCTAGCTTTAGAAACTAGACTGCTCCTAGCAATATCCTTATAGCTAGTGAACTGTTTGATCATCAAATCTGGATCACTGATATCCTTGTAAGAAGATTTTCGTTCACTACTTATGCTTGAACTCTTCATCTTTTGATTGGATTCTGCTTCCATAGGTCTTGATACAGATTGCTGTTTTGAGCTACTCACTATTCCAGCTGAGGCTTTAACCGTTTTCTCTGCTGCTTTGAGCGCTGAAAAGCTCAGTAAACAAAGACTGATACTAGTCATAGAAATTAACTGCTTAGCAAAATTACTGATTCCAGACATGATTAAACTCCTTTAGAATATATGCCATGAACTTACACACAATATAAAGGATTGAATCTGAACAGTTCCTGAACCAGATTTTTAAATAATTTATGCAACCATCCCGAATCATTTCGAGTAACCAACATGATGTCCATCCGGATCTTGAAAGACTAGTGTCGAAACACCTTCAGACACCCTTTCATAAACCCATTTCAGAATTGAATAAAGAAGCCTTTGTTTTGGCCAATGATCTTTATAAAAGACATCAAGGGAATTTTATTCTTGATTCTGGTTGTGGCGTCGGTGAGAGTAGTTATCACATCGCAAAGTTATATCCTGATGCTTTTGTTCTTGGTGTTGACCAATCAGAGCATCGTTTACAGATAAACAGTGAGTGGGACTTGCCTGACAATGCACAATTAATTCAGGCTAACCTTATTGATTTTTGGCGCTTGGCGGTCGAATCAAACTGGCTAGTTAAACATCATTTTTTACTTTATCCAAATCCTTGGCCAAAGAAAAAACATCTACAACGTCGTTGGCATGGTCATGCCGTTTTTCCATTTTTGAAAGAACTTGGAGGAACACTAGAACTGCGCACTAACTGGAAAATATATGCTGATGAATTTAAAACTGCCCTTTCACTTTTGTCCAAAAATGAATGTTATTTTGAACAGTTCGAGCCTTTAAATCCCATCACTCCTTTTGAGCGAAAATATCAACTTAGTAATCAAAAACTCTATCGAGTAACTCTTAGCTTTTGAATAACTATGGCCTTGCCCGCTCTCTTGCTGACAGAAGTTCTGATTGTCTAAGATGGAGCAAACCAGCAATTTTTCGGATGAAATGATCTTCATAGGGGTCCAGTTCACCATCGCTGAAGGCTACTTGCCAGCTGGATACCTCAGGTATTAATAGCTTTTATGTAGATACTGGCGCTGGTTATTTAAAAGTCACAGGAAGTGATGCAATTAACCAAATAATTGTCAAAGCAACCATTCGAGTTGATACTAAATTCACTTTTGATAGTGAGGATGCTGAACAATACATTTCTGATAAATTGACTCTCGAATTGAATCAAGATGGTGGCAAGGCCATGTTAAAGGTAAAATTTGACAGCTCCTTGTTATCTTCTAGGGTTAAAAGCCGGGTAGATCTTGATATCCAAGTCCCATCCTCCTTATACCTTGCCGTTGAAGATGGCTCAGGCTCCATTACCATCACTCAAATGAACAAGGGTGTTTTGGTCGATGACGGTTCAGGCTCAATTAAATTAACCGATAGCTCTGGCAAGATAACCATTAAAGATGGATCAGGCTCACTCGTTATTAAAAATATTGAAGGTGATCTTAATATTGATGATGGTTCAGGCTCAATTAATGTTTCTCAAATTAAAGGTGATGTTTTCATTGATGACGGTTCAGGCTCAATAAAGGTTACAGACATCATTGGTTCGGTTAAGGTGGATGATGGCTCAGGCTCAATGAAGATCAGTAATGTTACTCAAGACTTTACCCTCGTAAATGGCGGTTCTGGTTCTGTTCGTCTCTCTGGTATTGACGGAACTGTCCATGGTTTTGATGAGTATAATAAAATCCGAAATAGGGATCTTAAATAATCCATTTGATTTGCCTTTCATTAAACTATTGATATAGTGTCGAGATTAAGTTGAGTATTGAGATAGGTAGTATGACTGAAGATGAGCAAATACCCTACGTTTCAAAATGTTTGTGATGCCGCTGAACGATTAGAGGGAGTCTGTGTTAGAACCCCTGTGCTTAGTAATCGCTGGATCGATCAATTGGTTGGTGCGAAGGTTTATTTCAAGTGCGAAAATACCCAGCACATTGGCGCTTTTAAGTTTCGTGGTGCTTACAATGCTGTTTCTCAATTATCAGCCAGTCAAAAAAAAGCAGGGGTGATTGCCTACTCCTCGGGTAATCACGCTCAAGCTATAGCCCGAGTCTGTCAATTATTGGGCATATCTGCAACGATAATCATGCCATCAAATGCACCCAAGATTAAGCGGCAAGCCACTGAAGACTATGGTGCAGTCGTGGTTGAATATAACCCCGAAAATCAGACTCGCGAAGAGATAGCTGAGCAGATCAATAGCGAGGGCAGATTAACCCTGTTACCACCTTTTAATCATCCCCATATAATTGCAGGCCAAGGTACGGCAGCTTTGGAACTAATTCAACAGCAGCCACAACTCGATCAGATCCTAGTACCCTGTGGCGGTGGTGGGCTACTCTCTGGTACTGCTATCGCCATCAAGGGGATCAAGCCCTTATGTGAGGTGATTGGAGTCGAGCCAGAGCTCGCTGATGACGCAACCCAATCGTTTAACACGGGAAAGATAGTAACCATTGACTATCCAGATACCATAGCGGATGGCACTCGAACATTAAGTGTTGGTGATATTACGCTAGCCGTTATGCTAGATAAGGTTGAACGGATGGAAACGGTGAGCGAAGAGATGATTAAGCAGGCGGTTAGAGTTCTTTTTTATCAACTTAAGCAAGTTGTTGAACCAAGTGGCGCCCTAGGGCTTGCGGCTTTGATGAGTAAAAAGGTAAAGCCTAAAAAAACAAGTTGGAATTATATTAAGCGGTGGCA
The DNA here is from genome assembly GCA_002746155.1 of Gammaproteobacteria bacterium. Taxonomy (GTDB): domain Bacteria; phylum Pseudomonadota; class Gammaproteobacteria; order Enterobacterales. The sequence continues at coordinate 11,830 of NVWF01000005.1, read as the reverse complement.
ATATTGATGGCGATACTTTAGCTTCTATTTTAGCTGAATCGTCCTGATTTCTTTGAAATGCCCTAGTGAGCTGCGAGGATCTTAATCAAACGACTATAATAATAGGTATTCTCTGTGAACATTGTCTTAGAGCTATTATCTCCTACCCTTCCTCCGACGATTGAGCCAACAAAAAAGTGCTGTGTTGTTCCCGCGAGTTGCAGGTCATCGTAAATATCTCCTGTATCTTCGTTAAGTGCCACAGTTACAACTACAGCACCACCAGAAGCCCCTCCATAAGCATGGCAATAAGCTTTTTTGAGCCCTCTGGCACCACCCTGAAGTTGACATTTTTCATCATAAGTCATAACCCTGCCCTTTTGTCCAATCCCTTGGTCGGCGCTGAAACCTACCATGGTCGCATAGGATGTAAACTGCTCATTAAAGTCATCCTCATGAATGAGATCTGAATAATGGTAAGGAGAATGTAACAGAGGCTTAAGGTCTGCTCGCGCAATAGAACTGTCTAGCTTAACAATGGCGTAGTCAACACTAGAATCCATCTCAGTGACTAGGACTTCTATAATTGAGCGCTTAATGATTTTACCGCTATTTGAAGTAAAGGTGATCACATTATGACCAATATCAAATTTACCAAGATCAATGTACCAATGATCAACACAATGGCCTGCAGTAATACCAATAATGCCATCTTTCTGAGGCCGATCATTTATAAGGGTAAGAGAACATTGCTCTTGCTCGGTAGTAGAAATTCGAGAAGTCATTTTGCCTACCGCCTCAAGCCACTTTGGAGATGATCTTGACCTTACCTTGCGTGGATCATTAGGAAGAGTTTTTATAAGCTTTTTCTTACTCGCAAATCGGTTTATATCTTCTATCGATGCGAAAAAGGGAGCATTTAACTTTGAAAGGATTAAGCTTTGTGAAAAAATTATAGCGAATAGTAGAAGTATGGCTTTCAAAATTATTTTTCCAAGTGAGTAAGATAGTCTCTCTGCGAAAGATGTTGCGTATAAGTAAAATTAGCACTATCTTGATACTTACATAGTTTCAAAAATTAATCTAATCCTTTATCCGCGAGCTTGAGAAAAATAATCAGAAGGTGACAGCGAATGGTAGATGTAATACCTAGCATAAAAATACCTAGTATAAAAATACCTATGTTGCTTATAGCGACATGTCTACTGGCTGCCTGTGCCAGTCCTGCACATGAAAATACCACCTATCTTGGCCATGATATTCAGTCGGTTTTTGTTACAGTGCACAGTCTCGATAACTATGAAATTGATGGATACCTTCTTGATAGCAAAGGTCTTGCTCATCAAATCCAATCCTTGACTAAATCCCATTCTTTGAAATCGATGGTTATCGATCCTAGTCGAAATGCCAGTGATTTTGATCAAGCTTTTGCCGTGTATCTCGGTGAAAAAAATGGTTTGAAGACCTATCGTAAAACACTCTTATGGTCAGAGAAAGTCTCAAGCGAAGAATTGTTAGCTGGCATGAAACGGAGCACTGAAGTTGAGTATTCATGGAGTGGTGATACGTTGGGTGATACCTTGGCTGACTTTTGGGACACTTTGATTTATACAGAGCTTAAGCTGGATTTGTAAAACAAGTAAAATAAGCAGCGAAATCTGGAGAAAAATAATTTGAAAAAGTATGACGCTATCGTTATTGGCGCAGGCCACAACGGTTTAACCAATGCGGCTTATCTCGCCAAGGCAGGGCTTAAAGTGCTAGTGGTCGAACGTAACGCCTATATTGGTGGCGCGACGGTGAGCCGCGAACTTTATAGCGACTGGAAATACTCCAATTGTTCCTATGTTTGTAGTCTACTGCGCCCTGAAATTACCCGTGATCTTGAATTACCTCGCCATGGTTTGCAAGTTGTGCCTTACGGTGGCGGTGTGACATTTATGCAAAATGGTGACTATTTCGGCAGCTATTCGGATCACGGTCGGCAGTACCGAGAACTTGCTAGGCATTCGGTCAGAGATGCTAATGCCTATGAGCGTTATTCTGCGGATGTGATGAAACAAACTCGGTTGATTAGGCCTTTTTTACTGCGTACTCCACCCGATCCTACCTCATTAAAATATCGAGATTTAAAAGAGCTATCTGTGCTTGGTAAAGCCTTCCTTGATATGGGCGAGCAAGGCTTAGCTGAAACCTTAAAGTTTTGGACTAAGAGCGTTGCGGACTTTCTTGAAGAATACTTTGAAACAGACGTGATCAAAGCAAACTTTGCAGGCACAGGAACCATCGGTACAGCGCTTGGCGTTTACAGTCCGGGCACAGCCTATATTTTGCTGCACCATTATATGGGTGATGTGGATGGCACCATTGGCGCTTGGGGCTTTGCCCGAGGTGGAATGGGCTCAGTATCTGAGGCCTTGGCTAAGTCCTTTCAAGCCTTCGGCGGTGAAATTAAATGTGATGCTGATGTGGATCAGGTGATGGTGAAAAACGGTGTTACTCAAGGTGTGGCTTTAAAAGACGGCACTGAATATTATGCGGATGTGGTGGTATCTAATCTTGATCCGAAACGCACCTATCTTGACATTATGGATGCCGCCGATCTGCCAGATGATATCGTCACTAAGGCTAAGAATTTTAAAATTCGTGGTTCATCGGGAAAACTCAATATTGCCCTAGACGGTTTGCCCACTTTCACAGCCATCCCAAAGTCGAGTCCCTTGATGTTTGGCGATATGCATTTTACTGATTCCCTAGAACGTCTTGAGAGAGCCTATGACGATTGGAAGGATGGCACCTGGTCTAAAGATCCTTACATGGATATGTTAATACCAAGTTTGACCGATCCAACCATGGCTCCACCTGGAAAGCATATGATGACAGTTTTTGTACAATATGCACCGCCAAAAATTAAAGGTAAGGACTGGACAGATGAAGACAGAGATGGTTTTGCGAAATCGGTGATTGATCAAATTTCTGATTATAGCCCAGATTTTAAAGATTTAATTTTGCATTGCGAGGTGCGAACGCCTAGGGAAATTGAAGGCGAAGTGGGTTTAACAGAAGGCAATATATTCCAAGGTGAATTAACCTTTGATCAGCTTTTATTTAACCGACCCTTTCCGGGGTATGCGCAATATCGAGGCCCGGTTAAGGGCATGTATATGTGTGGCTCAGGCACTCACCCCGGTGGAGGTGTGATGGCGGCACCTGGCGCGAATGCTGCGAGGGAAATCCTACGGGATCTCAAGCTCAAAAGCACTGTTCCGGAGGGCTATGCAGATGACTGATACCAAGTTAGATAACGCGTTTGACGTCATATTAGTCGGCGGTGGTCATAACGGATTGATCTGCGCTACTTATTTAGCCAAGGCAGGCAAAAAAGTACTGGTGCTTGAAGCCAGAGATGCCTTTGGAGGCGCAGCGGCAACGTCTGAATTTAGTGATGGATTTTCAGTCTCAAGCTGTGCCCAGTGGCTGATGCAGTTAAGCCCGCAAATACAAAAAGATCTTGCGCTGGAGAAGTTCGGTTTAACGCTTGCGGCTAAAAATCTCAGCACTATTGCCCTAGGCGAAGATGCCAGTCATATTAAGATCCTAGGCGATAAGCTTGAGGGTGACTCTCTCTCTGCCGAAGACAAACAGCAGTATAAAAAGTTTTATAAACAGATATTAAAATTTTCGAAAGTTCTGGCGACGGCTTTTAGTCATCGTCCACCGAAACTTGTAGAGGCTAATTTTAGCGATAGGATCACCCTACTAAAACTTGGCCTTGGCCTGAAACTATTAGGTCAAGATGATATGCGTGATTTGATGCGAATTGCCCTGATCAACATGTATGACATCATGGAGGAAAACTTCGATAATGAGTTAGTAAAAGCTGCTTTATCCTTTGATAGTGTTCTAGGGTCGCACATGGGACCACGCTCTCCAAATACTGTTTTTGGATTCCTCTATCGAAGACTGGGTGATGTCTATGGATTTGTCGGACCAGCAGTGGTTAAGGGTGGTATGGGCGCTGTGGGTGATGCCCTCGCTGCATCTGCAAAAGCGGCAGGTGTTACCCTTCGTAGGAACGCTAAGGTGGTAAGAATACTGACAGACTGCTACCGCGCCACGGCAGTTGAACTTGCTGATGGAGAAAGTATTAAGGCAAATATTATTGTCTCTAATGTGGATCCGAAGGCCACTTTTAAACAACTTGTGGGATATCCAAATATTGAAACGGGCATGGCAAGAAATGTTCATAATATCCGCATGAAGGGAAATACCGCGAAGTTGCACCTTGCATTAAAAGGCTTACCAAAGTTCACGGGGTTGGCTGAGAAAGATTTAGGAAATCGCCTACTGATAGCGCCTAGTATGGATTATATAGAGAGGGCTTTTAATCATGCCAAGTACGGTGAGTATTCTTCCAAACCTGCCTTGGATATCAGCATCCCCTCAGTGCATGATGATACCTTAGCACCAGCAGGTGAGCAGGTTTTATCGGCGATAGTACAGTTTGCTCCCTATGATTTGAAGCAAGGTTGGAGCGATCAAACTAAGCAAGCATTCAAACAACTGGTGATTGACAGACTTGAAGATTTTGCTCCAGGTATTAAGAACCTAATCATCGATAGTGAATTATTAACGCCCAAGGATATTGAGCAGCAGTACCATTTAACGGGTGGTCATTGGCATCAAGGTGAATTGAGCCTTGATCAAATAATGATGATGCGTCCATTCACAGGTGCGACTCAATACGCTACGGCCATTGGTGGTCTGTATCTCTGCGGTGCGGGTAGTCATCCCGGTGGTGGCGTGATGGGTCTGGCAGGGAAAAATGCAGCAGATGAAATAATTAAGCGAGGTAGTAAGGCATGAGCCAAGACCGCATGAGCCAAGACCGCATAAGAAAACACCGCGATGAAACCATGATGCTCACCTCGCCATTCCATTCAAGGATAGTTAAAGCCTGCGAAATCAATCAGTGGTCTGAGTGGAAGGGTGTGACGACGCCGGATGCTTACACAGATGTTGAGCTTGAATACTTTGCCATTCGTAACAGCACTGGAGTGTTCGATTTAAGTCCCATGACCAAGTATCGAATCTCTGGGCCTGATGCTGAAGCCTATTTGAATCGCTTAATAACCAGAGATATCACCAAGATAAAAGTGGGTCGCGTTGCCTATACGGTTTGGTGCAATGATAATGGTCAGGTAATGGATGATGGCACCATCTTCCATCTCGCTGAAAATGACTATCGTCTCTGTTCCTATACCCGTGCTATGGATTGGCTCTGTTGGTCTGCCATGGGTTTTGACGTTTCAATCGTTGATGAAACCTATGAGGTGGCAGCTCTTGCTGTTCAAGGTCCGACTTCCTGCGCCATCCTCCGTGAGATGGGTTGCGAGGGACTCGAACAGTTAAAATCATTTGGTATCAAGAGTTTTGCTTTTGAAGGCACGGATCTACTGGTGAGTCGTACCGGTTTCACAGGAGATTTGGGTTATGAGCTGTGGATTGATCCAACTAAAGCAGAGGTGTTGTGGGATAAGCTCTTTGAGGCTGGAAAGCATCGAGGAATCAAACCTTTTGGCAGTCATGCCTTAGAGATGGCAAGAATTGAAGCGGGATTTGTTCAGGCGACAGTTGATTTTATTCCTGCACAGGATGAAGTCCGCCAAGGCCGTTCCCGTTCTCCTCTGGAGTTAGGTTTGGAGTGGATGGTTGATTTTAACAAGCCGATGTTTAATGGCAAGAAAGCTTTATTAAAAGAGCGGCAACAAGGTTCTCGCTATCGCTTTGTATTTTTAGATGTGGAAGGCAATAAACCTGCTGCCCACTCATTCATATTTAAGGGCAAGAAGCAGGTGGGTATCGTTACCTCAGCGGCTTGGTGTCCCACCGCTAAATCGAATATTGCCTTGGCGCAGGTGGATGCTAAATACGGAGAAGTGGGTGATCTATTAATTGCCGAGATTTATTATCAACGGGAGCTACACTGGTCGAAAGTTATGGCGAAATGCACTGTGATTGAAAAGCCGGTATTTAATCCTCCCCGTCGCCGCCTTACACCTGTGATGGATTACTGATGGTGGGTTTGAAACTCGCCCTAGTCTAGTGAAAAAGCCTTAAGGCTTGATACAATAAACTTGGGGCAACTTTATGGATCAAGTGAGTTGATAACGCTCTATTTACGATACCGAGGACTTTGCTCATAATATCTGGATAGCTTGCAAACAAAAACCTTAGTTGAAATGGAAAGCTCAGCACCCATTGCCTTATGGGTTGTTCCGGTAATATCTCATCGACCAGTAACGCTGCACTGTCAGCCATGCGTCTCGCCCCACAGCTTGGGCAGAAGCCTCTTTTCTTACAGCTAAAGGCAACAAGTTTTTCATCATGACAATGCTCGCATTTTACCCGCAGAAAACCATACTCAAGTCGACCACACTTTAAGTATTCATCAAATTCCTGTTGCACATATTTAGGTAATGGACGATTTTGAGCATCCATAAGTACCTGAAAATGAGGGTAATGGTGTTCTATTATTTGATAGAGAAGCGTTTGTTCAGGCTTGTGACGTTGATAACCTAGAGTGAAACCCTTTTCGGCAGTCCTTGCCAAAAGCATATTGCAATCCTTTGCATAATTTCTTTCTAGTTACACTTTATTAATTTGGTTGGATTTGCAATCGATTAGACAGTTTTTGGTTGTAAGTCATCAACTTGAATGTGGGTAAGGGTAGGTATCATATCAGAACCTGAATGGCAGCCCACTGGGATCATATGGGGGTGAATCCGACTTGCAAAACACGTTGGCACAAAAACTACGAGAGATAATAGAGTTATTATTATTTTATTCAAAATCATGCTCCGGGCTCCTGGAAAGGATATACAAGACCGACCGCTCTAGTCATGGAAGGTTACACAGTAATGGCAGAAGAAGCTCGTTTGCAATTTGAGTCATCCAACATCTGGCCAAGCCATGTTTTCTTGCAAGCGGGTGTGGGTGGTATGGCGGCAGCAATTGCTTATATGATTAGAAAAAATTGGCTGAAGCAGCCGAAGATTGTCATCGTTGAACCACAAGCAGCCCCGTGTTTACGTGAGAGCAATCTTGCTGGCAAACCTATAACCGTCAAGGGGCCAGCCTCCAACATGGGCCGACTGGACTGTAAGACACCGTCAATTATTGCCCTTGATGTCATTAATAAATGCGCCGATTATTTTGTGATAATTAGCGACGAAGATGCTAAAGCAGCTGTCGATTTGGCAGCTGAGAATGGTATCCAAACAACACCATCGGGTGCGGCTGGATTAGCAGCAGTTATGAACACAGAGCGTTTTAATTTAGACATGGATGCAGCCAGTACTCCATTTATTATTTTCTCGGAGGGAAGATCTTGAAAAATTTTACACCATCAGAAAGTTTACTTAAAGAGCTGGTCAACTTACGCCACGATATTCACAGCCACCCGGAACTTGCTTTTGCAGTTGATCGCACCAGTTCGTCACTTGCCGATCGTCTTGAAGCCGCAGGTCTAGATATTACTCGAAATATAGGCAAGACTGGCTTCGTTGCAACGTTAAGAAACGGCAACAGTACTCGGTCAGTCGGGCTTCGCGCCGATATGGACGCCTTACCGATCAACGAATCAAATGAATTTGCTCATCGTTCGACCAAACCAGAGCAGTTTCATGGTTGTGGACATGATGGTCATTCTATAATGTTACTCGGAGCGGCACTTCAGTTAGCAGAATTTGCTGACTTTGATGGTACCGTGCATTTTATTTTTCAACCTGATGAAGAAAATGGTACGGGTGCCGATGCCATGATAGACGATGGGCTGTTTACTCGATTTGCTATGGATGAAGTCTATGGTCTACATAATTTACCCGGTCTTCCGGTTGGACATTTTGCCATTCAATCAGGTCCTTTTTGTTCCTTCGAAGATAATTTTGAAATTACCATCCAGGGCCGTGGCGGTCACTCATCAATGCCGGATAAGGGTATCGATCCAATCCCGATTGCTGCTAGTATTGTACTCAACCTTCAAACCATTGTTTCGCGAACCATAGCACCGGCTAAACATGCTGTGGTATCAATTACCAACATTCAAACCGATGGCGCGCGCAATGTTATTGCTAGTAACGTAACTCTTAGTGGTGATTGTCGCGGTTTTGATAACCAGACGTCGGAAACGATTAAAGCCCATATGGAGCAAATAGTCAGTCACACCTGTACTGCTCAAGGTGCTGATTTTACTTTTAACTATTCAACGTCCTTTGTGCCAGTAGTAAATCATCAAAAACAAACCGAAGTTTGTGTTAAAGCCGTAACAAACTTACCTGATGCGACGATTGATTCAAGTTATGGTCGGGTTAGCTTTTCAGAAGACTTTGCCAAAATGTTAAACCAGAAACCCGGGGCCTATATTCTTATGGGAAATGGCGATGTTGGCGAACACCATTCGCGACCCTTACATAATCCATTTTATGACTTTAATGATCAGGCCATCGCTTATGGTGTTGCTTACTGGTGTTCTTTGGTTATGTCAGCTTTATGAATAAATTATGGTCTTGCCCGCTCTCTTGCAGATAGAAGTTCTATTTGTCTAAGATGCAGCAAACCAGAAATTTTTCGAATGAAATGGTCTTCATAGGGATCAAGTTCTCCATCGCTGAAGGCTACTTGCCACATTAATTCTATTAATCTGATTTTTTGTTCAATAGTGAATTCTTTATTCAGCAGAGAAGTAAACTGATGATAATCGATTGCCTGCTTACTTTGTTCATCTGCAATGGCTATTAATTCATTGATATCATCACTACTTAGAGAAAACTTACTTTCAATTGCATGCTGAATCTTTTCTTTTTCAGCAGTAGTATAATGCTGATCAGACTGGGCAACATCAAAAAGTAAAACAGCACTGGCCAGTTGCAAACGCTTTTCAATCTCTTGTTCAGATTCAACTTTTACAACTGACAGTCTTAATTCAAAAAATTGTTTTATTTTTAAAATCATTGGTTAGTCTTATTTTATCCACTTAAAAGCACTGCGCCCAGGATATTGTGCTTGGTCGCCAAGGATTTGTTCTATACGAAGTAGCTGGTTGTACTTGGCAATTCTGTCCGAACGACAAAGTGAGCCTGTTTTAATCTGACCTGCAGAAACAGCAACCGCCAAATCAGCAATCGTAGTGTCTTCAGTTTCACCGGACCGATGAGAAATCACTACGGTGAAATCAGCATCATGGGCCATTTTTATCGCTGCTAGCGTCTCAGTCATGGTGCCAATTTGATTAACTTTAATTAATATTGAGTTAGCAATAGATTCATCTATTCCTCTTTGAAGGATCTTAGTATTGGTTACAAATAAATCATCTCCTACTAATTGAATTCTATCTCCTAATTTTTCAGTTAATAACTTCCAACCTTCCCAATCATCTTCTGCCATACCATCTTCGATGGAGATGATCGGGTAACGATCCACAAGATCAACCAGGTAATCAGTAAACTCGGCTGGTGTTAGGGAACGTCCTTCTGATTCAAGATGATAAAGCCCATCACTGTATATTTCAGAACTTGCCACATCAAGGCCTAATAAAATATCATCTCCAAGTGTATAACCCGCTAAATCTACAGCTTCTACAATGGCCTGAAGTGCAGCTTCATTGGATTCTAAATCAGGTGCAAAACCACCCTCATCACCCACCGCCGTATTAAGTCCTCTTTTCTTTAAAACGCTTTTTAGGCAATGGAAAATTTCAACACCGTAACGAAGAGCTTCAGAAAAAGTCTTCGCGCCAACGGGTAAAATCATGAATTCTTGCACATCTACACTGTTGTCTGCATGACAGCCACCATTGATGATATTCATCATGGGTACTGGCAAACAAAAAGGACCTTCGGGATTGATTTGCTTAAAAAGAGGTCGCTTGTTAGCTGCGGCTTCAACTCTTGCAAAGGCAATCGATACAGCAAGCATTGCATTTGCACCTAATTTTTCTTTATTTTCTGTGCCGTCTAAATCAATCATCTTCTGATCGAGAGTCGCTTGGTCCAACTGCTTACCCACTAGAGCATCTGAAATAGCTCCATTGATATTAGCAACAGCATTTTGAACGCCTTTACCCAGATAGCGGTTTGCATCACCATCACGTAGTTCTACAGCTTCTCGCTTACCTGTGGAGGCACCAGAAGGTGAAATACCTATGGCTGATAGTCCTGAGTCTAAAGTAACCTCAGCTTCAACCGTAGGGTTTCCTCTTGAATCGAGAACTTCACGTCCAACAATACTACTAATAACGGTCATACAAATTCCTTAATAGGTTTTCTTTAATGTGATAGTTGTTTTACCAATTCTAATTACTTATTTGCTTGCTGATGGGCAATAGCCGCTTCGATAAATCCTGAAAACAAGGGGTGGCCATCTCTTGGTGTGGAAGTGAATTCAGGATGAAATTGACAAGCCACAAACCAGGGATGATCCGCAAGTTCTATCATCTCAACCAGATCAGCATCAACTGAACGACCCGATATGATTAAACCTGCTTTTTCTAGTTCTGGTAAGAAGCTATTGTTCACTTCATATCGATGGCGGTGACGTTCCACAATTTCACTGTCACCATAAAGTTTTGCAGCAAGGCTTCCTTCTGTCAACTTGCAGGTCTGGGCACCTAATCTCATAGTACCACCTAGATCGGAATCTTTATCTCGCGTTTCTATTATACCGTCTTCATTTAACCATTCCGTAATCAATGCCACTACAGGATGGGTTGTATTCATTGTCATCTCAGTACTATTAGCATCAGGCATGGAAGCCATATTACGAGCAAATTCAATCATAGCCACTTGCAAGCCTAAACAAATACCTAGATAGGGGATCTTGTTCTCTCTGGCATACTGCACGGCTTGAATCTTTCCTTCAACGCCGCGTTCACCGAAACCACCTGGTACTAAAATAGCATCCACTTCAGCTAACACTCCTGTGCCATTCTTTTCGATATCTTCAGCATCTACGTATTGAATTTTAACCACACGTCTGTTCTTAAGACCCGCGTGATGCAGTGCTTCGTTAAGTGACTTATAGGCCTCTGTTAAATCAACATACTTTCCCACCATGGCAATCGTTACTTCACCTTTAGGATTAGCTTGGGCGTAGAGAACCTGCTCCCATTCAGTTAAATCAACGGCTGAGCAGTCTAATTTAAAACGCTCTACAACAAGATCATCAAGACCCTGTGCATTAAGAATTGCAGGGATTTTATAGATACTGTCCACATCTTGCAGTGAGATAACGGCTTTTTCTGCCACATTGGTGAACAGAGCTATCTTCATACGCTCTGCATTAGGTAGTGGTCTATCTGATCGACAGATTAGAACATCCGGTTGAATACCTATGGAACGCATCTCCTTCACCGAGTGTTGAGTGGGTTTAGTTTTCAACTCACCCGCGGTTTGGATCCAAGGAAGTAATGTTAAATGTATAAACATTGCTTGTTCACGGCCTAGCTCAAAGGCCATCTGACGTATAGCTTCCATAAAAGGTAATGATTCGATATCACCGGCTGTACCGCCAATTTCGACCAGAGCAACATCGGCATCTGCGGCACCCTTAATAACTTTTGCTTTAATTTTATAAACCGTTTCGTCATTTATGGTAGCACCCAAGGCGCATGGCGCATAAATATCTACTTCTTCAGCATACATATCGTTTCCTCTATATATTTCTACACCATACTTACAGCTTATTTCTTGTAAACGTTCTTGATTTCGATCACACTCTTTTGCGTCTGGTTGGTCATGAGTCGTCCTCGTTCATGGTTATTTCACTGTATCGTTGCCGAATGATATCGATGAGT